>CAZNZW010000007.1:0-72642 GCA_964577615.1 uncultured Desulfobacterales bacterium | reverse complement strand
CGAGAAGGCGGTCGAACCGTCGGCGCCGGCGTGGTCAGTGAAGTGATTGAATAATCTGGTATGATAAAAGAAAGCACCATGTCATGATAATGAACACGAAGATAAGAATCCGGTTGAAGGCATATGACCATAAACTGCTGGATCAATCGGCAACCGATATCGTTGACACGGCCAATAAGACCGGTGCCAAAATTGTAGGGCCGATCCCGTTGCCGACGAAGATAAACAAATATTGTGTGCTGCGCTCTCCGCATGTCAATAAAAAATCACGAGAGCAGTTTGAAATCCGGACACATAAGCGGTTGCTGGATATTCTGGAGCCAACTCAGCAAACAGTTGATGCTTTGATGAAACTGGATCTTTCTCCAGGTGTGGATGTGGAGATTAAATTATAAATTTATCCAGTTGCCGTCTTCTATGGCCTCGGGTTTTATTGTTGATGGCATATATGTATGAAATTGAATATTTGGAATACATAAATATAATACCCAAATGAAAAGCGATACGATTTATGTGTAAAGGATTGATCGGAAAAAAATTGGGAATGTTGGGCCTTTTTGATGCCGACGGCCGATATGTTCCGGTGACTGCCGTCGAAATCGGCCCCTGTGTGGTCACTCAGGTTAAAACTGTTGCCAGGGATGGATACAATGCCCTGCAGCTGAACTACGGCCTTAATTTGGAACAGCGTATCAATCGGCCGATGAAGGGACACCTGGCGAAGAGCGGATTAAGCTCTGGTTCGGTTCTCAGAGAGGTTCCGGTGGAGAATCCTGAGAATTTTAAACCAGGACAGGTGATTTCACCCAATATTTTTAAAATTGGCGAGAAGGTTGATATTACCGGTATTACCAAGGGACGAGGATTTTCCGGGGTTATCAAGAGACATGGATTTCACGGTGGAAAGAAAACCCATGGTAGCCACAGCCATCGGATTCCGGGTTCGGTGGGGTGTAGCGCCTGGCCATCAAAGGTCATCAAGGGCAAGAAACTACCAGGCAGATACGGGTTTGCGAAAAAAACCATTCGGAACCTAACTGTTGTCGATATACGGGAAGATGAATATATTTTGCTCCTCAAGGGAGCGATCCCGGGACCCGATTCGGGTTTGGTTCGGGTGACAAAAATCAAGGCGGGGCAATAACGATGGCTGTTGTGGATGTGCTTAACAATAAGGCTGAAAAGGTTGATCAGGTAGACCTTCAAGACGGGATTTTCAACGTACCGGTAAAATCCGATATTCTGCATCAGGTCGTGACAATGCAGCTGGCCCGGAGACGGGCGGGGACGGCCTCGGTTAAGAATCGTTCAGATGTAAAAGGAAGTACGCGAAAGCTGTATCGTCAAAAAGGAACGGGGCGGGCACGTCGGGGTAATGCGAAATCTCCTCTTCTTAGAGGCGGGGGGGTAGTTTTTGGTCCTCATAATAAATCCTGGGGGCATAAAATACCTAAGAAAACAAGGGCGCTGGCCCTTAAGATGGCGCTAAGCAGCAAATTATCAGCCAATCAACTGGTCGTGATGGACACTTTCGGTCTGGAAAAAATTAAGACCAGGGATTTTGTCAAAATTGTCCAGGGCCTGGATCTGAACAATGTATTGATTGTGACCGATGAAATGGATACAGCCCTCGATTTATCGTCGAGAAATGTCAGCGGTGTTAAGCTGATAAAAGTTGCCGGTTTAAACGTATATGATATATTGAAATACAAGCATTTATTATTGCTGGCGCCTTCCATTGAGGGAATTGAAAGGAGACTGGCAGCATGATTGCACATGATATTATCAGGCGGCCGATTATCACCGAAAAGACGACCAACCAGAAGGAGTCGCTGAATCAATTCTCCTTTGAAGTGGCGCCGAAAGCCAACAGAGTTGAAATCAAGCGCGCCATTGAAGAAGTGTTCAATGTGAGGGTCTCTGCAGTCAAGACCCTGCATGTCAGAGGAAAACTCAAACGCAGGGGTAGGGTACTCGGACGGCGGCGAAGTTGGAAAAAGGCGGTGGTGACGCTGATGGCTGGTGAAAGAATTGAGTTCTTTGAAGGGGCGTAAGCTTCCCGTTTTGGGAAATTCGGTTAATAAAATTAATAAAGATCAAACCAGAGAATGATTATGGCTATTAAGAAGGTAAAACCAACATCGCCGGGCCGACGTTTTCAAACATACCACACGTTTGAAGAAATCAGCAAAAAAGCACCTGAAAAATCACTGCTGAAACCGATTCGGTCTACTGGCGGCCGGAATAATAACGGCCGTGTCACAAGCCGGCATAAAGGTGGCGGTCACAAACGACATTACAGGGTAATTGATTTCAAACGGGATAAGACAGGGATTCCGGCCAAAGTTGCGGCCATTGAATATGACCCGAATCGGTCGGCAAGAATCGCTTTGCTGCATTATGTCGACGGGGAAAAACGATATATTCTGGCGCCACAGAAATTGATGGTGGGGGATACTGTTTTAAGTGGACCGGATGCGGATATCCGGCCAGGAAATACGTTGCCACTGAATAAAATTCCTTTGGGAACACACATTCACAATATTGAACTCAGGATCGGACGTGGCGGACAAATAGTGAGAAGCGCCGGGACCTATTCTCAACTGATGGCTAAAGAAGGCAAGTATGCGCTTGTCAAATTGCCTTCAGGTGAGGTTCGTATGATACTTGGAAACTGTCATGCCACCGTTGGGCAGCTTGGCAATGTGATGCACGAGAATCTTTCGTTGGGCAAGGCCGGGCGGAAAAGATGGCTGGGTAAACGACCGAAAGTTCGTGGTGTCGCAATGAACCCGGTGGATCACCCCATGGGCGGAGGCGAGGGGCGATCATCGGGCGGGCGGCATCCATGCTCACCCTGGGGAACCCCGGCCAAGGGATATCGTACGCGGAAGAATAAGCGTAGCGATCGTTACATTGTAAAGAGGCGAAATAAAAAGTAATATCCGGGCATATTACGGATTTCCGGGGAAGCCGGGACGCATGCCCGTGTTAAGGATTTAGGGAGACATTATGCCACGATCGTTGAAAAAAGGGCCCTTTATTGATTCTCATTTGCTGGACAAAGTGACGAGAGCGCAGCAAACATCCAGTAAGCAGGTCATAAAGACCTGGTCACGGAGATCTACCATCATTCCGGAAATGGTTGGTTTTACGCTGGCGGTACATAATGGAAGAAAATTTATTCCGGTTTTTGTTTCCGAAGACATGGTCGGGCATAAACTCGGCGAATTTTCACCTACGCGGACCTTTTTTGGTCATGCGGGTGACAGAAAATCCAAGGTAAGATAATCGCTGTAAGGGGAGGCGGTAAGAATGGCTGGACTTGAAGTGAGAGCGGTGGCTCGTTATGAACGAATATCGCCGCGGAAAATACATAAAATTATTGGCTCGGTGAAAAATATACCCGTTGAAGAGGGCATTAATCGATTACATTTTATGCCACAGAAAGCGGCGCGTCTGGTAGAAAAAGTTCTCAATTCAGCCGTGGCCAATGCGGAAGCCAACCATGACCTTGATATTGACGATCTGGTGATCAAAAATATCACCGCAGATCAGGGCCCGACTTTGAAACGGTTCAAAGCGCGTGCTCGTGGACGGGGTACCCGTATTTTAAAAAGAACCAGCCATATTACCGTTATTTTAGCTGCTGAGTCAGCCTAGAGGAGGGGTTAGTTTGGGCCAGAAAGTAAATCCAATCGGACTAAGGTTAGGCATTGTAAAAACCTGGGAATCACGGTGGTATTCTGATAAAAAATACGCTGAATATATCCTGGAAGATTTTGAACTGCGTCGTTTCATAAAAAAGAAACTAAAGCACGCCGGGATTTCAAAGATTGAAATTGAGCGGTCCTCCAAGCGGATTCGATTGCGAATACATGCAGCAAGGCCGGGTATTATCATTGGGAAAAAAGGATCGGAAATAGAACTGCTCAAAAAGGAACTTGAAAAAAAGATTTCCCGGGAAGTCCTGATCGATATCAAAGAGGTAAGAAAGACCGAGACCGATGCGCAGCTGGTTGCTGAAAATGTTGCTCAGCAACTTGAAAAAAGAGTGGCTTTTCGCCGGGCTATGAAACGGGGGATCGCATCCGCAATGAGATTTGGTGCGGAAGGGATAAAAATAATCTGCGCCGGACGCCTTGGGGGAGCCGAAATGGCCCGGACCGAGGTATATAAAGAAGGAAGGATTCCGCTTCATACGTTACGGGCGGATATTGATTACGGTATCGTCACGGCGCGTACAACTTACGGCGCCATCGGTGTTAAAGTTTTTATTTTCAAAGGTGAAATACTGAAAGACGAGAAGACGTCTGGCGGTCGAAAATAGTTGGTAGATATTTGGAGAAATAGATAATGCTAAGTCCCAAGAAAGTAAAATTTCGTAAACAACAGCGCGGCCGAATGAAGGGGATGGCCCATCGCGGCAGTAGCTTGAACTATGGCTATTACGGCCTGCAGGCGCTGGAAAGTGGGTATATCAGTTCCCGGCAGATAGAATCCGCGCGTATTGCCATGACACGACGCGTCAAGCGTGGCGGTAAAATATGGATCCGGATTTTTCCCGATAAACCCATCACCAAAAAACCAGCGGAAGTACGGATGGGAAAGGGGAAAGGGCCACCTGAAGCATGGGTTGCTGTTATTAAGCCCGGCCGGGTTCTTTATGAAATGGAGGGCGTTTCAAGAGAAATGGCCATGGAAGCTTTGAGGCTTGCGGCATATAAGTTACCGCTGAAAACAAGATTTATTGAGAGAGGCGGTGTCTAATGAAGAGTGGCGAGATCCGAGATATGAGTCGGGACGAACGTCAGGCAAAACTGGTCGATCTGAAACAATCGCTGTTTAATTTACGCTTTCAGCATGAAATCGGACAACTGGAAAATCCGCGTAAAATGACGGAAACGCGACGTGACATTGCGCGCATCAAAACGATTATTCGCGAATCCGATTAAAGCAGGAAATAGAAGGAAAGTAATTATACCATGAATGGTAGCAAAAAAAAGCGACAGATGGTCGGAACGGTTGTCAGTGATAAGATGGATAAATCGGTAACCGTTCAGGTTGAAAGACTGGTTAAACACAAATTGTATAAAAAATATATTCGTCGGCGAGCTAAATTTGCTGCGCATGATGAGAAAAATTTATGCGGGATAGGTGATAAAGTACTCATCACTGAATCGAGACCGATTAGTCGCTCGAAACGATGGCGAGTTAGTCGAATCGTCGAAAAAGCGGTTTAAAACGTTACACAAGGAACGAAACGATGATTCAATCAGAAACAAGATTGACGGTAGCGGACAATTCCGGTGCCAAGGAATTGTACTGTATAAAGGTCCTGGGCGGGTCACGTCGTCGATATGCGGGGATTGGGGATATCATAGTTGTGACCGTTAAGGTCGCGCTGCCCAATTCGAAAGTAAAAAAGGGCGATGTCCTCAAGGCGGTTGTCGTGCGGACGAAAAAAGAAATTCGTCGACCGGACGGCTCATTGATTCGATTCGATGAAAACTCGGCAGTATTGATTAATAACCAGCGCGAACCAATTGGAACGCGTATTTTTGGCCCGGTGGCGAGAGAATTACGTGCAAAGAAATTTATGAAAATCATCTCGCTGGCGCCTGAAGTATTATAGGTTTCCTTAGAGTTAAAAATTTGATGGCGCCCAATGGAGACGAAATCATGTCAATAAATAAATGTCGTTTCAAAAAAGATGATAAAGTAAAAGTCATTACCGGTAAAGACCGTGGTAAAATCGGTAAAATTCTTAAAATTGATCGCAAGAAGAGAAGAGTTCTCGTTGAAAATGTAAATATTATTAAGAAGCACACACGACCTGGCGCACAGAATCGGCAGGGCGGTATTGTTGAAACTGAAGGGTTGATTCATTGGGCAAATGTTATGCTTTTATGTGGAAAATGTGTTCAACCGACACGCATCAAGCGCAAACGGCTAGAAGATGGTAAGAACGTTCGGATTTGCGGTCTGTGCGATGAAATTATTGATGTATAAAAGGACGTATTATGTCTAAGCTTAAAACTTACTACGAATCCAATCTGAAATCTCAATTGATTGATCATTTTGGATATAAAAACCCAATGGAGACGCCTAAACTTGTAAAGGTCGTTCTTAACATGGGCCTTGGCGAAGCCATTCAGAATATTAAAATCCTGGATTCAGCGGTCGAGGAAATGACGCTGATTTCCGGTCAAAAACCGATGATTACCCGCGCCAAAAAATCGATCGCCGCTTTTAAATTACGCGAGGGGATGCCTATCGGATGTTCCGTTACGCTTCGGCGTAGCCGGATGTATGATTTTTTTGACAAATTGGTTAATGTTGCGTTACCTCGGGTAAGAGATTTCAGGGGGATTTCTCCTAAAGGCTTTGACGGACATGGTAACTATACGCTCGGCATTAAAGAACAGATTATTTTTCCCGAAATTGATTACGATAAAATTGATAAAATAAAGGGACTCAATATTTCATGCATTACGACGGCCCGAACGGATGAAGAGGGACGGGCATTGTTAAAACTTATGGGAATGCCATTTAAAAATTATGAATTTGCATAAATTAAATATGGTTGCGTGATTTAATAATTAAAATATAATTATCTGAATAGATTTAAGGTGCAAAAAGACGACACAGAATAAGTGTCCAAAGGGAGGGAATGATTTGGCTAGGCAGGCTTTAAAAGAGAAGGCTAAAAAAGATCCGAAGTTTAAGGTCCGAAAGTATAACCGGTGCCCCATGTGCGGTCGATCCCGTGCGTATATAAGAAAGTTTGGTATTTGCCGGATTTGCTTTCGGAATTTAGCTTCCCAGGGAAGTCTGCCCGGTGTGGTAAAATCCAGTTGGTAATCCAATAAATTTTTAAAGGTTTGCCGCTTTTTGCGGTTATTGTTTCATAATTAATAATATTACGGAGACTATCATGGCGATGAGCGATCCCATCGCGGACATGCTGACCCGAGTTCGGAATGCTGGTAAAGCAAAATTTAAAAGCGTTGATATTCCAGGCTCTCGATTAAAAATAGAAATTGCGAAGGTTCTTAAATCCGAGGGATATGTCCGCGATTACAAATTTATGAGCGATGATAAACAGGGCGTTTTGCGCGTATACCTGAAATATAATCCGGACCATCGTCATACTATCTATGGGATTCAAAGAATCAGCAAGCCGAGCCGGCGTGTATATGTGAAGGGAAATCAGATCCCGTCGGTTTTAAATGGTTTGGGAATTGCTGTTTTGTCAACTTCCAAAGGCATTATGACAGACAAATTGGCCCGTCGCGAGAATATCGGCGGGGAAATTTTGTGTCATGTATGGTAGCCGTGTTTGATAACAGAAGCATGGATATACCCTTAAGGGGAGCAAGGAGAGTGGTCAATGTCACGCGTCGGTAAAAAACCAATAGAGATACCCCCGAATACAAAAATTGCATGGAAAGATGGTGTAATTTCAATAACGGGCCCCAATGGCACGCTGACGAGGACAATCCATCCCAGCGTTGGACTTGATATTAAACCGGAAACGATTGAAGTTTGTATAGATAAGCAGACAAGGGAAAATCGTGCAATGCAGGGGTTGACCCGGTCCCTGGTGAACAATATGGTTATCGGTGTCAATAAAGGATTTGAACGCGTCCTTGAAATTAATGGAATCGGCTACAGAGCCACAATCAGCGGTCAAACACTTAATTTGAATATCGGTTTTTCCAATCCAGTTGATTTCATTTTACCAGAAGGAATCAGCGCAACTGTAGATAAAAAAAATACCATCAAACTGACGGGGATTGATAAAGAAAAAATTGGACATGCTGCTGCCGCTATCCGCCGTCTGAGGCCCCCGGAACCTTATAAAGGCAAGGGAATTAAATATGCTGAAGAGAGAATCCAGCGAAAAGCCGGCAAGACCGGCGCGGCCTGATTGATAGTATTTTTATTGTGGCGGTCTAATAAATTTTTGCAGGCAGAAGTTGTAAAAAGGTAAGAACAAAGGTGAAATATTATGGGGAAACTTGAGAAAAGAAAAGATGCCCGTATAAAAAGAAAAAAGAGAATCAGAAAAAAAATAACGGGGACTGCTGAGCAACCCCGGTTATGTGTATTCCGTAGCTCAAAGCATATATATGCGCAGGTGGTAGACGACTCGACCGGTAAAACGATCGCGGCTGCAGGAAGTGTTGAGAAAGAAATACAGGCGCTTTTGACAGATACCAAGGGAAAAATAGCCAGGGCTGAACTCATCGGAAAGACGATTGGCGAGAGAGCCGTTGCAAAAGGGGTTAAAAAAGTGGTTTTTGACCGATGTGGGTTCCAATACCATGGTCGGGTTAAATCTCTATCGGATGGTGCGCGTAAAGCCGGGCTTTCTTTTTAAATAATTGCAATCATATTTCATCAGTTAAGGGCAATTTGATAATTTAGATACCAAACGGAGGCAAGCGGTTGTATAAACGAGATACTGAAGAAAACCTGTTAATCGATAAAGTCGTCAATATTAACCGAGTCGCCAAGGTAGTAAAAGGTGGCAGACGGTTTAGCTTTGGTGCTATCGTTGTGGTGGGAGACGGCAAGGGAAAGGTTGGTTATGGTCTCGGAAAAGCCGGTGAAGTTCCAGAGGCAATCCGTAAGGGTGTCGAAAAAGCGAAAAAGAATATGATTGATGTTCCCCTGATGGAAGGAACGATCCCATATAAAGTCATCGGCCATTTCGGTGCCGGACGTGTTCTCCTGAAACCGGCCGCAGAGGGCACGGGACTGATTGCTGGCGGCGCGGTTCGCGCTGTACTTGAAGCTGTCGGGGTTCAGAATATCCTGACAAAATGCATGGGATCCCATAATTCTCATAATGTGGTTAAGGCTACAATAGAGGGACTGTCTCAACTGCGGAGCCCTGAAGAAGTTGCCAAGAGCCGTGGTATGAATGTGAGTGAACTATAATCAGCAGAGGATATTGGTTCCATGTCTGAAAAAGTCAAAGTAAAATTGATTAAAAGTATGATTGGTAGACCGGACAAGCATCGTCGTGTTCTTAAGGGCATGGGTCTGACAAAAATGAACAAAACAGTCACCCTGCTGGATACGCCGGAAATCAGGGGCATGATTAATACTGTTTCACACCTGGTCCGGATAGAGGAGTAAAATAATGCAATTGAATCAATTATCTCCAGCGAAGGGTGCCAAACGTAAACGAAAACGTCTGGGGCGTGGCGTTGGGTCCGGCCTCGGGAAAACATCCGGGCGTGGACATAAGGGCAGCAACAGCCGCTCTGGTGGTGGCGTGAGACCCGGTTTTGAGGGCGGCCAGATGCCGCTTCAGCGACGATTGCCTAAACGGGGATTTACAAATATTTTTAAAAAGCGAATTGCTTTGATAAATATTTCAGATTTAAGTCGATTTGAGGCAGGCACAGTTGTGGATGAAATCGCTTTGGTCAGATCCGGTCTTGTTAAGGGACGAAGAGATGGAATCAAGTTGCTTGGAAATGGTGACATAGATCGATCCTTAACTGTTCGCGTTAATGCAGTCAGCCAGACAGCCAGAGAAAAAATTGAAAATAATGGCGGAACGATTGAGGTTGTTTAGATGATCGGAAACGGTTTTCAGAACCTGTTTAAAATTCCTGAGCTGAAACGTAGAATCTTATTTACGATTGCCCTTTTAGCCATTTACAGAGTGGGAGTGGCAATTCCGGTACCGGGTATCGACAGTTCTGCGCTGGCCGATATTTTTGCAAGATATAAAGATACTGTTCTGGGCGTCTTTAACATGTTTTCCGGCGGCGCTTTACAGCGGTTGTCTGTTTTCGCTTTGGGAATTATGCCCTACATCAGCGCTTCAATTATTCTTCAACTGCTTACCGTCGTGATTCCGTATCTCGAGGAATTAAAAAAAGAGGGGGCCCAGGGTCAGAAAAAAATCACACAATACACGCGTTACGGCACCGTTGTTTTGAGTATTATTCAAGGCATCGGGATCAGCGTCGGGCTGGAGAAGATGGGGGTTGCCATGATTCCCGGCTGGCCCTTCCGAATTATGACCGTTATTACGTTAACAGCCGGCACGGCCTTTATCATGTGGCTGGGTGAGCAGATTACCGAACGTGGAATCGGTAATGGTATTTCGCTGATTATTTTTGCAGGAATTGTGGCCAGGCTGCCTGCGGCAATTGGAAATACTTTTAGATTGTTATCAACAAATGAAATCAGCGTATTCGCAATGCTACTATTACTAGTTATGATGGTAGCAGTTGTCGCTTTTATTATTTATGTGGAACAGGGGCAGCGTAGAATACCGGTTCAATATGCCAAGCGTATGGTCGGTCGAAAAATGTATGGTGGGCAAAGTACTCATTTGCCGTTGAAGATCAATACCTCCGGTGTTATACCACCGATTTTCGCTTCATCTATTATTATGTTTCCAGCAACGATTGCAAATTTTATCGACGTTCCCTGGGTAAAAGCGGTCAGTGCATCCTTACGTCCGGGTGGACTGTTTTATACGGCCTTATATGTCAGTTTTATCTTCTTTTTCTGTTATTTTTATACGGCAATTACTTTTAATCCTGAGGATGTCGCCGATAATATGAAAAAAAATGGTGGATTCATCCCAGGTATCCGGCCGGGGAAAAGAACGGCGGAATACATTGATCGAGTGCTCACCCGGATTACCCTAGGCGGGGCAATTTACGTGTCTGCTGTATGTGTACTCCCTTCCATTCTTATCAGTAAGTTTAATGTCCCTTTCTATTTCGGAGGGACGGCCTTGTTGATTGTTGTTGGCGTGGCTATTGATACAATGGGGCAGATAGAATCGCATCTGTTGACACGCCATTATGAAGGGTTTCTCAAAAGAGGTGGCGGAAGAATGCGAGGAAGACAATAGACCGCGTATTTTATGAAATGATGGGGATTTAATTTTTGGAGCGGTTAATTTTTAATTAGGTGGCAAATCTGATGGCGAAAGAAGAAGCAATCAAGGTCGAGGGCGTTGTTCTGGAGACCTTACCCAATGCAATGTTTAAGGTAGAACTTGAGAATAAACATCAGGTCCTGGCGCATATATCCGGGAAAATGCGGATGCATTTTATTAAGATTCTGCCGGGCGACAAAGTATCGGTTGAATTATCTCCATACGATTTGTCACGGGGCCGTATCACATATCGTGAGAAATAAACAGGACAACCCAATAGATATCCATAGAATGGCCGGTCTTATGACGGTGCATTTTATAAATGGAGGCCATACCGATGAAAGTCAGAGCATCTGTCAAAAAAATGTGTGATAAATGTAAGATTGTCCGGCGAAAGGGTGTTGTTCGGGTAATTTGTGAAAATAAACGGCATAAGCAGCGACAGGGTTAAATATTAAATAGGAGGATATACCGTGGCAAGAATCGCGGGCGTAGATTTACCAAGGCGCAAACGAATTGAAATCGGCCTTACCTACATATATGGAATCGGTAGAACCACATCCAAAGAAATTTTGGCTAAGGTTGGCATTAACCCCGATATGAAAACCGATGATCTGACGGAGTCGGATGTTAATCAGATTCGTAAAGCTATTGATGACGGATACAAAGTTGAGGGTGAACTGCGTTCCAGTATATCCATGGATATCAAACGATTGATGGACTTGGGCTGCTATCGTGGGCTGAGGCATAGAAGGTCTCTACCCGTCAGAGGGCAGAGGACGAGTACTAATGCCCGCACACGCAAGGGTCCGCGACGGACTGCTGTAAAGAAAAAAGCGACCACTCGTGGTTAAGAGCTGAACATCATAATACAAGGAACGATCAATGGCTAAGAAAGTCCGCTCCAAAAAAAAAGAAAAAAAGAATATTTCTAGCGGTGTCGTCCATATTCACTCCACTTTTAACAATACGATCGTGACGATTACTGATAAAGCAGGAAATACCATTGCATGGTCGAGTGCCGGAGGGCAGGGTTTCAAGGGATCCCGGAAAAGCACGCCATTTGCCGCTCAATTGGCCGCTCAGGACGCGGTTAGCAAGGCAATGGAACATGGCATGAAAAGTGTGGAAGTTTATGTTAAGGGGCCTGGAAGCGGTAGAGAATCCGCCTTACGAGCGCTTCAGGCAGCAGGATTCGTTATTACGTTGATTAAGGATGTCACACCAGTACCCCATAATGGGTGTCGACCCCCGAAACGCCGGCGGGTTTAATTTGTTTACTGATTTGTACTATAATTAAAAAATCAGTAAGGAGGATCATTTGGCACGGTATACAGGTTCAGTTTGTCGGCTTTGTCGACGGGAAAATCTAAAGCTGTTTCTTAAAGGAGATCGGTGTTATTCAGATAAATGCGGCTTTGACCGGAGAGGCTATCCCCCCGGACAACATGGTCAGCGACGCGGAAGAAAGATGTCTGATTATGGCATTCAGCTTAGAGAAAAACAAAAAATTAAACGCATGTATGGTTTGACTGAAAAACAATTTCATCTGTTTTTTAAAAGAGCTGAGCGGCAAAGGGGTATTACCGGAACCAATCTTCTCGTTATGCTGGAACGTCGTCTGGATAATGTTGTCTATCGCTTAGGATTCGTCAATTCTCGAACCCAGGGCCGACATCTGGTTCGGCATAACCACTTCCGGGTGAATGGGAAAAAAGTCAACATACCTTCTTATATTGTTCAGGAAAATGACATCATTCAGCCCAGAAAAAAAGATCTACAGGTCATTACCGACGCCATGGAAGCTGTAGTCAGACGGGGTATCCCTCAATGGCTTGATCTGGATAAGGAAGCTTTTAAGGGAAGTGTAAAAACGATGCCCGTTCGAGAAGATTTGACCATGCCGATGCAGGAACAATTAATAGTGGAGCTTTACTCCAAATAAAGAATTCGAAGGGTTTTTGATGAGCGAATGGTATTTTAGCACCATAATGTATCGATCGATCTTCCATTCACCTTCCCGGAGATGATATAATGGCAACAAATGAATTGATACCGATGAACTGGCAACACATGATCATGCCTGAAAAAGTGGTTAAGGATGAAAGTACGCCATTTTATGGTAAATTTGTCTGCGAACCACTTGAACGCGGTTTCGGAATAACTATCGGCAATGCGTTGAGGAGGATCGTTTTATCATCTCTTTACGGGGCGGCTATTGTTTCGGTAAAGTTTGATGATGTCATGCATGAATTTTCCGCGGTTCCGCATGTTCTTGAAGATGTGTCTGAGATTATGCTGAACCTTAAATCTGTTCGTCTTAAGGTTTCAGACCAGGAACCCAAAATGCTTCGTATTTCTGCAAAAGGGGAACAGGTTCTTACGGCTGCTGATATCATCAGTGACGATGGTCAATGTGATATTTTGAATCCTGATCAACATATTGCGACTTTAAACGAAAAAGCGAACCTCAATATTGAGATGGCGGTGAAAGTCGGAAAGGGTTACTGTCTTGCTGAAAACAATAAAGACCCTGAAGCACCGGTAGGTACTATTCCTATCGATTCTGTTTTTTCTCCGATCAAAAGAGTAGTATATACTGTCGGGCAGGCACGTGTCGGGCAAAAGACTGATTATGATAAGCTTACCTTTGAGGTCTGGACAGATGGAAGTGTAACCCCTGAAAATGCAGTGGCTTATGCGGCAAAAATAATGAAGGAACAGATGACAATTTTCATCAACTTTGATGAAGAATCACTTCCAAAACCCATTAAAAAGGGGCAGAATGAAAAACCTGTTTTTAATGAAAATCTGTATCGAAGTGTGGATGAATTGGAATTATCCGTTCGAAGTGCCAATTGCTTGAAAAATGCCGATATTCAAAAAATTTATCAGCTTGTCAGCAAAAACGAAAATGAAATGTTGAAAACAAAGAATTTTGGCCGAAAGTCCCTCAATGAAATCAAGGAGGTTCTCAGCGAGATGGGCTTGTCATTGGGTACGGAATTAGAGGGATTTGAACCTCCCGAGGATGAAGTGGCTGAAAAAGAGGAGTAAGTAATTTAAATGAGACATCGAAAAGCCGGCATAAAATTAAATCGAACATCGAGTCACCGGAAGGCGATGTTCCGTAACATGGTGACTTCGCTAATTAAATATGGGAAAATTAAAACCACTGATGCCAAAGCTAAGGAGTTGCGGCGCTGGGGGGACAAACTGGTTACATTGGCCAAGCGGGGAGATCTCCATGCACGTCGGCAGGCACTGGCTATAGTAACTGAACGCGCGGTAGTCAATAAACTGTTTGACGAAGCGCCAGAAAAATTTGGAAACGTATCCGGGGGCTATACCCGGGTGGTAAAACTGGGGCGGCGACCTGGAGACGCGGCCGCCATGTCTTTGATTGAATTTGTCACGTTTGAAGAAAAACGGAAGGCGAAATCGAAGAAGAAAGCCAAAAAACCTGCGCCAGAAACAGATACATCTAAAGCCATTGCTGGTAGTGATGAGGTTAAAAAAGATTCCGACACCAGAACCTTAAAGGATAACATCGAAGAATCTGAGTCTTCACTGTCTGAAACTGATGCTGATGAACAACCCTCAGAAGAAGAGCCTGTGGTTGACAATGAAGAGTCTGCCAAAGGAGACAAATAGTCGAGGCTGATAAGGGGAAGATAAAAAAAGTTAGGAGGGCACGGTGCTGCGAGGCATCGTGCCTGTTAGGATAATTTTTTATATACGGTATTTCTTGAAATCCCTAATTTTCTTGCCACAGCTGATACATTCCCACCAAGTTGCTCATAAGTCTGTCTTACAATATCTTTCTGGTATTTTTTAAAGTCAGTTTGTACAGCCTGGATACAAGTGCTACTATCATTGTGATTCAAAAACTGTTGCATCTGTAACACTACCTCATTTCGCCAAAATAAAGGCGAAAGGTATCTGAGGAAACCGCCGGAGGGAATAGAGATTCGTAATAAAAGTTAGGGAATCAAACTGTTTCCGGCTTTAAAGGCCCATTCAAAGAAAGGCGCCGGAATAATCCCGATCAACAGTACGATTGCCGCGAGCAGACCGGCGCCGACCAGTGAAAATGCGCTGACATCCGGAGCCGGGGAATTTTCGGGGGGCGTATCTTCGGTATAGGCGTGACGGACCAGGCTGAGATAGTAATAGATGGCGATAGCCGAGTTGACAACGAGAATGATGACCAGCCAGTTGTATCCCTGATTCCAGGCGGCAGCGATGAGAAAAAACTTACCGATAAACCCCACCGTGGGCGGGAGACCGACCAGAGCAAAAGCGCCGGCGGCCAGGGAAAAAGCCAGTACGGGTGCGCGTTTGTAAAGGCCATTCAGATCTGAAAACGTCAGGTTGCGCCCGTCAACCGCTATTCGGCTGATTACCCAGAAGCAGAGCAGGTTCATTAAGAGGTAGGCCATGGCGTAAAAAGCGGCGGCAGACAGGGCCAGCGCCGATCCAGCCACCAGACCGACCATCACATATCCGGCATGGGCCACCGATGAAAACCCGAGCAGCCGCTTCAAATCCTTCTGGGCCAAGGCGGCAAAATTACCATAAGTCATGGAAGCCGCGCCCAGAACGGCGAGGATGGTGGTAATTTCCAGGCCGGGTTTGAGCATGGCCGCCAGGCGAACCAGAATCACCACGGCACCCATCTTGGGCAGGGTGGCCACGTAAGCGGCGGTTTCATTGCTGGCACCCTGGTAGACATCAGGCGCCCAGAAATGAAAAGGAAACAGGGCCAACTTGTAAAACATCCCGACCAGATACAAAGACAGCCCGATGACGGCCATGGGAACGTCGCCGAAGGCCCACGAAACGGCGCCCAGATCTTTCAAAAAGGTGGAATGCTGAACCGCCATGATATAAGAAAGGCCATAAAGGGACAGCGCCGTGGCAACAGCGCCGAAAAGAATATACTTAACCGCCGCTTCGGCGGCCCGTGGATCCTTTGATCGCAGCGGAATGACGGCATAGAGGCTGTATGCCGAAAGCTCCAGCGCCAGATACATGGTCACCAGTTCTACTGCCGAGGCAAGGAGTGTCAGACCCAGGGCCGACAGACTGAAAAACATGAAATAATCGGCTCTTTTACTGTCTTCCAGGGTGGGCTGGCGGACGGCATTGGTGGCCGCTATCATGAATCCGAAAGCGATAACGGCTTTGAAAAACTGGGAAAGGGCATCAACGCGGTAGGCCTGGGAAAAGAGCGTACCGCGTGCACCGAGAGAAGTCAGCGTGAGGGCAAAACCGACAGCGGTGGCAGGGAGAATCCAGTATTGAGTCGTCCGCTTGTTACGCCCGACGAGGCTCTGAAAAAAGAGCGCCAGTACCAGGCCCGCAAAGTATATTTCGGGTATCAGCAGTGACAGGTTGATATTCATGGTGTACGTTTCCTATTTTTGCGCCGAACGGGTCGCCAGCCGGATCGGTTCCATCAGATGGGCCATGGCGGGGAGTTCGGGTTGCGGCTGTTCGATACGGACGATCTGTTTCGGTTGTGCGTTGATTTCAGTCAGCAGCCGGGTCAGCGACGGATCCATGATTTTGAAAAAAATACCGGGATTCAGGCCGATGTAGAAAACAAAAAGAGCCGGAAAGACGAGATAGCTCCACTCACGCAGGTTCAGGTCCGGCCACGTTTTGGCCGTGCAGGGCTCGCCCCATGCCAGCTTCAGGGAAACGCGGAACATATAAGCCGCCGCCAGCAGCGCGCCGGGGACCAGGGCAAAACCGATCCAGGTGCTTTTCTGAAAGGCGCCCACGAAAACAAGCAGTTCGCCCACAAATCCGTTGGTGCCGGGAAAGGCAAAAGACGCCAGAGCGTACAGTCCCCAGAAGAACATGAAGGCCGGTAGATATTTGCCCAGACCCAGGTTGTCGGAAATAGACCGGCTGTGGCTCCGTTCGTACACTGTGCCGATCATCATGAAAAGTCCGCCGGTGATGATGCCGTGGTTGAGCATTTGAAAAAGGGCGCCTTCGGCTCCGCGCAGGTTGAAGAGAAAAATTCCCAGGGTAACAAACCCCATATGGCCGACCGATGAGTAGGCGATCAGCTTTTTAATGTCGCTCTGCCCCAGGGCCACGGCCCCGCCGTAGAGGATTGAGGCAACGGATACGGCAATCATCATGGGCGCGAAATAGACGCTGGCGGCCGGGGTCAGCGGCAGACAGAACCGGAGAAAACCATAGGCGCCCATCTTCAGCAGCACTGCGGCCAGAATCACCGATCCGGCTGCCGGTGCCTGGACATGCGCTGCCGGCAGCCAGGTGTGAAAAGGAAACATGGGGACTTTAATGGCAAAGGCGATGGCCATGGCCAGAAATGCCCAGAACTGGAAACGAAACGTAAAAGACTGATGCATCAGGTCGGGAATCGAAAAAGTCCCGCCCGCGACTTTAAAGGCCACAAAGGCAACGAGCAATAGAACGGAACCGACCAGCGTGTAAAGAAAAAATTTAATCGAAGCGTAGCGTTTTTCGTCTCCCCCCCAGACGGCGATGAGCAGATACATGGGAACCAGCATGGCTTCCCAGAAAACATAGAAAAGGACCAGGTCCAGGGCGGTAAAAACCCCGACGCACATGGCTGTCATAAAGAGGAGACAGAAGTGAAAGGCCTTCACGCGCCGGTCGATATACGTCCACGAGCAGAGCACGCACAGAGGTAGAACAGCCACCGTCAGCCACACCATCAGGACACTGATGCCGTCCATCCCCAGATAGTATTCCAGTCCCCAGCGGGGTACCCACGGCAGCCGCTCGACAAATTGAAATTTTGAAATATGCTGGAAACCAAGCGTGGGAAGCGCTAAAAATATTTCTACAATGGAGGCGGCCAGGGTATATCCCCGGATGATTCGGGGGCTTTTCAGGAAAAGAAGGCCTGCGGCCGCCGCCAGGGGGAAGAAAATTAATAGTGAAAGTACCGGATATCCCATATTCAAAACATATGCTCCTTTGAGGCTAACCCAGATACCAGACCAGGAAGAAGATACACAGCCCGAAAATGGCCGCCAGGGCCAGGTAGTTCTGCAGCTGCGCGGATTGCATTCGGGCGCCGGCCCGGCCGATGTTGCGGACTGTATAGGCGCTGCCGTCAACAACTGTGTCGATGCCCTTACGGTCAAATAAGGAAGCGCCGGCGCCGATCTTCACCAGGCCCCGCAGGCCGATCGAGCGATAGACTTCGGTCCAGCGATCATCCAGCCAGGCCAACGGCCGACAGACAGCGGCCAGCACCAGCCGCCCGATCCACCTGTAAAAATAATCGAAATCAAGGTTGACTTTGGTGTGCGGGGTGATCACGATGCGGGTCATGTAAAATGCGAGTCCGGAAAATCCCAGCAGAAGCGAAGAGTTGAGTACCCTCAGCAGGGTCCAGGGGCGGAACGGCTCTTCCACGGCAAAGGGCAGGTAGCGGTAGAGCATTTCCGGAAAAATGCCCTGCAGGATGCACAGGCTGCCGCAGAGACCCATGGCCACGTACATATTGCGCGGGATGGCGCGTACCGGCAGGGTGTATTCGGGCTTGCGGCCCCAGAAGGCAAAGTATGGGAGCTTGATGCCCACGGAAACGAAAGTGCCCACGGCCGCCACTTCCATGGCGATGGCCAGCCACATGCGGTGGGCTTCCTCGGCCCCGAATATCGTCATGTTTTTGGTGACAAAACCGTTGAAAAGCGGCATTCCTGAAATGGACAGCGCGGCCACCATGTACCAGAACATCACCCACGGCAGACGGGTGGCCAGCCCGCCCAGCTCATCGAGACGGGCGGTTCCCACGGCGTAGAGCAGGCAGCCCGTGCTCATAAAGAGCAGTCCTTTGTATAGAATATGGGCATACGCATGCGCCGCGGCGCCATTCATCGTCATGGCCGTGCCGATGCCGATGCCCGCGACCATGTATCCAACCTGGGAAACGATGTGGTAAGAGAGAATCCGCCGGGCGTTATTCTCGATGCAGGCGTAGAGGACGCCGTAAACCGCCATGATGGCGCCGGCGACTGCCAGCACGTTCCAGCCGTGAAAGCCCCGGCAGAGGACGTAGACGGCGGTTTTGGTGGTAAAGGCGCACATGAAGACCGCGCCGGCAACGGATGCCCGTGGATATGCATCGGGCAGCCAGGCGTGGAGCGGTACAACCGCAGCGTTCACGCAAAATCCGGCCAGAATCAGCCAGTCGTAGTAGCGGGCCGTATCCGGCGGCGCCCAGTCAAAGGCAAAACTGCCCGTGGCTTTGTATTTTAAGAAAAGCCCGGCCAGCAGAAAGAGCCCGCCCACGGTATGGTACATAAAGTAACGGAAGCCCGCCATCACCGACGCGCGGGTACCGGCTCCCCAGACGAGAAAAACCGAACTGATGCTCATCAGTTCCCAGAATATAAAAACCGTGATCAGATCGCCGGCAAAGACGCACCCCAGGCCGCCGGCCACATAGAGCGCCCCGGTAACAAAGTGCGTTTTTTCATCCAGATGAAGCGAGTAGATCATGCCGATCAGTGCAATGATGGAGAAGACCTGACCGAAAATTAAAGCCAGCCGGTCCACGCGGCCCAGCACGAGTAACTGGCCCAGGTATTGCAGCTGTCCGTAGGTGCCGGGTTTGACCGTCATGACCGCAAAAAGGGCCAGGAGCGGCGGAATCAGTACGATGACGGCGCGGACGGCCTTTTGCCGCCACAGATCGCGGGGGATCAGCGGCGTCACAAGGGCCAGAATAAGAAACCCCACGGCCGGATGGAGGAAACTATTGCTCATAATAGCCCTCCTTGCGGGCAATCAGGGGCTGGATGATTTTTTTCATGATAATCACCATGACCAGGCCGATGACCAGACCGAAAATGCCCCAGAATCCCGGGGTGGTGTCAAAACCGAATTCGGCATGGTGGGGCCGGATAAAAACGTTGAGGCCCACCAGAACGGCCAGGAGGATGAAAAAGGCGGTGCGCAATAACTTCCATCGATCGTGCAGGCGGCGCAGCAGTTGGCTCAAGATTTGTGTCATGACGGCTCCCTAAAACTTTCCGAAGATGTTGACAAAGTTAAGGAAAGTCTGCGGATACAGACCCAGCAGCACGGAGATGATGGCGGTGATAAAAAGCGGCACCACCATGACCGCCGGGGCCTCGGAATACTGTTCGATATGGGTGTCGGGCAACGGCTCCTTGAAAAACGCCCGGTATAGAACCGGAACAAAATAGCCGGCATTGAGCGCCGTACTGAGCAGCAGAACCACCAGCAGAATAATCTGGTTGATCTGCAGCGCCCCGGTGACCAGGTACCATTTGGTGACGAACCCGCACACCGGCGGGACGCCGATCATGGACAGCGATGCCAGGCCAAAGGCGCCGAAAGTCCAGGGCATCCGCCGGCCCAGGCCGTTCATCAGGCTGATCTTGCGGAGGCTTGTGGAAACGAAGATGGCGCCGGCGGCAAAAAAGAGGGTGATTTTGGAAAACGCATGATGGGCGATGTGCATCAGACCGCCCTGAACGGCAGCCGTGCTCAGCATCGCCACGCCGATAATAATATAAGAAAGCTGGCTGACCGTGGAATAGGCCAGGCGGGCTTTGAGATCGTCTTTGGTCAGGGCGATAAAGGAAGCCGCCAGGATGGTGAAGGCGGCCAGGTAGGCGGTGGCAATTCCCAGCGTGGTATCCCCAAGCAGGCCGCCGGGCGTAAAAATCCGCAGGCTGGAAAGGGTCAGCGTGCCCAGCGTATGGGTGCCGAACCCCGACAGCATGATGCGCGACAGAGAGAAGACGCCGGCTTTGACCACGGCCACGGCATGGAGCAGGGCCGATACCGGCGTGGGGGCCACCATGGCCGACGGCAGCCAGTTGTGCAGTGGCATGATGGCCGCTTTGGCAATGCCGGCCACGTAGAGAAAATAGGTCAGGCTGACGAGCAGGGGATGTTGGGCCACCACCTGGGGCGAGAACATTCCACCGACGATGTCGCCAATGTGAAAATCGAGCGTGCCGGTGAGTACGTAAGTCAGGATCATGGCCGGCAGCAGGAAGAGCTTTGAGGTGCCCATCAGGTAGACGATGTATTTACGTCCGCCGGCATATCCATCCGCATCCTGGTGATGGGCGACCAGCGGATAGGTGAACACCGTGATGACTTCGTAAAACAGATACATGGTAAAGACGTTGGCCGAAAAGGCCACGCCCATGGCACCGAATATGGCCACGGCAAAGCAGAAATAATAGCGCGTCTGGGCATGTTCTCTGAGGCTGCGCATGTAACCGATATTATAACTGGTGGCAAATATCCACAGAAAAGAGGCGATGAGCCCGAAGATCATGCTCAACCCGTCGGCGCAGAAAGAGACCGTGACGCCCGGCAGGATGGTAAAGAGGCCGTAGCCCCAGATTTCTCCCCGGAGCACTGCCGGCGCCAGGGAAATGACCGATAGGAAGGTAAGGATGGCGGCTGTGAAAGACACCGCTTCCCGGCGGTTTTCGTTTTTGCGGGCGAGCCAGATACCCAGCGGCGCCACCAGAGTGATGGCCAGTGGCAGCAGGATACGGGCGCTGACGATGCTGATCCCATTTATCATGATTGATCTTCCAGCGTGGTAATGTCAGAGGTTTTGATGGACCCGAAGCGCCGGAAAACGATCACGATGATCGCCAGCGTCAACGTGGCCTCGGCGGCGGCCAGACCCATGACAAACAAAGTGGTCAACTGGCCGAGTCTGGCACTCGCGGCGGTCAGCTGACCGGCCGCCACAATGGACAGTCCGGCACCGTTAAGCATCAGTTCCACGCAGATCAGCATGCCGACCAGGGTTCGGCGGTGTACCATGCCGAAGAGGCCGGCGCCCAGAAGGATAAGACCCACCAGCTGGTATAGGGTTAACAGACTCATTTCTTTTTTCCCCGCTTTTCCCAGACAAGCAGCACGGCGGCGCACATGGCCACCATCAGAATGACCGAGATAAGCTCAAAAGGCAGTACATAAATGCCGAGCAGCCCGGCGCCCAGCTGTTCAATCCCGACAGATGGCGGTGTTATCGCCCCGGGGAGACCCCGGCGGAGAATGAGACCGCCGATGAGCAGCGCCGGCATGATGGCTCCGGCGGCGGCCAGAAACAGCTGGTGTACCGGCGCCGGAGCGTTTTCGTCACCGCCGGACTCGGCATGGGTCAGCATGACGGCGAAAAAAATCATGACCGCCACCGCCCCCACATAAATAAGCAGCTGCATGAACGCGAGGAACGGTGAAGCGAGGAGCAGGTACATGCCTGCCACGCCCACCAGCGTCGCGATCAGCCCCACCAGGGCGCGTACCAGGCTGGCGCTGGCAACGGCCATAATCGCGCCCGCCAGAATAATGCATGTGTAAATGCCGAATGCTGCATAAGCCATCGTCTGCATGAGTCAGCGCTCCTTGGCCGCAGGTTGAGGGGCTGCTGGCGCCTGTTGCCGGAGGCGATCGAGAAGATCGAGCGTTAAATCATCCCGACAGGTCGCGGCCCAGTAGAGGGTATGGGAAAACCGCAGTGCATTCACCGGACAGTTCTCGATGCAGGTGGCGCACAGGCTGCACAGGGAATAATCGCAGGTAAACACCAGCGGATTTTTCGGCGCACGGGGTTTTTTAACCTTCTCTCCCCGGGCTTTGGCCTCGGCCATGGCCTCTTTCTGTTCGGCGGTCAGTTTGGGCGGTTTCTGTTTTACCACGGTCAGGCAGCGGCTGGGGCAGTTGGTGACGCACATCATGCAGGAGATGCACCGGGGCGTCGCCGGGTCCCTGGGGCTGCCGACGAGTTCAATATGGCCGCCGTAGGTGTCGAGATTGTCATCCGCGACCGTTTCCCGGGGGTAATGGACAGTGATGAGTTTCTGTGTGAAGTATTTCCCGGTGACCTTCAGCCCGACGATAAGGCTCCACAGGTCGACAATCGGTTGAATAATTTTTTGGCGAAACGCGCTCAAGGGATCGGTATCCGTTCTCTTTTTTTTTCGAAAATTTACAGCTTCATCACAAATAACGTCGTCAGCAGGTTGAAAACCGCCAGCGGCAGGAGCCATTTCCAGTTGATGTTGAGCAGCTGGTCAAAACGCACCCGCGGATAAGTCCACCGCGCCCAGATCATCAGAAAAAGCAGGGCGTATGTTTTCAGCAGGAACCACCACCAGCCGGTTGCCAGCGGGCCATTGGCGCCGCCCAGGAAAAGGACCGTACACAGCGAGCAGACCACGACCATATAGGCGTATTCAGCCATGAAAAAAAGCCCGAATCCCATGGCGGAATACTCGGTGTGAAAACCGGCTGTCAGCTCCGACTCGGCTTCGGCCAGGTCAAAGGGCGCCCGGTTGGTCTCGCCAAAGGCGCTGACAAGAAAAATAAGAAAAGCCAGCGGTTGCACGACGATGTGCCATTGCCAGGGCCAGACGCCCTGACCGGCGGCAATGGTGCTTAAATTGAAACTGCCCGTCATGAAAGTAATGGCCAGTACCGCCAGCAGCAGCGGGATTTCGTACGCCACCGATTGAGATACGGCCCGGGCGGCTCCCAAGACGCCCCATTTGTTGTTGGAACTCCAGCCGGCCAGCAGCAGGGCCAGAACGTTCAAACTGGAAAACGCCAGGATGAGAAGCAGGCCGAGGCCAACGTTCATGCCGGTCAAGACCGGGCCGTACGGGATCGGGAGGAAAAGAAGAAGCACCGGGATCAGAGAGAGCATGGGGGCCAGCCAGAAAAGCAGGGCATCGGCGCCGGCTGGCCGGAAAAGCTGTTTGCCCATCAGCTTGAGACCGTCAATCAGGGGTTGCAGGATGCCGTGGGGGCCGACCTCGAAGGGGCCGGGGCGGCGCTGGATATGGCCGGCGAATTTACGTTCGCAATAGACCAGCACCAGGGCATTGACGCCTACCCAGGCCATGGCGGCCACCACGGCAATGACGAGACGGATGAGCATATGGATATCAAAGGGTTGCGGCATCTGTATTTACCTGTCGATTTCCGGAATGATCAGATCGAGGCTGCCCAGCGTGGCCACGGCATCGGCCAGCAGGGTGCCTTCAGCGGCTTCGGCAAAGGCATGCAGGTTGGAAAAACTGGGCGACCGCAATTTAATGCGGTAGGGGACCTTTTTGCCTTCGGAAACAACGTAGACGCCCACCTTTCCCCGGGCACCCTCCACCGCAAAGTAGGCCTCGCCCTTGGGCGGCTTCATGGCGGGTTTGGGGGCCTTGGGGATGATATAGTCGCCGTCGGCTTTTTCCAGCCCGGCCAGTGCCTGTTCAATGATGCGCAGGCTTTGCTCCAGTTCGGCCATGCGGACATGATAGCGGCCGGCGGAACAGGCGGTGTCTGCCGTGGGAATATCAAAATCAAAACGGTCGTAAATGGAATAGGGCTCCGTGCGTCTCAGGTCACAGGGAACGCCGGCGCCGCGAAGAACCGGGCCGCTGCAGCCGTAGCGGTGACACATTTCCCGGTCGACAATACCGATGTCTTCCACCCGTTTTCTGAGGATGACGTTGTCAGTGACCAGATCTTTGTACATGGGCAGCCGCTGGCGGAACCGGGGGATGAACGCCTGGATCATTTCGATACAGCGATCGTCAAGGTCCTTCCGCACGCCGCCCACCCGGAAATACCCGTAGGTCAGTCGTGAGGCCGTGGGCCGCTGGAGAATGTCGAGCAGCATTTCGCGGTCGTCAAAAGCGTACATGATGGGAGTAAACGCCCCCAGATCGAGGATATAGGCACCCCACCAGAGCAGATGGGAAGTCAGCCGGTTGAGCTCGCAGGTAATGACCCGGATGTATTCGGCGCGTTCAGGAATCTCGATGCCCATCAGTTTTTCCACGGCGCCGACATAGGCCCAGTTCCAGGCCAGCGGGTGGCCGTAGTCCACCCGTCCCATGTTGGGAATATACTGTCCCCAGGTCTGTACTTCGCCCATTTTTTCCTGCATGCGGTGCAGGTACCCGAGGACGGGATCGGCCCGTAGAATATATTCGCCGTCGATTTCGATGACGATCCGGAGCACCCCGTGGGTGGACGGGTGCTGGGGACCCATGTTGAGGATCAGGGTGTTTTCCCTCTGGCCTTTTTCGAACTGCCGGGTGTAAAAATCGCCTGCCAGTGGATCACTGCCATCGGTTTCCGTTTTCATGCAATCCGGTTTCATGCGTCTGGCCCCCGGTCTGTTTTGGGATCGGCAGGATCGGCCGGATCCGGCGGCGGGGCAAAAAGCCTCTCGATTTCTCCGGTACAAGAGACGACTTCGCCGGCATTCATGATATCCCGGATGGCCCGGCGGGCTTTGTCCGTTTTTCGCAGGGGATACACGTCGGCATCTTCGGCCGGCATCAGAAGCGGAATAAAATTAGGATTGCCTTCGAAAAAAATACCATGAAAATCGCGGGTCTCACGCTCGTGCCACTGGGCGCCGGGAAACACGGATGTGATCGAAGGCAGCGTCGGATGGGTTTGCGGGAGTTGTATTTTCAGGGCGACGCGGTCGTTGAAATCCCAGCCGTTGAAATGGTAAATCACGACAAAACCGTCGGCCGTGTCAAGGGCCAGAATGTCCTCGAGGCAATAGGCGGCGGCGGAAAGAGCGGCCGCTGCCGGTACAACCGTTTCCGGCGCCAGGAAGACCGACCAGTGCAGACCGGTTTCGGCGGGATCGCAGCGCGATACGCACAGGGTGTCTATTTTTTCAAGGGCTTTAAGCGTCACGCGTCTTTACCTCTTCGGCCACAGGCCACCAGCGTTTTCCGGTAATCAGGTGCTGGAGCTGGAAAAATCCTTCGAGCAGACCTTCCGGGCGGGGGGGGCAGCCAGGTACAAAGACGTCGACGGGAATCAGCGTATCGACGCCTTCGATGACATTGTAATTTTCCTTGATCTTGAACGGACCGCCGGAGATGGCGCAGTTGCCCATGGCGATCACCCATTTGGGTGCCGGGATTTGCTCGTAGAGGCGCACCACGGCCGGTGCCATCTTTTTGGTGACCGTTCCGGCCACAATCATGACATCGGCCTGGCGCGGGGACGCGCGGAAGACTTCGGCGCCGAAACGGGCCAGATCGAAACGGGCCATGCCGGCCGCCATCATTTCTATGGCGCAGCAGGCCAGCCCGAAAGTCATCGGCCAGAGGGACATGGCGCGGCAGAGGTCCAGAATCGCCTGAACCGGTTTGATATTGACTGTCGGCGGCTGGATCATATGCGGTTCAGCAACCGGTATCGGCGATGAAACAACCGGTGTCTCCGGTAAAATTATTTGATCCGGCGTGGCCATGTAAAAACCCCCTTTGCCCAGAAATAGACCACCGCCAGAACGAGGAAAAGCAGGAAAACGGACACTTCCACAAAGGCCGTCCAGCCGTGGGTGCCCCGGTAAGCGGCGGAAACCGGAAACAGGTACAGGACATCCACATCAAATGCCAGAAAGATCAGGGCGTAGATGTAATAGGAAATTCCCCATGGGGCCCAGGCGCTGCCACAGGGCCGCATGCCGCATTCATAGGGAATATTCATGTCGCCGCCCCTGGCCCGGGGGGAGAGCAGCCGGGCCAGAATCAGCGGGCCACAGGCAAAAAGAACGCCGACGGCCAGAAAAAGAATGATCGCAAAGTGCAGCCAGCTGAAAACCATGCGTTGTTTTCCTTGTCGATTCTTTATAATGGGGTCAATTCAGGATGACTTCCCTGAAACGGCCCTTTTATGTATTCGAAAGACAAATATGTCAAGTCGCTTTATCGGAAAAATAACATCTATCGGACACGGCCGCCGGCGCGGGGCCGGTCATAAACCGATTTTTCTTTGGGGCAGGTGATTTCCTCCTGCAACCGGCTTCGCCGGTATCTTCAAGGTCCGGATCGGCCAGCCTTTGTGTCAGGGCAAGCAGCACCATATCTTCACGATATTCGGTACCGGTATAAACCGGGGAGGGGAACCGGCCGATGCACCTGAATTCTCACCATATCCTTTTTCCTGGTTGAAATAAAGGGCCAATTCGTGGAAAAAGGGCTGCCTGCCCGGCCGGAAGATCGGGTTTCGGGTGGCGGCGGGATGGCCGGAAGGGAAAAGGAAAGTACTTTGGTCATTGATCCGGGGGGTTGTTAAATAGCCATCAGTTGGTTATAATTATAAGCTTCGTACCGAAGGGTATCCCTGATGGATGGTCATCTGACGGGATACTGTTGCCCGCTTTGCGGATGTTGAACCTGGCTGAGCGGACCGGTATGGTATGGCCCGGTATTATTTATACGCAATGGAAATTGTTCAATGGACCCAATTGTTGTTTTTCATATTCCCCACAGTTCAACCGTCATTCCGCCGGCAGAGCGCGAATGCCTCAGCCTTTCGGACGCAGAGCTGGAAAAAGAGGTTTTGCGCATGACCGACTGGTATACTGATGCACTGTTCAGACTAAAAGATCCCCGATGTGTTTCCGTTCACGCTCCGGTGAGCCGTCTCGTGCTTGATCCCGGATGGTCCCCTGATAATTATCCCCAGGTGCCGGTGGCGCCCCGTACCCGGACGAATGAAAGAAAAAACCGCCATGACTCGCCGGCTGACGAGGCACGGCAGGCTCTGTTCAGCAAGTATGCGCTCACCCATCATCTCCGGTTAACGGCGGCAGTGGCGTCGAATCTGGCGCAGCAGGGACATTCACTGGTGGTTGACTGTCACAGCTTCCCTTCCCGGCCGCTGCCGGATGAATCTGATCAGAACCCGGATCGGCCGGATATCTGTCTGGGAACCGATGACTTTCATACGCCGGCCTGGCTCAGTGAGGCGGCGGAATCCTTTTTCAGCGATGCCGGGTTCCGGGTGTCGGTGAATCGTCCCTTTTCAGGGGCCCTGGTGCCAAAAGCCTACTGGAAACGGGATAAACGTGTTTCTTCGATTATGATCGAGTTGAACCGGCACCTGTATATGGATGAAAGTAATGGCTGTAAACTACCCGATTTCACTGGTGTTTCCAGCCGATTTGAAAAGATACTCAAAAAAATTGTGGATCTGTACGACAGAGAATCCGGTACCGGCTGACTGGCGCAAAACAAACCCCGGGCCAGAAAAGTCAGGGGAGGGACGGTCCCCATCGGCCCGGCCGGAAATCAGCGGGAAAACAAGATATGAAAAACGTCCTTCTGGTCCTTGCCCATCCCCGCCCGCAAAGCTTCTGCCGTGCCCTGGCCGATGCGTATCAGAAAGGCGCTGGCCAGACGGGGCACGCGGTCAAATTGATTCATCTGATTGATCTTGCTTTTGATCCGATTCTGCGGAACGGATACAGCGCGGATCAGCCATTGGAACCCGATCTGGCTCAAGCGCAGGAACAGATCGCCTGGGCCGACCATCTTGTTTTTGTCTATCCGACCTGGTGGGGCGGTCTGCCGGCCCTGCTCAAGGGATTTGTCGACCGGGTGTTTCTGCCCGGGTTTGCGTTCAAATACCGGGAGAATTCACTGCGGTGGGATCGTCTCCTGACCGGGAAAAGTGCGCAGCTGCTGGTCACCATGGATTCTCCGACCTGGTATTATCGATGGATCAGCCGAATGCCGGGACATCATCAGATGAAACGTACCATTTTGGAATTTTCGGGGGTAAAGCCGGTGCATATCGCGTCCTTTGGACCGGTTAAGACATCCAGTGACGCCCGGCGGGCCAGATGGCTGGCCGCTGCCCGGCAATTGGGCAAAACGGTTTGAATTCAATATCTGTTATGGTAAGAAGATATTTTTAATTAAACCCGTATTCCGGATTTGTATCCGGCAGTTTCCGTGCTCACGGCCCGATGTCTGCCGTTACGGATGTTACCCCGGATAAAACGATATCATACAGGGACTGACTCCCATGCCCAAAACCGCCGAACGCCTCAACCTGCTCAGTGAATCCGTGATCCGCGAAATGACCCGGGTGGCCAATCAGTACGATGCCATTAATCTGTCCCAGGGGTTTCCGGACATCAATCCGCCTCAGGAAGTCCTCGAAGCCGCACACCGGGCCATTTCCGGATCGTATCACCAATATGCCATCACCTGGGGGGCGCCGAATTTCAGACAGGCGCTGGCGGAAAAACAACGTCACTTCATGGGCCTTGACCTGAGCGGCGACGATCATGTCGTTGTTACCTGCGGTGGCACCGAGGCCATGATGGTGGCGATGATGACAGCCTGTAACCCCGGCGACAAGGTGATCGTGTTCTCTCCCTATTACGAAAATTACGGAGCCGACACGCTTCTTTCCGGTGCCCGGCCGATCTATGTGCCCCTGCGGCCGCCGGATTTTTCCTTTGACCCGGACGAATTGCGTGCGGCCTTTGAAAAAGGGGTCAAGGCGCTGGTTTTGTGCAACCCTTCCAACCCTTCGGGTAAAGTCTTTACCCGGGAAGAGTTGACGGTCATCGCCGATCTGGCCAAAGCATTCGATGCTTTTGTTATCACCGACGAGGTTTATGAGCACATTGTTTATGCACCCTTCCGGCATACATATATTGCGGCCCTGCCGGGCATGTTTGAACGGACGCTGTCGGTCAGCTCATTGTCCAAAACCTACTCCATGACCGGCTGGCGGCTCGGATATGTGATCGCCGCGCCGTCTGTCATTTCAGAAGCACGGAAAGTACACGATTTTCTGACGGTGGGCGCGGCCGCGCCGTTACAGGAAGCGGCCGTAACAGCGCTTAAGCTGCCCCTTTCGTACTATGATGCGCTGCAGGAAGATTACACCCATAAGCGGGATCTTTTCTGCGGTTATCTGGACCGGGCGGGGCTGGACTATGTTAAACCCCAGGGGGCGTATTATGTGCTGATTGATATCAGTGCCTTTGGCGCGGCCGACGATACCGTTTTCTGTCAGTCCCTGGCCCGGGAGATCGGGGTGGCCGCTGTTCCCGGATCGAGTTTTTTCCATGAACCGGTGCATCACCTGATCCGGCTTCATTTCGCCAAGAGCGATGATGTCCTGATTGAAGCGGGTCAGCGATTGTCCCGGATAGGAGAAAAATGGCGTCAAAAGTAAAAATCCTGACCAAAGACCGGGAGGGGTCGATCCCTTTCTACTATCAGGTGGCGGAAACGCTGAAAGAACGGATCGTTTCGCACCAGTATCAGCCGGACGCGCTTCTTCCGTCGGAAAGCCGCCTGTCGGAAGAGTTTGACGTCAGCAATATCACTATCCGTAAGGCCATGGCGCTGCTGGTTCAGGAAGGCCTGATCATTCGAAGGCGGGGTGTCGGTACCCGGGTGGTTCCCCGCCAGGAAGACCGCATTCCCTTGAAAATAACCGGTAATTTCCGGGACTGGGTGGACTCGGCCCTGCGGAAAAAATATCGCCTGACCATTGATGTGCTGTCCATTGACCGGATGATCTGCCCCCGGCCGGTTGCCAAAATTTTGCAGCTGGCACAGGATGCGGAGATCTGGCGCGTTAAGCGGGTACGAAAGTTAAAGGGCGAACCGGCGTCCTATTATATCAATTATATCCCGGTGGATCTGGTGGCCCCCCTGCGCAAGCGGGATTTCTCCCGGCGCTCCTTTATCGAGGTTTTCAGGGAAAAGGGTAAAATTTCCATCACCCAGACCAGTCAGAAGGTCGAAGCCGTTGTTTCCGACATGGACGTCTCCTCCGTGCTGGGCATCCATTTCGGGGCGGCGCTGTTTTTTGTTGAAAATGCCTACTACAGTGCCGACGGACGTCCTCTGGAAGTGACGCACATCTACTTCCGGGGGGACCGGTATATCTATAAAAGCGGCCATGCGGTTTAAAAGGAGCAAAGCGGCGCGGTGCTTTCCGGATCAGGCGGCCACCAGGTGCGGCAGGAAAGTGACCAGCTGCGGGAAAAGAACGAGAATTAATATGGTTGCCAGGATCGGGATGAGAAACGGTAAAATTGCCTTGACCACCGCTTCGAAAGTGGATTCGGTAATACCCACCAGAACGTAGATTACGTTGCCGAACGGCGGCGTAATGACGCCCACCGACAGAGAAATGACCATCAATACCCCGAAAAAAAGGGGATCGATGCCCAGAAGCTTGATCATGGGTACCATCACCGGGGTAAAAATCAGCACCGATTCAATCACCGACATGAAACAGCCGACGATCAGGAAAAAGCCGGTGATGAAGATCAGTAAAATCGTTGAATTGGTGGACAGGTGCATGACCATTTCAGCCAGGGACAGGGGGATCTGGAGCTTGACGAGCAGCCAGCCATACAATACGGCGATGGAGATGATGAACAGAACGATGGCGGTGAATTCGATGGTATTGTAGAAAACGTCGCGAAGGTCTTTGAGGCTGACGTCGCGGTAAATGACCATGCCGAGAATGATGGCGTACGTGCTGGCGACCACGCCGGATTCGGTGGGCGTGAAAAAGCCGGACCAGATACCGCCAACGATAATAATCGGCGTGACAAGCGATAGAAGGGCGCGGGTCGACAGACGCCAGATCTCGGCCAGCGGCGGTCGTGGCCGCATGGGCATGTCGATACGGTAAGAGAGGATGCAGGTCATCAGCATGAGACTGCCGCCCAGCAGGATGCCGGGAATAATGCCGGCGATAAACAGCGCGCCGACGCTGACATCGCCAAGCCAGCCGTAGATAACCATGGCAACGCTCGGCGGGATGATCGGCCCGATGACCGATGATGCGCCGGTGATCCCCGTGCTGTAGCTTAGCGGGTAGCCCTGGTCCTGCATGGCCTTGATTTCAAGCGACCCCAGGCCGGCGGCGTCGGCGACGGCCGTGCCGGACATGCCGGCAAAGATCATGCTGGCCAGCACGTTGACGTGTCCCAGTCCGCCCCGCAGATGGCCGACCAGACCATTGGCAAAATCAAAAATACGCGGTGTGACGCTTCCTTTGTTCATCACGTTGGCGGCCAGGATAAAGAACGGAATCGCCAGGATGGGAAAGTTGTTGACGCCGTGCATCATCTTCAGGGGAAACAGGTTGAAGGGGATGGCCGCCAGGCCGCCCTGGGCCCACAAAACGGCCATGCACGTCAGGCCGATGGAAATGCTCACCGGAATGCCCATAATGAAAAAAAAGATCAGCAGCCCGATAAAAAAGACCAGCATCCACATGGCGGTTCAGCTCCTCTGCTTCCGGGGGGGGCGGTAGTTGATCCATTCAGCGGCGGCTTCCTTGATCTGCACCGAATGGAAGATGATCATTCCGGTCAAACCCACAAAAACGCCCAGGTAAAAATAACTGATGCTGATTTCAAGGGCGGTGGTTCTGGAAGGGTAGGAAATTTTCATGATGCTGAGGGTGCCAGACCAGATGGCAACCAGAAAAATGCCGCTGAGCAGGTCAACGATGAGACGCAGGGTCAGATGGGCCCGGCCTTTAAGCCGTCGCAGGACAACATCGATGACGATGTGGGCTTTCCGGCGCCAGGCCGAGGCCGATCCCAGAAAAACACTCCAGACGCAAAAAAGCCGGGAGGCCTCTTCGGCCCAGGTGGTCGGCAGATGGAGGATGTTGCGGCTGACCACCTCGATGAGAATGCATCCCATCATGGCGCAGAAACAGATCAGGGCGCCGATGTCGTAAAAGCGGAGAATGCGTTTCATGCGAATCCGTGGCCTATTTTCTTAATAGCATCAGGAATGCAAGGCGCATCACCGATTCTCAACGATCGGTGTAATCGGTGATGCACCCTGCCTGTGATTCCGGCTGAAGCGGCCCGCAGGGAGAAGCTTCAGCCGGCGGTATCGGTTGTCATGCTACTTCGAGACCCGGGCCACTTCTTCGGCCACGCCCTGGGCCAGGTTGGCCACGGCCCGTTTAATGGCCGGCATGGCTTTGGCGCGGATGGCGGCGTTGTCCGGTGTGACGAATATCATACCGTGTTTTTTAAGCTCCTTGGCGTAGAACGCGTCTTTTTCATCTTCCATCCGGGTGCCGTACGCCCTTGCCTCGGCAATGGCATCGGAGATGAGCTTCTGATCGGCGGGAGCGAGTTTGTCAAACCAGACTTTGCTGGCGATCCAGTGCCAGGGAAAGTAGACATGGCCGGTCTGGATAATATACTTCTGGACTTCCCACAACTTGCGGGAATAGGGAGAAACGAGGGAATTTTCATGGGCTTCCACCTGGCCGGTTTTCATGGCCAGATAGATTTCCGGCGCGGGAATCACCGTGGGCAGGGCGCCGAGTTCTTTCCAGACATCCACCCAGATGGGGATGGCGGGCAGGCGCATTTTCAGCCCTTTGATATCATCCGGTCCCATGATTTTGCGGTTGGAGGTCATGTGCCGCGGAGCGCGTTTCTGGGGGCCGAAATCAATCACGCCACCTTTTTCGGCCGCCAGTGCTTTGATCTTCTGGCCCATGGGGCCGTCGAGGTAGGCAACGATGCTGTCCCAGGTCGGCATATAGAAAGGGATGGTGATGGGATCGTATGCCTTGGCAAACATGGTGCGGAAGATTCCGCCGGTCAGGGCCATCTGGGTCTGGCCGATTTTCATCAGTTCGAGAACGGCTTTTTCCTTGCCGAGCTGGCCGCTCATGAAGACCTTCACTTTCATTCGGCCTTCGCTTTTCTTTTCAACAATCTCCTTGAATTTCATGATGCCGGCTTCTTCCGACCCCCCCGGTTTCATGGTGCAGCTGATTTCGATGTTGACCGGTGCGGCAAAAGCCTGGCCGCAGAAGAACAGGGCGACAATCGCCCCCAATGCCAAGATTCCCAATGGTTTCATTTTTTTTTGTCTGTTCACTTGTTGCCTCCTTTCACTTATTAATGGTTTCGGTGCCCGACAGACCCGCATTTTTCGCCCGGCGCCTGTTCGGGAATGCGCGGGTCAGAAATGCGCGGGCCGCTTTTCATCACCTGGCCGGGCAGTGTCATGCCCAGTCGTTTTTCCAGTAACCGTGCGGCAGCAATAATTCCGGACAAATCGATGCCGGTCGAAATGCCCATGTCTTCCAGCATGAAGACCACATCTTCGGTGGCCAGATTACCGGCCGCCAGCGGCACATACGGGCAGCCGCCAATGCCGCCCACGGCGGTGTCGAAAGTGCGGCCGCCGGCCATCAGGGCGGCGAGCAGGTTGGCCATGGCAGTGCCGCGGTTGTTATGGAAGTGAAGAATCAGTTCCGTATCGGTAAATTCTTGTTGAAACCCGGTCACCATTTTCGTCACGCGCGTGGGTGTTGCCATGCCGGTGGTGTCGGCCAGCATCACGGCCATGGCGCCCCGGTCGATGAACGCGCGGGCGATGGCAAAGACATCGCCGGTTGCGACATTTCCCTGGTAAGGGCATCCAAACGACACGGCAATCGCGCCGATGACCGGAATAGTCCCGGCCCGGGCGAAAACAGGGTCGAGGTCGGCCAGAGAGGCGTCAACGGAACGGCGCACGTTGGCCCTGTTGTGCGCGTCGGTGGCCGAAATAACCGCCACCAGCCGGTCAACCCCGGCGGCCGCGGCCCGCTCCGCACCCGCTGCATCGGCCACCATGGCGGCATGGGTGACGGCCGGACGGCCCGCATGGGGCGGTGCCTGTCTCTGCTGCAACACCCCGGCCATGACCTCGGCCGCGTCTTTCAGCTGGGGGACCGCCCGGCGGCTGACAAAAGAGGTCGTTTCCACCCGCGTCACGCCGGCATTGGTCAGGGACGAGATAATATCCAGCTTGTCGGCCGTTGGGAGGAAACGGTCCAGCGACTGGAACCCGTCCCTGGGCCCGACTTCACGGATCGAAACCCGGCGGGGCCATGTGATGCCGGTGGTAGTCATGTGCCGGTGCCGGTCAGATATCCCGGAGACGGGCAACTACCCGGTCGCCCACGTCGCGGGTACCCATGCCCATGCGTCCGGCAGCCATGGTGTCCATGTCACCGGTGATTGTGGCCATGACGGCTGTCTCTACCCAGTTGGCGGCCTGAACCTCGCCCAGGTGCTTGAGCATCATCTGCCCGGCCATGATGGCGGCAATGGGGTTAATCACGTTCTGGCCGGTATACTTGGGGGCCGATCCGCCGATCGGTTCGAACATGGCGGTACCTTCGGGGTTGATGTTACCGCCGGCGGCAATGCCCATGCCGCCCTGGATCATGGCCCCGAGATCGGTAATGATGTCACCGAAAATATTGTCCGTGACGATGACGTCGAACCATTCCGGATTTTTTACCATCCACATGCAGATGGCATCCACATGCGCGTAATCCTGCTCAATGTCCGGATATTCCCGCCCGACTTCGCGAAATGCCCGTTCCCACAGATCAAAGGCAAATGTCAGCACGTTGGTTTTTCCGCAGAGGGTCAGCTTTTTCTTCCGGCCGAAGCGCCGGCAATGCTCGAACGCATAACGCAGACATCGCTCAACGCCCTTGCGGGTATTGATTGAATCCTGGATGGCCACCTCGTCCGGCGTGCCTTTTTTGAAAAATCCGCCGGTGCCGGTATACAGCCCTTCGGTATTTTCCCGGACCACGTCAAAATCGATTTCCGCCGGCCCCTTGTCCTTCAAAGGGGTGTCGACCCCGGCATACAGCTTGACCGGCCGCAGGTTGATATAAAGGTCCAGATCAAAACGCAACTGCAGGAGGACGCCTTTTTCGAGAATGCCCGGCTTGACATCCGGGTGTCCGATGGCGCCCAGAAAGGTGGCATCCTGCCGGGAAAGCTCATCGACAGCCGATGCCGGCAGGGTCTCTCCGGTTTTTAAATAGTGGTCACCGCCGAAAGGGTAGGTGTGATAATCAAATCCGATACCGGCTTTTTCGCCTACCGCGTTGAGGACCTTGATTCCCTCGGCCACGACTTCCGGCCCGGTGCCGTCTCCGGGGATTACCCCGATTTGATACGTTTTTCCCATCGATTAGCTCCTTTTGGCAATATGTCCCATCAATCCGCCGTCCTCGAGAATCTCTTTCATGAAAGGCGGTATGGGCTCGGCTTTAAATGTGGTTTTTGTTTTCTGGTTGACGATGGTGCCGCTGAGCAGATCGACTTCCACCGGATCGCCGGCCTGAATACCGTCTACTGCTTCCGGGCATTCGAGGATCGGCAGGCCCATGTTAAATGAATTGCGATAGAAAATCCGGGCGAAGCTTCTGGCGATGACACAGGCGATGCCCGCCGCCTTGATGGCGATGGGTGCATGTTCCCGGGAAGATCCGCAGCCGAAGTTGGTATCGGCAACGATGATGTCTCCCGGGGATGCTTTTTTGACAAATTCGGGATTTTCGTCTTCCATGCAGTGCCGGGCCAGTTCTTCCGGGGCCGATACGTTGAGGTAGCGGGCCGGGATAATGGCGTCGGTGTCGATGTTGGCGCCGAATGTCCAGGCAGTTCCATTATATTTCATGCAGACAGCTCCTTTCTTATTCCATTCCCAGTTCTTCGGGACCGGCAATTTTACCCAGTATGGCCGATGCGGCGGTGACCGCTGGATTCGCCAGGTAAACTTCACTTTCGGCGTGGCCCATGCGGCCGACAAAGTTGCGGTTGGTGGTGGCCACGGCCCGTTCGCCTTTGGCCAGTACGCCCATATAGCCACCCAGGCAGGGGCCGCAGGTCGGCAGGCTGACAACCGCGCCGGCATCCAGAAAAATGTCAAAAAGCCCTTCGTGCATGGCCTGCCGGTAAATCTGCTGGGTGGCCGGAATGACGATCAGACGGACGTTTTTGGCCACCCGGTGGCCCTTGAGGACGTCGGCACTGATGCGCAGGTCGCTGATCCGGCCGTTGGTGCACGATCCGATGACTGCCTGGTTGATGATGATCTCTCCGACATCGCTGATTCCCCGGGTATTACTCGGCAGGTGGGGAAAGGCCACCTGGGGCTCAATTGAGGCAACATCGATATCGATCTGTTCGGCGAAGTGGGCGTCGGGGTCGCTGTCATAAAACTGGTAGTCCCGGTTCGCCCGGTCTTTGACATAGGCTTCGGTAATATCGTCGGGGACGATAATGCCGTTTTTGCCGCCGGCCTCGATGGCCATGTTGGCCATGGTCAGCCGGTCTTCCATGGGCAGGGACGTGACGGCGTCGCCGGTAAATTCCATGGCTTTGTACAAGGCGCCGTCAACGCCGATGCGGCCGATGGTATACAGAATCAAATCCTTGCCGCCCACCCAGGGGCGCCGGGTGCCGTTGTAGGTAAACCGCATTGTCTCGGGGACCTTGAACCAGAGCTCGCCGGTAATCATGGCCGCCGCCAGATCCGTGCTGCCCACGCCGGTGGAAAAAGCGCCCAGCGCGCCGTAAGTGCAGGTATGGCTGTCCGCGCCCACGATCAGATCACCGGGGACGACAATGCCCTGCTCGGGCAGCAGCGCATGCTCGATGCCGGCCTGACCCACTTCGAAGTAGTGTTTGATCTCGTAGGTGTGGGCAAATTCCCGCATGATCTTGCACTGTTCGGCGGATTTGATGTCCTTGTTGGGGGCAAAATGGTCGGGTATCAGCACGACCCGGTCTTTATCGAAAACCTTTTCGGCGCCGGCTTTTTTGAACCGGTCGATACTGATCGGCGCGGTGATGTCGTTTCCCAGAGCGATATCAATGCGGGCATTGATCAGCTGGCCCGGGGAAACGGATGGCAGACCGGCATGAGCGGCCAGAATTTTTTCGGTAATCGTCATCGGCATACTGGATGTCCTCCTTAATGCATTCTTAGCGGTTCACCGCACTGGATTCAAGTAAAATGATTGATACGGGTCTGATTGCGTTTATTTGCTTCCATATCTGTTCAAGGCATCATCATAGTCGTTAAATCCGACAATCCGGCGCAATTGATCAAAATCCATCAGGTCCGGCACCGGCTGCCCCTGCTTCAGGCAGGCCAGCGCCCGTTGCATGGCGCCGATGGCGGCGTTGAGCAGCGTGAGGGGGTAAACGCCGATTTTGTAGCCCATCTCCTGCAGGTCGGCGGGGGCAAGCATGGGGGTGCGGCCCTGTTCGAGCAGGTTGGCCATCTTGGGACCGGGGACACTGGCGCAGTATTCCCGCATTTCGGCTTCGTTTTGCGGGGCTTCCAGAAAGGTGATGTCGGCGCCCAGCCGGTAAAAATGATTGCAGCGGTCAATGGCTTCCGGCAGACCGTGCGTGGCCCGGGCATCGGTCCGGGCCATGATCAGGATATCGGCGCCTTCGTTGCGGGCGTCGACGGCTGCCTGGATGCGCCGGCTGGCTTCCTCCCGGTCGAGTACTTCTTTTCCGGCCGTATGGCCGCACCGTTTGGGCATCTTCTGATCTTCAATCATGATGCAGGCAAAACCCGCCTGATGGTATCCCCGGACCGTGCGCTTGACATTGAGGGCATTGCCGAATCCGGTATCGCCGTCTCCGAGAACAGGGATGGATACGGCCCCGCAGATATTCCGGCCCTGATCGAGCATTTCACCGTAGGAAATCAACCCGGTATCGGGAAGCCCAAGCCGGGTGGCCGCCACTCCGAAACCGCTCATGAAGGTGGCGGGAAAACCGCTCATCTCGGCCAGACGGGCCGACAGGGCATCAAAACAGGCGGCAATGGTGATCATATCAGGGTCGTTGAGCAGGCGGCGTAACCGCTCGCCGGCAGACAGGGGGGGATGATTTTTCTCTGGCAATGGCATGATGTCGGATTCCCGTATAATGCGATGAGGCAGGATATTATCGAAAAAAAAATCAAATGTCAAAGCAAAAAGTATATAAACATACCTTTATAGATTTCAGCCGGTTGGCTTTTTTTCGGGCAGGAGGTATTTTATTACAATTTCGGCGTGTTGATTTGTGATTGATCCGAAGGGCGGGATGTGATAGCTCTAATCAAATCCAGCATGGCGTAAAGAGTGTCGGCATCATGGTCGCACATGATCCGGAAATGGCATGCTGGATTCGCGTTAACCTATTTAATTCAGGAGGAAAACAATGAAACTGAAACACGTGTTGGTTATTCTGGCAGTCATGGGCCTGATTTTCGGCGTTTCGCCGGTGCAGGCGCAGCAGATGAAATTTTTCCGGATCGGTACGGGCGGCACGGGCGGCACGTATTATCCCATCGGCGGCCTGCTGGCCCATTGTATCTCCAATCCTCCCGGATCGCGGCCCTGCGAGCAGGGCGGCAGTTGCGGCGTCCCCGGCCTGGTGGCCATTGCCCAGTCGGCCAACGGTTCCGTGGCCAACATCAATGCCATCAAATCCGGCGTGCTCGAATCCGGTTTTTCCCAGTCGGATGTTGCCTACTGGGCGTATACGGGTACCGGAATCTTTGATGGCAAGGGAAAGGTAGAAGCCCTGCGCGCGCTGGCCAATCTGTACCCTGAAACCATCCAGCTGGTTGCCCGCAAAGGGGCCGGTATCAAATCAGTCAAAGACCTCAAGGGAAAACGGATTTCCATGGATGAGCCCGGCTCGGGAACCCTTGTGGATGCCCGGATTATCCTGGAAGCCTATGGGCTGACAGAAAAAGACGTCAAGGTCGACTATATTAAACCCACGCCGGCCATTGACAAAATCAAGGATAATCAGCTTGATGCCTTTTTTATCGTTGCCGGTTTTCCCACTGGTTCGGTGGTGGAACTGACCTCGAGTGTGGGCGCGGATCTGATTCCCATCAACGGGCCGGAAGCTGATGCGATTATCAAGAAATATGGTTTTTTTGCCAAGGATGTGATCCCTGAAGGGACGTATGAGGGCGTTGGCAGAACCGAGTCCATCTCCGTGGGCGCCCAGTGGCTGGTGTCGGCCAAAGTCGATGCGGATCTGGTTTACGAAATTACCAAGGCGCTCTGGAATAAAAATACCCGCAAGCTGCTCGACAAGGGGCACGCCAAGGGTAAAATGATTACCCTGGAAACCGCGCTGGACGGGATCGGCATTCCCCTGCATCCCGGTGCCGAGCGTTTTTACAAAGAAGCAGGACTGTTGAAGTAGGTTTTGTCTGACCCAGAAAAGCCGGCGCTGAATATATTTGGCTCCGGCTTTATCTGTATTGCAGGTACCGCCGGGCCGGCCGGGTGTCTGTGGCCGATGCCGTATTTCCTGTCTCCCCCGGAAACAGAGGGACAACACGATGCCGAAAATCGATCAGGACGAAATAAAAAAACTGGAAGAGAAATACGATCCCGAAATGCAGATGCGCCCCATGGTGGCCCCCGCGACCTGGGTTGTGGGGGGCATGCTGGCGATTTTGTCGTGTTTTCATTACTACACGGCCGGTTTTGGACTTTTGCGGGAAACCACCCATCGCGGCATTCATCTCGCTTTTGTGCTCAGCCTGATTTTTCTGGTATACGGGTTTCGTAAAAAAACCAGGGTGGCCCGGTTTCTGGCCATCGGGGGAATTCCGATTTACGACTGGATATTCGCGATTATTACGATCGTCACCTGCCTGTATGTCCCCTATGTGTTCAATCAACTGGCCTTCCGGGTGGGGGATCCGCTGCCGATTGATGTCTTTTTCGGCACGCTGATGATTATCATCACCCTGGAAACCACGCGGCGGTCCATGGGGATTGCCCTGCCGCTGATTGCCATCGGGTTTATTCTATATGCCCTGTACGGGCAGTACGCTCCGGGGGTTCTCGTTCATCCCGGCGCCGACTGGAAGGGGCTGGTCAACCATCTCTATCTGACCAGTCAGGGCATATACGGCATTGCCGTCGGGGTTGTGGCGACGTACGTGTTCCATTTTGTTCTCTTCGGCGTTCTGGCCAACCGGATCGGGGCCGGGCAGCTTTTCATCGACCTGGCCTCCTGCGTGGCCGGGCGGTATGCCGGCGGCCCGGCCAAGGTGAGTGTTTTCTCCTCGGCGCTTTTCGGCATGATCTCCGGCTCTTCCATCGCCAATACCGTGACAACGGGCGCGCTGACCATTCCGGCCATGAAGCGGATCGGCTATCATCCCCATTTTGCCGCGGCCGTGGAGGCCACGTCGAGTACCGGCGGGCAGATTACCCCGCCGATCATGGGGGCTGCCGCCTTTATCATGATCGAGTTTCTTGAAGTTCCCTACCGGACAATTATTCTGGCGGCCACCATTCCCGCTCTGATGCACTATATCGGTATTTTTACGATGGTGCATCTGGAAGCCAAACGACTGGGGCTGCGGGGGCTCCGGCCGGATGAAATGCCTCATTTTATCCGGGTGATCCGGGAAGGCTGGCCCGCCCTGATTCCCCTGATTCTCTTAATTGTTATTATTGCCTCGGGGCGGACACCTTACATGGCGGCGTTCTGGGGAATTTCGGCCTGTATTGTCGTCGGTTTTTTAAACGCCAGAAACCGCCTGACAATTGCTGATCTGTTTGACTGCTTCAAAATGGGAGCCAAGTACGCCCTGGCCGTTGGTGCGTCGGCCGCCGCGGTGGGGATCATCGTGGGCGTCGTGAGTCTGACGGGCATGGGATTCAAGGTGTCGTTCATGGTGACCAGCGCGTCCCAGCAGCTGGCCGGCAGTTTTGTGCCCCTGATTCCTTTCGGACTGGTCACGCTGCCTGGGGCCACACTCTTTTTGACCCTTGTGTTTACGGCATTTGCCTGTATTCTGCTCGGCGCGGGGATTCCAACGACGGCCACGTATATTGTGCTGGTTTCCATTGCCGCTCCCGCCCTGGGGCTGCTCGGGGTGGCGCCGATTGTGGCGCATTTCTTTGTTTTCTACTATGGCGTGCTGGCCGATATTACCCCGCCGGTGGCGCTGGCCGCTTACGCCGGTGCCGGGATTGCCGGTTGTAATCCGTTCAAGGCGGGCAATACAGCCTTCCGGCTGGCATCTGCCAAGGCATTGGTCCCCTTTGTATTTCTCTACTCACCCGCCATGCTGATTGTCACCGAGGGGTTTAAGTGGAGCGAATTTTTTATCACCGTCATCGGGTGCGTCATCGGCATTGTGCTGCTGGGGGCATCCCTGACCGGTTTCTTTTTGTCTACCATGAAGGGACTGGCCCGCTGGACCACGGGCATTGCCGCTTTGCTTCTCGTGGCGCCCGGAATAAAATCGGGTCTGGTGGGCCTGCTGATCTTTTTGCCCGTGCTGGTGCACCAGATTGTCCATTATAAATCGACCCGGCCGGTATCGGTCCAGGCAGGCGCCTGACTGCCGGTTTCAAGAGAAACGGCTCTTCCGGCGGATTAAACCGGCGGAGATATCCGGCAGCCGTATTCGTCTATGGCCCGATTGATCAGGTTGCGGATGAACACCTGCTTTTCGACGGCAATTAATTTGGAATAGGCCGGATAATCGGGATGAGAAGCGGCCAGCGCCGGTGCATGGGTTGCGCAGAATTGTCTGAGCTGAATCGCCTGCCGAACCAGGGAGACGATGGGATAATCCAGGCAGGGATGGCGTTGCAGCCAGTTCAGCCGCCGCATTATTTCAAAATGGACATGGTCGGCCAGAAACAGGTGGGTATCCACAACAGTCAGCTTATCCCGGTCGTCCAGGGCGGAAAACTGCGCGGCATCTCCTAAATCGAGTACGCCCATAATGAGTTCATGGCAGGCCTCTGCGCTATGGTCACCGGGCCGGGCAAGTGCCAGAAGGGTTGTTTCGGGCAGGTCGGCAAGCCGGATGTTCAGCTGAAACGTCTGCCTGAAACGGCGTTGCCAGGCACTGAAAATCCGCAGCGTCTGTACTTTTTGCCGGTAGCGGTTGAGGTTGACGATATTGCTCATGCAACGGCGGCCCTTGTCAGGTGAGGTTTTCCCCGGTAACTGGCGGATTTGCGGGGGAAACCCATATTGCAGGTCTGCCGGTACGGCTGGCTCACTCGGGTTTGCGTCGGCGGCCCGGCTGTCTGTATTTTAATTGAAACGGGGATTGTTTGGCAAGGGGTGATTAACAACAGTCATGGAGACCGGTGACCGAAAACCGAAAATTATTGTTATCTGTGGCCCCACCGGTATTGGAAAAACAACGATCGCCATCCGGGTGGCCGGGGCTTTCGGCGGGGAAATTATCGGTGCGGATTCCATGCAGATATACAGGCAGATGGATATTGGTACGGCCAAACCCACGGCTGTGGAACAGGCGCAGATCCGGCACCATCTCATCGACGTGGCTGACCCGGCTGAAAATTTTGATGCGGCCCGATATGCCCGGATGGCCCGATCCTGCATCGATCACCTGATTTCCCGCGATGTCCTGCCGGTGATCGTGGGTGGAACCGGATTGTATATCAAGGCGTTGCTGCACGGCCTGTCCCCGTCGGCGGTGGCCGATCCGGCGGTGACGAATCGGTTGAAACGGGAAGCTATTACCGACGGCAGCCGGCGCCTCCACCAGCGTCTGACGGACTGCGATCCCGCTGCTGCCCGGCGGATTCATCCCAATGACACGTTCCGGACTGTCCGGGCCCTGGCGGTGTATGAAAGCACCGGCCGTCTGATGTCGGAAATTCAGCAGACGCACCGGTTTGCCGATCATGTGTTCGATGCGCTTAAGATCGGTCTGGACATGGAACGCCTGGCCCTTTACGCGCGGATTGACCGGCGGGTAGACAAAATGCTGGCAGCCGGGTTCATCGACGAAGTGCGGGGTCTTCTCGCCCGGGGGATTGATCCGCGATGCAAAGCGATGCAGGCCATTGGATACCGTGAGGGGGTCGACTGGCTGGCCGGCCGCACATCGGAAGCGGAGATGATCCGGTTGATGAAACGCAATTCGCGGCGGTATGCCAAGCGTCAGCTCACCTGGTTTAAGGCCGACGGGGAAATCACCTGGACGGCGCCGGATCAATGGGAGGGGATTCGAAAACAGGCAGCGGCCTTTCTCGGGCGGCCGGCGCTACTAAGCCCCGGGCATGAACCCGGCGATGAAATACCTGCCGAATGACCTGTTAAACAACTGGTGCTGTTGATCTTGAACTTATTTCGCGGGGAGGAAGCAGAATGAATTTGAAAAAGAGATACCTTTTGGTGGGGATGCTGCTGATTATGATATGGGGCGGCGGGGCTTTATCGGCGGCGGCGGATGGCTTGATTGTTGACCATCAGGCTGCGACCCGTTTTGCCCAGATTCCTGCGGATTCGTTTGCGTCGATCCGCGCGTCTTTTAATATCTACTACGGCCATACCTCTCATGGCAGTCAGATCGTGTCGGGCCTGTCGATTCTTGCCGGTGAAAACCCGGCCCTGTACCGTCGACCGGCCATCCACGAAACCGGTCCCGATCTGGGCAGCGCTTCCTGGGATCAGCGTACCCGGGACTATCTCAACGCCCATCCGGGTGTGAACCTGGTCATCTGGTCCTGGTGCGGGCAGCTTTCCAGCTATGACAGCAGTCAGGTAAACGACTATTTACAGAAGATGCACCAGCTGGAAACCGGCTATCCGAAAGTGATTTTTGTTTACATGACGGGGCACCTGGACGGGCGGGGGCCATCGGGGCGGTTGTATCAGAATAACCGCCGGATCCGGGAGTTTTGTAAATTTCACGGGAAGGTGCTGTTTGACTTTGCCGACATCGAAAGCGTCGATCCGGCCGGTACCTATTATCCCGATGGATCCGATCAGTGCGAATGGTGTGCCGCCTGGTGTGCGACGCACGATTGCCCGCTGTGCAGCGGCTGCGCCCATTCTCACTGTTTTAACTGCTATCGGAAAGGCCGGGCTTTCTGGTGGATGCTGGCCCATTTAAACGGGACGCCGACTTCCGGCGATGATTCCGACGGCGGCGGCGGGGGATCCTGCTTTATCCGGACCCTGAGTAACTGATGGTATCATCCGCGGGTGGATGACTGCCGGGATACCGTCGAAACGAAAGGGCTTGACGGATATCCGCCCGTGCCATAGCTTACGCCAGTGGCATGATTTATCTGAACAGATACTCAATAAAAATAGAATAAAAACAGAAAGGGTTCAACTCATGGCTTATTCCATCGCACTGGCCGGCAAAGGGGGAACCGGGAAAACAACGGTTGCCGGTATGCTTGTCAAGTATATGATGTCAAAAGAAAAAGTGCCGATTCTGGCCGTGGATGCAGACAGTAACGCCAATTTTAACGAGGTCCTGGGGATGGAGTTTACCACGACCCTGGGAAATGCCCGTGAACAGATGAAAAAAGGGGATGTCCCCAGCGGGATGACCAAGGATATCTTCATGGAGATGAAACTGGAGGAAGCCATTGTGGAAGCCGATGGGTTTGATCTCGTGGTGATGGGACAACCCGAGGGGCAGGGGTGCTACTGCGCCGCCAATACCCTTCTGACCAATTTTCTCGAACGGCTGGTGGACAATTATCCCTATATTGTTATGGATAATGAGGCGGGGATGGAACATATCAGCCGGTTGACGACGCGTAATGTCGATGTTCTGCTGATCGTTTCCGATACGTCCCGGCGCAGCCTGCAGGCCGGGTTTCGGATTCACAAGCTGGCACAGGGACTGAATATCGGCGTTAAAAAAAGTTACCTGATCGTTAACCAGGCCCGGGAGGAATTATCCGATCAGGTTGTGAAAATGATCGAAGAATCCGGTCTGACGCTGGCGGGAACGATTCCTGAAGATGAGGCGGTGTATGAATATGATCTGAACGGCCGGCCGACAATTACACTCGATCCGGATAATCCGGCGGTCCGGGCGGGGTTTGATATTTTTGACCAGGTCATCGACGGGTAAACAGTGCAACCGTACCGACAGGAGACATGATGAATAAAACCGGATTTTTGTATGACGAGAGGTATCTGCTCCACGATACCGGACCGTATCATCCAGAAGTGGCCGACAGGCTCGAAGCCGTTTATGCGGGGATTAAAGATGCGGGCCTGCTGGAAGCGCTTACCCTGATCAAGGCGTCACGGCCCGACATGAAGTGGATCGAGGCGGTTCATGATCCGGCCTACATTCATCGGTTTGAGGAAGTCTGCTATTCCGGAAAAAAGACGTTTGATTACCCGGACAACCAGATGTGCGTCGACACCTTTGAAACCGCCCTTCTGGCCGTGGGGGGGATCCTTGATACGGCGGACCGGGTCATGCGCGGAGAAATCAACAATGCCTTCTGCGCCGTGCGTCCGCCCGGCCATCATGCCGAAACCGACCGGGCACTCGGGTTCTGCTATTTTAACAATGTGGCGATCTGTGCCCGCTATCTTCGCGACAAATGGGCGGTCAAAAAAGTCGGCATCGTGGACTATGACGTCCACCACGGCAACGGCACGCAGCATATTTTTGAAAAGGACCCGACGGTTTTTTATTATTCTATCCACGAACATCCCTCCTTTGCCTACCCGGGAACGGGCCGGGAATTTGAAACCGGCGAGGGCGCCGGGCACGGCTTTACGAAGAATTCACCGATGCTGCCGGGGCAGGGAGACGAAGAATATAAACAATTGATGGAGCGGGATCTTTTTCCGGCGTTTGAACGATTTGAACCGGAAATCATTCTTGTATCGGCGGGATTTGATGCGCATATGGAAGATCATCTGGCCGACATGAACCTGTCTACTGACGGCTTTTCATGGATCATGGAGCGGCTGGTGGAAATGGCTGAAATCTATGCGGACGGGAAAATTATTTCCGTCCTTGAAGGCGGTTACAACCTGGACCGGCTGCCCGAGCTGGCCCGGAACCACATTGAAATACTGCTTCACAGGTAACCGCGTATCAAATGCGAAATAGAATGTATCATCAAATTGGAGGCGCCCCATGTTTGTAAACCGTACAATGACCAAGGAAGTGATCACCATCGGGCCGGATGCGAGTGCTTTTGACGCCCGGGACCTGATGCAGAAGCATCGGATCCGTCACCTGCCCGTTATCCGTGAAGATGGCTACCTGGTCGGCATGGTGACCGACCGGGATCTGCGCAGCATCATCCCGCATGAATATTACCGGACCGCCGATCCGGCCATCCGGAAAGAATGCCAGCTGCCCGACGAAGATCTGAAAATAGACCAGATCATGACGACGGATCTGATCAAAATCACGCCCATGGATACGATTCAGGATGCCCTGCTGCTGGTTCAGCGGGCCAAGGTCGGCGCGCTGCCTGTTGTGGATGAGCGGAACAGACTTCACGGTATTATTTCGGTCCGGGATCTGCTGCGCGCGTTTATCAATGTTCTCGGCATTGGGGAACCGGGAACGCTGTTGTGCGTTCTGGCGGAAGAGAAAGTCGGCCAGCTGAAAAAAATTGTTGATGCGGTTACTGAAGAAAAGATTTCTCTCGGCAGTATTCTGGTGGCCCGCTACTGGGATGAAGAAAAACGGGCGGTATTCTGTTACCTGCTGACCCTGAACGTGCGGACCATCAAGGAAAAATTGAAAGGTCTGGGCTTTACCCTCCTCGAGCCCATGCAATGGTACCTGGACCAGCTGCCCAAACGGGACTGATGCCGGCATCTCCCTATCAGGATCTGTATATTTATTATCTGTCCGGGAGGGTGGCGGCCGGCAGGGATTTCGGCGCTGGTTTTATCGGAACCTGGCAGGAAGCGGATTCTTCTTTTCTTTTTTTTTCGGCCCCGGCCCGGCCGCGGGTGGCTGCCTTTGTCGCCGAGCATCCGGACCTGACTCTGGAAGATGAATACCGGATGTCTTATGATGAATGGCAGGGTGAACGGCTCGCGCCATTTACCGCCGGCCGGTTTAATATTTATCCGCCCTGGGCGTCTCCCCCGGCCGGCACAGGCGCTGAAACGCGCCTCGATATTTTACTGGACCCGGGCGTGGTTTTCGGGAACGGGCTGCACCCGACGACCCGGGACTGCCTGGCGGCCCTGGAGATGCTCCGGGACCGAACATGCCCGGCAACCGTCCTTGACCTGGGAACGGGGACGGGATTGCTGGCCCTGGCGGCGGCCCGGCTGGGCGCCCGGCGGGTTCTGGCAGTGGATCTGAACCATCTGGCGGCCCGGACGGCCTGTCTGAATGTCCGGCAGAATCATCTGGAAGAGCGGGTATTGACCGTTCAGGGGCAGGCCGGCGCTTTTGTCGACTGCCGGGCCGATCTGCTTGTGGCCAATATCCATTTTGATGTAATGAAACGGATGGTCACGGCGCCGGGCTTTCGCCGGAAACCCTGGCTGATTCTTTCCGGACTGCTGCGCAGCGAAGCCCGGTTGATCACCGATCAGCTGCGCCTGCAGGGCGCATCCATTGTTCGTGCCTGGGAACACGAAGGCACCTGGCATACGTTTCTCGTCAGCACCCGTTGACGCGGGGAACGGATATCGGTAGTATATATGCCCCGCTTCGACTGACCGGACCGACGGACCTTGGCCCTTAACCGATACCGCGAAGGTGATTCCATCGTGAAAGTGTATCCATGAAAATTAAATGCTGGGGGTCCCGGGGGTCGATTCCGGTTTCCGGCCGGGAGTATCTGACATTTGGCGGCGATACCACATGCCTGGAGGTTCAGTCCCGCAACGGCGTGACGATTATTATCGACGCCGGTTCGGGAATCCGTCGGCTTGGCAACGATGTGTTGACGCGGCAGCCCCGGGTATCGGCATACCATATCCTGTTCACCCATGCCCACCTGGATCATATTATCGGGTTTCCTTTTTTCAAGCCGCTGCACAGCCAGAAAATAACCATTAACATGTATCATTGTCCTTTTCATGAGACGTTCATCGACCGCATGTTCTCGGATCTGATGACCCCACCCTATTTCCCGATTCGCTGCCTGAAAAGCAAAGCAAATATTGTTTTGCGGAATCTGGACCCGGTGGCGTTCGACATCGATTCCATCCATATTGAGCCGATTCCCATCAGCCACCCCAACGGTGGCAGCGGGTATAAATTTACCGAAGCGGGTAAATCCTTTGTCTTTTTAACGGATAACGAACTGGGCTATACCCATGCCGGGGGGAAATCTTTTGAGGATTACCGGGCTTTCTGTAAAGATGTGGACCTGTTGATTCACGATGCCGAATACACGGCGGCGGAATATACATCGTTTGTCGGCTGGGGACATTCCGAATACCCGGAAGTCGTAAAACTGGCCATGGATGCCCGTGTCGGTCAGGTGGGGCTGTTCCACATCAACCAGGATCGCACCGACGACGAGGTGGCGGCAATGGTCGAAGATGCCCGCCGGCAGATTGCCGACGCGCGCAGCTCCCTGACCTGTATGGCGGTGGCCGCCGACATGGAATTTGAGATTTAGGCGTGAACGCATGGATTGACAGGGCGGTGGAAGCGATTGCCGCCGCAGACTGTATTGCGGCCCTGACCGGCGCGGGGATTTCCGTGGAAAGCGGTATTCCGCCCTTTCGCGGCCCGGGCGGGCTCTGGGAAACAGTCGATCCCATGGAATATGCTCACATCGATGCCTTTTATCGTGACCCGGAGAAGGTCTGGCGGGTCCTGATCAAGGACATGAAAGCGGTCCTTGATGCGGCCCGGCCCAACGATGCGCATATCGGTCTGGCCCGGCTGGAAAAGATGGGGAAATTAAAAACGATCATTACACAGAATGTGGACGGGCTGCACCAGGCGGCCGGCAGCGCGGATGTGGTCGAGTTTCATGGTAATTTCGCCGGGCAGTGCTGCACCGATTGCGGCGCAAAATGCCGAACGGCGGACCTGTCCATGGATAACCTGCCGCCGCGATGCGAATGCGGCGGTATTTTCCGGCCGGAATGTATTTTCTTTGGTGAAATGATTCCGCCCGATGCGCTGATGCGGTCCCGGGCGGCTGCCACCACCTGTGACGTGATGTTGGTTATGGGGACATCCGCCACGGTTCAGCCGGCGGCCCATATGCCGGTGCTGGCCCGGGAGAGCGGCGCCACGGTCATCGAAATCAACCCGGAACCCACCCCCCTGACCGGATCGATCAGCCATTATATTATCCAGGGCGGCAGCGGTCAGGTCATGAACGCTGTTTTGTCCCGCTTAGAAAGGCTGGGGTAGCCGCGGCATGAACAGATCGACGTCCCTGTGGGTAAAGACCATCACGCTGGACCCCCCGTCTCTGGCCAATAATACCGCCGATGTGGACCGGCTGGCCGATGGCCTTAAAGCGGCCTTTAAAATTGATCGCCTGCGGATCGACTTGGCCCTGATGCAGACCCTGCCGGCCCGGATCCGGCAATGCGGTTATCAGCCGCGGTGTATCCTGTTTAAAGACGGCGGCCAGTGGCTGCTGGTCGGCATAACGGCAGACCGTGGCCGGACTGCGGCGGGGATGGCCGTTGACCTGGGCACCAGCCGGGTGGTGATGCGCCTGCTGGATCTGGACGGGGGCGCTGTCCTGGCCGAGGATACGGTGGATAACCCGCAGGCGGTGATCGGTCCGGATGTTTTGACGCGCATTCACTATGCCGATGATGCGGAGAAACGGGATCATCTGCAGCGCCTGATTGTCGACGCCCTGAATGCCGGCATGGGACGTCTGTGCCGGCAGTGCGGATTGACGCCTGCTGATGTTTACCTTCTGTCCGTGGCAGGCAACACCGTCATGACCCATCTGTTGATGGGGCTGGAACCGCGCTTCATGATCCGGGAACCGTACATTCCGGTGGTTAACCGGCCGGGGGTCCAGCGCGCCGCTGATCTTGGCCTGACTGCCAGCCCCGGTGCGCGGGTACTTGTTTTTCCCAATATCGGCAGCTATTTTGGCGGAGATCTGATTGCCGGTATTCTTTCTTCCGGCCTGTATCAACAGACGGAAACAAGTATCCTTGTGGATGTCGGGACGAATGCCGAAGTCGTTGTCGGAAACCGGGACTGGCTCATGGCCTGTGCGGGCGCGGCCGGGCCGGCGCTGGAAGGCGGGGTGTCCCGCATGGGGATGATGGCCGGGCCGGGCGTCATCGAACGGGTGCGGATCGACCCGGCCACCGGCCAGTGGGATCTGACAACCATCGATGACATGCCGCCGGTGGGCATCTGCGGGTCCGGCATGATCGATCTGGCGGCCCATCTCTTTCTGGCGGGTTTCCTCGATCTGCGGGGAAAATTTGTGTCATCGGCCTGCGGCGATCGTCTCGTGAAGGAAAACGGCCTGGCACAGCTGGTCGTGGCCCCCGCATCGGCATCGGGCCGGGGCCGGGCGCTGACCATCAGCCAGGCCGATATCGACAGCCTGATCCGCTCCAAGGCGGCCATGTACACCATTCTTGAGACGATCACCAGCCACATGGGCCTGGCGTTTGACGATTTAAACCGATTTTACATTGCCGGTACATTCGGCGCCTTTATCGATCCTGTATCGGCCATTGCCATCGGCATGATTCCCGATCTGCCGCTGGCCACATATCAATCTCTGGGAAACAGCTCCCTGGAAGGCGCCACCATGGCCCTGCTGTCCCGGGAGGTGCCGGATGAAATCGATCGAATTCGGGACCGGATTACCTACATGGAGCTGAACGTGAATCAGGACTTTATGAACCGTTTTTCGGCGGCCAGATTTCTGCCTCATACGGACGTCGCGCGGTTCCCGTCGGTCCTGGTGCCGCCCCAGGGATGACCGCCAGTCAGCCGGAAGATCCTGTTTTCGGTTTGATGCGCAGTGCTTGATTAATCGGGCAGGGACGCTTGGACAAAATCTTCTGCCATGGACGGAATTGTTTTGGAAGATAAAATACATATGGATAAACCCGCCACTGCCGCTGAAAGTTGCCCGGTATGCGGGGCCGCTACCGTTCCGGCCTGCCCGGTCTGCGACGGCGGGCGGCAGATCACGCCGTTCTTCGGTGACATCGACAGCCCGGATGCCAAATCGGGGCGAATCATCATCGGGGCCAGCGGCCTCATCCTTGATACGGATGGCACCAGCGCCGCTCTTCTCGGTATTGAGCGGATCGCCCTCATTGAAAAACCGTTTACCCTTTTCATCCAGGCGGAAGATCTGGTTGACTTTTTTATTCACCGGAATGCGCTTTTTGCGACCCGCAATGAACAGAATTTTGAAATCCGGTTACGCCGGAAAGGGTGCTCTGCCTTTAATGCCAAGTTAAAATGCACCCTTATCCGGAACTGGAAAGGCAAGATCGATGCCATGCAGGTGTCCCTGCGGGATTATACCCGGCGGCGGCGGGCGCTGGATCTGCTGGCCCGCCGGCTGGATATCGAAAACATTACCCGTACCCTGACAGCCCGTCTGATCCGATGCCCGGCCCGGGATATAGATGCGACCATCAATCACGAATTGAAGACCCTGGCGATGTTTACCGAAGTTGAGCGGACTTATCTCGGCGTTGTGGATGAAAAAGCGACCGGCGTGACCCTGACCCATGAGTGGTGTGCGCCGGATACAGTTCCCGTCCGGAAACCGGCCGGCGCTCTGGACTTGAATAATCTGCCCGGACTCAAAGAAACGATCCGGCAGGACCGGATGCTGCAGGTGGCAGATGTGACCGCTGAGTCGGGTCGCTGGCATGACGATCTGGAGTCCCTGCACCTGGCGGAAACCCGGTCGTTTGCCTATTTTGTGCTGCAGCTGGGCCGGCGTGTGGGCGGTGTGATCGGCTATGACGCGTGTGATAAACAGGATCACTGGGGCAGCGGGGAACGACAGCTTTTCCAGTTTGCCGGCCAGGCTTTTTTAAATGCCATCCGGCGCCGGCAGAACGAAACCGACTGGCTGAACCGGCACCGGCGGGTCCAGACGGTCTCTCCGGACCTGCCGGAGCGGGTGGCGCCGGTGCCTGATGCCCCTCCGTCCGCTGGTGCGCCGGCGACTTTTGAAATCCAGGAAATTACCGAGACGGGAGAACTTCACCATATTTTTGATATCACGGCTGATCAGCGGGAAAAATTAAAAACACCGCAATGGCAATACGTCAGCGCGGATACCGGCCATGCCAGCCCTGAAATGGTTAAGGTTCCGATTATAGATGAAAAGATGATGATCACCTGTCCGCAATGCATGCGTCAGGATCCTGTCGGCCTGGATCGTTTTAAAGCCTTTAACAAAACCATTACCGCCACCTGCCCCTGCGGGTTTGCATTCGATCTGACACCGGAAAAGCGCTCCTTTTATCGTAAATCCGTTGATCTGGAAGGGGTTTTTCTGCAGATAAAAAGCAGGAGCCTTGTGTCGGATTCGGCCGGATACTCGGGAAAAATCCGGATTGCCAATATTTCTAAAAACGGGATCGGCTTTCATACCGAAGGTTCCAACCGTCTGCTGACGGGGGACCGGCTTCGGGTAAAGTTTACCCTGGACAACCGCGTCCGGTCTAAAATCGTCAAACAGATCCGCATAAAAAATGTCAACAAAACGTACGTGGGAGGCCAGTTTCTCGGCTCGGATAAGAATGATATTACCCTGGGCTTTTATCTGATGTGATGCGCCATGAACGAATGAGAATGGTAAACATTCGGTCTGTTTTACAACGATATTATGATTATCTGAAAAAAATAGTACGATGCCAGAGTTGCCGGAAGTCCAAACCGTCATAGACGATCTGTTAAGGGCGAAACTCGTCGGTCGGGTGATCGCCCGCGTTCAGGTGTTTTATCCCCGTATCATTGCCGAACCGACCACCGCACGGTTTCGCACCCGCTTAACCGGACTGACTGTGACCGGTATCCGGCGCCGGGGCAAATATATCATCCTTGATCTGTCCGGGCCGACTCACCTGCTGGTCCACCTGCGGATGACCGGGCATCTGTATCTGGATGCGGGGAAACCCAGACGGGGGGCGCACGATCATGTTGTCCTGGCGCTGTCCGATGGCCGGCGGCTGCGGTACCACGACCCGCGTAAGTTCGGCCGGTTTTTCCTTGTGGATAATCCTGAAAAAATTTTAGCCAGACTGGGTCCCGAACCCCTGTCGCGGACCTTTACCGCCAAAGCGCTGACGCGGCTGATGGTACCGCGCAGGCGGATGTTGAAACCGTTGCTGCTCGATCAGACCTTTATCGCGGGGATGGGCAATATCTATGTGGACGAAGCGCTCTGGCAGGCGAAATTGCATCCGTGCCGGAATACCGCGACCCTGGATGCCATCGAGATCAAACGGCTGCACCGGGCGATTCGCCGGGTGCTGCGGCAGGGGATCAGGAACAAAGGGACCACGCTGGGCGGCGGTGAAACAGGATTCAGCTCCGCCACCGGCCGCAGGGGAAGTAATAAAAAACAATTGCGGATATTTCGCCGGACGGATATGCCCTGCCCGCGATGCCGGGGGCCCGTTCGCCGGTTGATCGTGGGGCAGCGGAGTTCCTTTGTCTGCGAGATCTGTCAGCCGGTGAACCCTGAAGACAATGCATAGCTGCGATACGGGATATTTTAATAATATGGAAACAGATCCGCAAGGGGCGTCATGCCGTTAGCTTTTCGTACCCTCAGCCATGGCGACGTGGCCTTCGGGTTTTTTAATATTGAATCGGATATGCTGCTTCTGGAAAAATACTTCTTTTTTTCAACGGTGTTCTGCCGCCGTTTATCCCGGTATGCCGGGCAGCCGGGCAGCCAGTTGTCACCTGTTTTTTTACCGGGATACGTCATTGATCAACCCGAAGACATCGGCGATTTGATGGGGGCCATCCACGGAGTGCGTTACACCGGGTTTATCGGTGACGTCTACCGCCGGTTTCCGTTTCCCGACGATCCCCGCCGTTTTAAGCAAAATCCCCGGTGCGCCGATACCCAGGGAACCATGAAGGCCCTCATCTCTCCCTATGCCCGTCCTGTCAATATCCCGTTGATTGCGGCGGCGGACGAGCTCGAAATCACCTTAGGCGGCTACCGGTTCAGCCGCCCGGTTTTTCAGCAATTGATCCAATATGTCTGGAAAGGCGGATATCCCCGGTGGAAAGACAATCTTCAGCCGGATCATGTCCGGGCCATGAAGGCGTCCCTGCTGCAATCCCTACGGCATCTGTTTGACGGGTTGGATCCGGGCGGGGTCTCCAGGATCCCTCATATGGGTTCAAACCTGCCGAAGACATAACAGGGGTTCCCCGTTGCATCAAGTGCATAGACAGGAGTGAATACATGGCCCATTTTTTTCCCCCCCGAAGTGTTCATCTCGGCTTTCTTGTCGCTATATTATATGTGATGCCTGTTGCGGCCGCCACGTATTACGTGGCCCCGCCCCCCGGTGGGTCTGATTCGCATCCGGGGACTTCCGGACAGCCGTTTGCGACATTACAGAAAGCAGCCGACACAGTGGTCCCGGGAGATACGGTTCTTGTTGCAGACGGGCGCTATGCCGGCTTCAGGCTTACCCAGAGCGGGACCCCCGGCTCCCGGATAAAATTCGAAGCTTTGGGAGATGCGGCGGTTATCGATCAACAAACCCCTGACGGGTATGGTGTTCATCTGCGGAATGTCAGCTATATAACCATTAAAGGGTTCACCGTTTCCGGCGTCGATGAAATGGGTATTGCCCACCGGGGCGCACAGCCGACAAAGCCCGTGCATGGGTTGATCATCAGCGGGAATAAAGTGGTGGGCAGCGGCTCCGTGGGCATGTATCTGTCCGAGGTGGCCGATTCACTGGTTGAGGAAAATGAAATCGACCATTGCGGCTGGGGAGCGCAAGGTACCACCCACTGCATGTATATGGCCAATGCCGGTACGGATGGGACCATTATTCGCCAAAACCGTATTCACGGGTGCCCCAAAGCGGGCATCCACTTCAACGGCGACCTTTCCATCGGCGGAGACGGGATTATCAGCCACATGACTGTTGAACAGAACCAGATATACAACAACGGTCAGAACGGTCTGAATATGGATGGCGTTCAGGATTCGGTTATCCGCAACAATCTGATCTATAACAACCGTTTAAACGGAATCCGGGCCTATGCCATTGATGCGGCCGCAGGGCCTAAAAACCTGATCATTATGAACAATACCATCCATATTCCTGCAGATGGCGGCTGGGCCGTTCGGCTGACGGCGGAAGGCGGGGGAAATACGGTCTTTAACAATATCCTGATAAGTGAGGCCTGGGGCGGCAGTATTGCGATTGATTCTGACAGCACGGGGTTTGCAAGTGCTCACAATATTGTGGTCGACCGATTTACTCCGGACCGGGATAATACCCTGCTCACCCTTCGACAATGGCAGGGCATGGGGTACGGCAACGGATCTTTTCTTGCCACGCTTGCCGACTTGTTCCAGGATTATGCGGCGGGGGATTATCGTCTGTCCGCGGGATCGCCGGCCATAGATGCCGGCTTATCCGCTTATCGCGGCTGGACGTCTCCGGCAATAGACATTACCGGCAGATCCCGGCCGCAGGGATCCGCCATTGATATCGGCGCCTACGAATATGCGTCATCCGGGCCGTTTTCCGGAATTACCCTTTCTCCCTGCATTTATCTCCTCCTTGGCAGGTAGACGGGGCGGTATCCTTGTGGAATGATTCCGCATCCCCTTCAAATGGCGGTTCTGGTATCCCGGCTATCTGTTCTGTTGCTGTTTTATCCCGCCTCCATGATGTATATCATTAAAATCACGGAAAGAATCCAGATTGACAATCCTCTCTGAATCCGATATTTAAGTGATCATTGGCTGTTGAGCCGGATGCATTACTCACATGCCCACCAGTAGTGGTCATGTGGGGACTCTGGAATGGATTTTAAATAATATACTGCCGGATGCGGCTTAACGGTGCCGGAAACAACATGCCGGTGTCGTGGCTTTTATCCAGGCAGGGGTAAACGGTCTGTGTTCGAAGGAGTAACGATTGACATCAACCCACAATAACGACAGCGCGCTGATTATCATTGTCAGCATATTCATCGGCGGGATGACCATCTCTTCCGTTCTGGCCAGCAAAATCATCACCTTGTTCGGGCTGCTGGTGCCTGCGGGGGTTCTGGCGTACTCGGTCACCTTTATCTGTACCGATGTGGTCAGTGAGATATGGGGCAAACAGCGGGCCAAGCAGATGGTCATCGGCGGGTTTATCTCCCTGATCGTTGTGCTGATTCTGGTGCAGGTGGCACGGGTGTGGCCCAAGGCGCCGATCTGGCATGGCGAAGCAGGATTCCAGGCGGTGTTGGGGAGTACGTCGCGGATTATTGTGGCGTCCTTTATCGCCTATCTGGTCAGCCAGTTCCACGATGTATATGTATTTCATTTTCTCAAGCGGATCACCCAGGGCCGGCACCTGTGGCTGCGAAATAATCTGTCCACGGCGATTTCCCAGTTCATTGACTCGGTTTTGTTTATCACCATCGCTTTTTACGGGACCATGCCGGTCTGGCCGTTGATCATGGGCCAGTGGGTGGTCAAGCTTGCCATCGCCCTGCTCGATACGCCGGTTTTTTATTTTGCCGTCTGGATGCTGCACCAGCGAACCGGGGCGCCACCTGAGCAGGTACCGGACCCGGTGGTTTGATCCGCGTTTCTTTCTGTGTTTTAAAAATTGGATAGTCATGAATCCGTCATCCATGAGCCAGTTCCCCCCGGACCCGTCGACGGTGATTGCCTGTCACGAATGTGACCTGCTGCACCGCCTGCGGCCTGTTCCCGACGGGCACATGGCCAGATGCGTGCGGTGCGGGGCTGTCCTGGTTCGCGCCCGGGCACGGCATGCCGACAGGATTCTCGCGCTGACGATTACGGGACTGATCCTTTTTCTCATTGCCAATGCGTTTCCTTTCCTGTCCCTGGGCTTGAAAGGACAGGTTCGTCAGGTGGTATTGCTGTCAGGCGTGGCGGCCCTTTATGCCGAGGGGCTGTGGATGGTAGCCGGGCTTGTTTTTCTGACGGTGTTTCTGGTACCGCTGCTTCAGATTGCCGGATTACTTTACGTTTTCATCCCCCTGTATTTAGACTGGTCGGCACCCTTTTTACCCGATGTTTTCCGTATGATCGAGAAGCTGCGTCCCTGGAGTATGCTGGAAGTATTTATGCTGGGTGTCCTGGTATCTGTCGTCAAATTATCCGAGATGGCCACCATTATCGCCGGCGGGTCGCTGTATGCCCTCTTGATCCTGATTTTTGTTCTGGCCGGGGTTACCGCAAGTATTGATTCTCACCGATTCTGGCAGAAGCGGGGGTATGCGTAATGGATACTTTTCACATGACGTCCCGCCGGGCCGGGCTGGTGGATTGCCCGGATTGCCACCTCCTGTGCCGGGCGCCCCGGGCCATGGGGAAACGGGTGGCCAGATGCCCCCGCTGTCATACCCGTCTTCATGTTCGGAAGGTCAACAGCCTGGCCCGCACCTGGGCACTGACCCTTGCGGCGGTATTGTTTTATTTTCCCGCCAACCTGCTGCCCATTACCCGCGCGACCCAGATGGGGGCCTTCCAGGCAAACACCATCATCGGCGGGGTGCTCTATTTCATTAAAACCGGGATGTGGGGGATTGCCATGATTATTTTTGTGGCCAGCGTGCTGATTCCGATCATCAAACTGCTGGTTCTGTTTTTTTTATTGATCTCGGTACACCGTCGATCGGCCTGGCGGCCAGGGGACCGTACCCGGCTGTACCGGATTACGGAAACCGTGGGCAGGTGGTCCATGGTGGATATTTTTGCCGTGACGATTCTGGTGGCCCTGATCAATCTTGGCGCCATCGCCGAGGTGCGCGCCGGACAGGGAGCCCTGTTCTTTGCGGCGGTGGTGATTACAACCATGCTGGCGGCAATGAGCTTTGACCCGCGTCTTATCTGGGATGCCAGGGAAAAACGTCATGAATCATAACATACCGGGTGTCGACGATTTTCCAGAACCGGAGGTACGCTCCACCCGGGGGAAACTGTCCCTGGTCTGGGTGATACCGCTGATCGCGGCGGCGGTCGGCGCCTGGCTGATTTACCGTGCGGTCACCGAAAAAGGGCCGCTGATCACCATCACTTTTGAATCCGCCCGGGAACTGGAAGCGGGAAAGACCAAAATCAGGTTCAAGGAAGTCGAACTGGGCAAGGTGGTTAAAATCCTTTTAAGCCCGGATCAACGTCATGTGATTGTCAGGGCACAGCTGGACAAACAGGCCGAAGAGCTGCTTTCCGAAAATACCCGCTTCTGGGTGGTGCGGGCGCGGGTGGCGGCCACCGAGGTGACCGGTCTTGATACGTTGTTTTCCGGTGCGTATATCACGCTGGATCCCGGCACGGCCGGTGAATTCACGGATCATTTCAAGGGGCTGGAAAAACCGCCGGCCATTACGTCGAATACGCCGGGCCGGCATTTTTCACTGGTGGCCGACCAGCGGGGCTCCCTGGACATCGGCTCGCCGGTCTACTACCGGCAGATTAAAGTGGGGCAGGTGGTTGCCTATGAACTGGCCGCTGATGGAGAAAAGGTCAAGTTCACCATCTTTATCCGTGCCCCTTACCATACGTTTGTGTTTAAAGATTCCCGTTTCTGGAATATCAGCGGGATCGACCTTTCCCTTGATGCCGATGGCATTAAATTCCGGGCGGCGACCCTGGCGAGCCTGCTGATGGGAGGCATTGCGTACAATCTGCCCGAAGATCTGCCCAGGACCAAGGTGACCGGCAAAGAACAGGTGTTTACACTCTACCCGGATTATAAATTGAGCCAGATCCGGCATTATGCGCTCAAGACCCGCTGGCTGCTTTATTTCAGGGGGTCCGTGCGGGGGCTGGAAGTGGGGGCGCCGGTTGAATTCAGGGGCATTCACATCGGCCGGGTTGTGAACATCGGTGTGGAATTCGATGAGCCGTCGGTGACGTTTAACATCCCGGTGCTCATCGAAGTGGAACCGGAGCGGCTGATCCCAAATCCGCCCCTGACCGGCGTGGATGCGCTCAAGCCGATCGTTGACCGCCTGGTGGCCAAAGGGATGCGGGCGCAGCTGAAAATAGGGAACCTGCTCACCGGCCAACAGATCGTCGAATTTGATATCTATAAGAATGTCCGGAAAAACCGGATCGACTGGAGTGGCGATTATCCCCGTCTGCCGACCATGCCCGGTCGGATCGAAACCGTTGGCAACCAGGTGATCCGAATGCTGGATAAACTGGAATCGATGCCTCTGGGGACAATATTGACGGATATCCAGACGATTATTCAGAATATTAAGGATCTGTCCAACAATCCGGCCCTTCCGCAGACCCTGGCCCGGCTCAACGGCGTCCTCGATGATCTTAAAGAGCTGGTCGACAGCGTTCATTCAAGGGTAACGCCCGAAGTGATCACAACGCTGCAGCAGGCCCGGCAGTCGCTTGCCTCGGCCCGTGCGATTCTGGATACCAATTCGGATCTCCAGTACTCCGCCAGATCGGCTCTGAATGAAATCGCCCGGGCGGCCCGGTCGCTGCGGACGTTAACCGATTTTATCGAACGCCATCCGGAAACGTTTATTTTCGGAAAGGAGAAAAAATGACAGATGCGGTCCATCGCCACTGGCGCCGGGGCGCCGGGTTCCTGATGGCGTTGATTTTTCTGGGGGGGTGCAGCATCGCGTCGCCGCCGGTTCATTTTTATACCTTGAGCGCAATGACGCCGGCCGCGGGTGAAAAACGGATATCGCCGCTCCGGGTGGTCGTTGGCCCGATCCGGGTTCCCGGTTACCTGGATCGGCCGCAGATGGTTGTCCGCAGCGCCGAAAACCAGATCCGGATTGTTGAATATCACCGCTGGGCCGATTCCCCGGCCGACAGTATTTCCCTGGAACTGGCCGAGAACCTGGGAGTGCTGCTGCACTCGGACCATGTCTATATCCACAATCTGGAGGCCGCGCCGCCGCCGGATTATCAGGTGCTTGTCCATCTTCGCCGGTTTGAGGGGGGGCCGGATGCGCGTGTCCGGCTCGAAGCGTACTGGACGATTCGGGTACCCGGCCGTCCCCAGCTGGCCCGCCGGGGCAAAACAGTTGCCGAGGAAGCCATCCGCGGGAAAGCCCAGGGGGATCAGGTGTATCCGGCCATGGTGGACGCGTTGAGCCGGGGGGTTAAAACCCTAAGCCGGGAAATTGCCGCCGCAATGATGACCATGCAGAAAGCGGCCGGTTCATAGGGTGCCGGGAACATCCTTTTCAAACCGGTCGACCCACTGGCGGAATATCTGTACTTTATCCTGGCCGTAAACGGCCAGCCCCTTGATAATGTCGGCAACCGATCTGGGCTGATTGCCCCGGGTCTTTGAATAAAATTTATCGGCGTAGCAGACAATCTGTTCTTCAATGGATACGGGGCGCATGTCCCGTACGGGCAGGGGCAGATGGCGCCGCCGGATTTCCGTTGCATCGATTCCCACGCCGATGTGGCGCTCGCACACCAGCCCATGGTCAGGATAACCGTGTTCTTCCATCAGCCGGCGTCCCAGAACGCCATGACACAGATACGGAGCGCCGCCATGACAATCCAGACCGGGCGCATGGGTCAGATAGATACCGATATCATGCAGCCAGGCCGCCTGCCGGATAAATGGGATATCCGGTGCCAGGTGGGGCACCTTTTCGGCCGTGGCCACGGCCCGCCCGGCAACCGCTTCGGCATGGACCATGAAGATGTCGTAAATCCGGGTGCCGGGACGATAAAATTCGGTAATGATGCCGACCGGATCGATCATTTTCCATCCAAAGGATTTGCCGGGTGGCCCGGTGTGTTTTTCATCATCAGCATGGATTCGATGAACGGATCCAGCCCGCCATTCAGAACTTCGGCGACATTTCCCTTTTCGATGTTCGTCCGGTGGTCCTTGACCATCTGGTATGGGTGCAGGACATAGGACCGGATCTGGCTGCCCCAGGCAATATTATCCTTGCCGTCGTGGAGTTGCTGACGCTGCGCGTCCTGTCTGTCTTTTTCCAGCTGATGCAGGCGGGACTGGAGGACGTTCAGGGCGATTTCACGATTGCGGTGCTGGGATTTTTCCTGCTGGCATTGAACAACGACCCCCGTGGGCAGGTGGGTGATCCGGATGGCGCTGCTTGTTTTGTTAACGTGCTGGCCGCCGGCGCCGCTGGCCCGGAAGACATCGATGCGCAGGTCTTTGTCTTCAATATCGATGACGATTTCATCGTTTAATTCGGGATAGACAAAGACCGAGGCAAAAGAGGTGTGCCGTTTGCCGTTGGCGTTAAACGGCGAGATACGGACCAGGCGGTGGACGCCGGTTTCCGTTTTCAGATACCCGAAGGCATATTCACCGCTGACAATAAAGGTGACGCTCTTGATGCCGGCTTCCTCGCCGGGCTGATAATCGATCATTTCAGAATCAAACCCGCGTCGTTCAATCCAGCGCAGGTACATGCGGAAAAGCATTTCGGCCCAGTCCTGGGCCTCGGTACCGCCGGCCCCGGCATTGATGGACACAATGGCGTTGTTGGCATCGTCTTCACCGTTCAGCATCATGCTGAGAGAAAAGGCATCGATCTGGCTTTTGAGCCGGTCCAGCTGATCAGTCACTTCGGCAAGGGTGGCGGCATCAGACTCTTCCACGGCGAGCTGCAGCAGGACTTCGGTTTCTTCCAGGTCCGAGGTCAGGGCGGCTATTTTGTCAATCTGGCCGGCCAGGCGGGACCGTTCCTTCAGGAGCGGCCGGGTGGCCGGTGGATTATCCCAGAAACCGTCTCTGGAGATAAGAGACTCGATTTCGAGCAGACGCTGTTTTTTGCTGCTCAGGTCAAAGATACTCCTTGATGCGGTCAAGTTTCTGTTTCAGGGCAACAAGGGGCTGTTCGATCTCGGTGGTCATGGTTCCTCCTGTCATGAAATAATGGGTACTCGGACGGATTATAATCTTAATTCGGGTAAAAATCCAGCTGCGCGGAAAAAATCAGGCGCTTTTTCCATTGCGCTGCCGACGGGAACGGCTGCGGCCGATAAACCGGCGGCCGGCCCATAACCCCCAGATGGCCAGGCAGGCGGCGGCAAACAGATCACCTGCGCGGACATAGGGGGTTTCGATTGAAAGCAGTGGAACTGCCTGGCGTATGGCGGTGGCCGTATACAGCGGCGTTGATTTGTCGATGCGTCCCACGGGGTCGATAAATCCGCTGATGCCCGTGTTGGCCGCGCGGACCAGCGCCCGGCGGGTTTCAATTGCCCGGAAAACCGCCATGGCAAAATGCTGATAGGGGCCGCTGGTCCGCCCATACCAGGCGTCGTTGGTCAGGTTTACCAGCAAGGATGCGCCGTTCAGGACCTGCCGGCGGGCCAGATTCGGAAAAATCAGTTCGTAGCAGATCAAAACGCCGATGCGGTGATCGCTCCAGGCGATGGTGTCGCCCACGGGGCCGGGAACGAAATCGCCTACCTGGGCAACAATTTTACCGATAAACGGGAGGTATCTTTTAAACGGCACGTACTCGCCAAAAGGCACCAGATGGGCCTTGTCACATCGGTCAAGGGGATGACCGGTTCTGTCGATGAGGTAGGCGCTGTTGTGGTAACGCCTTTTTCCATTATTGTCGGAAAAGGAGGGGCTGCCGACGAGAAAATCGGTGCCGATTGTCTGGATACCGGCCAGAACCATTCCGGTAAAACCGGGGTCCCGGGTCAGATAAAATGGCGTTGCACTCTCCGGCCACACGATAAGGTCGGTACGGGTGTTTTTAAAAACACTGGACAGGCGCAGGTATTTTTCGACGGTGGCCCGGGCAAATCCGGGGTGCCACTTGATGTCCTGGGCGATGTTGCCCTGAACGGCGGCAATTGTCCGGGTATCGGCAGCGGCTGACAGGGCATCGATGGAATGAATGCGCGTGTATCCGTACCCGAATGCGGCCACAAATGCAGCAGCCAGCAGCGCCGTTGCCGTCAGGGCGGTTTTACCGGAAACAGGCGGATTGCCCTGGCGCGGGCCGGTTAAAAAGCGGCCGGCCAGAAGAATGCCGACGTTGACCGCCACAATAAGAAAAGACACGCCATAGACGCCAAAAATATCGGCCATCTGAATCAGGGCCAGGTGCGTAAACTGGCTGTGCCCCAGAAATCCCCAGGGAAAACCGGAGAATACAAACGAACGGAGAAATTCAAGCCCCGCCCAGGCGGCCGGAATGAGACACAGGGCGGAAAGCGGGGCCAGTCGGCAGAAGGCGACAAGCCCGGCAAAGACCGCCGGAAAAAGCGACAGGTAGGCCGCCAGTAAAAAAAGAATGGGGCCGGCCATGAACCCGGGCAACCCGCCGTACGTGGTCATGGTATAGGCAAGCCAGTACATGAGCGTCAGGTAATGGGTCAATCCTGCGATAAAGCCGAGCCGAAATCCCCCGCCGGCGGACATGCCGCCGATTGCCCACAACAGAGGCAACAGCGCGACCCATGCCAGTACAGACAGATTGACCGCCGGAAACGCGCCGGTCAGCATCAGTCCGCTGCCCGCAGCGGCAACTATCCGAAGTTTATTTGAATTCATATTTGTCTGGAGACGGTGATAATAGCGCGGAAAAAAAGAAGGGCCGCCCCCTCCGGCCAAAGGCGCCCCCGGCCACATCAACCGATCTTGTGGATCGGGAGCCGCTGGGGGGAAACAGAATCATTTCTCCATTTCCGTGCATAATTCTGCCGCCGCCGTCCAGGCCCCTTTCAAACGGGCATCGAGGTCTGTTGAGCTGACTTCACTGGATGCGGTATTGACAACCAGACCCTGCTCGACATTCACCAGACGCAGGTCAAGGCGGGTAATATTCCCGATGATCTGGTATGCGCCAAAAATCATCAGCCTGGCCCCCAGTATCTTGCCGATACGAAGGCGAGTATTTTCACTGGCCAGTTGACTGGATCCAAGGTTAAGTTCTTCCAGAGCAAGAAGCAGTTTCTCGCGCTCAACTATTTTGAACCCGCAGTGGGTTTCGAGGGATTCGGTGATCCTGGCAGTAATAAATTCTCCCAGATCCGGTTCGTGGAGCTGGCTGAGACTTAAATCTTCAAGGTTCCATACGGCAATAATTGTCCCTGGCCCGTAGATGGGTTGGGGATCCGGTGCTGTTGGCGCGCCCGCGCAACCGAACAGGAACATCCCTGCCAGGATGAGGAAAAACCACCTATTGTTTGGCTGCATTGTTGTCTCCCCTTGCCACCACGTCTTCAAGCTTTTCAATAATCTTGTCGTCTTTTCTGAGCCCCCGGTCGGATTGCAGGATCGTGGCGAATGAAATATCCGGACCAAGCTGAGTAACTTCGATTTCACCGATGACCGTCGGTGGCCCTTGAAGTTTCTTACCTTTGTATTTAATCGGTTTTCCTGGCTGGATGATCTCAAATTTGGTGCCCATGACCACCCCTTGGTTTGTGCCGAGGTTAATCATGACCCGGTCGTTTCCAGCTATTTGAACGACAAAGCCTCGCAGGGGATATTGGGTGATCACTGTTTTTAAAATTTCCCGGTCCAAGGCATCGAGACCTTTTTCGAGGGATGTCGTTGCGGCCATTTCCCGGGTAAAAACCTTGGCAACAGATGATGTCTCAGTATCGATCAGCCGCATGGTGACCAGCGTTTTATCCGGGAGGTAGATAATTGTTCCGGTGCCTATCAGTTTGGCAGCCAAGATTTTGCCGAGCTTCAAAGCTGTTTGTGGATCGGCCAGGTCCGAAGATCCCAGATTTAATTCTTCAAGAAGACGCTCAATCAAGGCCCGCTCCACGACCTGGACACGACCGGAAGTGTTTAGCTGGCCGGTGAGAAATGTGCTCAGCACTGCGGGCGTGCCATCCCGTTGCGACAGGCCACCTTTTTCCTGCATATCAACAAAGGTTAAGATCATGGGGCGGGAGGTCCATGAGTCTTTTTTTCTGGAAAATATGGACCGTTGGCTCCGATACCGATCGGCGAGGTTTTTAACCAGTTTATCGATGCGTTTTCCACGAACAGTATCCTTTTTGAGGGCCAGCATCTCCTCGCTTTGTTTTGCCAAAACAGCCGCATAGGTGTCGTTTTTATTTACGGCCAGCGCTGCCTTGAAAGCAGCAAGGGCCTTTTCCCAGTCCCCCTCTTTTTTATAGGTCACTCCCTTATTGGATGTGGCTTCAATATAGTATGGATTGATATCCACAGCCTGGTCATAGAGCTGTCGGGCCGATTCGTAATGTCCCCGGCTGGACTGAATTCGGCCCAATTGGTTATAGGCAACTGCTTTTTGAAACGGTTCGCCATCCGGTTTTTCAGTGGCTTTCTTATACTCATGGAAAGCGGCATCTCTTTTTCCCTGACTATACAGAATGTTGCCTTTGATCACATTGACATAGGGCCGGCCTGGCGCTTTTTTCTCAACTTCATCTGCCAGTGCCAGCGCCTTGCCAGGCTTACCCGTTTTTGCGTAAACTTCGGATAAGCCTTCTTTGCCGAGTATTTCTCCTTCCCCCTTGCTGTGGGAAAGGATCTGAAATGTTTGCTCGGCTTCAGGGTAATTGCCTGTTTTAAGTGCAGCGTAACCTAAAATGGTTCTGGCTTTGATATTATCCGGGTCGTTTTTTTCTACTTCCTGGCTGATTGCCTTGGCCAGCATTGGCTGGTTGCGATCCAGCTGACGCGCAGCCAGCCGGGTCAACATGATTTCGGTTGTCTTCCCGCCGCCTTGAAACTGGTCGAGCAGCTTTAACCCCGGCCCAAGAATGTAAACACTCGGCAAGATCACCTGGGCATGGTACAGGTCGCCGATATTCTTTGTATCGATGAGCACGGGAAACTGTAAGTCAACCTTGGTTACAAAATCATTTACCTGGCTTGCTGGAGAGCGGGTAATACCCCAGACAACCAGATTTGCGTTTTTATAAGTTCGAGAAAGTTTATCCAGGTTCTGCAGCCCGGCCCGGCTGGATCTGGAGGCAGCATCAAAGAAGTAAAGAACGATCATGGGGCGGTCTCTGATACCGGCCAGATCGTAAGGTCGGCCAAATACGTCGTTTAATGAAAAAGTGGGAACCGTTGACCCTGGTTGGATCTGCCCGAAAACCGGCATGACAATAAACAGGCTCAGGCCAATCAGACCGGCCATGGAAATAGAACGCAAATGATATTTTATTATTTTCATGGTACCCCTCCCGCATTGGATTGAATATATCAGTTTTCGGGAATCAATCGTATTTGCAGTGGTATTGTTCCCGGCTTGTCCAAGTTGAGCTGTGCTTCCCAGCCGAAATAATTTTTATGTCGAAGGCGCACTTCGTATTTTCCCCAGGGAAGCTTTACTCTCAACGGCGTTATCCCCCGGTATTTACCATTTACAAAAAAATCGGCCCCGGGGGGGGCGCTTTGAATGTCGAGCGTGGATTGTTTCTGTTTTTCTCTTTTCGATTTACGTGTGGAATTCCCTGCTGCTTTTTTTTGCTTGGGCTTATCCAGCAACGGTAACGAGGATGATGTTTTGTGTGCCTCCAGAGGCCGGGCTGCAATAGATGCTCGCATTTTTTTGGTGGTGGATCTGGATCCGGATTTAAGGGGTGAAGGTTTTGTTTTGGGTACTATATGAATGTCGGGGGCTTTGTTAAGCGTGTCGAAACGCTTGCCGGTATTCGTCTTTTTTGTTACAATTCTAGATTGCCGTGATAATGTGGGGTCTGGAGGCTGGTGGTTTGGAAGAAAAAATAACAACAGCCCTCCGGTAATAAAAAGGATGGCAAGGATGGCCAGCAGGTACACTCTCGTTTGTTTTTTGGGGGGAGAATACAGAGCTGGTACCTCGAATCCCGACTGAGATGCCCGGCATCTTCGTAATGCATCAGCCAGGTTTTTTCCATTCTGGAATCGGTCTCCCGGTGCTTTACTTAAGCATTTCATGATTAGCTGTGAGAGGGGTTCTGGTATTTGAGGAGTCAGCTTGGCCGGGGGGGCGGCTGTTTCACTCCCGATCGCATTGAACAAAGTAGTTAGATTGCTACCGTTAAACGGACGTTTGCCGGTAGTCAATTCATATAAAACAACGCCCAGGGCATAGATGTCGGAACGGCCATCAGCAGGTTGGCCTGCTACCTGTTCCGGTGGCATGTAGACAGGTGTGCCTAGGATTTCACCCATTTGAGTCATCTTCTGGCCGGTGTTGCCCTCGATACGTGCGATTCCAAAATCAGTTACCTTGGTGTGCCCCTGGGGGGTAATAATGATATTTCCCGGCTTAATATCTCGATGGATAATTCCCCGCTGGTGTGCATATTCCAGCGCATCGGCTACCTGAATGCCAATGTCTATGATTTCGTCCAGGCTGAAAGCCCGCTCGTTTAGCAGCATATCCAGCGACTGGCCTTCCAGAAATTCCATGGCAATGAAAATAGTACCATGATCCTCTCCGACATCAAAAACTGTCACAATGTTGGGGTGGGACAGCCGACCAATGGCTCTGGCTTCGGTAATAAACCGTCGTACGAATTCATGGTCGACGACGCGATCCTGCCGTAGGATTTTAAGGGCAACCATGCGGTCAATCTGGGGGTCGTGGGCTTGATAAACAATGCCCATGGCTCCTTTGCCCAGCTCGGATACAATCCGGTATCGTCCGTATTGTATGGCATTCATGACTTTATCCGTGTTGTTTTCTCGTCCATCGTATTCAGTGCCTGTTTTCGATGGTATCACAGCGCGTGACAGGTTTCTATCCTGTTTTGACAGTTAACTATATTCAGCGGAGAATGGCAAGATTCAGCGAAGAATGGCAGGCTTGCGATAACAGCCGTCTGCCATTCCGAAAGGGTTGCTGTGCGGAAAATCCGTCCTGCCGCCAAGGAGCATCCTGGTTTTATATCTTTCAGGATTTTATCCATTGAAAATACAATATTTCACCATGGGTTCAAGCGGATGTAGTCACGGTTGGCCTCAATAAAATCATATACCGTTTCCATGGGAATTAAGAAGCCGATGGATTTTTTAACCCGGTGCCTTCCCTTAACCACGGCTACCAGTCGGCCCCGGTCGTCGAATACCGGACTGCCACTGTTGCCGGGCAGAATATCCATCTTTACCTGCCAAAGCAGGTGGCCACCGGCTCGTCGCGGAGGGCTGTTCACGGTACCCGGCGTGACCGTTCCCTCCCGATCGATCGGGCAGCCGATGGTATATAGCCGGTCTCCCAGGCTGAGCAGGTTCCGGCTTTGCGCTATTGATATGGTGGTACTTGATGGTGATTCGACACGAATCAATGCCAGATCAATGTCCGGATCCAGCTGAAGTACCTGACCCGGAACTTCACGGCCATCCGATAGCCGTACGGTGATCTCTTCCAGAGCGATCAGGTCGTGGGCGGTGGAGATTAACAGATTTTCACGTGCACCAATAAAAAAACCGGATACCTGTTTTTGGGATCCAGCGGTGGTTAGATGGATGCACACAGTTGCCTTGATGTGGGCCGATACTGTTTTCGGGATTTCGGGAAGGACATGGCGGGCCGGTGGAGAAACATGGATCATTGACTGGATACCCGTCCATAATTGCAGGTGTGGGGCCGGGTTGTCGAGTACATTCGAACCTGTCCAGTCAGCAGTGACATGGCAGGCCAATGCAGATTGTGGGCGAATCTGGATATACCACTGTGCTGTTCCTTTTTCAGCCCAGATCTTAATACAGTTGGGGGCGGCCTGGTTTGAATCGAAATGTGCGGATGTCCGCAATTGAAAGCCTGTATTATGCAGCCAGGTGGTAACAGCCTGCTGCACGGATTTTGCCGGGAGCGGGAATGTTTTTTCTTGAGTACTGGAAAGGGCGCGAGAAGGAAATAAAAGCGCAATGCCCAATAAGAGCCCGATAATTGGCGGTGTTTTTTTTTCTCTTTTCATGCTGTTCTTGAAAATTATTGCAGAAAAACGATAATAAAAACAAAATCCGGATGCATCAGAACAGCTTGGGCGGGGCGTCGTTCTGCCGTTTGATCCGATCAATTACTTGGTTTTTATCCATATGATCTTTTTACGCAATCTCGGCGCCTATCGGCGGGATGCCTTGACCTTCCAAGTTCCAATTATACAGATTGGCAACTGCCTCTTGCCCAAAAGTCAACCACGGATGATCACTACCTGATAGCCTAAAATGATAAGTATGACAAATTATATTTTCCAAACTGATTGTGAAATGTAAATTTTCTTGACATCCAACGGTTGCTTCGGGCAATAATCTATAATTCAAAACCATATAATTTTTGTCATGAGTAAAACGCACATGCCTGACAGACCCATTATCATTGTTCAGATTGTTCATATCGAAGGACCGTTCAAGGGGAAAATAGAAGAATATCCTGATGCCATCGTTCGGATTGGCCGGAATCCAGATTGCCAGATCTGTTTTCCAAAAGAAACGACGATAATTTCAAGGAATCATGCTGAAATTGTACGGGAGGGGAACCGTTTTAAGCTGGTTGACCACAGTACGAATGGTACTTTTGTCAATGGGAAATCTCATACCGAAATATTTTTGAAAAATGGCGATGTCATCATGATCGGCGAAGGCGGTCCGAAAATCAGTTTTCTGACGGAAACCAAAACTGCCGACGCGGGGTTTTCCAGTGCTTTTCTCCCGGGGCTGTCTGACAAAACGACACCTCCTTCTTCACCTGAGGCATCTTATCATGCACGGCAACTTGAAAGCCAGCAACAAGAGCGGGCAGGGAAACTATCTGAGGCAGGAGGTGTCTCGCCGCCGGAAGCTGAAAAACCGCTGGCTGCCGCAGTGGACGCAATGCAACTGCCGGCATTGATGGGCGTGAAAGTCAGAGCGCCACTCGTCATCCAGCTTGGGCCGACTATCAGATCGTTTCAACAACTCCCGGTGATTGTGGGGGGAGGGGACGATTGCGACTATGTCATTCAGCGGCCGGGAATCATTGACCGGCATATTCATTTTACATTTTATGAGAGCAATTACTGGGTGGTGGATCTGGCGGGCCAAGGCACCATAACCATTAACGATTGTCCGGTTCAATCTCAAGCGCCGATTCATCCCGGCAGCCGGATATCTTTGGGCTCCCATGGGCCGGTATTTCAGTTTTTAGACGGCGGACGCCTGGTCGAAGTCACCGATCCAACAGTAGCGCCGGACTCCCGGGACCTGGCTCAGACACCATCCGCGATCAAACCGGAAATGCGTTTGCCGTCACACCGCAAAAGCGGCCGACTGGCTCTTTGGGTCATTATTTTTATACCCCTTATTTTGTTACTGACGTGGCTGTTTTTTAATCCTGGAATGATAAACGGCGGCATTGTCAAGGAGATAAAGGAGTGGTGGATCCGGCTAATGGCTTCTTCCACTTATCAGCTACTGCGATAATTCGACTATGTGGACAGAGCGGTGAGCGGGCAGCACCATAAGTATTGTTGAAGCGTGCACATGGAAAACAGTTTTCTATCCTTTCCTCCCCACGGTTGCACCCGGTTTTACCGCGGCCAGGGGATTGTCAAAGTTAAATCCAAACAATCGGGGGTTTTCTCCAATGACGGCTGCCGAAAAGATATAAAAAACATAGTCGTAGGTTTGTTTGGGGATTTTTTCTTTGTAGTTAAGGAGCAGATTCCAGAAATTGCGTTGGCGTGGGTTTTTAGGGATCTTCCGAATGAGTTTTATTACCCGGTTTTCGCCCCAGTTGTACGATGCCATGACGAGAAGGCCTGATGCCTGAGCATCTGTATCGTATATGTCACGCAGGTATTTCGCTGCTGCCAACGTGGATTTCTGTGGATTCTGACGTTCGTCTTGTGGGTCCGGCTTGTTCTGGTTAACCAGCGGTCCTGTTTTTAGGCCATATCTGCGGGCTGTGTCCGGTATGAATTGCCACATTCCCTTGGCAATGCCCCAGCGGGTTTTAGGGCCGACTGCATTCTTGTTAAAATTGCTTTCCTGAAGTGCCAGATAAAAAAATTCTGATGGCAAATCATAAGATGCCATCATATGGTCGATGATTTTCATATACCCGTTTTTTTTGGCGCGCATGATAGCGTTTTCCAGGCGTTGGCTTGATTGCCATTTTCTGATGTATCTCAGCACTTCCCCGGCGAATGCGGGTGGCAAATTAATCTCACATTCTCCAAAGGCTCTGGCCGTTTGAAGAATCAACCGATTCTGAGGTGTCATTCCTTTCTTGTAAATCTTAAGCGCATCAATGAAGCGGTCGTAATTTTTCTCCATTTCCCGGCGTTTAATTTTGTATCGATCAACTTTTGCAATGATTTTCTTATTTTTTGTTTCCCGTGCAATCTGTAACAGTTCTGAAAATTCAAGCTCCATCGCCTTCATATTATAAAAAATATTTTCGGCCAGTTTGCGTTGTTTTTTGAGCTGGTAATGTTTAACGGTTGCAAAAATACCCACGCCGATAAGCAGGCAGATGGTCATGCCGATGATGATAAAATATTTTCCTTTTTGTTTCTTCTGAACCTGGGAAAAGGCCTGCCGGATCATCATCGTATGTTCACCGGCGTTACCATCGTCCGTATCTTTCAGGTAATGATTTCGATAATAAGTAAGTGAGTGGAGGTCGGTCTCCGTTTTTTTTGTCCGGTCGGCTTCTTCCAGTGTAATAAATAGAAGTGGACCGTTCGGGCCCAGTCGAATCCGGGTGCCACTTTTTAAGGGCTCTCGCTCAATCCTCCGGTCACCAATAAATGTTCCGTTGGCACTGCCCAGGTCCTGTATCCACAACTGGTCTCCGATGAACAGGATTTCCACATGCTGCCGGCTTACGACACTATCTGTTAGCCGGACCTGGCATTTGCTCCCGCGCCCGATACGAAAGGCTTCGCTAAATGAATAATCCTGCCCGGTCGAATCACCTTTTTCAATATGGACGTGAAATATCGGCATGTTAGATAGGCCTCTCGGGATAGTGGATCTAATTTTCCTGGGACAAAGGGTGCTAACAAAGATTACAAATTATGTTTCAGGTTTTATCTTTCATCTATTATTTTTTTTAATAGAGGATCATAAGCAAATCATATCATATACATGTGGAAAATTGTCAATAATGCAGATATACTGCTGGTTTCTCAAGTTTCATACCCAAAGAAGCCGA
>CAZNZW010000006.1:66830-72660 GCA_964577615.1 uncultured Desulfobacterales bacterium | reverse complement strand
CTGGAAACGACCCGCCGGAAAACGATCGCCGTGTACGATTATCTGCTGCGGAAAACCCGCAGCGCCCCCTGACGCCAACGGCAGGTCCCGGCGGCCCGCATATCATCCGTATTCTCCGCTGCCAGATATCCACCGGATGAGCGCCGGGCCGGGCCTGCCGGTTTATTTGGTCCCGAAAATTTTATCCCCGGCATCTCCCAGCCCGGGCAGAATATAGCCGATATCGTTTAACTGGCTGTCGATGGCCGCCACGTAAATCTCAACATCGGGATGGGCTTCTTCCACGCGCGCAATCCCTTCTGGCGCGGCAACCACAAAAATTCCCTTTATTTTCCGGCAGCCCGATTCCTTGATCAGTTCGATCGTGGCCGTCAGGGTACCACCGGTGGCCAGCATGGGATCCAGAATCAAGGCGATCCGTTCTTCCATCTGGCTGGTCATCTTGACATAATACCGGACCGGTTCCAGCGTCTCTTCATTCCGGTAAAGACCGACAACGCTGACCTTGGCCGACGGGATCAACTCGAGGACGCCCCCCATCATGCCCAGGCCGGCCCGGAGAATCGGTACAACGGTAATCTTCTTCCCCTTGATCCGTTCAACTTCCACCACACCGGCCCAGCCGTCGATCGTCCGGGTTTCGGTTTCCAGATCCTTGGTGGCCTCATAGGTCAACAGGCTGGCCAGTTCGGAAGCCAGATCTCTGAAGTCCTTTACCGATACATCTTTTTCCCGCATCAGGCCGAGTTTGTGCTTTATTAAGGGATGGTCCACAACAGTCACCGGCACGGCTGCCTCCTTTTTTGCGTATTAACATTTTTCAGTCGATTGAAGCTGAGAATCCGGGCAATGGAAAATCAGCGGCTGCAATTCACATGTTTTCGGGAATGTGTTCTGATCTTTATTTCTGCCCTATCCATACGCCTTCTGTCAAGGGGCGCCGGCGCCGCCGTCCGGGCCTGCCGTCGTCTCCCGTCACATGGGCAGCCCCATGTGTCAGTAAGCCTTGGCGCGTCGATGCCCTGGCGCCGGGCTTTTATTTGACTTGGTACCCGCCATTTGGTAATGGCTGCCTCAACATAAATTTTTACGGAAAAGGAAGAGATACCCATGGAAAGAACATTATCAATTATCAAACCGGACGGCGTTTCCCGGGGCCTCATCGGCGAAGTCATCCAGCGGCTGGAAAAAAACGACCTCAAAGTGGTCGCCGCGAAAATGATCCACATGTCTCCGCGTCAGGCCGAAGGCTTTTACGCCGTCCATAAAGACAAACCGTTTTTCACCAGCCTGACCGCCTTTATGACCTCCGGTCCGTGCGTCGTCATGGTGCTGGAAGGCAAAGACGCCATTCGCCGCTATCGCGAGCTCATGGGCGCGACGAATTATAAAGAGGCCGCCGAGGGAACGATCCGCCACGATTTCGCCACCGATATCGAAAAAAATATCGTCCACGGTTCGGATGCCCCGGAAACAGCGGCTTTTGAAATCGGCTACTTCTTCAGCCAGTTGGAAATCGTCGGATAATGCCGACCCCGATCCGGCGGTCTCATGTGGCCATTGTGCTGGTACGGCCCCGCTTTTCGGAGAATATCGGGGCCGCTGCCCGGGCCATGCACAACATGGGGTTTGATCGACTCATTGTCGTGGACCCCGAAAATTACCAGCCGGAACGGGCCCGGGCCCTGGCCACCCACGAAGCGGCGGATATCCTGGCGGCGGCCACGTTTACCACCACGCTCCCCGAGGCCCTGGCCGACTTTCAATATGTGGCGGGTACCACGGCCCGGGTGGGCCGCCAGCGCCGGGTCATCCCGTCGCCATCGGCCCTGGCCGAACGGCTCACCGCCCTTTCCGCCAACAATCAGGTGGCCGTGGTGTTCGGCCCCGAAGACCGGGGACTGACCAATACGGACCTGCGGCAGTGTCACGGGCTGCTGAATATCCCCACGGCCGGGTTTTCTTCGATTAACCTGGGCCAGGCCGTCATGCTGGTCTGTTACGAGCTGCACCGGACCACCATCGCCCCTTCGGTCCCCCGGCCGCCGCGCCTGGCCAGCCGTCACGAGCTGGACGGCATGTATGATGCCCTGAAAGACCTGCTCGTCCGGATCGACTATATCAAACCCGACAATCCCGATTACTGGATCAACAAGATCCGCCACTTCGGCACCCGGATGCGCCTCCGCGCCCGGGAAGTCAGTATTATCCGCGGTATTTGCCGGCAATGCGACTGGTATGCCGGAAAATGTTACCAGGATGGCCGGCGGGCTGCTCGAAAACAAAAAGCCACGCCGCCGGAAAAGAACTCCTAATCCGCATCGGTTTTGAGAACGGCTAAAAACGCCTGCTGGGGGATCATCACCTTGCCGACCATTTTCATCCGCTTCTTTCCTTTTCGCTGTTTCTCCAGCAGCTTACGTTTACGAGTAATATCACCGCCATAGCATTTGGCCGTTACATCTTTCCGGAAGGCCGACACGGTTTTTCGAGCGATCACCGTCCCGCCGATGGCACCCTGGATCGCAATTTTAAACATTTGACGGGGGATTTCGTCCCTTAATCTGGCGCACGCCATCCGGGCCCGGGACACGGCCCCGTCCCGATGGACCAGTTGTGACAGGGCATCGACCTTTTCCCCGTTGATGAGAATATCAAGCTTGACCAGATCGGTCTTTCGGTAATCGATCAAATCATAGTCGAAAGAGCCGTATCCCTGGGTGACTGATTTCAGTTTATCGTAAAATTCATAGATCACTTCAGCCAGCGGCAGTTCAAAGACCATTTCCAGCCGGTTGCTCGTCAGATACTGGTAGTTTTTGTTGATTCCCCGCCGGTCCAGGCAGAGCTTCATCACCGCCCCCATGTACCGATCCGGCACAATAATAGCCGCCCGGATATAGGGCTCCCGGCACGTGAGAATATCGGCCGGGTCCGGAAACTGCGCCGGATTATCGATACGGGCCACCGTACCGTCATTTAAAATCAGCTCATAGCTGACCGACGGCGCCGTCAGAATCAGCGACAACCCGTATTCCCGTTCGAGCCGTTCCTGGACCACTTCCAGATGAAGCAGCCCCAGAAATCCGCACCGGAACCCGAACCCCAGCGCCACGGAAGAGTCTTTTTCGTAGACCAGCGCGGCATCGTTCAGTTTCAGTTTTTCCAGACCGACGGCCAGATCCTCATAGCCATCGGACGCCACCGGATAAATCGACGAGAAAACCACGGGTTTGGCTTCCTTGAATCCGGGCAAGGGCGTCTGGCAGGGCTGATCCCGCAGGGTTACCGTGTCGCCGCATCGGGTATCGCTGACCGTTTTAATCCCGGCGATCAGATACCCGACCTGACCGGCAGAAAGCGCCGGTGCCGGTTCCCGCTCCAGGCTGAACAGCCCCACTTCCTCCACTTTATACGCGGCACCATTGGACATAAACTGCACCCAGTCCCCGGGCCGGATCGTTCCCTGGAAAACCCTGAAATGAACCACCGTTCCCCGGAATGAATCGTAGTGGCTGTCAAAGATCAGCGCCTGTAACGGCGCAGACGGATCCCCCTGCGGCGGCGGCAGGCGGCGGACCACGCCTTCCAGGATCGCATCAATCCCGATCCCTTCCTTGGCCGATACGAAAATGGCGTCGTCCGGATCCAGCCCGAGGTCTTTGTCGAGCTGTCCCTTGACCCGATCGATATCCGCCGAAGGCAGGTCAATTTTATTGACCACCGGAATCACTTCCAGGTCATCTTCCAGCGCCAGATAAAAATTGGCCAGGGTCTGCGCCTCGACCCCCTGGCTGGCATCGATGAGCAGAAGCGCTCCTTCGCAGGAGGCCAGTGCCCGGGATACTTCATAGGAAAAATCAACATGGCCGGGCGTATCAATCAGGTTGAGGGCATAGCGGTCGCCGTCGGCGGCCGTATACGGCAGGCAGATGGTCTGGCTTTTAATCGTGATTCCCCGTTCCCGCTCGATATCCATGGTGTCTAAAATCTGATCCTTGAAATCCCGGTCGGACACCATCCCGGTCGCCTGAATCAACCGGTCCGACAAAGTCGACTTCCCATGATCAATATGAGCGATGATACTGAAATTTCGTACATTTTTCATTATCTGCATGTGATATTTCTTCTTCGCTGTGGTTTAATTCCGATTTGTATTATCTTTATATCGGGCAATGATAGACATCAATAGCGAATATATCATCGGGCCATTTCAAAAGATTTTTTCAGGAAATAGTGGATTTTCTAAGCAAACTCGGGTAAAATCACCAACCGAATCTAAAATAAAGACCGTTTAAAACGGTTGATCCTATATTTTTCTTGCAAAAATGGTTAAATACGATATTTTTGACAATCACGCTAATATTTGAATTCGACTATGATCATTCATATCCTCATCGTTGACGATAATAAAGATATCCGGCATTTCCTGACAGAGTTTCTGGAAGCCAAGAAATATCAGTGCACATCGGCCGACAGTGCGGAAGCGGCGCTTGAGGTTTTAAAAACAAACACCGTCCAGGTGGTTGTCACCGATATCGTACTGCCCGGATTAAGCGGTCTGGATCTGGCCAAAAAAATCAAAGAAACCTATGAGACGGTCGATGTCATTGTCATGACCGGCCACGGGCGCGAATTCTCCTATGAAAAAGCGGTCGAAAAAGGGGCCAGCGACATGGTTGTCAAGCCGTTTCGCCCGGAAGAGCTGCAGCTGCGGATCGAACGCACCCTGGCCGAACAGAAGCTGCGGATGGAACGCAAGATTATCATGGAAGAGCTCAACCGGCTGGCCATCACCGATGATCTTACCAAATTGTTCAATGCCCGCCACTTTTACCAGCGGTTAAAAGATGAAATCAACCGGGCCCGGCGCTATCGGGCACCGCTCTCGTTATTGTTGCTGGACATTGATTTTTTTAAAAAATACAACGACCAGTACGGCCACCAGGAGGGCAACGAAGTCTTGCGGCAGCTGGGAAAAACCATTCAATCCTGTCTGCGCAGCATGGACAGCGCCTATCGGTACGGCGGCGAGGAATTTACCGTCATCCTGCCCCAGACAAGCTGCTGCGAAGCAGAGACCGTGGCCCATCGGATTCGAGAGTCTGTGGAAAAATTGATATTCGTGCCCCGCGAAAATGAAAAAGTCACCATCACCATCAGCATCGGCGTCGCAGAATATTTATACGGCGAGGATAACGAGGCCTTTGTGAAAAAAGCCGACAAGGCCATGTACCTATCCAAAAACTCAGGACGCAACCGCGTGACAACACTTCCGGCACCTGTCGAACCGTCGGATTTTCCCGCGCAGTCATGATCCAGTATTGTTTCCTTCCCGATTCGGATGCCCCGGTTCCGGATGCCTACATTGATCAGATCACAGCCCTTTACCGGCAGGCCGGCTGGTGGGAAAAACCCGAGGATGATCCGGAACAGGTCTGCCGGATTATCGCCGGGAGTCATTTTTTTCTGGCCGCGATGGAAACCGGCCGCATCGTCGGGTTCGGGCGCGTCATCAGCGACCGGGCCAGCGACGCCTACATCCAGGATGTCACGGTAGCATCCGCCTGGCGCCATAAAGGCATCGGCACCCGGCTGGTCCAGCGCCTGGCCGCTGAGGCCGAAAAAGCCGGATTGCTGTGGGTCGGCCTTATTGCGGAAAAAAATACGCACCGGTTTTATGAACAGATCGGGTTTCAAATAATGCCGGATGCCACCCCCATGAAAAGATAACACGGCCACCGATCACCGCGTCTTGCGGCCAACCGCCCGCTGACCGTCAACCGTCAACCCAAATTATTAAAAATAGAACCATGTCCCTGAACCTGTT
>CAZNZW010000006.1:42099-66730 GCA_964577615.1 uncultured Desulfobacterales bacterium | reverse complement strand
ACCGTCAACCGTCAACCCAAATTATTAAAAATAGAACCATGTCCCTGAACCTGTTGACCACTGCCGATTTTCACCGGTATAAGCACTTTTTTGAACACCAGCGATACCCGATCTGCGCCTATTCTCTGCCGTCGATCATTGTCTGGCATAATGACGAATACCACCCGCTGGCCACGGTTTACGACGATATGCTTGTCATCGGCACGGAGTTCAGGCGCCACAGGGAAAAACGGCATCTGATCCTGCCGGTATCTCCCGAAAAAGAAGCCTCCCCGGAAACCCTGCACGAGCTGGCCGTCGCGTTTGATTTCAAGCGCTACTGGTTTGTTCCCGAAGAATACATCACCCGTTTCGGACGGGAACGGATTGAAGCCGGATTTTCCATTGTGCCGCATCCCGAATACGACGACTACAATTATCTGCAGGACGACCTGGCCCATCTGAAAGGGAATAAATTTTCCAAAAAGCGCAACCTCGTCAATCAATTTCAGCGGAAATACGAGGCGACCGGCCGGGTCCGGGTGGATACCGCCACGGCGGCCGACGCCGATGAATGCGCCGAATTCATCGAAGCCTGGTGCCTGGAACGCCAGTGCGACGGCGACGACCAGAATGATCTGGCCTGCGAAAAACTGGCCGCCCTCAATGCCATCTGGCATATGGACGAGCTGGAGATTCATGCGCTGGTGCTGCGCATCGATGCGGAGGTCTGCGCTTTTGCCGTCGGATCCTACCTGACCGATGACATGGGCGTACTGCATTTTGAAAAGGCATTTTCCCGGATCAAGGGGCTCTACCAGTACTTTGACCGCCAGTGTGCCCGGCAGATGTTTGACGGATACCGCTACATTAACAAGGAAAGCGACATGGGGGAGCCCAATCTGGCCAAAGCCAAAAAATCGTACCAGCCCGTCGCGATGATCCGGTCATATCAACTTGTCCTGCGGGACTGACCGGCGCCGGGCGTTCACAATGAGCCATGCCCCTCGTGCCCGGAGACAGGATCGCTAAGCCGTACCTTTAATAAAAGATCGCCCCGCCGGCCATCAGGCATCAGCCGCCCCTGCCCTTTCAGCCTCAGGTCGTGACCGCCGTCAATGCCGGCCGGCACAATCACCTTAAGCAGACGTTTCTGTCCGCCCCAGGGAATGTTGACGATTTTCTGGGTTCCCCGCAGGGCTTCCTGGGGGGTAACGTCAATCGTACTGTACAGATTGGGGTCATTGCCGCCGGGATGAGCCGGGCGGATCACCTGAAGGCGATCGGTCCGTTTCCGGGCGGTGGCCCGCGCAATGGCCTTCGAGGCCCCGGTACGGGGAATGGCCTGGGAAATTTTAAGGAAAATGATGCCGAAAAGAAACCCGCCGATATGCGCCCACCACGCAATTCCCCCACCGCCGCCCGGGCCGGCCGTGGCATTGAAAAACTGAAGCAGAAACCAGAAACCGAGAAAGAAGTACGCCGGTATTTCGAAAAAAAACGGGATAATAAGAATCGGTATCAGGGTCAGCACTTTGGCACCGGGGTAAAGGATGAAATACGCGCCCATGACCCCGGCAATGGCGCCGCTGGCGCCGATGGTGGGCACATTGGACCCGGCATTGAGCATCAGATGTGCCAGACCGGAGGCCAGACCGCAGGCCAGATAGAAGACCGCATACCGAAACGGTCCCAGCTGATCCTCGACATTATCGCCAAAGATCCAGAGCGTCCACATATTGCCCAGAAGATGCCAGAACCCGCCATGCAGAAACATGAAACTGAGAAACGCGAACGCCTGCTGCCCCAGTGTAAAATAGTGAGACAGTCGCGGATCGGTATACCGGGCCGGCACCAGCCCGTACATGTATACCAGACGCCCCCCATCCCCCCCAACGGCCAGCTGGAGCAGAAAAACGAGCACATTGATCCCGATGATGGCCGTCGTCACCACCGGGTAGGTCCGGGAGGGGATCGTATCGCGAATGGGAATCATCGGTCACCTTCTCTCATCGGGTTTCCGTCTCAACTGGAAAGCGCGCGGATGCGGGTCAGGTTGGCTTCAAGCTTCTGACGCTTATCCTGCAGCCCGGCATGTTTCTCCCGGGTCTTGGCCACCACATCGGCCGGTGCTTTTCCAGTATAATTAGGATTGTTCAGCTTCTTCTCCAGCCCGCTGATTTCCCCATCCAGCTTTTTGACGGCTTTTTCCAGCCGGGGAATTTCCCGGGCAAAATCGATCGCGCCGGCCAGAGACACATACACGGTGACACCGGCCACTACCGCCGTTGCCGCCGCGCCGGGCCGCTCGCCGGGAGCGGATACGGTGAATTGCTTCAAAACGGCCAGATCGACAATCATCGCCTGATTTTTTTCAACATCCGCCCGGACGGCGGCATCACTGGATTGAATGGCAACCGCCAGTTTACCGGCCGGGGGAATATTCATCTCTCCCCGGATATTTCGCACGGCCCCGATAATACCGGAAACCAGATCCATCTCCGCTTCGGCCCGGGGATCCGGCACCACGACGGTGGCATAATCGGACGCCATATCCGGAAAAACGGCCGCCATAATCGAGCCGCCGGCATTGGGAAGCTTGTGCCAGATCTCCTCGCTGACAAAAGGCGCAAACGGATGGAGCAGTACCAGCGCATCTTTCAATACCCGGGCCAGCACCCGCCGGCTGGCGCTCTGCTGTTTTTCGCCGGCCTTGCCATACAGGACCGGTTTGACCGCTTCCAGATACCAGTCGCACAGTTCGTGCCAGATGAACCGGTAGAGGGCCCCGGCGGCATCGTTGAACCGGTATTCGTCCAGAGCCACGGCAACCGCGCCGGTCACGTTGTGCAGCCGGGATAGAATCCAGCGGTCAATCAGGGACAATTCATCCCGGTCAACCGCCTGGCCGTTCCCGTCGGCACCGCCGGCCAGGGCTGGATCTTTCTGAATATGCATCAGGGCAAATCGGGCGGCATTCCATATTTTGTTGATAAAATGCCGATACCCGTCCACCCGTTTTTCGTCCATTCGGATATCCCGTCCCTGGGCGGCAAAGGCCGCCAGGGTGTACCGGAACGCATCGGTGCCGTATTCGTCGATCACCGTCAGCGGATCGATGACATTTCCCTTGGACTTGCTCATCTTGTCACCGTGTTTATCCCGCACCAGGGCGTGCACGTAGACATCTTTAAAAGGGATGTCATCCATAAAATGCAGTCCCATCATCATCATCCGCGCCACCCAGAAAAAGAGGATGTCAAACCCGGTCATCAATACGGATGTGGGGTAAAACGTTTCCAGCAGCGGGGTCTGATCGGGCCACCCCATGGTGGAAAACGGCCACAGGGCGGAGCTGAACCAGGTGTCCAGCACATCGGTTTCCTGGACCAGGTCCGGGCTGTCGCACTTGGCGCACCGGGCGGGCGTTTCCGCCTCGACCATCAGATGACCGCATTCACCGCAGGTCCATGCGGGAATCTGGTGGCCCCACCAGATCTGACGGGAAATGCACCAGTCCCGGATATTATCCATCCAGTTGAAATATGATTTATTCCACGAAGACGGCACAATCCGCGTCTTTTTGTCCTTGACCGCGGCGATGGCCTTTTCAGCCAGGGGCTGGGTTTTAACAAACCATTGTTTGGACAGATTCGGTTCCACGATCGTATGGCAGCGATAACAATGACCGACGCTGTGATCGTGGGGTTCAATCTTGACCAGCCGGCCCTCGGCATCCAGGGCCTTCACAATGGCCTCACGGCACGCAAAGCGATCCATGCCTGCAAATTTACCGGCGGCCGCCGTCATTTTCCCGTCATCGCCAATGACCTTGATGACGGCCAGATCGTGACTGCGGCCGATCTCAAAATCATTGGGGTCATGGGCCGGCGTCACCTTCAATCCCCCGGTGCCAAAAGACATGTCCACATACCGGTCCCGGATGATGGGAATCGGCCGGTCCATCAGCGGCAGGATCACTTCCGTGTGGGCCAGATCCCGATAGCGCTCGTCATCGGGGTGAACCGCCACGGCCGTATCTCCCAGCATGGTTTCGGGCCGGGTGGTGGCCACCACGATGTCGCCGGATCCGTCGGGAAACGGATACCGGACGTGATAAAGGTGGCCCTGGATATCTTCATGCTCGACTTCCAGATCCGACAGGGCCGTGCAGCAGCGATGGCACCAGTTGATGATGTAGTCTCCCTTATAAATCAACCCCTGACGGTACAGCGCGGCAAACACTTTCCGGACGGCCCGCGACAGGCCTTCATCCATGGTAAACCGTTCACGATCCCAGTCACAGGAAGCGCCCAGGCGCTTTAACTGATTGATGATGGCGCTGCCGGACTGCTCTTTCCACTTCCAGACTTCTTCGATAAATTTTTCCCGGCCGAGTTCGTGGCGACTGCGGCCTTCCGCGTCCAGTTTACGCTCCACCACATTCTGGGTGGCAATGCCCGCATGGTCCGTGCCCGGCATCCAGAGGACATTGTCCCCCCGCAGCCGCCGGTACCGGCAGAGGATATCCTGCAGGGTAATATTCAATGCATGCCCCATATGCAGGACGCCGGTCACATTGGGCGGCGGAATGACAATGGCATACGCCGGCCGGTCGCCGGCATCATCAGCGGCAAACATTTTTTCACTTTCCCAGAAATCATACCATTTCGCTTCCACTTCCCGGGGCGCATATCCCTTGGCAAGCATTTCCGAATTCATTTTATTCTTTGCTCCATTTCAAATCATTTGCAGGATCAGACGGGCCATCGCAGATACATCCGGCTTCCAGAAGTATTGCGATGCCGCCTGATAAAAAGAAAGGGGATCATAATAATCCCCGGTTTCAACGTTTTGACGATCTGCGCTCACATCCGTGGTCCGGCCGCAATGTCCCCCCGGCCAAGCCAGGGGAAAATACCGGCCGGTCAAACGGCGAATGGTTGCGCCGTCAATCAGTGGCCGAACTGTCCAGAATCATTTTTTTGACTTTTTCGATTTCCACAGCGACTTTTTTCTGGACAATATCGACGAGCAGTTTTTCGATTTTCCGGCCATATAGTTTTTCAACCGTTCGTTCCAGTGCCGCATCGATTTGCGCGGGCGTCACCGGTACCCCGCCGGCATTCTCAGCGCCGGCTGAATCCGGAACCACATCAGTCAGGGCAATGACGTCATCCTCAGCCCCGGCATCTTGAACCACATCCGTCAACTCGATAATTTCTTCACCGTTTCCATGTGAGGCTACATCCGTCAGCTCAATCACTTCTTCGCCATGATCAACCACATCGGTCAGCTCGATCACCTCATTGGCGGATGTGTCACCGGACGCCCTGCTTTTCGACAGGCTTTCCTTGTCTTTTTCAGTCATCGGTTTGTCCTGTTGTCTTTGGAGTTATTCAATACTAAAAACGCGATATCTGACCTGCCTTGGCTACCATGATTCCGTAGAAGTGTCAACCTGTTTGATTTTCAACATATTTTCCGATATTGTCTGGGCATTCATTTAACCCCACGGCACCAGAGGCATCCATTGAAACGTTTTTATATCCATCCCGACCAGATCTTACGTCCGACGCCATATCTGGCCGACCGGGAAGCCCGGCACCTGAAGACCGTTCTGCGACTGCGTTGCGGGGACCGGATCGAACTGTTTGACGGCACGGGCTGGGAATACGACGCCCGTATCGTGTCGATGGCTGCCGGCCGGGTTCATCTGCGCATCACCGACAGGCGCCAGACATCGACGGAACCGCTGGCTCAGCTCACCATCGCCCAGGCCATGCTGAAAGGCCGCAAAATGGACACCCTCATCCGGCAGCTGACCGAAATCGGTATCCATCGCTGGCAGCCGTTTATTGCCCAGAGATCAATCTCCCGGCCGGACCCGGCAAAAAGCCGGGCCCAGGCCGCCCGGTGGGAAAAAATTACCGTGGCCGCCGTCAAACAATGCCGCCGGGGGCATCCGCCCGCTGTCTCGTTGCCGGTGCGATTTGCCGAGGCCCTGGAATCCGTCAAAGCGTATCCGGTTAAACTGATTCTCTGGGAAAAAGCCACCCGCCCGCTGAGCCATCTGCTGCCGCCGGCACTGCCGGCTGATCAGCCGCGGATCGCCCTTTTCCTCGGACCGGAAGGGGGATTTACCGAAGCGGAAATCACGGCGGCCGACGCCTGCGGGGTGGCCCCGGTTTCCCTGGGCCCACGGATACTGAGAGCCGAAACCGCGGCGCTAACCGCGGCGGCGCTGGCATTGCACCACCTGGACAATCTGGGCTAATTTTCGCTTGACAACCCCCGGGCCATCTATTAAAAACCGACTCACCCGCCGAGGTAGCTCAGTCGGTAGAGCAGGGGACTGAAAATCCCCGTGTCGGCAGTTCAATTCTGTCCCTCGGCACCAGAAAATAAAATGGGCCCGCCACCTCGGCAGGCCCTTTTTATTTGCCACATCCGGCAGCTGAAAATAACCGCCGGATATTTCCAGGCCGTTGCATTCAGGACGAGACGATCGGCACCTGCCATTCGGCTAATTTTTTCTGGATAAAATCAACAATCTGACGATGTGTATCTTTCCCCGTTCCCTGTATCCGCACCGGATCGCCGAAGCAGAGGTGCGTCGTTTGCGCCGGTTGAATCTTTCCGATATCCCGGATCCATTTGCCCATTCCCCAGGCATCGGTTTTCAACGCAATCGGAACCACCGGCACCCGGGCACTCCTGGCGAGTTTAACCCCCAGGGTGTTGAATTTTCCGGGGTTAAATCCGACACTGCGCGTGGTCTGGGGAAAAACGACGATTGACACGCCGTTCGACAGTCTTTTTTTACCTTCTTTCAAAACCGTCCGGAGATCCTGCCGCGGATTCTGCCGTCCCACAACGACCGGATCCCGGTCCCGCATGACATGCCCGAAAAACGGATAGGCGATCAGGCTCTCCTTGACGACAAAAGTCACGGGCCGAAAGGGACGGACCAGGCAGGGCAGGATAAACGTCTCTAGGATACTCATGTGGTTGCCGATAAAAACGCAGGGCGCATCAAGCTTCCTGACGATATCCAGGTGATAGAAATGACATGCCCCCCCCACGGATTCCAGCGCCCGGACTGTATCGATACTGCTCTGAATCCAGCGGTCGGCTGTATAGCCGCCGCGTTTGGCATACCAGGCGCTTTTGTAAATAATCATGGCCGCCTTGGCATAGAAAACCAGATTCGGGTTGTGGCAGGAAACCCAGCGCGCCGGTTTCCCGCGGGTATGATAGGTATTTTGTGTGGTTAAATATTTCACCGCTTCTCCCGAACCCGAAATTTTCGTCGTTTTTAAACGTCCCCGGCGCCCCGGCCCCGTTTTATTTCGGATATTCCCCCCGGTTGGGCACGATACAGATAAATTCAAAAATCGCATCGTTCGGATTGGAAAACTGGTGCTCAACGCCGGGGGGCACAAAGGCAAAATCCCGCTCATCGACATCGTGATCCACCCCGCCGATCATCAGCTTTCCCCGGCCCCGGATAACGTAATTGACATGCTCCCAGTCATGAGAATGCCGGGGCGTATGCCCGCCCGGTCCCAGCGTAAACGTTCTCAGGGTGTAGCCTTCCCAGCCTTCCGACTGGCCGATGGGAATTTTTTTCAGGACGTTTTGCGCCCCCGCCATATCAACCTCCGCAGCCAGCAGGTCGCTGTATTTTCGTACCGGCATGTTGTGCTCCCCCTCTCAGTTGATTTTTTCCGTTTCGGTTCACGGCCCGGTTGTTATTTTAACACTTCCCGGCAAACATACAATCATCAACTGCAAAAAAAGCCCGGAAGTAATGGAAGCGGCCGGGAAAATGCGATCAAAAAAGAGACCCGGCGCCTGCCCTCGAACCGGCTGATCCGGACGGCCGGCATGGCCGGCGGGTGATGAGTGAATTCAGGGTCGCGATCACGGCGCGGGCAGCAGTTTTTCTTTTTTCAGACGAGCCGCCCACTGATCGTAAACAGAGATATTGGCGGTGGTATGGTAATCCGTATAGTAATCGCCGCTGCCGATACGCTGAATCACGTCAAAGGCCTGGGCATCACCGGGCATGTAAAGGGGCTTTAGGGCAAACGGCCCGCTGTTATTCTTCAGATATTGCCGATGGGCGTCACAGTCTTTGACAAACGCCTCTTCGCTGAAAAAATTGAGATTATCCAGTACGCCGAAACAGTGCCGGGCATTGTGAACCCCGAAATCACACAGAATCCGCCGTCCGCGGATGCCGTCCTCCAGCGCCCTGGCGTTGGGGTCCGGTTCTTCCGTACTTCCGCCGGACTGGACCGAAGGCAGGCCGGTAACCCACATGTTGAGCCGCGCCACGGCCACGTTGAGCAGGTCCATGGCGTCATGGGAATAGGCCAGGTTACCGTCGGGCCGGGTCGGGCAGGGCATGCCGCCGAACATGCACAGCATGCCCGGGTGTATCGTCTGGGCCACCACCAGCATGAACATCACTTCGGCATGGGTGATGACGATACAGGCCTCGGGCGTCTGGGGTACTGTTCGGCCGGCCAGGGGCATGGTCGTCAGCCGCAGATTATTGCCCGCTTCGGCGCTTCTGGCCAGGGCATCCATCATGTCATCCATGCAGATCAGCGGAGATTTGATGCCGCAGATGGAGTCGTGCCAGTCTTCCCGGCCGGCAAACCACTTGACCGCGTCATCCCTGTCCATATAGGCACTGCATGTGACCTTGAGACAGGTGTCGATCCGGTCCATCATCTGGTTGCAGCGCAATGGGTCCCCATGGTGAACCCGCACCGGCTGGCTGAAAAAGCGGACAACATCCGTGTTTTCCCGGATCCGATCGATGAGATGATCGAGTTCATCATAGGTGGCGGGCAGCGGGAGTGCTTCTCCGCCCCGGTACAGAAATGGTGGAATCCCGCCGATCCCGAGGGTATTCATGCCCTCGTCGCCGGCATAGGTTTTCGCGGCCACATCCAGGCATTGATCGACCAGTTCGGGCAGCACGTATACCCGGGCGGTTAATTCATCGTAGGCGGCCAGCCCGGTCTCTTCCAGCAGGGAAATAATCCGCCTGTTTTTTGTTTCCACCCCGACCTCGGCCAGAACGGCCTTGGTGGTGTCATGGATGCGAAGATAAGTCTCTTTTTCTTCCTTCAGCGCCGCCCGGTATTCGGCAGGGGCCTGATCGATCAGCCTGTCGATATTCATTCAGTGCGTCCCTCCGATGTCTGAGATGCTTTTCCGGATTGTCTTCGCGTTCTCCGCTTTGGCCCGGTCAATATAGTTGACGCCATGCCGCAGATATTTGGTAAACCGGCCGATGTCGATCCGCCCGGAAGAAAAATCCGCCAGCACCCAGCCGAGTACATAGATATTGGCGGCCAGTACCATGTCCGCAAGCAGGCGCTTCTCGGTCCGATTGAGCGCGCCGATTTCCTGATCTTTTTCCAGCACCCCCTGGTAGGACTGGAGGAAAAGCGCCACCCGATCCCGGTCCAGACACCCGTCGGTTTCGGCCGCCCATCCGGTACAGAAGTAAAAAATCGCCAGGGCCACGTCAAATACCCGGGCATCCACATGCGCCCAGTCAAAATCAAAGATTCCGCTCACCCGGTCATTTTCGAACATCAGGTTGCCGGGGTGAAAATCGCCATGAGCCGCCAGCCGGGGCAGCATTCGATACGCCGCCGGGGCCAGAGCTGTCAGCAGATACTCCCGCGCGGCGCGGATCGTGTCGAGATGGGCAATCATATGGGTATCGAAACAGACCGGACCAGCCGGAAAACCCCGCGCGTACTGTTTTTCATCCATCTGCCGCAACTGCTGCACAATATCGGGTCTGACGCTGCCATGGACCGGCCGCCAGCCGGCAACAGCCTGGTGGTACCGGGCCAGGGCGTCGGCGGCGCTTTGGAGAACGCGGTCATCACAGAGCGGCGGCGTCCAGTCGCAGCGAATCTCGCCGGGCAGGTAGTCGAAAACGGCAAAAAACGCCTCTTCTTTCCGATCCGGCCGGCCGGCCGGCAGAGCGACCATGGTTTTCCCGGTTTTTGATTTGAGCACCGCACCGGTCAATGCAAATTTTTTCCCGGCCAGATGGGTCAGCAGGCCATGCTCAAATGCGATCTCGGGCCGGGTACGCGCCAAATGATATTCCCGAACAAAATACCTTGATCGCCGCGTATCCCGGACCGTTTCGACGATATGCCCGGTATTGACCTGGCCCCGGGACACGCGTTGATAGCCCGTGATATTGCCAAGATCATAGTATTGTTCAAAAAGGCGCCGGATGGCTTTGGGTATCGGCAGGCACCGCTGCGACCGGGATAATGGCGCCATCCGGGCGCCGACCCGGGCTGCCGGATTCATCGCCCACCTCTATTCCCGCCGGTTTCCCGGGCAGCCGTCTCCCGGACCGTCGGGGTCGTTTTTTGCAGGATGCCCTTGAGGATGTCGCGGATAGTGATCACCCCCAGCATTTTCCCGCCGGTGTCGATCACCGGCATCGGTTTTCCGGTGGCATGGTAAATCTCGACAGCTGCCCGGATAGGCGTATCAGGGCCGACGGTGAGATAATCATTCCTCCCGGCCGGGTCCGCGGGAAGCGAAAAATCCATATCCGGTGAAAAAGCAGCCAGGCCGGGCCCATCTTCGGACGACGGCCGGGGACGGCCGTCCGCATCGAGCCGCAGGGCATGCCGGTCGTCGTTGTCCAGCCAGACCCGGTGGCGGTCTCCATCCACCGGCCGCAGCCGGGAAACCGGCCGCATGATCGACCCGCAGCGCAGCACCTTGAGCGGGTTCATCGACGCCACGAACCGCCGGACATAGTCATTGGCCGGATCGGTGACGATGTCCTCGGGCGTCCCCGCCTGAACAATCCGGCCGGCTTCCATGATGGCAATCAGCGACCCCAGCTTGAGGGCCTCATCCAGATCGTGGCTGACAAAGAGAATCGTTTTTTTCAGTTCGGCCTGGAGCTGCAGCAGTTCGTCCTGAAGGTGTTCCCGAATCAGGGGATCGAGCGCGGAAAAGGGTTCGTCCATCAGCAGAATACGGGCATCCGTTGCCAGAGCCCGGGCCAGGCCGACCCGCTGCTGCATGCCGCCGGAAAGCTGGTGCGGAAACCGGTCGGCCCATTTCGACAGCCGGATCATGCGCAGTTTCTCATCGACAATCCGGTCGCGGTCGCCGCGCCCCACCCCGGCCAGGTCCAGACCAAACCCGACATTGTCCCGCACCGTCCGCCACGGCATCAGCGCGAACTGCTGAAAAACCATCGAAATATGATTCGTCCGCAAATCGTGCAGCTGCTTCCGGCTGCAGCGGCTCACGTCCACATCCCCATCCCTCCGGCGCACCCGGATCCTGCCGCGCGTGGCTTTGTTGAGCCCGTTAACACAGCGCAGCAGGGAGGATTTTCCCGATCCGGAAAGCCCCATCAATACGCATATCTGCCCTTCGGCAACTTTCAGACAGGCATCGTGGACCGCCACCAGATTCCGGGTGGCATTGAAAATCTCGTCACGCCCCTGGTGGTCGTCGAGCATCTTCAGGGCGGTTTTGGGGGTCGGCCCGAAGACGACATCGACATGTTCGAAGGTAATGATGGCCACGGCGTTCTCCCTGTTTCGGTTATTCGGAAACATTGCCCGGCTGTTTGAGCAGCCGGTCCAGTACGATGGCCACGATCACGATTGCCAGACCGGCCTCGATGCCCTGGGCGATATTGACCGAGTTGAGGGCGCGCACCACCGGTTTGCCCAGCCCGTCGGCCCCCACCAGCGCGGCAATGACCACCATCGACAGCGAGAGCATGATGCACTGGTTCAGTCCGGCCATGATGTTGGGCATGGCATGGGGCAGTTCCACTTTAAACAGCAGCTGCATCCGGCTGGCGCCGAAGGCTTTGCCGGCATCAATGAGATGCGTGGGCACCCCGCTGATTCCCAGATGGGTCAGACGGATCGGCGCGGGAATGGCGAAAATCACAGTGGAAATCAATCCGGGTACCATCCCCAGGCCAAAAAGCATCAGGGTTGGGATCAGATAAACAAAAGTCGGAATCGTCTGCATCAGATCGAGAATCGGCCGCAAAAGGGTAAACAGCCAGGGCCGGTGCGCGGCGGCAATTCCCAGAGGCACGCCGATGACACTTGAAATCAGGGTGGCATAGAGGACCAGCGCGATGGTTTCGATGGTCTGTTCCCAATAGCCGAGGTTGAGAATCAGAAGCAGCGCCAGACCGATGCCAACGGCCAGACGGACTTTTCGGTGCAGCCAGAAACCGAGCGCCATCACGCCGGCGATGAGAATCAGCGGCGGGATGGCGTTGAGCAGAAAGACAACGCCCTGGATCATCCAGTCCAGCCCTTCGGAAAACAGGCGGAACTGTTCGTGAAAATTATCCGTCAGATAATTGACCAGCACCCGTGCCCATTGGCCAACCGGAATTTTATGCATTAAAAATGCAGGGACCAGATCCATGGGACTTTCTCCCGGTTATCCGTTTATGAAAAAGAAACAGCGTGACAAAACAGGAGCGCTTTTATTTCAACGCGGCTTTTACCGCCGAAAGACCGTCTTTACCGTCGATGGTGGTCACCCCCTGCAGCCATTTTCCCAATACATCCGGGTGGGCCTTGAGCCATTTCATGGCGGCGGTTTTCGGCTGCATCTTGTCATCTAAAATCATGCCCATCACCTGGTTCTCCATGGTCAGGGAAAATTCCAGATTCTTCAACAGCTGCCCGACATTGGGACATTCTTTTGCAAACCCTTTGCGGACATTGGTATAAACCGTGGCGCCGCCGTAATTGGGGCCGAAATAGTCGTCGCCGCCGGACAGATAGGCCATGTCGAAATTCGAATTCATGGGATGCGGTTCCCAGCCGAGAAAAACGATCCAGTCTTTGTTGCGTACGGACCGGCGGACCTGACTGAGCATTCCCTGTTCACTCGATTCCACCAGTTTCCATCCCTTCAGGCTGAACGCGTTTTTATCGATCATCGACTGGATCAGACGGTTGCCGTCGTTGCCCGGTTCGATGCCGTAGATCTTACCGCTGAATTTGTCCTTGAACCTGGCCAGATCGGCGAAATCCTTGACGCCGGCGTCATAGACGTATTTGGGTACGGCGAAGGTATACTTGGCCCCCTGGAGGTTGGCGCGCACCCGCTCAACCGATCCATCGTCGTGGTACGGCTTTTCATCGGCGGCCATGCTGGGCATCCAGAGGCCCAGGAAGACATCGATATCCTTGTTTTTCAGGCTGACGAAAGTCACCGGCACGGACAACACGTCCACCTTGGTTTTATAGCCCAGCGCTTCAAGCACCACCGAGGTCAGCGCCGTGGTCGAGGTAATATCCGTCCAGCCCACATCGGAAAAACGTACCGTCTGGCAGGTTTTGTTCGATGCCGCCACAGGTGCGGCCAGCATGGCCATCACTGCTGTCATTACAAATAATACCATCAGTCTGTTTTTCATCTTCTCCTCCTCTTGGATAGATTATAGATCACAGCCGCTGCACAGGCGGCCGGCCAGTGCGGCGACTGCCGCCAGTTTTACCACAGACCGGCAGCGATTACACCGGGACAGTCCTTCAGCTCAATATTTTTTTGCGTTCAGGATCGTAAAGCGCCCGGTCGGTGTGCAGCGTGACCGGGATCGACTGTCTGTAGTTTTCAATCACAAACTTGCCCCCGGCCGCAGCCACGTCAACGGGAATATACCCGTAACAGATTGTTTTACCGAGGGTATGCCCGTAGCCGGCACTGGTTGTGACCCCGATAACGGCGCCGTCATGGATAATGGGCGCGCTGCTCTGGACCATGACCGGCTGATCCGTATCAAACGTAAAGGTACACAACTGCTGCGACGGGCCGGTTTTTTCAATCTTTTCCAGCGCCGCGCGGCCGATAAAATCGGGTTTTTCCAGGGCCACGCAAAATCCGAGGCCGGCATCATAGGGCGTGTATTCCGGTGTCAGTTCCGATCCCCAGTCGGCATATCCCTTTTCCAGATGCAGAGAGGCAATCGCCCGGTAACCGGCGTTTCTGACGCCCAGTTCCCGGCCGGCCGCCTGGAGCGATTCGTAGACATGCGCGGCAAATTCAACGGGCACGTAGACTTCGTAGCCCATCTCGCCCACGTAGGTGATCCGGAAAATCCGGACCGGGGCATGATCCAGGGATATCCGCCGGCAGGAAGAAAAAGGGAACGCCGCGGGGCCCAAATCGGCCGATGTCAGTTTCTGCAGCAGTGTCCGTGAGCGCGGTCCGGCCACGTTGATCACCGCCCAGGCCGGGGTGACTTCGGAAAAGGATACCGATCCGTCGGCGGGCAGATGTTTTTCGATCCATCCGCGCACCCGCAGGGGGAAGGCCGTGCCCACCACGAGGAAAAACCGGTCGCCGGCGATCCGGGCCACGGTCAGGTCGGCTTCGATGGTCCCCCGCGGATTGCACATCTGGGTATAGATAACCCGGCCCACCGGCCGATCGATCTGATTGGCGCAGATCCGGTTGAGAAACGCCAGGGCGCCGGGGCCTTCGATCTCGAACTTGCCGAAAGACGTCTGGTCGATGAGAACCACGCCTTCCCGGGCGGCGCGGTGCTCGGCGGCCACGTGTTCGAACCAGTTGGGGATGCCAAAGGTCCGGTCGTCGGCCGGCGTGACGCCTTCGGGGGCAAACCAGTTCACCCGTTCCCAGCCGTATTTGGCGCCGTACACGGCCCCTTTTTCTTTCAACAGCGGATAGAGCGGGCTGCGCCGGACGCCCCGGGCGGAGTCGTGCTCTTCGTGGGGCCAGTGAATGGTGTAGTGTTTGCCGTACAATTCAGTGGTCCGGGTAACATTGTACGACCGGCTGCGATGGTGGGGGCCGAACCGCCGGATATCCAGCGGCCAGATGTCCAGGCTCGGTTCGCCGTCGATGATCCATTCGGCCATCATCCGGCCGGCCCCGCCGCCGGCGGCGATCCCGAAGGCGTTAAATCCCACGGCAACAAAACAATTGTCCAGTTCGGGCGCCGGGCCCATGATCGCATCTCCGTCAGGCGTAAAGGCCTCCGGCCCATTGACCAGCCGGGAAATACCGGCATTTTCCAGACACGGGGTCCGCATCATGGCCGGGCTGAAAATGGATTCAAAATGATCAAAATCCGGCTCGAGCAACTGGGAGATAAAATCATCGGGCACGCCATGGACCGACCAGTCAATGGGATTGCGTTCATAGCCGCCCATGACGAGACCGCCGACTTCTTCCTTGTAGTAAAGCAGGTTATCCTTGTCCCGCACCGTGGGCAGGTCGGTCGGTACGCCTTCGATCACATCGGTGACAAGAAACTGGTGCTGAAACGGAACCAGTGGCGTATTGACCCCGAGTTTCTCTCCGATCTGCCAGCCCCACATGCCCGTGCAGTTGACAACGATCTCGCATCGCATGCTGCCTTTGTCCGTCACCACGGCCGTTACCCGTTTCCGGTCAAACTCGAATCCGGTCACCCGGGTCCGCTCGTAAATCACGCATCCCCGGGAACGGGCGCCCCGGGCCATGGCCTGGGTGATTCCCGCCGGGTCTGCCTGGCCGTCCGTGGGCATGTAGGCCGCCCCCACAAGATCATCGGCAGTCATGATGGGAAACAGCTTTTTCGCCTCGGCGGGCGTCAGCATGTTCATCTCCAGGCCAAAACTGCGCGCCGTGGTCGCCCCTTTTTTCAGCTCCATGAGCCGTTCCGGGGTTTTGGCCAGGTGCAGGCAGCCCGACTGTTTCCAGCCGGTGGTCAGCCCGGTTTCCGCCTCCAGTTTTGTGTACAGGTCCACGCTGTACTGGAGCATCCGGGTAATATTCCGTTCGGCCCGGAGCTGGCCCACCAGCCCGGCCGCATGCCAGGTGGAGCCGCTGGTCAGCTCTCCTTTTTCGAGGATGACGACATCCTGCCAGCCGGCTTTGGTCAGATGGTAGGCCGTGCTGCACCCGATAATGCCGCCACCGATAATGACAACCCGCGCGCTGTCCTGCATCTTCTTTTCTCCTTTAAATTTGGTCATGCCCTTAGTGACACTATTATTATCGCAAATAATCGCCCCGGCATCACCAATCATGGCCCGCCCGGCACTTTTAAACCATTTTTTACGCGATCATCACCTTCACCTGCAGGCGTTCCAGCTCCTTCTGAAAATCTTCCGGTACCTTCCCACTGGTGATCATCATGTCGATGCTTTTCAGCGGCGCCACTTTCATCTCGGCTATCAGGCCGAATTTGGTGTGGTCCGCCAGGACGATGACCTGGCCCAGGGTATGCTGGATCATGCCCCGCTCAATAACGGCGATTTCCAGATTCGGCGTGGTGATTCCCGCCCCGAGGCTGAGGCCATCCGCCCCGAGAAAAAGCCGGGTGGCATTGACCCGGGCAATCATCTCCAGGGTCAGCGGTCCGGAAACGGAATAGGTCGCGGCGCTGTATGCGCCGCCGAGAAGGATCAGCTCGGCCGCGGTCTCTCCGATTTCGGCAATCACGCCCAGATTGTTGGTAAAGATCGTCAGGGGCATGCCCGGCTCCAGGTATCTCACCACCAGCGAAGCCGTGACGCCTTCGCCGATATAAATCGTATCGTGGGGCGAAATCAGGGCCGCCGCACGCCTGGCAATGGCCTGTTTCTCGCCGGGATGCACGCCGGCACTGTTGCGGTAATGAAATTTTCCAGCGACCCGCTCCTGCCGGAAAACCGCTCCGCCATGGGTCCGTTCCACCAGTCCCTGGCGCTCCAGCCCGTCGAGATCCCGCCGGATGGTCATTTCCGAAACCCCCAGCAATTCACTTAAATTCGATCCCCGCACCGAAAATTCACGTTTGAGAATCTCAAGAATCCGCTGTTGCCTTTCAGCCGGTAATAAGGGTGCCATGGTGTCCTCGATGAACCGCTCTGGATGTTCGTTTTTGTTATTATTTATTTATTATGTGGGTGAATATGTTGTCAAGTGTTTGTAACGGATCGATTCAACTGGAACCAGTCGGTAATATCGCCAGGAATTCCATGAGCGGCCGGGAGAGGGGCAGAAAAATGCCGGAAGATCGTCAGCAGGAAAGGGATATAAAAGGGCGGATGGCCCATCGGATGATATTCATCTGATGGGCCATCCGCCCCCGCAATTATTTTTCGATTTCGGTTAAAACATCATCAAGAATCGCCAGGGCCGTGTCGATCTCTTCCCGCGTCACGGTCAGGGCCGGAATAAACCGGACGCTGTTTTCGCCGCAGCCCAGCAGCAGCAATCCTTTTTCAAACGCCCGCTTGACCACGCGATCCCGCTCGGCAACGGCCTTGGTTTTTCTTTCACGATCGGTGACCAGTTCAACAGCCACCATCAGGCCAACCCCCCGGACATCGCCAATGAGCCGGTGTGTTTCAGCCAGGTTAAGCAGGGCTTCTTTGAAAAACGCGCCCATGGCCGCTGCATTGTCGACCAGGCCGCCCTCGAGCAGTTCGATGGTGGCCAGTGCCGCCCGGCAGCTGACGGGATTACCGCCAAACGTTGACGCATGGGACCCGGGCACCCAGTCCATGATATCATGCCGGGCCAGCATGGCCCCCAGGGGCATGCCGGAAGCGATCCCCTTGGCAATGGTGAAAATGTCGGGATCGATCCCGAAATGATCGCAGGCGAACATCTTCCCGGTCCGCCCCATGCCGGTCTGAATTTCGTCGGCCACATAAAGAATGCCATAATCATCGCAAAGCGCCCGAATCTTCTCGTGGAAACTTTTCGGCGGAACCACATATCCACCCTCCCCCTGAATCGGTTCGACAAAAATGGCGGCCACTTCTTCCGGCGGCAGGGCCCGTTTGAAGAGGTCGTCGCGGATCCAGTCCACACAGAACGTATCGCACGTCGGATAGTCAAGATGGTAAGGACACCGGTAGCAATAGGCATACGGCACATGGGTAATCCCCGGTACCAGGGGGGCAAACCCTTTTTCGTGAATGGCCTTGGAAGCCGACAGGGACAGTGCGCCCATGGTCCGGCCGTGAAACGAGCCAAAAAACGAAATCACCCGGGTCCGCCGGGTATGATAGCGCACCAGTTTGAGCGCCGCTTCAACGGATTCGGCCCCGGAGTTGCTGTAAAACACCCGCCGGTCCCGTTCACCCGGGGAGATGCGGGCCAGTATTTCGGCCAGCTCCGACTGGGCCGCATAGTAAAAATCCGTTCCGGACATGTGCAGAAATTTCTGCGCCTGATCGATAATGGCCGCCACCACCCTGGGGTGGGCATGTCCCGAATTACAGACAGCGATCCCGCTGGTAAAATCGAGAAACCGGTTGCCGTCCACATCGGTCACCACAAGCCCCTCGCCCCGGTCGATGACCAGGGGATACCCCCGGGTATAAGATGGAGAGATATAGCGTTTGTCCTTATCCAGCACTGCCTGCGCCGCCGGGCCGGGCAGGGGCGTAATGATTTCCGGGCATCGGTTGTTTGTCATGATGGATTCTCCTGAGGTTGATTTTGGAAACTGTCTGCCGGTTTCTATTGCCAGTTTGCGCGCCGGCCTGTCAACAGGATTGTCGTATCACCGGGCGGATGGCCATACGCGCCAGCTGAAATTTTACGTGCATTTTTAAAATAAATGGTTATCGTAACCAGTCAGCCGAGTCACACCTATATCCCATTCAAACCAGAGGAGGTCCCATGCATATCAGCAAGGCTGTCAGGATAACGTCTGTTTTGGTTATCGCATTTTTCTTCACTGCTCCCGGTGTTTTTGCCGGCGTTTATTTCGAATCCACCCAGATAATTAAAAACCTCCCCGGCCAGCCCGACAGCCGCCATGAAATTAAAAATTACATAACCGAACACGCTTCCCGGTCCGAGACGTCGGACCGGATCATCATTACCGATTTTGATGCCGGGATAATGTATCAACTCGACCCGCAGACAAAAACGTATCACCAGATAAATCTGGCCGCCACGGGCATGCCCCGGATGAACGCACAGGAATCGGCAGCCATCAAAGGCGTTTTGAAAAAAATGATGGGCGGCGTGAGCGTCACGCCCACGGGAGAAACCGGGGAAGTCGCCGGTTATCCCTGTCGAAAATACAGAGTCCACATCATGATGACCCAGAGTGAATACTGGGTCTCCGACCAGGTTCCCGGCTACAGCGAGCTGAAGGCCATCGGCCGGAAAGCGGCCGAGATGTTCAACCGGAATCCGATGATGAAACAGATGAATTTTGCCGCCATGATCACGGACCTGAACGGGTTCCCCCTTAAAACCGTCATGTCGATGATGAACGGCGCCATGACCACCACGGTCACCCGGATCGAAAAGAAGCAGATACCCGGCAATCTGTTTACCCTGCCGGCCGGCTACAGAAAGAAATAGTTCAGCAGACCGGGTTTTCCTGCAGCCACCGGGCCAGACGGGCCAGCCCCGCCTCGATGGAAACAAGCGGTTCGTATCCCAGATCCCGCCGGGCCGCATCAATGGTAAACCAGTGATCGGTCGACAGCTCGGCCGCCATGAAACGGGTCAGGGACGGCTCACCCGGCAGGGGCAGCCATCTGTACAGCCATTCCAGACAGGCCGCGGTCAGTTTTGCCGTGCGGGGTGACAGCTGGCCGGTGACCGGGCCTTTGCCGGCCGCCGCCAGTATCCGGTCGATCATGTCCCACAGGGGCACCGGCTCGCCCTGGCCGATAAAATAGACATTGCCCGACAGGGCCGGGGTCTCTTTCAATTTTTCCGCAGCCAGCAGGTGGGCCCGGGCAGCGTTTTCGATATAGACGGTATCGACAATATTCGTGCCGTCGCCGATGCGCTTGAGCCGGCCGGCCCGCCTGATAATTCCAGGAACCAGATGGTTGTCTCCCGGCCCCCAGATGAGATGCGGCCGCAGGGAAACCGTCAGCAGATCGTTCTGGCCGGCACGGACAACCGCCTGTTCCGCCCGGGCCTTGGTGGCCGGATACGGGGCCGCCTGGACAGCCGGGTACGGAACGGATTCATCAATCCCGGCATGCCCCCTGCCGTCAAAAACCACACTGGGGGAGCTCGTATAGATCAGCCGCTTTACGCGGTGCGCCCGGCAGGCGGCCAGAACATGTTCGGTACCCGTCACATTGATGGCAGCGTATTCGTCAAAATCGCCCCAGACGCCGGCCTTGGCCGCGGTGTGGTACACCACATCCATCCCCGCGCAGGCGGCGGCCACCGCCCGGGCCTCCCGCAGATCTCCCCGGACCTGTTCAACACCCAGGGCCGTCAGGGCTGGATAGCGGCCCCGGCAGAAAGTACGGACGCGGACGCCCTCTTCAACCAGCATGGCCACAATAGCCGCGCCGAGAAACCCGCCGCCGCCGGTGACCAGCGCCGATTCAGTGGCGCCTGTCATTGCGGCCTTTTCCGGCTGGCCGTCTGAAGCTGCGCCGTTGTCCGCGCCACCGCTTCCCGAAAACGATCCCGCGCCGCCCGGGCAAACGGATTGTAGGTATGCATATCGACGAACAATTCCCAGGTATCGTGGGTCACGGTTTCCAGCGTGTGCAGCAGCCGCCGGTATCCTTCCGTGTCAATCTCAAGGGGCCGGGCGCCGTATTCGGCCAGAGAGCGGCCGATAAAGTGCGTCAGGGCCAGGGAATCGGCAATCTGCCGATCGTGGATTTCCGGCGTCGTTTCGATGACCACCAGGCCCCGGGCCGCCAGATAATCGCGGATCCCGGCATACCGGTCTCCATCGATCCGCTGCCGGCAGAGCACGACCTTGTGCCCGGCGAGGGTATCGGCGGCACTGTCAGGGCCGAACATGGGATGGGTGCCCAGAATGGATACGCCGGCAGGCAGCCGATCGACCATCCACTGCACCGGAACGGTTTTAACGGAGCAGACATCGGCCACCACAGCGTCCGGTCCTAGCAGGGGAGCCATCTGCGACAGCATGGCCGGCATGACGGAAATGGGCACCGCCGGAATAACAATATCCCGGCGGCAGACATCGGCCAGGGAGCCGGTGACGCCACCCAGCCGCGCCACCGCGCCCGTGCGATTCTGCCGGTCGTACACGGTGACGGCAAAATCATCCGACAGATAACGGATCATCAGCTGGCTGAACCGCCCGAATCCGATCACACCGATGGTTGTTTTCTTCATATCCTGCTGCTACGCCTGTTTCGGCCCGGCGGCCGGCGGCGGGGCACAAGCGTCCCCGGCGACCGGTGCCGCTTTTACGCCGTCATTCGGTTTTGTCTGAGAGCCAGATCCGCCAGTACCAGCGCCGCCATGGCCTCCACCACGGGCACCGCCCGGGGTACGACGCAGGGGTCATGCCGGCCTTTGGCCGCCAGGATCACTTGCCGGCCGGAAAAATCCGCTGTCTTTTGAGGCTGTCCAATGGTGGCCGGCGGTTTGAAAGCCACCCGGAAAGAAATCGGCTCGCCATTGGCGATTCCCCCCTGAACGCCGCCGCTGCGATTGGTCACCGTTCCCAGCCGGTTCCCCTTTTTTACAAACGGATCATTGTGGGCAGATCCGACCATGCGGGTGCCGGAAAAGCCGGAACCGATCTCAAACCCCTTGGTGGCCGGAATCGACAGCATGGCCCCGGCCAGACAGGCGTCAAGCTTGTCAAAAACCGGCTCGCCCAGGCCCGCGGGCACATGGCGGCAGACGCAGGAGACAACCCCGCCCACCGAATCCAGATTATTTTTTGTTTTTTCAATCAGGGCGATCATTTTTTCCGCGGCCGCGGCATCCGGGCAGCGCACCGGGTTGGCGTCAACCTGGTCCCGCTCAATGGCGGCTGTCTCCGGCCACGGAATCTCGACCCCGCCCACGGCGCTGACCCACCCCACAATCCGTACCCCGAAGGTATCCCGCAGGTATTTTTCGGCCACGGCGCCGGCCGCCACCCGGCCGATGGTTTCCCGGGCGCTGGCCCGGCCGCCGCCGCTGGCCGCCCGGATACCGTATTTTTCCTGATAGGTAAAATCGGCATGGGACGGCCGGGGAATATCCCGCAGGACGCTGTAATCACCGGGCCGGTGATCCTGATTGGCCACAACCAGCCCCAGGGGCGTGCCCAGGGTTTTTCCGTTCTCCACCCCCGACAGGATCGTTACCCGGTCGGCTTCGCTGCGGTCGGTGGTCAGGTGGCTCTGGCCCGGCCGCCGCCGGTCAAGCTGCGGCTGAATGTCGGTTTCGGTCAGGGGCATGTTCGGCGGGCAGCCGTCGATCACGGCTCCCACGCCGCCGCCATGGGATTCCCCGAAAGTGGTTACGCGAAACAGGGTTCCAAAGGAGCTGGACATCGTTATTCACCTCTTTTTTCCCGGCCGGCAGGGGTGCGGGAACGGCTATCTCATATCCCGGCGGCCGAAAGACTGCAAGGGAAACTTCCGAGGAAGTTCATACCGGCGCCGGGCGGGACCATCGGGAAAATTCGCCGGAGATTACGGGCCCGGCTCCGGGAAAAGAGCGGCGCGGATCCGGTCCGCCACCCCGCCCACCGCCAGGGAATCGGTGGCCACGCGTATATCCCCGGCCGCTTTGTATAACGGAATCCGCTGATCCAGGGTTTGCCGGATTTCCTCCCATCGACTTTTATCCGCCGTCAGCGGGGGGCGTAATCCGGCGGTCGCCTCATCCGCCGCCATCCGCGCCCGGATTGTTTCCAGACCGGCGGTCAGCAGGATAATCCGGCCGGTCTGTCGCATGCGGTCGACATTGACGCTCTCAAGGACAATGCCGCCGCCCGTGGCCACCACCTGCCGGTCAGCGGCGCAGACGGCGCCAAGCGTCTCCCTTTCCATCCGGCGAAACACCGGCCAGCCATGCGCAGCGACGATGGCCGTGATTTTCCGGCCGTCCTGCTGTTCAACAAGGGCGTCCGTATCAACAAACGGCCAGCCGATCTTTTCGGCCAGCCGGCGCCCCACGCTGGTTTTGCCCGTACACCGATACCCGATCAGATAAATATTCATCGGCGATAAAGCCCGTTGAAAACATCCCAGAAGCCGGGGAATGATTTGGCCACGCACGATTCGTTGCGGATTTTCATCCCCGGTATTTTCAGACCGGCCACGGCAAAACTCATGGCAATGCGGTGATCATCATACGTATCGATCACCGCCCCCCGGGCAGGTCCGCCGGTAACCGTCAGGGAATCGGCATCACTGCCGGCCCGGATACCCATCTTCCGCAATTCGGTGGTAACGGCCGCCAGCCGGTCACTCTCCTTGGCCTTGAGATGGGACACGTTGCGGATCCGGGTGCGCCCCCGGGCAAAGGCGGCCACCACGGCCAGGGTTGGCACCAGATCGGGCATAGAGGACATGTCGACATCCACGGCCGTCAGGTCGCCGCCGGCCACGGCGATGCCATCCGGCTCATGGGCCACCGTGCAGCCCATTTGAGCCAGTATGTCGACGAATCCGATATCCCCCTGGCAGGTGGTTTTCCCCAGCCCCGGCACCTTGATCCTGCGGCCGGTCACGGCCGCGGCGGCCCAGAAATAACCGGCGTTGGAGGCATCTGCCGCTACAACAAGATCCGTTGCCCGATATGTCTGCTTTCCGTCAACCCGGAAATGCCGGTATCCGTCCCGTGCCACCCGGATGCCGAAGGCGGCCATCACGGCCAGGGTCATGTCGATATAGGGCGTCGATACCGGCCCGGCACTGACGTGGATATCCATGCCCAGCGGCGCAAAAGGCGCCACAAAGAGCAGGCCCGACAAGAACTGGCTGCTGAGGTGGCAGTCAATCCGGACCGGACCGCCCCGCAACGTCCCGCCAACGACCGCCACGGGCGGACAGCCGTTGTTATCCAATGACACCACGTCGGCCCCGGCCTGGCGCAGGGCATTAATGAGATCGCCCACGGGCCGCTGGCGCATCCGTTCCGATCCGGTCAGCACGTACCGCCCCTGCCCCAGTACGGCCGCGGCAATCAACAGCCGCATCGAGGTACCGGAATTGTTCAGATCAACCGGTTCTCTCCGCGGCGCAAACGCCCCGCCCACCCCGCGCACGAGATAGCCGGCGGCGGTGGAATCGATCCCGATGCCCCAGCTGCGCAGTGCTGCTGCGGTCAGCCTGGTATCCTCGCTGCGCAGGGGGTTGTCGATCCGGCAGCATCCGTTGGACAATGCCGCCGCCACCAGCGCCCGGTGGGTATAGCTTTTCGATCCGGGAATCGATATGCGGCCGTCATCTATCGGTTCGGTTCTGATTTCAATCATGATATCTGGTCTCCTGCCCGGTCATCGGCGGCAATGTCCGCGCGCCATCCATTCGAAACACCGGCGGACCGCCGCTCAGGCATCGGGGCGGGCGGGCCGGTATCCGCCGGCCAGCGCGGCCAATACCACCGACCGCATCAGCGCCACCGGTGCCGACCGGTCCGTCCACAATTCAAACTGCATCGCCCCCTGATAGACAAACATCTCCACCCCGCTGACACATCGGCACCCGGCGCGGTCCGCCGCCGCCAGCAGCCGGGTAGTCAGCGGATTGTAAACCGCGTCCATCACGACCATGCCGGGCCGCAGAATTTTTTCGTCCAGGGGCATGGCATCCGGATGCGGCCGCATGCCCACCGGGGTGGTGTTGACCACTGCATCGCACCCTTTCCCGCTAAAATCGGCCAGGGG
>CAZNZW010000006.1:32092-41999 GCA_964577615.1 uncultured Desulfobacterales bacterium | reverse complement strand
GCCACATATACGCCGTTGTGCCCGGCATGGGCAAAGGCGGCATTGTGCATCACCGGGCTGAGACTGTGGCCCACGGGGTTGCCCAGCACGGCGTACAGGGCGGTCTGCGCGTCAATCCTCCCCCGCGCACCGGTTTTTTTCTCTGTTTGATCGGCAGACATCCCTGGCTATTTCTCCGTAATGGTTTCATCGATCTTATGGCCGAAATGCCGGCCGGCGGCCTCCACGGCGACCATCACCTCGTCGTCTTTCTGGAGCGTAACAACCGAGACCGCACTGCCGTCGGGCCGGGTCAGCCGGATCGTTTCGGCATTCTGGACGATTGTACTCACCGTCCGGCCGTCGGTCTCAGCCGTAATCAGCATCAGCGGCCGTTTTTCGATTTTCAGGCGGCCGACGGTGCCCGCACGGGTCCGGCCCGTGTAATCGACAATGAAAACATCATCGCCGGCGCGCAGTTCGGACAGATACCGGGTTTTTCCCCCGGGCACCCGGGTGTAGGCATGCACCGCCCCGGCATTGACCCGGAACGGCCGGGGGGCCACATAGGGGTTCTCGATGCTTTCCGCATGCACCAGAAACAGCGCACTGCTGCTGTTGCCCACCAGCAGACCTTCCCCGGCCGCCATGTGCGTACACGTGTCCACGCAAACCCGGTCGCCCATCCCCGCCGGGGTAACGGAAAGAATCCTGGCCGTGGTCAGCGTCGTTTTCTCCGTGGCCGCCCGCAGTTCCGTCAGGGCTTCTTTGAGCGCCGGGGCATCGGGAACGCTGAGCAGGATGTGCGCCACCCCCTTTTCGAGAATCCCGAATGCCGTCCGGGCCGCCTCCAGGCTCTCCACCTGCACGATGACATCCGCCTGCCGGGCAATGAGGTTCTCCAGCGGAATGATTGTCCAGTCATCCGTCTGAAGAATCACTTTCTTCTGCCGGCTGAGCCGGATAATCTCCGCCTCGTCTGCCATCCCCTTAATGGAAAAGTAGACCACATCTTCCCCGGGCTTGAGATCGCCGTCCGACGCAATCGTCATGATCCGCCCCAGGGCCCTGGCCTTTTCACCGCATCCGTCGGGCACCAGCAGACCGTCGGCGCCTCCCTCAATGGCGGTTGTGGCCATCTGTTTATCCCATGGATCGATTTTTACCCATATTTTTCGCATCGTTTTGCCCTGTACTGTTATGTTTTCTATCCGTCAGCGGGCTGAAAATTCAGTTCAGCCGTTTGAGTGCTTCTTCGACCGTGCTGTCTCCATGGACAATCGACGATATGGCCTGGACCATTTTCGTTGGATCGGCATGCTGAAACACATTCCGGCCGATGGACACCCCGGCGCCGCCGGCATCGATGGCCCCGCGGACCATTTCGAGGATGTCCCGGTCCGAATCCATTTTTGCGCCGCCGGCGATGACAACGGGAACAGAACACCCTCCGACCACTTCCCGGAAGGTTTCCACCGATCCGGTGTACGAGACCTTGACTATATCGGCGCCCAGCTCGGCCCCCACCCGGGCCGCGTGCTTGACCACACCCACATCATATTCATCGTCAATATTTTCACCCCGGGGGTAAATCATGGCCAGCAGCGGCATTCCCCATTTGCGGGCTTCCCGGCTCACACAGCCGAAATCGTGGAGCATTTCCTTCTCCTGGCCGTTTCCCAGGTTGACATGAATCGAGACTGCATCGGCGCCCAGCTGAACAGCCTCCTTGACCGTGCAGACCAGCGTCTTGGCATTGGGCCGGGTGGACAGGCTGGTGGACGCCGACAGATGAATAATCAGCCCCACGTCGCGGCCGCTGCCCCGGTGCCCTTCGCCCACCATGCCTTTGTGCTCCACCACGGCATTGGCGCCGCCGTCGACCACCCGGCCGATGGCATCCTTCAGGTCGATCACGCCGGCAATGGGGCCGACAGAAATCCCATGATCCATGGGGACCACCACTGTTTTCCCCGTGTTTCGATTGATAATCCGCTCCAGACGAATCCGTTTCCCCAGCAATGACATTTTTTTGCCTCCCTTTAAACGGCGAAAGGCCGTGGCTTGTCTGCCACGGCCCCAAACAAAAAAAGCCGCGGCATTGATTCTGCCCGCGGCTGTCACCTCAGTTAAAAATGTTTTACGTCGGCACGACACACCTCAGGCAGGGGGAATACCAAAAATAGAAAAAATAAAAAAATCTGCCTGCGGTTGATTGTGCCATTGTGATCCCTTTTTTCAGTCTGGTGGACATCTACCACCAGCCTGAAATATATGTCAAGCTGTTTTTTACGCTGGCGTGGCCGCCTGATAAAAAACCCCCCGGCCGGTCAGCGTATAGCTGCCGATGCTGCCCGCCACAAATACGGAGCGGCCTTTGCGCAGGGTCAGTGTTTCGCCGGTGGCCGGAACCGTGACGACCGCCCGGCCTTCGGTGCAGAGAATAATCCGGGCGCCTGTTTCGGGCCGGGCCGTGTATCGCCGCCCGGGCCCCGGCATGATCCGGGAAAGGACGAACTCCGCCGCCGGCGCCGGATAAACAGATTCCACGGCGTCAACCCGCTGCGGTTCAAACGGATGCACGGGTGAGGCGCCGGTTTCCAGGATCGCGGTCAGTTCCGCCACATCCACATGTTTCCCGGTCAACCCCCCCCGGAGGACATTGTCCGAATTGGCCATCAATTCAATCCCGGTACCACGAAGATACGCGTGCAGCCGCCCGGCGGGAATATAGAGGGCCTGGCCCGGCGTCAGACGGATCAGATGCATAAAAAGCGGTGCCAGCACACCGGCATCGTGCGGATAGGCATCGGCCAGACGGCCCACCCAGTCACCCGCCGGCGGGGGTACTTTCCCGGCCGCACTTCGGACCGCCGCCTCGGCAACAGCCGCTTTCCGGGCCGCCGACGGCAGGGATAACAGCATCTTTAAAAAACGGCCGGGACCATCCGCATCGTTCTGCCCGGCGAGCCAGTCAATCTCGGCGGCCAGACTCCGGGGGCAGGCCATGCGCATGAATGCCATGATTTCCGCCACCGGCCGAAATCCGCTGAGTGCATCAAAATCCGTCAACGCACAGATCAGCTCGGGTTTGTGGCTGGCGTCCCGATAATTGCGCTCCGGCGCATCCATGGAGATATGGTGGTTATTTTCCCTTAAAAAACCGGCCCGGGCCTGCGGCCGGTCCGGGTGGGCCTGGATGGAAAGCGGCCGGTCCACGGCCAGCACCTTGAACAGATACGGCAGCCGACGGTCAAACCGCCGGGCAACGGCTGCGCCCAGCATCCCCTCCGGGTCCTGATCAATGGCGTCAATGAGAGACACCGGTTTCCCGGCGGCCACCACGAGCGATGGCGCCCGGGGATGTGCGCTCATCCACAATTCGGCCTGGGGCGTATCTGCTGCCCGCGGGCTGTCGAGCAGTTCGGCCAGCGCGGTCCGCGAGCCCCAGGCATAGGGCATAATGGGATTTTGAAGATGATAAACAGCCTGCATGCGCGTGCCCTGCATTCAATGTTCCGGTATATTCACGTGCCCCGCCGGTTAAGGAATTATCTCTGTTCCCGCGGCCCCTTCAACGGCTTTTTCAATGTCATCGATGGCGGCAATCACCGCACGTCGACCGGTGGCGCGGACAAATTGCACAGCTGCGTCGACCTTGGGCCCCATGGACCCTTCCGGGAACTGACCGGCCCGGCGACCGGCCACGGCCGCATCAACCGACAGGGTATCCAGCCGGTGTTGCCGGGGAGTGCCGTAATCCATAAAAACGCCGGTTTCGTCGGTGGCCATGAGAAAAAAATCAACGCCGACTTCATCGGCCAGCTTAGCACTGGCCAGATCTTTGTCAACCACCGCGTCAACGCCATTGAAGCGCCGCCCTTTCCGGATGACGGGAATTCCGCCCCCGCCGCAGCAGATCACAATAAAATCCAAATCGATCAGCGTCTTGATTTCCCGTTTTTCGATAATCGTTACCGGTTTGGGGGAAGCCACCACCCGGCGATACCCCCGGGCCGTTTTGGCGGTGGGATACGACAGCGTGCGCGACGTTTTCCCATCAAAGGCCGGACCGATCGGCTTGGTCGGGCGCGCAAAGGCCGGATCGTTTTCGTCGACGACCACATAGGTAATCAGGCTGACCAGCGGCCGATACGCAACGCCGATATCCATGAGCGCCTCGTCCAGGCTCGACTCGATCATATAACCGATCTGCCCTTCGGTCTGGGCCACAAGAATTTCAAGGGGCAGCCGCGGACTCTGCCGGCAGCACTCCTGCTGCAAAAGCAGGTCGCCCACCTGCGGGCCATTGCCGTGGGTAATGATCAGCCGGTAGTCCATGGACAGACGGGCCAGCTGGGCCGCGGGCAGGCTCAGATTGTCAAACTGCTCGGCAATCGTGCCCGTCTGGCCCTTCCGGATCAATGCATTACCGCCCAGAGCCACGAGCAGGATCGGTTTTTTCGCAGCACCTGCCGTCATTGCCCTATCCTTTCAGTTTGTCGCGCAATACGGTTTCCAGCCGGGGATCGCCGTGGTCTTTGTACGCGTACCGGATCCGCTGAACCGGTTTTTTAATCGTCATCAACCGGGACAGGTCAATCGGCGTGGCGGCGAGAACCAGATCGCAATCGGTCCGGTTGATGGTCTCTTCCAGATCACGAATCTGCTCCGGGCTGTATCCCATGGCCGGAAGCACGGCCCCGGTCTCCGGATATTTCTCAAATGTATCGACCAGCGTCCCCGCCAGATATGGCCGCGGATCGACGATTTCGGCCGCATCAAAGCGCCGGGCGGCAATGACACCGGCGCCGTACTTCATTTCGCCATGGGTCACCGTCGGGCCATCTTCGATGACCAGCACCCGCCGGCCCCCGATCGCCGCCGGGGACGGAACAAGGATTTCCGATTCGGCCAGAACGATGGCGGCCCCGGGATTGTGGCGCGCCACCGTTTTTTTGAGCTGCGCCACGTTTTCGGCCGGCGCGCTGTCCACCTTGTTGATCAGGGCGATATCGGCCAGCAGCATATTGGTTTCGCCGGGAAAATACGTGGTTTCATGGCCGACCCGGTGCGGATCGAAAATAACAATATGGACATCGGGGCGAAAAAAGGGCGTATCATTGTTGCCTCCGTCCCAGACAATGACGTCGGCTTCTCCTTCGGCCCGGCGCAGAATTTTCTCATAATCGACGCCGGCATAAATCACGGCGCCCGCATCGATCACCGGTTCGTATTCTTCCCGCTCCTCGATGGTGCAGTCATATGTGTCCAGATCCGCATAGCCGGCAAACCGCTGGACGGCCTGCCGGGTCAGGTCCCCGTAGGGCATGGGGTGACGCACGGAAACCACTTTCTTACCCATTTTTTTCAGTATCTTAACCACTTCCCGGCTGGTCTGGGATTTACCGCATCCCGTGCGGACGGCACAGACCGAAACGATCTGTTTATCAGATTTGAGCATGGTATATGATGCGCCGATGAGCATGAAATCCGCGCCGGCCGCCGTAACGATCGACGCTTTGTGCATGACTTCCACATGGGGCACATCGGAATATGAAAACGCCACCAGATCAATTTTATCCGCGTGGATCATGTCGGCCAGATCGGCATCGGAACGGATGGGAATCCCGTCCGGATACAGCCGGCCGGCCAGGCCGGACGGATATACCCGCCCCTCGATATCGGGAATCTGGGTGGCGGTGAAGGCGATCACCCGGTACCGTTCGTTATCCCTGAAATAGACGTTGAAGTTATGGAAATCCCGGCCTGCGGCGCCCATGATAATGACCTTTTCCATTGTAATACCCTCCTGTATACGTTTCTTTGATTAAGATATGTCCGTGCTTCTGTTTATCAAGCGGCTATCAGGCCAATTCCCGGAACACGGCGGCGATCCGTTCCAGAGCCCAGTCGACGGTTTCCCGACTGATGATCAGCGGCGGCGCGAACCGCAGGGTATGGGTATGGGTTTCCTTGCACAGCAACCGCTTCTGCATCAGCTTTTCACAATACCGCCGGGCACCGCCGGCGGCCGGGTCAAGCTCCAGGCCGATCAGCAGCCCCCGGCCCCGTATTTCTTTGACGGCCGAACTGCCAATCTGACGCAATCCCTCCATGAAACGGGCCCCCATTTCGGCCGCATTCTCAATCATTCCCTCCTCCACCAAAACCTTCAGCGCCATGCGGCTGACCGCGCAGGCCAGTGGATTACCGCCGAAGGTGCTGCCATGTTCGCCCGGTTTCAAGATCCCGAGGACTTCCCGATTGGACAAAACCGCCGACACCGGGTAAAAACCGCCGGACAGGGCCTTGCCGATCAAGGTCAGGTCTGCTTCGATGCCGTCGTGGGCTTCGGCCAGCAGATGCCCCGTGCGCCCCAGCCCGGTCTGGATCTCGTCCAGAATCAGAACCACCCGATGCGCATCGCAGATCCGTCGTACCGCCCGCAAATAGCCTGCTGGCGGAATAATCACACCAGCCTCCCCCTGGATCGGCTCCACCAGGAAACCGACGGTATTCGGCGTGATCGCCTGTTCAAGGGCATCGGCATCGCCAAAGGGAATGACCCTGAACCCCGGCGTAAACGGACCGAAACCCCGGCGGGAATTGTCATCAGTACTGAAACCGACAACGGTAATTGTCCGGCCATGAAAATTGTTGCGACAGACGATGATCTCGGCCGCATCCGCGGCCACCCCTTTTTCAACATATCCCCACTTGCGCACCGCCTTGATCGCCGTTTCCACGGCTTCGGCGCCGCTGTTCATGGGCAGGACCTTGTGAGAATGGGTCAGGCCGCACAGTTCTTGGTAAAACGGGCCCAGCTGATCGTTTCGAAACGCCCGGGAAGTCAGGGTCAGGTTCCGGGCCTGATCGATCAAAACCTGCAGAATCCGGGGATGGCAATGGCCCTGGTTCACCGCCGAATACGCCGACAGGCAGTCAAGATACCGGTTCCCGTCCACATCCCAGACCCAGACGCCCGCCCCCCGCCGTAGAACCACATCGAGGGGGTGGTAGTTGTGCGCGCCAAAAGTTTCTTCCAGCTGTATATATTGCGGAACATCCACGGTATACGCCTCCTGTCCGGAAAAGGATTGACTTTTTATTCATCTATTTATATATTCATCATATGATTTGATCATAAGTGACGCGGCCGATCCTGTCAAGGGCATTTTTCCCCTGACCTGCATGGCACCCGTCGGCCCCGTGAAGCTGCCAATGATCCGGTTTCGATAGGACTTGACCCCCCGGCACGGAAAAAGGTAGTTTGTTTCCGAAAAGAACGCTGATTACCCGGTCCAGGTCGCCCCAGAAAATCATCAACCGGCAGGAGACACATGCCCAGCCCCCTGTTTCACCGCAAATTATACGAATACCTGGTTGAAGCCATCGGCCGGCAGATCGTTTCCGGCCGGTTTAACCCGGGCGATACCCTCCCCAACGAAACGGCCCTGTGCCAGACCTACGATGTCAGCCGGGGGGTGCTGCGGGAAGCCACCAAGGTACTGACCCAAAAAGGGCTGATCCACACCCGTCCCAAAATCGGCACCCAGATCCGAATGCGCGAGGACTGGAACCTCTTTGATGCGGATATCCTGCGCTGGACCCTGGAGGCGGGAAACAAAAAAGAATCGGATAACAAACAGCTCTTTCTCAAGAAGGTTACCGAAGTGCGGCGGCTGATCGAATCCGAAGCCTGCCGCTTGGCCGCCCGCCGGGCCACTGATGCCGAGATCGCGGAGATCCGGTCCCGCTTTGATGCCATGGCCGCCACCCTCGACGACCCGAAAAAATACGATTATAACGATTACCTTGAAAAGGACATGGCCTTCCACACCGCCATCCTCGATGCCTGTCACAATGAACTGCTTGCCCAGATTGGCCATACCATGCGCAAAGCCGTCCAGCTCGCGCGCAAGGCAGATATTCACGACATCGCCATCCAGCAGGCGTCTCTTCCCCTGCACCGGGCGATTTTTGATGCCATCCTGGCCCATGCGCCGGGTGCAGCGTACCAGGCCTCGGGGGCCATGTTTGACAAGATAAACGCCAGCCTTCCCTCACCTGCCGATACCGGACATCAGAAATAAAACCGGCCAATTATCGTTTGCCGTCCGGCGCTGTTTCTGGTATATGAATGAGCGATGCAATCGAATGCGGCCGCAAAGGAAAATGCCCATTGAATCTTATTCGTGACTGGTTTCGACGACACTTTTCGGATCCACAGGTCCTGATTTTATTTTTTATCCTGCTGGGCGGCACCATCATCATTCTGACCCTGGGCCGAATCATGATGCCGGTACTGGCCAGCGTAGTGATTGCCTATCTCCTCGAAGGGCTGGTGAAATTTTTTCAACGCCACCGCACGCCCCGGCTGGCGGCGGTGCTCATTGTCTTTTTTACTTTCATTGCCTTTCTGGTTTTTCTGTTATTCTGGCTGCTGCCCAAACTGTCACTTCAGGTGGGCCAGGTGGCCGGTGAACTGCCGGCAATGGTTGGCCGGGGGCAGCAGCAGCTGATGCATCTGCCGGAGAAATATCCTGATTTTATCTCTCCGGAACAGGTTCTGGCCGTGGTGCACTTTCTGCAGATGGAACTGGGGCGCATGGGGCAGCGGCTGCTCGGATTATCGGTTGCGTCGGTTCGCGGGCTGGTCACCTTTCTTGTCTACCTCGTCCTGCTGCCGCTCCTCGTTTTCTTTTTTTTAAAGGACAAGGACCTGATTCTGCAATGGATTGGCCGTTTTTTGCCGGACAACCGGGCGCTCTCCGACCGCGTCTGGCGCAATGTTGACCGCCAGATCGGAAACTATATCCGGGGAAAATTCTGGGAAATCCTCATTATCTGGGCGGTTTCCTATCTGGTTTTTCTCTTTCTGGATCTGCGCTACGCCATGCTGGTGGGGCTGCTGGTGGGATTATCCGTTCTGGTGCCGTATATCGGCGTCACGGTCACCACGCTGCCGGTGGCCATGATGGGCTTTTTCCAATGGGGGTTTTCCTCGCAATCGGCCACGCTCATTATTGCATACGGGGTAATTCAACTTCTCGACGGCAATCTGCTGGCGCCCCTGCTGCTCTCGGAAGTGGTCAACCTGCACCCCGTGGCCATTATCACGGCCGTGCTGATATTCGGGGGGATCTGGGGGTTCTGGGGCGTCTTTTTTGCCATCCCGCTGGCCACGCTGGTTGAAACCGTGCTGTCGTCCTGGCCCAGCATAAACACGAAAGCTGATTCGGGCACCACCATCACTGACTCACCGAAGAACAGGTAAACTCATGGTGTTTTCAACCGAATCCTGATACTGAATGGGATCAATCCAAATGACTCGCCCTGACAGGCACCGGCACCGCGCCCGTTAGAACAAAGGAGGAGAGAGAATGATGCTCGCACACAAAAGAATAAGCAGCCAGCTTTTGGTCATCGTATTGCTGGCCATTGCCTCACTGAGTTTCGGCGCATCAGATATGACCCGCCAGGGGGTTGCTTTTTTAAAGGCACAGCGCTTTGGCGAAGCGATTAAGGTTTTATCCAAAGCCATTAAAAATGACGCCAAAGATGCCGAGGCATTCCATTATCGGGGAATCGCCCAATATTACCAGGGGCACCTCGAGAAGGCCATGACCGATTATACCCATGCGATCGCCATCAAACCTGATTTGCCGGGTGTATACACCAGCCTGGGCGTGGCCCAATTTCGCGTCGGGGATTATCTGCAGGCTGAAAAAAACCTGAAAACCGCCCTGGCCAGAAACCCGAAAGACGCCGACGCGCTGAATCAGCTGGCATGGATGCTGGCTGTCTGCCCGGATAAAAAATACCGCAACGGGAAAAAATCCCTGGGCCTCTCCCGCCGGGTCATCAACCTGAAAACCACCCCCAACTTTCTCGATACCCTGGCGGCCGCCTATGCGGAAACCGG
>CAZNZW010000006.1:25954-31992 GCA_964577615.1 uncultured Desulfobacterales bacterium | reverse complement strand
ATGTGGGCCGCGGCGCGCAGTGACCGGTTGCGGTACGCCACCAGCGGCATCCCCGCGGCCCGGGCCGCCTGCTCATCCAGACTGGAATCGCCGATATAGATCGCCTCATCCGGTTTGATATTAAAATGGTCGACAACTTTAAGAAGAGGATCCGGATGGGGCTTGGGGCGGGGCACGTCCAGGGCGCTGACCACGAGTTCAAACGCGCCTTCCAGGCCGTGGACCATCAGCACCTGGCCGATGGTATCGCTCCGGTTGGTCGCAACGGCAACCGGGTACCGAGGCCGTATTTTCGCCAGCAACGGTTTCAGATCCGGTTCGATCTCCATCAATTGATAGAACGGCGCATACCCCATTGCATCCCGATAGGCCGTCGCCGCCTGGATGGCGGCATCCTCTTTGAACAGGAAAGAAATGCTTTCCGCCACGGTGTGCATCTGGATAAATTCGAATTGCGCCGGAGTCATCTCCGGGCGGTCAAAGTGTGCCAATACCCGGTTGTAGTAAGCCGTGTTGGCTTTGACGGTATCAAACATCACGCCATCACAATCAAAGATCACTGCCCGAATCACGAATGTTTCCTCCATATATCGGACATCACTGGGTCTTGGCCTCTTTCGATACCTTGATCGAAACACCACCGCCGTTCTCCCCGGTCGGCGCTGATTTGACCGCCGGCTTTTCAGTAGCCGGCGGCGTCCGGGGTTTATTTTCCATAATATTTCCGTAAACCCGAACTTCCAGCGTCGGCCGGATTTTATTATCGGTTTTCAGTACCACGGTTTCGAAATACCGACCGACTTTTTGATACGTATTCTCAACATCAAGCACATATTCCGGGCCATTTTCACCCATTTTTTCTTCCAGCGCGGTTTTGATGTGACCGCCCGGTTTCACCGTTGTCCCAATGATTTTAAACGGGTAGGCCTTCTCGGGGACAATCGTGACATTCTGTTTGATCACCGTCCCCAGAGCCCCATCCAGTCGAACCCGCGCAGGCCGCATAGTGACAAACTTGTTTACCTTTCCCTTGACCACCAGTTGCAGCCGGGGGTGTTCACTGTCATCGGTCTGCACGGTAATTCGTTTAATTATCTGATGCCCGCCATATCCCCGGGTCATGACTTTGGCCGTCAGCGTGCCCTCTCCACCGGGAGGGATTGACTTCGAATACGAAGCCGCCGTGCACCCTCACCCGGTACGCACTTTTAGAATCTTGAGTTCCCCCATACCCGTATTCCGGATTTTAAACACATGGGTCACTGTTTCGCCTTCGAGTACCGGCTTAAACTGAAAAATATGATCCACCGCCTCGGCATTTCCCGTTGCCTTGAGATGCCCGGCGGATGTATCCGAACTGACGCTCTGACCGGCGGCCGACGTCTGGGGCGAATCCACCGTAATATTGTTCTGCCCGGCCAGGCAGGGCGGGCACGCCCACAGCACGACCATGCAGATGACAACCCCCGGTTTGAATCCAATTCTGCCTTTCATATCGATAAACTCCTTTCCCTCGTATACCTATTCCGTATTGGAAACAAGCTGACTGTCTATCGAAAAAGCCCCCGGATGTCAATATTTTCGAGCTGTCGGCGCAATCTACATCATTAAATACGGATCCACATCAATGACCACGCGGACAGACCGGTCGTTAAAACGCAGCGATGGCACTGCGGCCAGCTGCCGGACAAAATCGTGCAGATCAGCGCTGCGCAGGCCCTTGATAAATATCTGCCAGCGGTACCGCCCGGAAATCTTCGCCAAGGGCGCCTCAATCGGCCCAAGCAGGGTGATGGACGCAAACCGCGACGCCCCGGCTTTAAGCGCCTGCCCGGCGGTACCGATCGCCCGGGCTTTATCCCGCGTTTTCATCCGGTCCCGCCCGGAAATCTTCAACTGCACCAGAAAAGCGAAGGGTGGATATCGCAAAGACTGGCGGAAGTGGATTTCCCGCTGATAAAATCGCGGGTAGTCCTGGTCACGGGCCGCCTGAATGGTAAAATGGCCGGGGTTATACGTTTGCAGAATCACCCGCCCGGGCGTATTTCCCCGACCGGTGCGGCCAGCCACCTGAGCGAGAAGCTGAAAGGTCCGTTCGCCGGAACGAAAATCAGGAAAATCAAGGGAGAGATCCGCACAGATAATACCCACCAGCGTGATATTGGGAAAATCATGCCCTTTGGCCACCATCTGGGTGCCCACGAGAATATCGATTTTCCCGTCCTTGACCTGTTTCAGCATGCGCTGAATTGAACCCTTGCGGGCCGTGGTGTCCCGGTCCATCCGGGCCACGCTGGCATCGGGAAACAGCTTTCGGGCCAGCGCCTCAACCTTCTCCGTGCCGATTCCCAGCGCCCGGACCGATGCCGAGCCGCACACCGCGCATGTCATTGTCTCCGGGCGGGAAAAGCCGCAATAGTGGCAGCGGTACGCATGCTGGGACTGGTGCAGGGTAAGGGTTATGTCGCAATACCGGCAGCGCACCGGTTCACCGCAGGCCAGGCAGACCGAATGTCCGGCAAAGCCCCGGCGATTGAGAAAGAGGAGCACCTGATTTCCCTGGTCCAGGGTTTCCCGCATGGCCCGGTGCAGCGGTTCGGATATAATCCGCACCGAGCCCCGCATGCCTTTTGTCTGACGCAGATCAAAGACTGAAACCACCGGCATGGGCCGGTTTTCGACCCGCCGGGGCAGCGCCACCCGGCGGAATTTGCCATTTTCGGTATTGTAAAAAGTCTGTACCGCGGGCGTTGCCGATCCCAGCAGAGCCACCGCGCCGCTGATCTTTGCCCGGACAACGGCCAGATCCCGGGCATTGTACCTGAGCCCCGTCTCCTGTTTGAAGGCCGTATCATGTTCTTCGTCAACAATAATCAGCTCCGGGCGGGTCAGGGGGGCAAAAATGGCGGACCGCGCCCCGATCACGACAGGCGCCTGGCCGGCCACGATCCGCCGCCACTGATCAAATCGCTCTCCGGAAGAGAGGCTGCTGTGCAAAACCGCCACCTGTTCGCCAAACCGGGCCCGAAACCGGCGCTCGACCTGGGAAATAAGCGCAATTTCCGGCACGAGGACCAGCACCTGCCCGCCCTTTTCAAGAACCCGCCGCGCCAGGGACAGATAGATTTCCGTTTTTCCGCTGCCCGTGACGCCAGCCAGCAGAAACGTCTTGAATCCTTTTCCCAGGGCGCCGCCCACCTCTTTTAAAACCGCCTGCTGATCACCGGTTAAAGCTGGCGGGTGATCGGGCCTTACCGGTTCGCCAAAAGGATCCCGGTACACCGTCCGCTCGTAGATCTCCAGCGCCCCGGCCCGGGCCAGTCCCCTGACGACGGCAGCTGCCGTGGGAATAATTTTTTTAAGATCGGCCAGGGCCAGATCCCCCTGGTCCGCCAAAGCGGCGATAATCTTCTTTCGCGCCGCAGTCATCGGCGTCACGTCGGACGTCAGCAGGCGGGCCACCCGCTCGGTTTTCGACCGCGTTCCACCGGAAACGATTTCCTGTTGAAATGAGATCCATCCCGCGGCCTGCATTTTTTTGAACAATGCCGGCGATACCCGCTTTTGACCATGCGGCTGTTCCAGATGGCGGCGATGACAGGGGCCGGCCTTAAGACGTTCCAGAATCGATCGCATCGGCGCCGGTGTATCCGGCCGCTCAAGCGCCGTTTTTCCGGACGCGGTGAGCATCACCCGGGTCTGCTCGTAAAGGTTCAGACCGCCCGGCAGAGCGGTTTTGATCACCTCGCCCAGGGGATAGATATAATAATCGGCCATCCAGCGGAAAACGGGGATCAGGGTTTCGGGAAACAGCGGAACATCGTCCAGGATTTCCAGAACCGGTTTGATCTCGTCGTCACCGCTGTAATCGACTACCGCCAGAATATATCCGGTGACCCGCCGGGGACCAAACGGCACCAGCACCCGGCACCCGACAGATACCCGCCCGGCCCGCTCCCGGGGAATCCCATAGGTATATGTGGTGGGAACCGGCAGGGCGATGGCCACATCAATATAGGCTGAAAAAGATGTCATAAAGGTATGGGCTCAGATAATCGTTACAGAGGCGCACCCGGAAAAACGGGCATGAGAATCAGACGGCGTCTTCCCCGGCAGAATCTTTCGGATCGGCTTTCCGGATCAGAAACGACTCGATCCGGTTGCCCCGCATCGTTTTGACAACCGCTTCGAATCCGTCCAGCGGGATCACTTCCTTTTCCTCGGGAATCCGGCCGATCCGGTCCAGAATATATCCGGAAAAAGTGTCATATTCAGGGGAATCCGGGATATTGATCGGTATTTTTTCATTCACTTCGTCGATTTCCGATTTTCCCGGCACGAGCCACTCGTTGCTTTTTGTTTTTAAAATCTGCGGCTCTTCCCGGTCGGTTTCATCGCTGATCTCGCCCACGAGTTCTTCAATAACGTCTTCCAGAGAAATCAACCCGGCCACGCCGCCATGCTCGTCCACGACGATGGCCAGATGGCTCCGCCGCTTTTTAAACTGGGTGAGCAGCGAATCAAGCTTGATGTTTTCGGGAATAAAATAGGGATCCCGCATAACGTTGCGGATATCGATGTCATCCCGGCAGACCGCCTGAAGGCCGAAAAGATCCTTGATATTAATCACACCGATCACATGATCGATATCCCCATCGATGACCGGCACCCGGGTAAAACCCGACTGACTGATCGCCTTGAGATCCAACGGTTTATCCGCATCGACAACAAACATATCGGCCCGGGGCGTCATGATTTCCGACGCATGGGTGTCATCAAATTCAAAGATATTGTAGATCAGGTCCCGTTCTTCATGTTTGATTTCCCCCTCTTCCTCCACCACATCCACAAAAGTCATCAGCTCTTCTTCGGTCGCCGTTGGAATCGGTTTGATTTTACCGGTGAGGCGGGGAATAAAATTCAGAAAAATCAGTATCGGATAAAAAACAACGGACAGCCAGTAAATCGGATAAATCGTCAGGCGGCCGATCAGAACATTATTCCGGGTGGCAATGGATTTGGGGAAAACTTCGCCGAAAACCAGGATCAGCAGCGTCATCACCCCCGTTGCCAGGCTGACCGCATAGGCCGGGAAAACTTTCATGGTAACGGTTGTCGCCAGGGCGGCCGCTCCGATGTTAACAATGTTGTTTCCAATTAAAATGGTTGTCAGCAGACGGTGGGAATCGTTCTTCATGGTTTCAATCAGTCTGTCGGTCCGCCGGCCATCCTTGGCCAGGTGCCGGGCCTTGGTGTGGCTGATGGAAAACAGGGCCGTTTCAGCCGATGAGAAAAAACCGGAGAGCAGCAGCAATACAATCAATACAATTGATTCGCTTAACATGCGGGTATCCAGCGGGCAGGAGCGGGATTCAAAAAAAACGGGAGACCGGCGGTCACACCGGCATCCCGTTTAGCATTATTTCGCAAACCCCTCGCCGTAAAAGTACTGACCGTGTGGGCAGAAGCCATTTCGGATTAATGGAAAATTATTGGGGATGACATTGGGTACATCCCGTGGGCCCGGTCGGTCGCACCTGTTTATCCGATCCGTCGACGGCCATGGCGACTTTTTTATTCCAGGCTTTGATTTTTCGATGGCATCCGATGCAGTTTTTATGAAACGCATTTTTATAATATGAAATCTGATCGTCATGATTGCCCGGTTCCGGCGGCACATTGAGATCATGGCATCCTGTCGTTCCACAGGACTGAACCGGCTCTTTTCCATCCCACTGGTGATGGCAGGTCATGCAGGCATAATTAAAATGCGTCGCATGTGGAAAAACCACCGAAGCGCGTCTGGCCTCAACTGTTTCCGGCGGTGCCAGCGTCAAATCACCCATGGGAATACACAGGGTATCCTGATCGGCGGCAGCGGTTTCGTTTCCCGCCATGCCTGCGGTAGCCCCGAATATCACCATAATCATTATGCATAATACACCCATTGAGACTTTATGCATATTTTCCCCCTGATATGTTTTTTTGCCGCCTTAGATAATATTTCTCGGCCCAATATGCAACCGTTATTTTAGCGC
>CAZNZW010000006.1:0-25854 GCA_964577615.1 uncultured Desulfobacterales bacterium | reverse complement strand
TTTTGCCGCCTTAGATAATATTTCTCGGCCCAATATGCAACCGTTATTTTAGCGCTCGGCCCGTTTTAAAAGCAATCTCACCGCATTCTGATATCCGCCGTTCCAGCCGGTCCATACCCTTTTCAGCGGATATCCGGCCAGTCGGACAGAAACGTGGCCAGTGCATTGATAAACGCGCGGGGTTTTTCAAGGGCCATCATGTGACCGGCACGCTGAATCAGGCGGTAGCGGCTGTTCCTGATTTTATTTTTCAAAAAAAGACCGTATTCGGGTGGCGTCAGTCGATCATCGCTGCCCGAAACAATCAGGGCCGGACACAAAATGGTCTGGATTTGCGCCATCACGTCAAAGGCATGACATGCGGCAAAATCTCCCCAGGTCACGTCTGGGTCGGTTTCCAGAAGAGCCTGGCGGCTGCCCTGGATCAGAGCTTCAGATGCGTCCGGACCGAATCCCCGGCGGCAGATCCAGTCGACCGCCTCGGGATACCGGTCCCGCAGGCCGTTTAACAGGTCCGGATGAACGCGGAGCCGCGCCCCGGTGCCCACCAGAATCAGGCCGGCCAGCCACGGTGGCCGGCGAAGGGCCGCCTGCAGGGCAATCCCTCCGCCCAGGGAATGGCCGGCCAGAATAACCCGTTCCAGCTGCAGCGCCGCAACAAAATTTTCAATAAAATCGACGTACGCATCGATACGTGTCCGGCCGTTGCCGGTGGAGCGCCCATGCCCGGGCAGGTCAATCAGATAAACGGCCACCGCGGGAAGCCGGCATTTCCGGTTTGATCCGGTGGATGACGCTGCGCCGACGGACCCGGCGACCGGAGATCTCAGCTGACCCGGCCACGACTGATGGCTTCCGCCGGACCCGTGGATACCGACTAAAGAAAAGGCGGTCGGCCCATTCGAATCGGCCCGTCTGGGACCGGTATAATAGATAGACTCGTTACCCAGCTGAATACGCGCCATCGGTTATCGGGTCGATGCCGGCGGGGTCGGGCAGGAGGAAAGATCCCGGGACAGTCGGGAGGCGGATAGCACCCGGACAATCGTCGGTTTGTAGGCGGCGGTTTCGGCCAGCCGATTACCCCTGGATTTCATAAAGAACAGCGATGCGACAAAAAACAGCCCGCCCGCCGCCGGAGATGTCCACGCGGTATCCAGGTTGAAGCGGAGTCCGGCAAACTGTCCGAGAATGGCGCCGGCAATCAGGCAGAGGATGGGAAAAACATAGATGAGAAACGACGCTTTCAACAGTGCGGCGGTTTCCACGCTGACAAGGATGCGATCTCCCACCTTGGCGTTAACCGGGTTGACGGCCTCCACCAGTGCCTCTTCGCCACCCTGGGAGGAACACGAATCCTTCGAAGAACAATGTTTGCAGGCACTCGAACGAATGGTTTTCACCCATGCGCCGGTGGCCGATAATGCGGTGACGACTCCCTCTTCGGTGGCCATGGGTTTATTCCTTTTCCATTGATATCATCATTAATTCACCGGCGCCGACGGTTCGTTCTCTACAGCCGGCGCACTTGTCGCGGCCGCCGGTGCGCCAGTCGGTACGGCCGGCGCAATACCCGTATGCTGATAACAGATGAGGCCGCACTGCAGACATCTGTCCGCTTCCGCCCGGGCCATGGTTTCAGAAAAGCCCGTTTCCAGTTCCGTACAGCCTGGCTCGTCGCAAAGGGGCATGATCCGCCGGGGAACTTCAGCCACGTCATGGACGGTATCCACATCCTGAATCACTGATACAGGGGTAAGGACATTTTCCGGCAATGTCAAGGAGACACCATACATCGTCTGATGAATGGCTGCCGCCGCCCGGCGCCCGGCGCCAATGGCATAAATAACCCCGGAAAAATCACTCAGGACATCCCCTTTGGCAAGCAGCCCGGTCTGATCATAGAGGGCCGGGTCTTTGTAAGATTCGAACGCTTCCCATTGCCAGCTGATATCGGCCGTATCCGAAACGAATTCTCCGGCCTTTTGCCCGGCCGGATCATCGCCGTCGCATGCGGCATCCGCCTGCGACCGGGTAAAAATCAGCTGCGGGAACCGCCCGGAAGCCAGAACAAGGGTATCGGCTGCCATCACATCCACCTCCCGGCGCTGACGGTCGGTCACTTCCACATGCGTCAGACGGCTTTTTTCTCCAAACAGGCGGGTGATCCCGGCATCGAAGCGGACGTCCACGCCGGCGTCTCGTAACTGCGCCCGCTGTTCTTCGTTGAGCGGGGAGTCGGATTCCGTCTCCTGGAACAGGATGGCCACCTTTTCGGCCCCCATTTCACGGCTTTTCTCCGCAGCCTCAATGGCCGCCGCTCCGCCGCCGGCAATAACCACACGGGATCCCACCCGGGCATCGCCGTCGATTTCCCTGCCCAGGCGCAGCAGGTCAATGAGCAGCCACATCCCCTGGACCGGATTTTCCACTTTTTTGCCGGCGCCGCGCGCCAGCCGGCTGTCCCACCCGCCGGTGGCCAGAAATACGGCTTCAACCCCCGTTTCCAGCAGGGAATCCACAGAAAAATCATCCCCCAGCGTTTTGCCGGTTTCCGCGCGCACCCCCATCTCCAGAATCCCTTCGATATCCCATTCAAGCGTGTCGGCCGGGAGCCGATTGGCCGCGATGGCGCTTCGCAGCAACCCGCCCAGCTGATCCGTGGATTCATAAATCGTCGTCTCATGGCCGAGCCGGGCCATGAAAAAAGCCGTGGAAAGCCCTTCCACTCCGCCGCCGACGATGGCCACGCGGCGACCCGTATCCGGCGCCTTGTAGGGCAGGATCCGTTTATCGACATGTTTTTCGTAATCCGCCGCAAACCGTTTAAGATAATTGATGGCCACGGGTTCGTCAGCCAGCTGGCGCCGGCAGTCATTCTCGCACGGCCGGGGACAGATCCGTCCGATGACCGTGGGCAGGGGATTCCGTTCCTTGATGACCTGAACGGAACGATGGTAATCGCCCAGGGAAATCTGGTGGATGTATTCGCAGATATCAATTCCCGCCGGGCAGGCCCGCTGGCAGGGGGTCGTGCAGTCTTCGGTTGTATATTCCCGGATAATCCGCCGGGTCACCGACGAGAGGGTAATGATATGTTTGGGGCAGACCCGTTCACAGGCCCCGCACCCCGTGCATTTTTCTTCGTTGACCCGGGGCAGTCCATCCGGCCCCATGCTCAGGGCGCCAAACTGGCAGACCTTGACACAACTGCCCAGTCCCAGGCACCCGATGCTGCAGACTTTCATTCCCCCGCTGAGCAGCGCCGCCGCCCGGCAGTCGCTCAACCCGTCGTAAATATATTTAACGTCCGCATCCTTGACGCCATAGGTGCATCCCGGCCGGGCCACATCGGGTTCCCTGGCTTCGACACTCATTCCCATCACGGCGGCAATGGCTTCGGCCACTTCCGGCCCGGCAGCCACACAGGAATTGGGTGCCGATTTTCCGGCCACAATCGCTTCGGCATTCGAGCTGCAACCGGGATACCCGCACCCGCCGCAATTGGCGCCGGGAAGCACCTCATCCACTGCCAGAATCTTGGGATCGACATACACGTAAAAAATCTTGGAGGCAAATGCCAGACCGACACCGACAATGATGCCCATGATTCCCATAATGCTGATGGCGACAACCATGCTCTTTCTCCTGATTTGCAGACCTGTATGATTACCTTGTATATGGGATGCTTAATACGCCAATTCATCGCCCTTGGCAAGGAGCCAGTTGATATTTTCCAGCCCCCTTGCGGCCGGGCATCCGGTTATTAATGGGCAGGCGCCTCGGCAGCCAGGCAAGGCATGGCGGGGAAGCGATCCGGCCCGGTTTCTAGTCCGGGGCCGGCGCCTTTCGGGCCGCCGTCCCCCAGTCGTGCTTGTCTTTGACCAGGTCCACCATCAGAGATGTTTCCGTGGAAACCACGCCGTCGATCCGGCTGATCTGCTTGAAAATCACCTCTTTGAACTCGGCCAGTGAACGGACGACAAAATCGGCATCAATATCCGTGCCGCCGGTTGTCAGCGCGATCCAGATAATCGCATCTATTTTCCGCAGGGATTCCAGAACCGAATCGGACTTTTGAAGATCGATCTTTATTTTCAGGTTACCGACAATTTCAAACCCGAGATCGATGGGATTGGCCACAGCGACGATGCGGATAATGCCTTCGTCCAGAAGCCGCCGCAGCCGGCGCCGCACGGTAAATTCCGATGACCCCAGTGATTTTGCCAGGGCCTTGCTGGGCGTCCGTCCGTCTTTCTGCAACAGTTCAATCAGCCGGCAGTCCAGCGCATCCAGTTTTTTTCCAAAAGTATGTTTTGCCATGTTGCGCCACCCGTTTTATATAAAAAGATAAATATTTGTCATATTTTATATTTTTATGGGCATATACATCCAATTAAATGCTATAATCAGATATTTTCATATTGACATCTATACGATGGCGACGTATTAAGCACCCTGTTCACACGATCCTGTAAAAAAGGAGCTCATATGAAAAAAATAATTGTTATCGGAGTCGGCGCCCAGGGCAGCACAATTGCCATGCGGCTCGACGAACACCCCCAGGTATCCGAAATTATCTGCGCCGACTACGATCTGGACGCGGCCGACAAATTAAGCCGCTCCCTGCGCAAAGCCCGGCCGGCCCGTGTTGACGGCAGCGATCTTAACGCCGTGACTGCAGCGGCCGAAGGATGTGACCTGATCATCAACGGCCTGCCGCTGGAATACGACCTGATCCTAATGGAAGCGGCCCTCGCCGTCAATGCCTCCTATCTGGATATGGCCGGTCCCATGGAAGATATCGGCTTTGTGGAAAGCTACCAGATGATTTTTTCCGAGTGGCATGAAAAATTCAAGGCCCGGGGGCTGACGGCCATGGTCGGCTGCGGGTCGTCGCCGGGCCTGGCCAATCTTGTTGCCCGGCAGGCTGTGGAAAGGGTCGACCGGTGCGATCACATCGGCATCTATATTTATGAAGGCTTATGGGCCAAACGCTTTACCCCTTTCTGGTGGTCGCCGCAGGTGGCATTTGGTGACATGGCGTTCCGTACGTTCCGGTATGAAGACGGCCGGATCATCACCGACAACCCGTTCAGCCGGCCGAAGATGATGACATTCAAGGGAATAGATGAGCCGGTCCGCATGGTCGATCATGAGCACGACGAACCGATCACCATGGGGCTGCTGGCCGACTCCGTTCTCAAAGGGGTCAAGAACGTTGAATTTAAATACGGCGGGCCGCATGTGGAGCTGTCCCAGTCGCTGTACAACATGGGCCTGCTGGGCAGCGTGCCGGTGGCCGTAAACGGCACCGAAGTCGTCCCCATGGATCTGGTACTCAAATTGTGCCCGCCGGCGCCCCGGTTTCCCGATGAAATCAAGGCCATTCTCGACGAAGGGCTGATCCAGGAAGACGGCGCTTTTCTGATCCGGGTCGAAGGCACGCGAAAGGACAAACCCATCCGGATCGACTGCTACGTCAACACCCCGGGACTGGAAGATGCGTTCTCCCGGTCCGGCCTGAGCCACGAGGCCTACCTGACCGGGCAGTGTGCGGCGGTATTTGCCAAGATGCTGGTGGAAGACGTCTTTCCGACGGGTGGGCTTTTCGTTCCGGAGCAGCTGCCCGACGATTCCCGCCTTTTCTGTTTTCAGGAGCTGGCCGGGCTGGGAATTACGGTTGACGAAATCGTTGAGAAGGTGATTGCCTGACGGCAATCATTCTGTCGCAAAACCATATCAGATGGATTCGACAGACCCGTTTTATCCCGTACGCCAGCCCGTCATGCCTGACACAGCGCACAGGATAAAACAGTCCGATGTGAACGGTTAAAAGGCTTGCCACCGATTGCCCATTAATCCGAAATAATCTTTTTCAACTGCTCAAGGGCTTCGGCCGGCATGCTGAAGCTGTGTTCGGGGCCGGGAAACGACTTCTCCAGGACTTCCTGCTTATATTCCTTGATGGCCCCGATAATGGTGGGCCGGATGCGGGTATATTGTTTGACGAATTTGGGAATGAATTTGTCAAACAGGCCAATCATGTCATGGGTGACCAGAACCTGACCGTCTACATCGGCGCCGGCTCCGATACCGATCACCGGGACCTGGACCGCTTCGGCCACCAGCTGGGCCAGCGGCGCCGGCACGGCTTCGATGATCATGGAAAAGACACCGGCATCTTCCAGGGCCCTGGCGTCATCGATGATCTTTTTGGCCGCTTCGGCATCCTTGCCCTGCATTTTGAATCCGCCCAGGGCGCTGGCCGTCTGGGGGGTCAGTCCGATATGTCCCTGAACGGGAATGCCGGCCTTGACAATGGCCTCGACCGTGGGCGCAAAATCGGTCCCGCCTTCCATTTTAACCGAATCGCAGCCGCCTTCTTTCATCAGCCGCCCGGCATTGATGATGGCATCACGGATGGCGGTGTTGTAGCTCATGAACGGCATGTCGCCCACCACATGGGCATATTGACATCCGCGCATCACCGCCTGGATGTGATGGATCATGTTCGCCATGGTGACGGCGACGGTGCCGTCCAGCCCCATTACCACCATGCCCAGGGAGTCGCCCACCAGGACGATATCCACCCCGGCTTCATCGGCCATGAGGCCGAAGGGGTAGTCGTAGGCGGTCATCATCACCAGTTTGCGGCTATCTGTTTTGGCTTGCTGAATGTCCTTAACCGTTACCTTTTGTCGGCTCATTTATGCTTCTCCTTTTAAAATATTGATGGTTTCCATGTCACAGGTCAGCCGCGGATCTTCGCGGATATTTTCTTTTTTATTTCTTTGTGTTTAAACATAGCCGGGTTTATCTGTGTAAATCTGCGGCTGAATAGTTACATTTCTATTTATTTTTTTCCGTAATGCGCCTGCAATGTTTCCACCAGGGCCGTCAGGGTGCCGTTGACCGGCGTAGCCACGCCGCACGCCTCAGCTTCGCGCACCACGGCGCCGTTGATCGCGCTGATTTCAGTCAGCCGCTGATTGTCGACATCCTGGCCCATGGAAGACCGGTTGGCAGCCGTGGCGTCCGCCACCTGGAAAACATGGTCCACCACATCATCGGCCACCGGAACGCCCTTGGCCCGGGCCACGGCCACGGCCTCTTCCACCGCGTTTCGGGACAGGTTCCGGGTCACATCCAGATCGAGAATCTCACCGTTTTTAATCCCGGTCAGGGCCGTGATGGCATTGATGCCGACGTTGATGAATAACTTGTGCCACACCAGGGCGTGGACATTATCGGCCACCTCGGTCTCAATCCCGGCCGCGGACAGGACGCCGGCGACTTTTCCGGCCATGATCCGGTCTTCACCGGCCCAGGGGCCGATCCGGGTGGGACCGGTCCCGGCATGCCGGATTTTTCCCGGCCCCAGCAGGGTGGCCCCATGGGAAGTGGTGCCGGCCAGGACTTTCCCGGGGTCCACGGCCCGGCCGAGGATATCGGCATTGCCCATGCCGTTCTGCAGGGTCAATACCCATCCGTCCGCATCCACGAGCCGGGCGGCGGTGTTTCCGGCCGCTTCGGTTTGCGTTGATTTCACAAAAACGATTACCAGATCCACTTTTCCGATAACGGCCGGATCGGTCGTGGCTCTGGGACGGACCACACGGGGAACGCCGTCACGTTCGATGGTCAACCCGTTTGCGTTCAGCGCATTGACATGATCCTCCCAGACATCGAGCAGCCAGACCTCGCGTCCGGCTTCGGTCAACAGGCCGCCGAACAGGCTTCCCATGGCTCCGGCGCCGATAACGGCTATCTTCATTTTTCACCTCCCTGACCGTCGTTCAGCCAACAGGCAACGGCGTGTTCATCGGTTACATTGATTAATTTCGGTTTTTCCACCCGGCACCGGTCAAACGCATGCGCGCACCGGGGGTGAAACGCACATCCCGGCGGCGGATCAATGGGGCTGGGCACATCCCCTTCCATGGCCGCCGGCTGGATCCGGTGGGCCGGGTCCGGCCGCGGGACAGCTGACAGCAATGTGGCCGAATAGGGATGCCGCCGGTCGGAAATAAACAGACCGGTGGGCGCCACTTCCACAATCCCCCCCAGATACATGACGGCAATACGGTCACATATATGTTCGACCACGCTGATATCGTGCGAAATAAAAATATACGACAGGCCGAATTCGTCCCGCAGGTCTCCCAGCAGATTGATCACCTGGGCCTGAATGGAGACATCCAGCGCACTGACCGGTTCGTCGGCCACGATCAATTCCGGCCGGACGCACAGGGCCCGGGCAATACCGATGCGCTGCCGCTGGCCGCCGGAAAATTCATGGGGAAACTTCTTCTGGTCGTCCGGCCGCAGTCCCACTTTTTGCATCAGATCGGCGGCCACCTGGCGGCGCTCGGTCCGGCCTGGTTTTCCGTGGGCCAGCAGCGGTTCGGTGATTATCGATGTCACCGTCATCCTTGGATCCAGGCTGGAATACGGATCCTGAAAAATAATCTGGATCTTCTGCCGATAGGGGCCCAGTTCCCGCCGGTTTAAATGCGTGATATCTTCCCCCCGGAACAGGATCCGCCCGGCCGTGGGCTCGATCAGGCGCACAATCATCTGCCCCAGCGTGGTTTTGCCGCAGCCCGATTCACCCACAACGCCGAAGCTTTCACCCTTGCGCACGGAAAAGGACACTCCGTCCACAGCCTTGACCCAGGCCGTGGGTTTGGCGAACAGGCCGCCGCCCATTGGAAAATGTTTGGCCAGATCTCTGGCGACAATCAGATCGGACAGCGACATGTCAACGCCTCTTTTCCGGGTGCTGCATGAGCCAGCAGCGGACCTCATGGCCATCGGCAACCGATGATACGTCCGGCCGTTCTTCCCGGCAGCGGGCAAACGCATGGCGGCAGCGCTGGGCAAATTTACACCCCGCAATCGGTTCGGTCAGGGGGGGAACGGTACCCGGTATTTCGGCCAGACGGGCGTGGCGGCCCTGCGCCCGGCTGCCGATTTTGGGAATCGACTGGAGCAGCCCCCGGGTATACGGATGAAACGGCCGGCTGAACAGATCGATCACTGCCGCCTGTTCCACGATCTGCCCCGCATACATCACCATGATCCGCTGAGCCACCTGGGCAATCACGCCCAGGTCGTGGGTAATCAGCAGAACCGACATGCCGAATTTTTCCTTCAGCCCACGCATCAATGAAAGGATCTGGGCCTGTATGGTCACATCCAGCGCCGTGGTCGGCTCATCGGCAATGAGGAGCTTGGGGCGGCAGACCATGGCCATGGCGATCATCACCCGCTGGCGCATCCCGCCGGACAATTGGTGGGGATAGTCGTTCAGCCGCTTTTTCGCCGCTGGAATTTTAACAAACTCCAGCCAGCGGCGGGCTTCATTTAAGGCATCCGTTTTTGACAACTGCTGATGAACCCTCAGGGGTTCGGCCACCTGCCGGCCGATGGTGAGCACCGGATTCAGCGACGTCATCGGCTCCTGGAAAATCATCGAAATCTCCCGGCCCCGGATCTGCCGGAGCTGATCCGCGTCCAGGTCCAGCAGGTGTTTATCCTCAAAACGGATTTTTCCCCCGGCAATCCGGCTCGGCGGCGAGGGAATCAGTCCAAGCATGCTCAGCGAGGTCACACTTTTACCACACCCCGATTCGCCCACCAGCCCGACCGTTTCTCCTTTATCGATATGAAACGTCACGCCGTCCACGGCCCGGGCAACGCCTTCGGGCGTATCGAATTCTACACAGAGGTTCTCGATATCCAGCAGCCGGGTCATTCAGCGGCTCCCGGATACAGGTAGTAAAGGGCCGCCAGTGCATAGATACGGGCGGTGTCGATCAACTGCGCAATGTCCACCCACTCATCCACCTGATGGGGAACTTCACGGTCGCCGGCGCCCATGGTGACTATGGGAATATCTTTCAGCGCCCACAGAAAGGTGCCGTCGGTGGCGCCGGGCACCCCCCCGTAAACCGGCGGTGTGTGCCAGACGGCTCGGGTGGCCTGGTCGGCGGCCCGTACCACCGGATCGGCGGGATCGGTCCGGGTGCAGGTACGATCGGTCAGAAAATCGACGTAAATATCCAGCCGGGGATCCCGGTCAATGCCCAGACGGGTGTTCAACGCTTCGTAGTGCTGCTGTATCTGTCTGGCCGTGTCCGCGGCCAGCGCCGTCAGCCGGGCGCGAATCGCATCATGGGACTGGGATGGAATCGTCCGGATATCGACCAGCAGGATCGCTTCGGACGGCATCACGTTCAGCTGGGGGGCGCCGGTGGGCGGCGCCTGGATAACGGTGGGCGTAAAACTCGGCCACCCCAGATGCGCATCCCGGCCGGTGGCGGCCACGGCTTCTTCTTCCAGCGCCTGCAGGCCTTCGATCAGGCGGGCTATCGCCGGTGCGGTATTCAGCCCGGCCAGCGGCATGGCGCCGTGGCTCATTCGCCCGGTCACGGTGAACCGGGCCCGGATGGCCCCTTTCTGCGAGGTGCAGATCAGGCCGTCCTGGGGTTCGCAGATAATCGCACCGGTGACGGCATCGGCGTGGCCGCGCGCGATAAAATCGTGGACCCCGAGCATCTGATCCTCTTCGTCGCACAAGACGCCGCCGATGATCGATCCGGCCAGGGGAATCCCCGTCTGCTTCAGCGCGGCCATGGCGACAAGCATGGCCGCCAGATTCCCCTTGGTATCGTTGGTGCCGCGGCCGTACATGCGGCCATCGACGATTTTCGCGCCAAACGGATCGTCATGCCAGACCGACGGATCGCCGGGGGTGACCACATCGGTATGGCCCTCGAACATCAGCACCCGGTCGCCCGGTCCGGCGGCATAGGTGACAATCACGTTGGGACGCCCCGGTGCCACCTCGTCCATTTCTGCGTCAAATCCCCGGGACCGTGCCCAGTTCAGGACATGCTCGGCCGCCGGCTGCTCGCTGGTGCCGGCTTCCGGGTCCCAGACCGAGTTGATTTTCACCAGATCGGCGGTCAGCTGGACCACCGCATCGCCATCCACGGCATCGATCACCCGGGTGATCAGCGCTTCGGGTATCATTTCCGACATTTTTCTATGCTATCCTTTTTCTGTTTTCAGGCGCGCACCCGGATCATCTTCGGGTCCAGCGTGTCCCGCAGACCGTCCCCCAGCAGGTTGAACCCCAAAACGGCCCAGGCAATGGCCAGGCCGGGGAAAACCGCCATCCAGGGCGCCATGTCCATAAAGGTCTGCGCTTCGTTGAGCATCCGGCCCCAGGAGGGGTTCGGCGGCTGGGTGCCCAGGCCCAGGTAACTCAGCCCGGCCTCGGCCAGGATGGCGACGGCAAACTGAATGGTGCCCTGGATGATCAGCGGCGATAAAATATTCGGCAGGACATGCTGCCGGACAATGGCCCACTCGCTCCGGCCGCAGGCCCTTGCCGCGGCAACATACTCCCGTTTCCACGTCGTTGTGGCCACAGCCCGGGTGAGACGGGAAAAGATCGGGATATAAAAAAGACCGATGGCAAACATGGCGTTAATCACCGACGGCCCCAGGATCGACGTGATGAGAATGGCTGACAAAACGGCCGGAAACGCGAACAGCAGATCGGAAAAACGCATGATCGCCTCATCGGCAAACCGGCCGTAGTAGGCGGCGGCAAGCCCCAGCAATACGCCGATTCCCATGCCGATGGTCACGGTCACCAGCCCGACGACAATGGAATTTACCGCGCCCACCATCACCCGGGACAGAATATCCCGGCCGTATTGATCGGTTCCCAGCGGGTGCTGCAAAGATGAAAATTCCAGCCGGTGCCGGGGGTTCATGACATTGGCGCTGTAGGGCGTCCAGACCAGGCTCAGCAGCGCCATGGAGACGACGACTGCCGATAAAATAAATCCCACCAGAAAATTTTTGTTGCCGAAAAAGCGTTTCATTATTCTCTCGTTCCAGCGTGCCCGGTGGCGGCCGGTCATCCGGTTTCCGGAAGATCGTTTCCGGCGCGGCTATGATTTCCGGAAGCGCGGATCAATAAAAGCATAGGTAAAATCAACCACAAAATTGACGATAATAACGGCGGCAGCCATAAACACCACGATTTCGCGGACCACGGGCAGATCCCGCTGGCCGATGGCCTGAAAAACCAGCCGTCCCAGCCCCGGCAGGTAGTAGACATTCTCGATGATGATGGCGCCGGCCATCAGCTGCCCCAGCTGAAGACCGAGAATGGTCAGCACCGGAATCAGGGCGTTTTTCAGGCCGTGGACATAGACAACGGTCCGTTCCCGGAGCCCCTTGGCCCGGGCCGTACGGATATAATCCTCGCGCAGTACTTCCAGCATGGAAGATCGGGTGAGCCGGGTAATGATCGACGCCCGGATGACGCCCAGGGCAAAGGCCGGCAGCAGCAGCGCTTTGACCGATCCCCAGAAACTGACATCCCACCCGGGAAATCCTCCGGCGGAAAAAATGCCCCATTTAACGGCAAACAGCAGAATCAGCAGAATCCCGAGCCAGAACTCCGGCGTGGCCAGCCCCAGCTGGGTAAAAGCCATCACGATCAGGTCCCCCTTTTGGTTCTGCCGCTGGGCCGCATAAATGCCCAGGGGGATTGAGATCATCACGGCGAACGCCATCGCCATCAGCGCAAGGGGGCCGGTGACCGCCAGCCGGGACACAATCAGATCGTAGACCGGCATATCATAATTAATGGACTGGCTGCCATGCCCGGTCAACAGGCCCCCGATCCAGTGGCCGTACTGGGTCCAGAACGGCTGATCCAGCCCCAGCTGGGCCCGGAGATTGGCCAGGGTTTCCGGTGTGGCGTTAATACCGAGAATAATCTGCGCCGGGTCCCCCGGTAAAATAAAAAGCACGGAAAAAACGGTCAGCGAGATGACGAAGAGAAGCAGTATCAGAATGATGATATTTTTAAGCAGGTAACGGCGCATGGACGGTGTTTGAAAAGCTCTTGATTTAGATTACTTTCAAATGGCGCCCTGCCAGCGGCAGAGCGCCATCTTCACGCATATCACAGTTGCGTTGCCACAATGTGGCGCAGCGGATTACTTTTGGCGCCATACCTCGGTCATATCCAGCGCAATCGTGGGCGCATTTTTCCAGAAGCCCATGACATCCGCCTTCATGGCCCTGAGCGCCGGCGCGGAAAAGAGATAGCCGTTGACGGCATCTTCGGCAATAATTTCCTGACATTTGCCGAACAGGGCCGCCTTCTGCGCCTCGGTGGCCGCTTTCAGCGCCTTGGCGTAGGTCTCCTGGAATTCCTTGGAATCGTACTGGAAGTAGTAGTCAGGTTTGGCGTAGATGCCGATATCCCATGCTTCGGCATGACCGATCATGGTCAGCTCGAATTCCTTCTTTTTGAAGATCCGGTCGATCCACTGCCCCCATTCAACAATCTCCACTTTCAGTTTGATGCCGACCTTGCCGAGCATGTCGGCAATCACTTCCCCGGCCCGCTTGGAGTAGGAGTAAATCGCCGGCAGCTTGATGGTGGCGCTGAACCCGTCCGGGTAACCGGCCTCCTTGAGAAGCTGTTTCGCCTTTTCGGGGTTGTAGGGAAATTTACCGGTCAGATCGACATAGTACGGCGTTCCGGGCGACCAGTGGGAACCAATGGGCGTGCCGTAACCGAACATGACCAGATCAACCACGGTCTGGCGGTCGATGGCGTAGGCCATGGCCTGGCGGACTTTCTTGTTGTTAAACGGTTTAACCTTGTTGTTGGTGGACATGATCACCTCGGACGTCGACGTGCCGAAGGTCACTTTGAAGCGCTTGTCCTTGCTCAGCGTCATGGCCGACTCCGGGGCGGCGATGGAAGAAATCACGTCGATATCGCCCGCCTTTAAAGCGGCCAGCTGCGCACTGGCATCGCCGATGAACTTGAAAACCACTTTGTCCAGGTAGGGCAATGCGGAATTCCAGTAACCGTCGAAACGGGCCATGACGACGCTGTCACCACGTACCCATTTGACAAACTTGAACGGCCCGGTACCAATGGGATTCGATTTCGCATCTTCATAACCCTTCATCGGCAGCATCACCGCATCACCTTCGGCCATGTGGGCAATAAAGAGGGCGTCGACATCTTTCAGCGTGATCACGAGCGTGTCGGCATCCGGGGTATCCATCTTGACAATCCCCCGGAAAAATTCCGGATGCGCATTGACGGTGTCCTTGCTCATATCCCGGTCCAGATTCCACTTGGCCACCTCGGCATTAAAAGCTTCACCATTGTGAAACTTCACCCCTTTGCGCAGGTGAAAGGTGTAGACCTTGCCATCGGCGGACAGATCCCAGCCCGTGGAAAGTCCCGGAACGAATTCCCCCTTCCGGTTCACCTTGACCAGGCCTTCATAGATGTTCGCGTAAACGACCCGGTCAATGGCCGCGGCCGTGTTGGCCGTGGGATCCAGTCCCGGCGGTTCGGCCGGCTGGCAGACGATCATGCTGCCGCCCTTGACCGGCGTATCGGCCCCGGCCACAGCCGGCATGGCCATCAGTGCAAGTGCTGCCATCAAAAGTACTGTTTTTTTCATCATCCTGCCTCCTTCTTTGTTTTCCGGTTTTGCTGACGCAACCGGCGCATTTTTACGGCTGTCGCTCTTCCAGCTCATTAAAAGCGGTCATCTGATTCATCCTCGCTGCTTCCAGAACACCATGAATAATGGCCCGGGCCACACAATCGGCAATGGCATCTCCCAGGTCGGTTAATGTCTGAGCGCATGGCGCGGCAAAAACACCGGGCAGCGCAGGTTCACCGGCGTCAGCAGGTCCGTTTCCCGCGTTCCCGGCGCGGCGCTTCGAATATTCACACCGGCCACGGCGCCATCCGGACATAACACGACCGTCACGCCGCAGGCCGCTGACACATCGGCATACTGGCTCACTAAAATCCCATTAACATCGGTCAACGCATCATTACCTTCGCTCATCGTGCGGATAGCCGCTCCCCTTGACCGGCTGGCTTACCTGTATCCAGGTGCTGTTATTGAAACCTGTTCTCAAACCGATGTCTAACAGACCTTGATAAAAGTAGCATACGAAAATCGAGGTTGTAAACAGGTTTCTTATTATGATTCGTATACGTATCGCCCATTATCCGGAGTCGCCCCCGCCGCCATGATCTTTGCGGCCAAACCGGCGCTCTGTCAAAGCCTGACAATACCGGTGCCGTTACCCTGCTGCGAAGGCAGTCCGCCCTGCCCGGGTTGGCGTCAGGGCCGGACTATGCCCGGGCGGAGCCGGGCCTTTCCGTTGCCGATACGTCATTCTGTTTTCCAAGCGGCAGGGTCACGGTAAAAACGCTGCCCCGACCCGGCTGGGACTGCACGATAATATCGCCCCCATGAGCCCGCGCCACTGCCCGGCTCAGGGACAGGCCCAGCCCGGCACCGATCTGGGAGCGGCTTCGGTCGCCCCGGTAGAAACGGTTGAAGATATGGGGAAGGTCCTGTGCGGAAATACCGGTGCCGGTATCGCGAAAGACGATCAGGGCCCGGTTTTCATCCGGGGAGGTCTTAAGCGAGATCGTTATCCGCCCCCCGGCCGGGGTATACTTGACGGCATTGTCCATCAGGTTGGCTATCATCCGCTGCAACAGTTTTATATCCCCCGATAAATAGATCTCCGTGGCGGGCAGTTCATGGGAAAGGATGATCGCCTTGTCTTCGGCCAGGGGCTGGAACAGGTCGCAGGCGCCGTTAACCAGGGCGGCCAGACCGACTTTTTTCAGGTCCAGCTGCGCCGCGCCGGCCCGGCTGCGCGAAATCAGCAGCATGGTGGTAATCATATCGAGGAGCCGGTCACACTCTTCAATCGTGCTGGCCGCCATCTGCCGGTAGTCGTCCATGTCCGTTTTTGTGGTCAAGGTGATTTCCGCCAGACCTCGGATCCGGGTAATGGGGCTGCGCAGATCATGGGCGATATTGTCGCCCATCTCCCGGATGCCGGTGATAAGGGCTTCGATCCGGTCCAGCATCCGGTTGAACGTTATTGCCATCTGATCGATCTCGTCACCGGCGGCTTTTACCGGCACCCGCTGCTGCAGAGCGCCATCGGCAATCTGCCGGGCGGTGCGGGTAACGGCGGTGACACCGGACAGGGCCCGGCGGGCCATAAACCATCCGATGAATGTGGCCAGCAGGGCGATACCGCCCATGGTGACAACGAAAACCATCTTGAACACTTTTAAAAACCGGGTGTAAGGTGCCATGGAATGGCCCAGCTGGAGATAGATCCCTGAACCGATGCGGCGGTAGAGAACCCGGATGTTCTCGTTGCGGTGGGGCAGAATAACGGTTTCAAACACCTGGTGTTCGCCGCTCACCAGGCGGCGGATGGCCTGCCGGTGGATACGGATATCCCGCCAGTACGACATGTTGGAAGAGGAAAATACGTCGCCGGTGACGCCCAGCAGACGGATGAATATTTTTTTCTCACCAAACGCCTGGGCTTCGAGAATGGCCACGCGCTTGAGGGCGTCGGTGCCCCGGGTTTTCAGCACGGTGGCGAATTCGCCGGCCTGCACCGACAGGTCCTGGTCGATCCGTGTCCGGATGACTGATGTGAAAAAAAGGTAGAACAGGGCGAAGGCAACCGCGGAAAAGAGGGTAAAAACAGCCGCGTACCAGAAGGTGAGCCGAGACGCCAGGCTGCCGCGGAATTTACCGGTCTTCTTTGAGGACATATCCCACCCCGCGCACCGTATGGATCAGATGCCGGCTAAAGGGCCGGTCGACTTTGTTGCGCAGCCGGCTGATCCGGGCCTCCACGACATTGGTCATCGGATCAAAATGGTAATCCCAGACGTGTTCCATGATCATGGTTTTGGACACCACCCGGCCGGCATTGCGCATCAGGTATTCCAGCAGGGCAAACTCCCGGGGCTGCAGATCGATTGTCCGGGTTTCCCGGACAACCTGCCGGGTAACCAGGTCCAGGGTCAGGTCGCCCACCCGCAGCCGGGTGGGTTCGGTGGCCCCGCTGGCCCGGCGAATAAGCGCCTGGATCCGGGCGAGCAGCTCGGAGAACGAAAACGGTTTGGTCAGATAATCGTCGCTGCCCTCCTGGAGCCCCCGGACCCGGTCGTCGATGGAGTCCCGGGCGCTTAGGATGATCACCGGCGTGTTGATTTTTTCCCGGCGCATGCGCCGGATGACTGTCAGACCGTCCAGGCCGGGAAGCATCAGGTCGATAATGGCGGCATCGTAGGGTTCGGTCAAGGCCAGGTGCAGCCCAGCCAAACCGTCGGCGGCGTGATCCACGGCAAATGCCGCCGCTTTCAGTCCTTTTTCAATAAACGCGGCAATTTTCTGATCATCTTCAATGAGGAGAATACGCATTTTTAATTATCCGAAAGAAAGCCGGTCGCGCAGCAATTGAACGGTGATGTTGCTCACCGGCAGGGTGGCCAGATCCCGGGGGGACACCCACCGGGCATCCCGGGCATCGTCACCGGCTTTGACTTCGCCGTGGAGATAATCCGCGGCCAGGTCAACAATCACGTAATGATACCGGACCCGACCAGCGGTATCCCGCTCAACCATGTCGAAGGTGAAAATAGGGTCACCGGCCCGGATGGTGATGCCTGTTTCTTCGTAAATTTCTCGTTCCGCCGCCTGCTGCAGCGTTTCCCCCAGCCGGACTTTGCCGCCGGGAATCGCCCACCGCCCTTCGGCCGGCGGATGATTGCGGCACACCAGCAGCACGTTGTCTGCATGAAACACAACCGCGCCCACGCCCACCCGGGGTTTGGCGGGGTATTCATGCTGCGGGGAATGCATTTTTGTCAGCGACATGATCAGGCCGTTCCCTGTTCCGGTACCGGGAAATGGATGCTATAAAAAAATGTCATAAATATCCCGGTCGCCATGGGTTCAAAATTTTGAACTCAATATTTTCGTTAATAAACAGTCTGTTATATGTATAATCAGGAATAATTCCGGCAGGGTTCAAAATTTTGAACCCATGGCCATTTCGTATAACTCGCTGATTACATATAAATATCCTCTGGATTGGCTTTAAACGGGTTAATAGATCGAAACGTTTCAGCCGTATATCCCGGCTGTGGGGTTGAATCCCAGGTCTATTATGAAAATATGTAACTATTTATAAATATATGTTAAAACATCGACTCAAGAAGAATATCGCGCCGAAACGACAATTTGGCAAGGTAGTTGCATCGATTATGGGCAGACCTCAATATTTCTTCATTTTTTTCCTCCTTCGATGGGCGGGCCGAACGTTTCGGGCCGCCCGTTGTTGTTTTCGCGAAGAGATTTCTTTTTCCGTGTAAAAAGATACACCGCCAATGATCTCGGAATCAGACGGTGCGGGCTCCGGGCCGACCCGGCTGAATACGGCGGCCGGCCGCCGTTTTTTTCCAGACGGCTTATTCCTGCTGCCGGACAATTTCGATGTGGGCCTTGATCTCCTGGAGAACAAAATACCGGGTCAGCGCATCGGCCACTTCTTCCTGTGTGGGGGTCTGTCCGGTCGCTTCGGCAATAAAATCCGAAATCCGGCCCAATGCCTCGGCAAGGCAGGGCGCAACGGTCGTCATGGCGTCAGTCTCCTTTTTTTATTCCCTGGTTGTCAATATAACAAAACACAGATGCGGTAAAGCGCTTTACAAGGCGCCGGGCATGAATTATAACTTTAACCAGTATCGTAATGAAACCAGCTGTCTGTTTGGGCAACTGGTTTTATATACAACCAAATCGTTTTCGTGATCAGATTATGATCATATCAGGATAAAAACATGGCAGATCAGACGACTGTTGTTTTGGCCACCCGGAATAAAGGCAAAATTGTCGAAATCCGGGACCTGCTGCGGGATTTTCCGGTAACCATTATGAGTCTGGATCGCTTTGGCCCGATCCCTCCCGTGGTGGAAGACGGCGATACATTCGAAGAAAATGCGTACAAAAAAGCCAGCCAGGTGGCCCGTGTCATCGGGCTGCCGGCACTGGCCGACGACTCCGGGCTGTGTGTCAACGCGCTGGGCGGCCGTCCCGGTGTTCATTCGGCCCGCTATGGCGGTAACGACCTCACCGACCGGGAACGCGCGGACCGGCTGCTGATCGAAATGACCGATCTGCCGGATCGCAGTGCCTTTTTCCAATGTGTCATATCCATCGCGGTGCCCACGGGTCCAGCCCTGACCTACGAAGCCCGCTGCGAAGGCCGGATCACCGATGCCCCGGCCGGAGAAAGCGGGTTCGGCTACGACCCGATTTTTTATTTTCCACCCTTGAAGAAGACATTTGCCCAGTTGAGCCAGGCAGAGAAAAGCCGTGTCAGCCACCGGGGGAAAGCCCTTTCGGAATGCTGCTCGGAATTTGACAAAGTTCTCACCTGGATCCACATGCAGATGCCCGAGCCCGAAAGATTCCCCTGCAAGGAGTAAGGTAATGATTGAAGATCTGATTCGAAAAAACCGCAGCTGCCGCCGATTCTACCAGAACCATCCCGTGGATACGGACCTGTTGAAAGACCTTGTTAACCTGGCCCGGCTGTCGGCTTCGGGACATAACCTGCAGCCGCTGGCGTATATTCTTTCCGGTGACCCGGTGGCCAACGACGCGATATTTCCCTGCCTGGGCTGGGCCGCGCATCTCAAAGACTGGAAGGGACCCGTTGAGGGGGAACGCCCGGCGGGGTATATCCTTATCCTGGGAGATACGGAAATATCTAAAAATTTTGGGGTGGACCACGGTATTGCCGCCCAGAGCATTCTGCTTGGCGCCCGGGAAAACGGGCTGGCCGGCTGCATGATCGGCACGATCAACCGGAAACGGATCCGTGAGATTTTTGAACTGGATGAGCGGTACGATATCCTTCTGGTCATCGCCCTGGGCGAACCCCGGGAAACGGTGGTCATCGAAACGCTTCCATCGGATGGAGACACCCGGTACTGGCGGGATGAAAAACACGTTCACCATGTGCCCAAACGGGACCTGAAAAGCATTATTTTACAGGCGCACTGATACCGGCGGCCGGCCCGCATCAATTGATTTGAATGCATTCATTACCGAAAAGGAGAAGATAAATGCTGGAACTCGGAAAAGGCATGGATATTGTAAGCAAAATCGGCAAGATCCAGACGCGGGATGACGCCGACGCCCTCTTTAAAACCAAGATGGATGCCGATCACCTGGCCCGCATCGGAAAAATCCAGACCACCGATGCCGTGCTGAAAATCGCCAATGCGGCTGCCATGTGCCGACCGGACAGTATCTTTATCAATACCGGCTCCGCGGCCGACCGGCAGTTTATCTGCGATCTGGCTTTGAAAAAAGGCGAAGAAAAAGCACTTGCCATGGAACGGCATACGATTCATTTTGACTTAAAAGAGGAACAGGGGCGGATCATCGACCGGACCTTCTATATTGCCAATGAAGGGGAAAAAGTCAGTTCCCTGGCCAGCAAACAGATGCGCGCCGAAGCCACTGAAACAGTGGCCAGCCGGATGGGCGGGATCATGGAAGGGATGATCATGATCGTCGGGTTCTATATTCGCGGACCGGTGGGCGCCCCGGTTTCCAATCCGGCGCTGGAAATTACCAGTTCGGCCTATGTCAGTCACAGCGCTGAAATCCTCTACCGCAACTGCTATGCGGCCTTTGACACCGAAGTGAAACAGGTTGGCCATTTCTATACCAATATTCACAGCGAGGGACAAAATCGCCCGGAAGATCTGCCCAACGCCCGCGTATACATGGACCGGAGCCATCGCACAACATATAGTTTTTATTGTACCTACGCTGGAAACACGCTGCTGTTGAAAAAGGGGAACCACCGGTTCTCTGTGGACAAGGCGGTCTACGAAAACCGGGGAAATGAATTGTCCGAGCATATGTTCATCACGGGAATCGGCGGGCCGAACGACCGGATCACCTGGGCAACCGGCGCGGCGCCCAGTGGGTGCGGCAAAACCACCACAGCCATGGCCGGCGATCAATTTGTGGGAGACGATCTGGCCCAGATGTGGCGGGCGCCGGACGGCACGATCCGGTCAATCAATCCCGAATGCGGCATTTTCGGCATTGTGGCCGACGTGAACAGAGAGGGAGATCCGCTCCTGATGGACTGCCTGCGCAAACCCGGAGAAGAAGTAATATGGTCGAATGTGCTTGTCGACGAAACCGGCGTCCCCCACTGGACCGGCAACGGGGAACCGCACCCGGACAAAGGGATAAACTATCAGGGGGAATGGCACGCGGGCATGACCGATGAAAACGGCGAACCGGTGTTGATTTCGCATCCCAATTCCCGTTGCACGATTTCTTCAAAAGCGCTGCCGATTTATTCCGATCTGGCCGAAAGCAGCAGCGGCGTGGAGACGAGAATCATTACCTACAGCGGCCGGGACAGCGATACCATGCCGCCGGTATGGGTGGCCAAAACCCCGGACGAGGGCGTGGCCATCGGTGCGTGTATTGTCTCGGCTGCTACAGCCACGGAAGTCGGCGCCACCGGCGTGAAACGGTCGCCCTGGGCCAATGCGCCCTTTATCCCCGGATCTCTGGCCGATTACATGGCCGCCCAGTTTGATTTTTTCAATCATCCGGATATTGCACCGGAAAAACGGCCGGTCATGGCCGGACTGAACTACTTCCTTACCCATGAAGCCCGGGGCGGCGCCGGTAAAAAACTGCTGGGAGAAAAACGGGATGTCAAGGTCTGGCTGTCCTGGCTGGAACGACTGGCCCACGGAGAAGTGGATGTGATCAATACGCCGATCGGCCATCTGCCCCGGTACGAAGACCTCAAAGAGCTTTTCGGCAAAATCATCGGCAAGGTGTATCCGGAAACATTGTATGAAAAGCAGTTTTCCCTCTATATCGATAATATCATTGCCCGCATTGATCTTCAAACCGAGGCTTATGGCAAAGATCCGGAAACACCCCGGGCCCTTTTCCGTGTGCTCGAGGCCCAGAAAAAGGGGCTCCTGGCGCTGCGGGAGAAATACGGCGCAATCGTGTCGCCAGGTAAGCTGGCCGCCGGGACGCCGGATGATGTTGCCTGACGGTGGCGGAGAATCAACGACCCATCGGCGTTGAGCCGGCGCCCTCCCTGTGGCGGGTGATCCTCAGCCGGCGAATGCTGGTGACATTCATCATGGGGTTTTCCTGCGGTCTCCCGCTGCTTTTGACCATTTCCGTGCTCCAGGCCTGGATGACGGATGAAGGCGTCGATCTGACCATCATCGGGATGATGTCACTGGTGGGGCTGCCGTATACGCTCAAATTCCTGTGGGCGCCGGTCCTGGATCGATTCACCGTTTTATTTCTCGGCCGCCGCCGGGGCTGGCTGCTCATTGCCCAGCTGGCCCTTGTGGGTGCCATTATCGGGCTGGGCATGACCCAGCCGGGAAAAAATCCGTGGTGGGTGGCCTTTGCCGCTTTTCTGGTGACGTTTTTCAGCGCTTCACAGGATATCGTGGTCGACGCCTACCGCCGGGAAGACCTGGCTGATGAAGAACTGGGGCTCGGGTCGTCTTTGTATGTCAACGGGTACCGGGTGGGCATGCTGCTCGCTTCCGGTGGCGGCCTGATCATGGCCGATCATATGTCGTTTCAGATGGTTTACCTGATCATGGCGGCCTGCATGCTGCCCGGCATCATCACGACGCTTTTAACCCCTGAACCTCAGGTGGCGGAAGGGTCGCCCAAAACCCTTGCCGAAGCCGTCATCAATCCGCTGGTGGAATATTTCAGCCGATCCGGCGCCTGGTGGATCCTGGCCTTTATCCTCTTTTATAAAATCGGCGACCAGATGGCCAGCGCCATGACCATGCCGTTTTATCTCAATATCGGGTTTACCAAAACCCAGGTGGGCACCATCGTCAAACTGTTTGGATTCTGGGCCACGATTCTCGGCGGGCTTTTGGGCGGTATCATCATGCTGCGGCTGAAAATCAACAAGTCGTTGTGGATCTTCGGCGTGGTCCAGGCGCTTTCCACGGCCTGCTTTTCGATTTTAACCTGGACCGGCCCCAGCATTGCCGCCCTGGCCGGCGTGATTGCCTTTGAAAACCTCAGCAGCGGCATGGGGACCACGGCGTTTGTGGCCTTTATGGCCAGTATCACCAACAAGAAATTTACCGCCACCCAGTATGCCCTGCTCTCCAGCCTGATGGGCATCCCCCGGGTCTTTGCATCGGCGCCCACCGGGTACATGGCCAAGCATATCGGCTGGGCGGGATTTTTTATTTTCTGTGCCCTGATTGCCATTCCGGGCATGCTGATGCTTATTAAATTTGCGCCCTGGCATACGGCCGGCGCCGAAAACAAAACAGTTGAAACGTAGAAGGACAATGTCAGAAAACAACCCCCTCGAAAAAACCTTCCGGCACCTGGCCGATATCCGGAAAGAAGTGGCGGCCCTGCCCCCCGAAAAAGCCCTGGACCGGATTCTGTCGTCATCGGCGCCGATGCCACTGGTCCACTCTTTCCCCGGACAGGACCTGCATCTGTTGATTCACGACATTGGCCTGCCCGATGCGCTTCCGCTTTTAAAGCTCGCATCCAGTCGTCAGTGGGAATATTTTGTTGACGTGGAAGTCTGGGACCGGGACCGGATCGACCTGGCCCGGGTAACACGCTGGACAGAGCTGCTTTTAGCCGCTGACCCTGGTCGCATGACCCGCTGGGTCAGCTATGACAAGGTTATTTTTTACGAATACTACCTGTATAAAAATATCCGGGTGGTGGTCCGGGAACACGATCAGGACCCGTCGGAAATCGGGGATGATTATTTTACCTTCGACAGTGTGTTTTATATTCGTATTCTGGATATCCCCGCAGCGCCGGTGACAGCGGAAAATGCATCCGGACAGACGGTTGAGGTGGATGATGAAACCCGTCGCCGGGTCATCACCGATCTGCTGAAGCGTCTGGCCGATGAGGATCCGGTCCGTTTTCATCAGATCCTGCTGGAAGCCATGCACGTGATTTCGGCCGAAATCGAAGAAGAACGTTTTCGACAGCGCAATATCCGCATGGCGGAAAAAGGGTTTCTCCCCTTTGACGAAGCCGTCGGTATCTACCAGCCACTCGCCCTTGAAGATATCAAAAATAACGCGGCGCATGCGGAATACCGTCCGGCAGTGGATGCCATGCAGCCGGTGGCGCAGTTCCCTGCGTTTCTGGGTGATGCGCAGAACCCGGTTATCCAGGCGCTTGAGGCGTGTGATACCGATGTCCATTACCGACAGGCCGAGGTGGAACTTGCCGGTCTGGCCAACCGGATCATCGTGGCCGACCATAAACCCGTCCGGGACCGGGCCGATGTAAAAGCGGCGGTACACAAGGCCTGCGGGTATATCCATATCGGTCTCACTGCCCTGACCGCTGATGCGGGCGGCCCGTCTTCCGATGCCCCCGATATGATACAGAGTGCGTCGCTGATGGCCCGTTATTCACTTCCCAGCCTGTTCCGGCTCGGTTTCGGGTATGCCCTCAAAATCAAATGGCGGGCGGACCACTGGCACCGCGACAGCTGGTATAAGCAGCAGTCGCTGCCCCTGACATTCTGGGATGAGACCTGGATGGGCGTATTGGGCGGTTTACTGATTAAAAAACCGCTTTATTTCGATACGGACCGGGGAGACCGGCATTACCGGGAGTTTGCCGATATGACGGAAATAACCGCCACCCAATCAGCCCTGGACAGGATCATCGCCATGGACCGGTTTCTATCCCGCCTGACCATCGAACCGCGTTTCCCGTCCAACGCCTTTTTAACCTGGAAGAATCTGCTCCTGACGCTCTGGGCCCGTCATGCGCTGGGCCTTTCTCCCGAAATCGCGGCGATTGATCTGGCATCGTTCCGGTCTTTTTTTGCCGATCATCTGTTTTCACCGCATCCATCCGGTCAATCGGACGAACCGGCAGACATCCGCCTGGCCGCCAAGCAATCGTTTCTCACGTGGCTGGTTGGGTGCAGCGATCTGGCCGAAAAAACAATTCTCACCCGCATCGGTCCCTCCCTGGACGATCTGTTTATCGAGATCGAAAGCGAGCTGGGACGGGTGCGGCCGGCAGATATCGATCCGCGGTTTGTGGCGCTCTTTTTGTTGAAATGACCGAATCGGTGACGGAATGGCCCCGGGGGTGCAGTATTTTGTTCATCAATCCCCGTCGTCAGGTGCTGCTGCTTTTGCGGGATAATATCCCCGGAATACCCTGTCCCGGCATGTGGGATCTGCCCGGTGGTCATGTGGCGCCGGACGAAACGCCGTCTGCATGTATCGTCCGCGAGATGAACGAAGAGATGGGCCTTATCCTCACCGGGCACCGCTTGTTTGTTCGCACTGAATTTACCGATCGAGTCGAATTTACCTTTTGGAAAAATACTGATCTCGATATCAAGCGTATTGATTTAACCGAAGGCCAGCGGATACGCTGGTTTTCAGAATCCGAGGCCCGGCACATGTCCCTGGCCTATGGATTTAACCGGATTATCGACCGCTTTTTTGATCTGCAGCCGTTTCGATAGTCAACCCGGAATAGAAAAACGTTCAATAGCGGAGCACCCGCCATGCCGCCACCTAAAAATACCATGGAAATTTTCAGACTGCTCGACCAGTCGAACTGCCGGCAGTGTGGCAAAAAGACCTGCCTGGCATTTGCCGGCGCGGTGTTTACCGGGCAGAAAAGACTGGCGGAATGTCCCCGGCTGGACAGAGAGACGGTTCAATTGTTTGCGAAAGATTCGCCCCCGGGCCCGGCGGCCGAAGACGATGGCGAACGACGGGTAGAAGCGTTGACTGAAAAAATCGCGGGTATTGATCTTGAAGCGGCGGCCCGGCGGGCGGGCGGGCGATTTTCCCGGAACCGGCTGGTCCTTAAAGTTATG
>CAZNZW010000005.1:75244-80760 GCA_964577615.1 uncultured Desulfobacterales bacterium | reverse complement strand
CGGGAGAAAACGACCTCACCTGGGATGCGGGCATATACCGGCCGGCCACCCTGGGTAATTTTGTCTGGCTGGATGCAAACGGCAATGGGCTCCAGGATGGTGGAGAACCCGGAATTAACAATGTGACGGTCAATCTTCTGAATGCGGATGGATCGCCGGCACTGGACAGCGGCGGCAATGCCATCACCACCACTACGGATGGAACCGGATTCTACGAGTTTACGGATCTGCGGCCGGATGATTATCTGGTCGAATTTGTTCCCCCTGCCGGTTTTAAAATTACCCCGCAGGATGCGGGCAATGACGACACCATCGATTCGGATGCGAATCCTGCTGCCGGCCGTACGGCGTCAATTACACTTCTTTCAGGCGATAATAATCCGGATGCGGACGCAGGGCTGTATAATCCGGCCAGCGTCGGCGACACTGTCTGGTACGACTGGAACGCGGATGGCGTTCAGGATACCGGGGAAAGCGGCATTGCCGGCATCACGGTAAATCTCTACGATGATGCGGGCAACCTGGTCGCGACCACGGTCACTGACGGTAACGGCAATTACCTTTTTGACGATCTGCGGCCGGGCACATACCGGATCGATGTGGATACGTCGTCACTCCCGAGCGGATTGGACCCCACCTATGATTTGGATGGCGGGCTCGATTCAACGGCCACCTTTTTTCTCGGTAATGATGAAGATAAGAAGGATGTCAATTTCGGTTTCCGCAGTCTCGGCGCAATCGGCGATACTTTGTGGAATGACACCACTCCCGATGGTGCCCAGGGTGCCGGTGAGCCGGGCATTGCCGGCGTCCGGGTCATCCTGGAAGGCGATCTTGACGGCGACGGGATTCCTGAATTTACCCGGGAAGCCGTCACCGATGCCAGCGGCAGTTATCTTTTCGATGCTCTGCCGCCCGGCGATTACACAATACGTATCGACAAGGGCACCATCCCCGGCGGATATGTTCAGACCGGGGATCCTGACAAGAGTTTTGACGGAATGTCGAGGATATCTCTGGCACAGGGAGAGCGGAATCTTGTCCAGGATTTTGGTTATGTGTTGCCCCGGCCCGGCGTTTCCGTCGAAAAATCGACCAATGGCGAAGACGCCGATACACCGCCAGGGCCGGAAATCAAATCCGGTGATCCGGTGACATGGATTTACGCGGTAACCAACACGGGGAATACGTGGCTGAATAATATTCAAGTGACCGACAGCAGAAACGTAGTCGTCACCTGCACAGAGAGGCAGCTGGCACCGGGCGCATCGACAACCTGTACGGGCACAGGAACGGCGCAGGTCGGACCGTATGAAAATGTGGCCACGGTAACGGGAGCGTCCACGGATGCCAGTGGCAATCCAATCGGCGGCAGTGTCAGTGCCAGCGATTCGAGCCACTATACAGGTGTGACGCCGTCGGTGACGCAGCCGAAACCACCATTGCCACCGATTATTATCGACGCACCGAGTGGGATGAGCCCGATTCCGTTTAACGCCGGAACACGTGGCAAACAATGCTGTCTGGCCATCCAGGTGGACCATGTCACAGCATCCGAAACATCGGATATTATTCCGGTGAATGGCCCGGAATGGTTTGATACGTACAATTCCATGTTTGCGGCGGCCGAGTTTGCCGGCACCCGGGATGAGCTGTCCGGCTGGCTGCGGGCGGAAGGGATCGAGCCGGACCGCAACGGTCTGGTATCCCGCCGGTATCAGCGGATTCTTCACAAGGCCGGCCTTTTCGCCGCCTTTAACGTCGATCATATGACGATGCAGTCCGGTCTCGGGCTGGGGATCGCGATTGCTCCGGATGTCCGGAAGGCCGCGGCCCGGCAGGGCGTTTCGGCCGAAATCGCGGCCCGGACCATTCTGGAAAAAATGGCTGCGGCCGCCGGATTGAAAAAATTGCCGGCGATTAATCCGCGCATGCTCGAATACGCGGGCGGCGTACCGGTCTATCGTTCGGATCCGGCCAGGGGTGATTTGTCCTGGGATCGGTCTCAGATGGACAGGAAGCTTGTTCCGCTGGTGTGGGGCACGTCCCTGGCGGCCCAGGCGCAACTGCTGCCGAATGACCTGGGCGCCGGCAATCCCATGGATCGATTCGCCGGTCAGGTTATGGCCTGGATCATGACCGAGAAGGTGAAATTGATTGCCAGTGAACTGGTTCAAAAATCTGCAGATGGGCGGCCTTATGTGGCCCACGCCTATCGGATCAAACCAACGGACAACGGCGTGGACGTCACGGTTAAGTCTGACGAGATCCGGTTATCTGACCAGGCGGCTCTGCTCTGGGGGCTGTCGCGGATGCGGGCCGTCTTTGCCCGTACCGGGATTACGCCGCCGGATGAACTGGACCCCCTGATCGGTATTGTCTGGCAGACGATTGACCGCCTGTATGACGCCGAGGCCGGGGTCTACGCAGCGCAGGGAATCGTGGCGCCGTACGACGCCATGTTGATGACTATGGCTCTGGCAAGTCTGGCCGGGGAAAATACGGATCTGCCAATGGCCGATGGGGCGGGGACGCGTCTTATGAAAGCGGTGACTTTCCTTTCCGGAAAAATGATCGCGGCAGATGGCGGCGTGGTGCCCGGCTACAATCTAAAAAAAGGACAGCCGGTGACCGGTACCAGGACCCTGGCTGATCAGGCGGCAGTATTACGGGCCCTGGTGGTTCACAGGGATGGCATGTCTGCCGCGGATAGAATCTATGATTTCATGGAAAAAAACCTCTGGGATACCGAACACGGTCTCTATCGTGATCGGGCTGACTGGCCGATGACCGGTCGTTACACGCCGGAGAGTGTTGGTGCGGTTGTCGGTGGGCTGGGTCGCCTGGCATTGCATACGCAAGGCGCCCGGCGATTGGCGCTGCTCGATCATCTGAATACGTTTTTCGAAACCGTGGTTGCCAGAAGTGAATTGCAGCAGCGGGGTTATCGGGGCATGCTGGCGGAAGGCGGTCGACGCGTAATCAGTGGTCATGGTAAAATAACCGATCTTCGCCGGCCCATTCCCGTTCCCAGTCGGCGGTATCGGGATGATATCATTGAGACGGGCCATGGCCGTCGACTGGCACCTGTGCTGGTATCTGAAATTGAAATCAATTTTATTCCCCTGGAAGCGGCAAAACTCCAGGCCCTGAAAGACAGTATCGATCTTAAAGTGGAACGATTTGGACCGCGGACACCGCTGTTCAATGAACCCATTCGACTGCCGAAGCTCGGTCCCCGCCAGGCATTTGAAACGGCGGGCGGGATGATGGCTGCCGGTGCGCTGATGTCGGCGGCGCCGCTTTTGGCCGATCAGAGCCGGGTAACGGATGACGCTTTCTTTGCCGATCCCGCCATGCTCGGCGACGTGTCTGCGATGCTGTCCGAAACCGCCCGGGACAGCCTGATCCGGCTGACGATGCAGTCGGGGAATGGCCTGCCGCTGACGGAATCCACTCCGGTGGCAGAAATGGCGGCGGCTTCCGGTGTTTCGCCACAGGCGACGCTTACTGCCTGGCTGCAGAAAACGGCTGAACAACACCATCTGTCGCAGGTGCCGAAGGCACTGATGCCGGTCTATGTGGAATTTGCCGATGGCCGGCCGGCATTTCCGTACGGATTGACCGCCGGATGGGATGTCCGCGGCAGTGATGAAAAAATCAGCCTGGCCGGTCTGGCCGAAACGCTGGCGGCCCAGCTGACATTCATGGAGACAGCGGCGCTTCGGCAAAGCCCGGCGGATCCGGCCCTGGACGGTTTTCTGGCCCAGGTTACCGGCCTTTCCGTGGCAGCCAAGGTGACGTTTATCGAAAAAGCGTTTAAATCCGCGGTGACGGCCGGCCTGGATGAGTTGCCGGCCCACTTTAGCCTGGTACGCGACAGCGCGGGAAAGGTGCTTGATCTGACCTTTCCAGAGCCGGCGGGTTCACCGTTTGCCCGTATTGCCCTTTTGGGCGCGATGGGTGACTTCATGGCTCTGGATGAGGCGGCTCGCGGGTGGATCCCCGGATATGCGGTTCTTCAGGGCCGGGTGGGGCAGATGCTCTCCCATGCCCGGGAAGGGTTCAACAGCCGCTATGTGGATGCAGCCGGTCATGTTCGTCATTTGAGCCTGGCCGATGCCGGGCTGGCGGCCGATACGTTCGGGAAAATGGTTCAAAGAATGCCGGAAGGATATCGCCGCAAGCCGGAAACCGTGGCGCTGGTCAAAAACCTGGCCACGTATCTGGTTGACGGAAAGGCGAGTAAAGCCGGGAATGACCTTGTTGAAGGCCCGGCCGCCCGCGACAGTCTTGCCGACAAAGCCGCCGTTATTCTGGGGCTGGCCCGGGCCGGTGAAGTTTTAAAACAACCAGCCCTGACGCAGAAGGCACTTGATCAATTTGCCGCTTTTGACCGGCGGTACTGGTCCCGGCGGATTGGCACCTACCTGCCTGCCGAGCATCATGATACCCTAAAACAGGTACGCATCACCCGGTACCAGTACAGTGCCGAGGACATCGGTTTGACCATCGGCATGCTGGCCCGGCTGATGCCGCTGGCCGATACGGACACAAAGGCCCGGATTGCCGGTCGGTTGGCGGCTTTTACACCGCACCTGGTGGCGGGAAACCGGACATCCGGCGCAGACCTCACCCGGGAAGTGGACCACATCCGGGCGGTGGCGCTTTTTCTCGCCGATCGGGATGTTTTATATCCGGGTGATATCCTGACATTCAAGATCTCCGTCGAAAACCGGCAGGGACACAATCCCGGCTGCGGTGATCTGGATAAGTTTAAAGTGCGTAACGTCCTGCCTCCGGGGGTGTCCTATATCGCCAACAGCGCCCGTCTGGAAGACCGGCCCGTTGCAACGCATGTCAACGGTCGATCCCAGACGTGGACGGTGGACCACCTGGCTATGGGCGATGCGGTGACGATTACCTTCCGGGCCCGCGTGGACGATTCGATGCGGGACGGCATCCATCGGACCCGGGCCGAATCCGGCGGGTATTGCTTCCATCCGGCCAACGGCGGGGATACGGCCCTGTGCGGGATTACTGATGACGATTCCGTTGCCCTGGGGGCAGTGAACCGAATCCGCGGCCGCATCTTTATCGACAGTGACGGCGACGGTCGCCGGGAACCCGGGGACCGGGGAGCCGCCGGCATCCGTGTGATTCTCGACGATAACAGGGCCACGGATACGGATGAAACCGGTACTTTCTGGTTCGACAAGCTCCTGCCCGGCGTCTATCAGGTACGGATTGATTCCGCCACCCTGCCTGGAGATCTGCACTTGACCACGGATGCGATCCGGACGGTGGTGCTCGATGCCGGTAAAACCTTTCGTGTGGATTTGGGGCTGACCCGATACCGGCGCCTGGAAGGAACCGTCTTTAACGACGCGAACGGTAACGGGACCCGGGACAACGGAGAAACCGGCGCGGCCGGCGTCCGTGTGCGGGTCAAAGGTACCGGTTACGTGGCCTACACGGCCGTCGATGGTCGCTTCCGGGTCGATGGCGTACCGGCA
>CAZNZW010000005.1:0-75144 GCA_964577615.1 uncultured Desulfobacterales bacterium | reverse complement strand
TTACGTGGCCTACACGGCCGTCGATGGTCGCTTCCGGGTCGATGGCGTACCGGCAAGGATTACGCCCACCGTGGTCATTGATGTCCGGCAGCCGTATGCGGAGGCAGGCCATGGCGCCCTGGGTATCCAGATGAATTAAACCGGCATCCCGGGGGTTGTCGAAGACCGGTTCCCGGTCGGTTGTCCTGAAAAAATAATTCGCCGGGATCGATTCCCTGTCGGGCCGGGCTCTTTACAGGAGATGGCAAAACCGGTACCATCCAGTGGCAGCGTAACCAATAACCGGGGTGATCAGGAGGGGGACCTGCCATGCAGGCGAAACGAAAAGCCGTCGGATCTGGATTAAAAAGACGTATGGATGCCGGGTGGACCGGGCGGCTTGGCTGGATTGCGATGATCTGCCTGGTCCCCATGTTGCTTGGCGGAATTGATCCGGCCACCCGGGATGCCCTGAAGGTTCAACACATCCTGAAAGCCATTGCGGCCCGGGCCAAGAAGAATCCGGCAGAAAATGCCAACCGGCAGGCCGCCGTTACCGAGGATGAATTAAACGCCTATATCGCCTATCGTCTGGCCCGGGAAAAAGATCCCATGATCCACGGGCTGAAACTGATGCTCATGGAAAACAACCGGGTGCGGGGCCATTTGCGGATCCTGCTCAGCGGAAACAGCCTCCTTGCCCTGCTCGGATCGGATCTGTCGTTCGATTTTGACGGGATACTGCACAGCCGTGACGGGGCCGGGCGGATCGACCTGTCGGCCCTGTCTTTGAATGGCCAGGCCGTCCCGCCCCAGACCCTGGATGCGGTGCTGGCGGCCGTGGCCCAGTATTACGGACAAACGCCGGGCAGTATCAACGACTGGTATGCCCTGCCCGATGGCGTGAAGCGGATAACGGCTCACAAAAGCAAGCTGATATTGGACTATTGAGGGGCGCGGCAACGGCGGCGCTTTTTTTTGAAAAACCATCGCGCAGTTAAATAGATTTACCCTCGTAACACATCGATCATACTGAATACTTGTCCCTTGATACCCTGGTCGACTTTTTCCTTTAAAAAGACAATCGCATCCAGGGTACCGCCCACATAAATATCCCGTCCATTGACATTATGGGTGAACTGAAATCGCACGGTGTCGTCTTTTGATGTGAGCGTATACGTATGCCAGCCATGGCCGGTCAGGTATTCATCCGGAATGTGCCACACGTTTTTTTGGCGTTCCGGATCGCGTTCCCGGATAATATCCGTCACGTCAAAAGGAATGCCCAATGCGTTGAAATACGTCACCATTGCTTTGGCTGTTCCGCTGGTGTCGGCCTTGCCCTGCTGATGGCTTTCTTTCACTTCAAGCCGGTACCCATTGAAAAGACCGGGAAAATTGTCGGCAGCGTAAGCCATCATAGCCTGAAATCCGACAATCTGTTTGGCCATGTTCGGAGAAATCACGGCGGATATGCCTGCCTGTCCGACGGCCTGAACCAGCCGCTCCGGATCCCCGCCGGTCGTGCCCATGACAAAGGGCAGGTGGTGACGGCAGTAAAAATCCGCATTGGCGTGGACGGCGCTGGGATGCGTAAAATCGATGCTGATGAAAGGGCCGTGCCGGTGGATGATATCCGCAATGACAGCGTCCGCCCGGCCGGGCGGGATGAGCTGGAAGCTGGTTTCCGTCACCCGGTGGTCCGTGGCCGTGATTTCCGGCCCGGTCAGGGACGCCGGTACCAGGTTGAAACGGGGGTCGGCCAGGGCATGGCGGGCAATGTTGACCGCCATGTTTCCCGGCATACCGTTGACCATGATATTAATCTGGTGCATTTGCTTATCCTCCGATCTAATTGAAATTAATGTTATTAATCTTAATGCAATCGGTTATCGATTGCAATGCCGGAAATTCATCCGGCGCGAAAAGGGCAAGGATCCGGCGCAGCGATCGGATGGCAGCAGGAATATACGCCTCGAACCGGGTCTTGTGTTTGACCCGGGTGAGGAAGCCGAAAGCGCCGAGCATTTGCAGATTGCGGGAAAGGGCGCAGTATGGATAGCCGGTGCGGAACCGGCGGCGGTCGATGGAGATTTTCTGTTCCAGCCGGGACAGGGCATATGCCACCAGAATCGACTGAATGTCGGGAGGCAGATTGACATACGGGTCGATGAGCAGCGAGGCCAGATCGTACTGGATCGGGCCGGGCCGGGCGCCCTGGAAATCAATAAAATAAAAGCGGTCATCTTTGACCATGATGTTTCGAGACTGGCAGTCCCGGTGGATGAGCCCGTCCACCGCATGGCCCATGATCTGATCGGCCAGGTGGGCGAATTCGGTCTGGCAGGTGTCGATCGCCATGTCCATATCGAGGTAACCATTTAAAAAGGCGGTCACAAAATAGGTGCCTTCCTTTTCGATGACCAGGTCGCGGTCGTAGCGGCGGCTCTGGTGTGTCCAGGCTGGATCAAAGCCGGCTGCGCCGTCAATGGCCAACCGGATCCAGGCGTCGATGACCCGCTGATAAATATCCAGAATGCGATTCTGTCCGGCAGTTTCCCGCGCCAGTGCCTGGAGGTGCCGATCGCCCAGGTCTGCCAGGACGGCCAGGCCCGCAAAACGTTCCCAGGCAAGGAACTGCGGCACGGCGACCCCGCAGCGGTGAAGGTGCCGGCCGATGTCGATAAAGGCGTCAATCTCCTGGGGCGGGGCCCCCCGGCGGATACCGTGATCGACGAGAATCAGGGTGCGTTGGCCCCCGGTGATCCGGTACCAGTGCCGGTCGGAACCGTCTCCGGCCAGCGGCCGGATGCTATAGCCGCTATTGGTGGCGGTGGTGCCAAGCGACCGCCGGATCAGACGATCACGCACTTCGGTTTGATAGGCCGCCGGGGTGCCGATATCCCGCCACTGGCAGCGTTGGGCAATGTACCCGTAAATGGTATCGCCTCCGGCAAGGACCTGGCGGTAGGCATCAATGCTGGTGGAGAAGCGGCCGCCCGGTATCAGGGTGAGAACATCGGGATCCAGCACCTGGATACCGGTGAACGTGTACCCCCGGCGGTTATCCGGTGCGGTATCCGGCGGTGGGCCGTCAAAACCCAGGACCCGGTCGTCTGCATCCACCTGTACGGTGTTGATCTGCGGCTGATCATACAATACGAGGGTAACCCGGCCGGGGTGGCTGCCATGAAAGGCGTATACGTCGGCCAGCGAAATATCGGTGACAATGTCGCTGTTCAGCACCATGAAAGGCTGCCGGTCACCGAAAAAATCAGCGGCATTTTTAATGCCGCCCCCCGTTCCCAGGATTTCCGGCTCATACCGGATTTCAACGGGAACCGGGTATGGCCGGGCGGCAATAAAAGCGTTGATCTGGCGGTGAAGATGATGGGTGTTAATCAGGATTCCCCGGCATCCGGCGGCAATGAGACGCCGGATGGTCCGGTCGATAATCGGTTGGCCGTCAATGGGAAACAGCGCTTTGGGGGTGTGGGTCGTATGGGGCCGCAGGCGGGTGCCGAAGCCCGCCGCCAGAATCATGGCCCGCCAGCCGGTCCGGGACACATCGATATGCGTCTGCATGGCTTACGACAGCCGGTCCAGATATTGCCGGATCAACTCCTGGAAGGCGCCGATCCGGTCGGCCCCTTTATCGCCCCGGATTCCCTTTGACCTGAAATATGCCAGGGCATTGGCATAGTTGATCTGGCTCAATGCTTCCCGCCGGGTCACCTCTTTCTGGCGGAACAGGCGGTTACCGGCGGAGTTAAATTTTTTCATCTGGCGTTTGGATTTGATATCACTGCCGGAAGGTTCGGCCAGAACCCGCAATACGATCCAGTAAGATTCAAGATACGGTTTTAAAAATCCGGCAAACAGCTTAAGTTTACGGAAACCGGCCGATGTCAGGTTGTAGGTGTCCGGCAGGGTGGGGTGGGGAATCAAAATCGCTTCGTTAATGAACGCCTTGATGCATTTACGAACATGGTAATCGGCGGTCTGGTCAAGGTCGTAGGCAAATTCATTTTTGAACAGGCTCTCAAGGGCGGCATAGCGGGTGTGCAGGTCCGTGGAAGAGAACTGGAACGCATCGGGCTGGAGGATTGTCAGGGCGGTGATGGCCGCCGGAACAAAAAAGATGATGCAGTTGTTTTCATAAAATTCCAGGTTGGATCGCTTGTTGACCAGAACGTTGAACACCTCTGCCGTCAGGGGCTTGTTTTTATCTCCGCTGATTCGCTCGATATATGCATTCTGGATATAGGTGTCCAGAACCTGTGTCACCGCATGGTCCGGATCAAGAATAAGCGTGTCGGCAATCTCGACCTGCCGGGTGTTCAGGAACGCCAGATAAGTATGCACATGCCGCATGATCTGATCAAATGTGATGCGTTCCTGTTCACTGTTGAGCAGGGCGGCGGCCACCAGGCCGTGGGGGGTGACGATGGCGGACCGATCGATGGCATTGATAATCCGGAACCCCAGGTCCCGGCAGAATTGATTGAACGCTTTTGTACTCATTTCAGGAATGGCGTGGGGGTGATCGGCCGTCAGGGAGGACAATCGCAATGGTTCGTGAAAGCGGATGGATACCCGGCCCCATTTTTTCTTAAAGATTTTTCGGGCCCGGATCACCTGCCAGATGCTTTCCGGCTTTTTTTCGCCCCCCTCCTGTTCATACAGATACTCTTTTTCTTCCAGGACCCGGTCGTATCCGATAAAGATGGGAACGAAGGCCATATCTTTACAGGCGCCGTTTTTATATGCATTTAACAGGATGGAGAGAAATCCGAGCTTGGGTGGGAGCAACTTCCCCGACCGGCTGCGGGTCCCCTCAATAAAAATTTTAATGTTAAACCCTTCTTCGAGGAGCTTGCAGACATATTCTGAAAAAACCTTGGCGTAAAAGGCGGCGCCCCGGAAGGAGCGCCGGATGGAAAAACCGCCGGCGGCTCGGGCAATAGTGCCAAATGGCGGGAAAAACATGTTTTTCCCGGCGACAATGTGCGGCGAGGGAAGGCCGTTAATATATAAAATATAGGGCAGGATCAGATAGTCCATATGGCTTTTATGGCAGGGGACGAAAATCAGCGGTCCCTGCCGGGCAATGGCTTTGAGACGAACAAAAATATTATTGTTCACGGTAACATCGTCGAAAAGGGCGGTGACAAGCCATTTGACTATTGGCGCGGCGGTATTGATAAACGCCGGACGGTAACGGGCGGCAATTTCATCAATATACCCGATCGCTTCTTTACGCACCTGGTGGATGGGTATTTTTTTGGTTGCGGCATGGCGCTGCATGTACTGCCGTAACCGTTCACTGGTGAGAATCTCTTCCCGGATCTCCTCGTGGAATTTGATGCTGGGCCCGGTGATGCTTTTCCGGTGCTGATTGATGATTCTCAGCAGTTTTCGTCTCAGCCGCAGCGCCAGGAAATCCGAATCCAGATTCCGGCGATCCTGCGCGTTGAGATAGGTTTTCAGGTCCAACGGATCGATAATTTCCACGAAAGCCTTTCCCGGCTTTCTGACCATGGTGATAATCCGCCGGAACTGTCCGGGCCGATGGCGGCTGCCGAAAAACAGGTCGGTGAAGGTCATCGACCGGCTGACCGGTTTGCGGGAATACAACTGGAGCTGGGGCACCAGGAAAATGGGGCGGCCGATTTTTTTCTGCAATTCAATCAAATATCGCAGCGGATCCGTTTTTGTCTGTGTGAACCATCGTTCGAACCCTTTACGGCCTACCAGAGATAACATGCCGGCCTGCCCGTCCGTCAGGGCACGGCGGATATAGCCGCTTTTATAGGGAGTCAGCAGATGGCGTGTGGTGATGGCGTGGTGGGCGTGGGTCAGGAATATCCGGAAAATCCGGGACAGCCGCTGCCAGATAACGGTATGGTTATCCAGCCAGATTTCAGGCGTGGGCAGGCCCAGGGCGCGGTACCGGTTGTGGTAAAAAAGGTATTCAAAACGGCTGCGGTACTTGTTGACGTAAATGACAATGGCGTCTTCAGGGATACTGCGGATCAGGTGAATCTGATCCGGATCGACCCGGATTCCAGAGAAAAAAACCTTCAGAAACCGGCGGGACAGATATCCGGTGGGCGCGGGCAGCGTACAGAAAAAATAATCCCGGCTTTTCTGCAGCAGTCGATGAAATATTGTTTTTCCTTTTTGTCCCAGACGGGACTGGCGTAGTTTGCGAATCATGTTCCCCAGACTAAATAGATGGATCATGCCCTGGTGATATCACTCACACGGGAGACCCGTTCAGGATTGCGGTAACGGATAAATATTGCATCCTCTGAAAATTACCAAAATCAAATCGGCATTGCAACCTTGCTTTATTTTTACCCTTGCGCTATCATTTTTCATATGCTAAAAAATCAAAAAAATTGAGCAGGAAATTGACTATTAAGCCAGCATGAATAATTAGGAATAAGGAGGGTATCGATTTATGAAAACGTTAATTGGTGGCGCGGTTGCTGCGGTTCTTGGTTTAATCGGAATTTCGATCTGGTTTGGGGAGTTTCTCCAGGTAATAGCCGGTGTGTTGCCGATTATGTTGCTTCTGGGCGGCGGCCTGGCTCTTTATCTGGGATTTGACGAATTAAAAGACGGGTGGAAAAAAGACAGCAGCCCGGCCGACATGAGTGCAGGGGATGACGGCGAAAAATATAAACAGGAAATTGATGAACTGAAAAAAGAGATCGATAGCCTCAAAAGCGAAAAGGGATGAAGCGCCCTAGATAACACAAAGATAAAACAAAAAATCCGTTTCGAAATATTTACCCGTACCCCGCCATGGCGGGGTACGGGTTTTTTTTATCATAAAGATGGGGGTGCCTATGCGCGATGGTCCTTAACGGCGCGCACGGCCAGGGCATCGGCCCGTTCGTTGTCCGCGATGCCGGCATGGCCGGGGACTTTGATCAGCTGGATGTCGTCAAATCGCTTGATCAACTGTTTGATCGATCGAATCAGTTCGGTGTTCTTTTTCGCTTTCCATCCAAAGGCCAATACGCCCTGGGCATAGGTGCTGTCTGTAAATACCCGGACGGGCAGGCGGGTCTGTTTCAGTGCGGCCAGTCCGGCCTGGATGGCCTTGAGTTCGGCGATATTGTTGGTGGCCGGGCCGATGAATTTCGATATTTCCTTTTGGCGGTCCCCGTGGCGCAAAACCACACCGATACCCGATGGCCCCGGATTTCCCGACGAGGCCCCGTCCGTAAAAACAAGCACGGCGTCCTGCCGTCGGGCCTCCGCTTCAAATGAAGCGGGTGACGGGGTGTTTTTTTTTGATTTTGATGCGGGTTTGCGGGGCGCGGTTTTTTTCTGCAACTGACTCTCATCGATAACGGTTACACTTTCCGGATGAACCCGGTATTCATAGTCCTGATCTAAATTATATTTGATTCGTACCTTGCCGTTGTGGACGACCGGGGCGCCCGAATCGTCTACCTCCAGCCAGACTTTGTTTCTCTTAAACTGCATGCGCCGCCACCGGGGCGTGTCGGCTGCCATCAGACGGCCTCCGGGAAAGTGGACGGCTGATAGAGCAGATACGGGCGGACGGCGTCGAGAAAAGTATTGATCCCCGTCTGCCACGATGATTCGATCTCGGTGATTGGTTCAAGGTTGTCGATGCGGCGGCGAATTTCCCGGTCGCCGAGGATCAGATCGATGGGCCGCCGTTCGTATTCGTATTCGTATGGCGGCGATGTGTACTGAAAATCGGATCGGTGCTGGTCAATGACGGCCTGGAGCAGTTGCAGCGACAGCCGGTAGGGCCGAAACCGGTGGGGATGGGTCACATGAATCTGAAACCCCCGGCACAATGTCCGGCGCCACTTGTTGGCGACCGGCTCAAAGGCGGCCGGGCGCAGGATAACGCCCGCCGGGGGCATTGTGTTAAGAACCTTGAGAATCCGGTCCGGATCCATGTACGGGGCGCCGAAAAGCTCGAAGGGGAGACAGGTGCCCCGGCCTTCGGAAACGTTGGTTCCCTCCCAGATGACCTGGCCCGGGTAAACCAGGGCGGATGCCGGGGTCGGCAGGTTAGGGGACGGCGGCACCCACGGGAGACCCGTATCGGTAAAGAACATTTCACGCCGCCATCCGGTCAGGGGGGTGACGGTCAGATCGCAGTCGATGTGATACCGGCCGTTAATGAACCGGGCCAGCTCGCCCAGGGTCAGACCGTGGCGCATGGGAATCTCGTAGCGGCCGACAAAGGAAGCCCATGCCGCTTTCAGCCGGTTGCCTTCCACCGCTGCGCCGCCAACCGGGTTGGGACGGTCGAGAATCAATACTTTCTTGCCGTATTGCCGGGCCGCTTCAAGGCAGTACGAGACCGTGTAGATGAAGGTATAGACACGGGTGCCCACATCCTGGAGGTCGATGAGCAGGGTATCGATTGAATCAAACATGGCGGCAGTGGGGATGCGGGTTTTGCCGTACAGACTGAAGACGGGAATATTGAGTATCGGATCCCGTATATCGTCCGACTCCACCATGTTATCCTGTTTTTCGGAAAAAAAACCATGCTGAGGAGAAAAAAGGGCGGTCAACCGGCCCGGGAACCGGTCGCTGATCAGCTGCCGGGCGTGACGCAGACGGCTGTCCACCGATGCCGGGTTGCATAACAGGCCCAGCCGCTGTCCGGATAAAGAATCGGGTGGAGACGCGATCAGGTTTTCAAGGCCGGTTCGAACAGATGGCATGGGTACTTCCCCTTGACAAGTAAAACAATAAACCAGGAATCAAGCCATCTTGCACGCGCCGGGCTTGACTGTCTTGATGGGGTGTATAGCATATGGACGGGTATCATGAAAGTGACCGTTGTGGAGGCGTTAAATATGTTTCCGAATTGCCGCAGGATGCCTTGACAAACGGCAGCGTTGAAAATACAAACGGGCATCGATAATATTCTAAGGTGTCAATGGACGGGTATGGAGATTAATCTGGAGGGTATCGTTGTCGTCGTGGGAAATTACGGCAGCGGGAAATCGGAAGTGACCGTGAACCTGGCGGCTGATCGGCTGGCTGCGGGGATGGATGTGCGCATCGCCGATCTCGATCTGGTCAACCCTTATTTCCGGAGCCGGGAAGTCCGGGATACACTGGGACGAATGGGGGTCGAGGTGGTGATTCCCCCGGAGCGATATTTTAATGCGGATTTGCCAATTTTAAGCCCGAAGGTGGCCGGCATGATCCGGCAGCCCGGTCAGTTGACGCTCCTTGATGTCGGTGGGGACAAGGTCGGGGCAACGGTGCTCTCGGCACTGGCCGACCCGTTTCGGGACCAGTCCGTGACCATGCTTCAGGTGGTCAATCCCTATCGGCCGTATACGGAAACGATTGAGGGATGCCTGAAAATCAGGGAAGAAATCGAATATGCTTCCCGCCTGACGGTTACCGGACTGGTGGGCAATGCCAATCTGATCGATGAAACCACTGGTGATGATATTATTTACGGATATGAATTCATGCAGGACCTGGCCCGTGCCGGTGATCTGCCGCTTGTGTTTGTTACTGCCGAGAAGAGGTGTCTCGACGGGATTGACCGTGGCCGGTTCAGCTGTCCGGTACTGCCGATCCACCGCCAGCTGGTTCCCCCCTGGGGATCGGCCACAACATGGGACCAGGGAACCTGAAAATTATGGAGGTTGCCCCGGAGGTGCCTGAAAAATAACCGCCGGTCCAGTGGTAACCGGCGGTTGAAGACCGGAAGGAGTGGAAAATGGCGTATACATATGTAATTGATACCGACTACTGCAAAGGCTGTGGCCTGTGTATTGCGGTTTGTCCCAAGAACGTGCTGGAAATAGCGGGCAAGGTGGGACCCAAGGGGTATTTCCCCGCCTACCAGGCGCGACCCGATGATTGTGTTTTCTGTGCGACCTGTTGCCGTATCTGTCCGGATGTGGCGATTACGATCAATGAAACCATTGGCGCCTGATCGGCGCTTAAATGGGCGCTCAGATGGCGCCTGTGTGGGGCGTTTAAATAACGCTTGAGGGAGGAAAAAATGGGTAAAGTGTTGATGAAAGGCAATGAAGCCATTGGGGAAGCGGCCATCCGGGCCGGATGTCTCAATTATTTTGCGTATCCGATCACCCCCCAGTCGGAAGTGGCCGAATACCTGTCCCGTCGGATGCCGGAGGCTGGCGGCGTTTTTCTGCAAGGAGAGAGCGAAGTTGCCGTATCCTATATGATCTTTGGCGCGGCCGCCTGCGGCGCACGGGTTTTTACGACCTCTTCAAGTCCCGGGATCAGCCTGATGGCCGAAGGAATCAGTTACATCACCGGGGCCGAATGTCCGGCCGTGTTTGTCAACATCATGCGGGGTGGCCCCGGTCTGGGCGGGATTCTTCCCTCCCAGGCGGATTATCTGCAGGCCACCAAAGGGGGCGGACATGGCGATTATAAATTGCTGGTGATGGCACCGGCCAGCGTGCAGGAAGCCGTGGAGATGGTTATGCAGGCCTTCCCCCTGGCCGAAAAATACCGCAATCCGGTGATGATTCTCGGCGACGGCCTGATTGGTCAGATGATGGAACCGGTTGCCTTTCCAGATGATTTCAAGGCGCCGCCGAGCAATAAAGACAGCTGGGCGACCACGGGAATGGATGCGCGTAAGAGCGATACCCGGAATCTGGTCAAGACGCTTTTCCTGGATGCGGACGAGCTGAACCGGCATAATCTCAAACTCAAAGCCAAATACGACCGGATGATTGCCGAAGAAATCCGTTACGACACCTACAACCTTGATTCGAACTATAAATATCTCATTGTCAGCTACGGCACCATGAGCCGTGTATGCCGAACCGCCATCGATAACCTGAAAGCCCAGGGGCTGGAAGTGGGGATGGTTCGGCCTCAGACGCTTTTTCCCTTTCCCGAAAAAGCGGTCTTTGACGCGGCCATGAAGGAAAGCTGCGAGGCGGTTTACAGCATTGAAATGAGCATGGGGCAGATGGTGGAAGATGTACGCCTCTCCGTGAAGGGACAGCGGCCCGTGCACTGGTATGGAAAATGCGGCGGCAATATTCCGACCCCGGAAGAAGTCATGGGCGCGCTGGACGCTTGATGGTTGGAGATTGAACGGTAAAAAATAACGGGTTGACGATAAGCTTCGGCGGATAGCCGAAGGGGAAGACTGCCCGGTGGCATTTTCTGCTGCTGGCGATCCTTCGATTTTCAATCCCAAACAGGGAGAATGTATATGGGAAAGACATTTCACAGGCCGGAAGCGCTGACGGACGTGGCGACCCATTATTGCCCCGGGTGTACGCATGGCGTGATTCATCGGCTGGTGGCTGAGGTAATTGACGAGCTCGGTATCCGGGGCAACACCGTGGGGATTGCCCCGGTGGGCTGCGCGGTACTCGCGTATAATTATTTTTCTTTTGATTTCCAGGAAGCCGCCCACGGCCGGGCGCCGGCCATGGCGACGGGGATCAAGCGGGTGCGCCCTGACCTCACGGTTTTTACCTATCAGGGAGACGGCGATCTGGCCAGCATCGGCATGGCCGAAATTATCCATGCCGCCAACCGGGGTGAAAAATTTACCACGATTTTTGTCAATAATGCGGTTTACGGGATGACCGGGGGCCAGATGGCGCCAACAACCATGCCGGGACAACGGACAACGACGTCGCCCCTGGGGCGGGATCCGCAGGCCGTTGGCATGCCGATCCGTGTGGCGGAGCTGATTGCTTCTCTGAAAACACCGGCCTACGTGGTGCGGCGGGCGTCGATTCGGCCGAAATACATTGTCAAAGCCAAGAAGGCGATCAAACAGGCTTTCCAGTATCAGCTGGAAAACCGCTGTTTCAGCTTCGTGGAAGTGATCAGCACCTGCCCCACCAATTGGGGACTGACGCCGGTAGAAGCGCTGGATTGGGCGGAAAAACAGATGTTGCCCTATTATCCTCTGGGCGATTTTAAAACGCCTGAAGAATAGGGGATCGGATTGACGACTGGCTATTGACGAATGACGATTGTTTGTGTTTGTGAGCGATTAAAACTGGAAGCATTTCTTCAATAGACAATCGACAATAGACAATCTTCAATCTACATGGAGGAATACATGCAAAGTGAAGTGATGTTTGCCGGTTTTGGTGGCCAGGGCATTATGATGATTGGTAAAATCCTGGCGCATGCCGCCATGGAAGAAGGACGCGAGGTGGCCTGGATCCCGTCGTACGGGCCGGAAATGCGCGGGGGGACGGCCTATTGCACGGTGGTCATCAGCGATCGTCCCATTGGATCGCCGATTATTCGTAATCCACTGCACCTGATTGCCATGAATCGGCCTTCCCTGGAAAAATTTGCGCCCACGACGAAACCGGGCGGGGTTGTTTTTATCAACCGCTCGCTGATCGATATCGGCTGCGGGCGGAGCGATGTGGATGAGCTGGCCGTGCCGGTGGTGGATATCGCCGGTTCGATCGGCAATGTCCGGGCCGCCAACATTGTTGCTCTGGCCGCATTTGTAGCCCGTTCCGGCGTGGTTGAGCTGGACGGGCTGCGGGATTGCGTTAAAATGGAATTCGCCAAAAAAGCGAAGCTCATCCCCCTCAATATGAAAGCAATCGACGCCGGCGTGGAAGCGGCGGCGGCCGGCTGAAAGCAATGTGTCCAGACTCTTTCTCACTGCCCGTTCCCGAACATATCCGGTCTCTCAAACCGTATGTTCCGGGTAAACCGATTGAGGCGCTTGAACGCGAATACGGGATTCGCGATTCCATCAAACTCGCCTCCAACGAAAATCCACTGGGACCGTCGCCCCTGGGGGTGGCCGCCCTGCAGGCGGCCCTAAACGGACTGCATCGATATCCGGATGACGGCGGCCACCATCTGACGGCGGCATTGGCCGACAGATGGTCGGTGGATCCGGCGGCCATCGTTCTGGGTAACGGTTCGGATGAGATTCTGACTCTGCTGGCCCGGGCATTTCTCCGGCCCGGCGATACAGCCGTCATTCCCCGGCCGTCCTTTCTAATGTACGAGCTGGTCGTCCGCTGGGCCGGTGCCGAATGCGTTTTTGTCCCCCTCAAGGAGATGACCATCGACCCGGCGGCCCTCCTGACGGCCATTGACGACCGGTGCCGGCTGGTTTTTCTCTGCAACCCCAACAATCCCACCGGTACCGTCATCACCCGCGAGGCCTTTGAAACTTTTCTCCAGAAAATTCCCCCGGGCGTTGTTGTGGTCCTTGATGAAGCCTACGGCGAATTTGTCTGTGATCCGGACAGCCCGAATGGCGTCGATTATATTCATGGCGACCGGCCCGTCGTGGTGCTGCGGACGTTTTCCAAGGCCTTTGGCCTGGCCGGGCTGCGTATCGGCTACGGTCTCATGCCACCGGAAGTGGCTGCTGTCCTGCACCAGGTTCGGCCCCCCTTTAATGTCGGTATTCCCGCCCAGGTGGCGGCCACGGCGGCTCTGGGCGACACGGCCTTTCTTGAAAAAACCCGGCAACTGACCCGAACAGGGCTTGACGATCTGTCCCGGGCCATGGACCGACTGGGACTCCGCTGGTTTCCGACCGAAGCCAATTTTTTCCTCATCGATGTCGGCATGTCCGCCGATGCTGTCTATGATTGGCTGCTGGCCAAAGGGGTGATTGTCCGTGCCATGACTGCTTACGGGTATCCGAATTATATCCGTGTGAGCATTGGCCTGCCCGAAGAGAATATGCGGCTGATCCGGGCGCTTGAGCAGATTCTACCCAAAGGATAATTTCTGTGAGCAGATTGACATACACCGAACCGGTGGCTTCGGCCATGGGTACACCGGCTGATGACACGTTCATTGTTACCATTGACGGCCCGGCCGGGTCGGGGAAAACCACGGTCAGCCGCCAGGTGGCCACCCGGCTTGGATTTGATTATGTGGATACAGGGGCCTTGTATCGCGGTGTGGCCTGTGCGGCTGTTGAGGCAAAAATCGCGCTGGATGATGATGCCGCGCTCAAGCGCCTGTGCAATACCATCGATATCCGCCTGATCCGCCGGGATGATGGTTTGCGGCTGATGGTCAACGGCGAGGATGTGAGTGATAAAATCCGGACACCCGAGATGGCCATGGCGGCGTCGGCGGTTTCCGCCCGCCCGGTGGTGCGCCAGTTTCTTTTAAAACTGCAGCGCCGTCTCGGCAGCCACCGGAAATCGGTATTCGAGGGCCGTGATATGGGCACTGTGGTTTTCCCTGGCGCGGCCGTTAAATTATATCTTGACGCCGACATATCGGTCCGGGCCGAAAGACGGTATCGTGAACTGGCCGGCAAACACAAGGTGAGCCTGGCGGAAGTGCGGCGGGACATGCAGCTTCGGGATAAAAACGATGCCACGCGGGCGGTGGCGCCATTGAAAGCCGCGAAAGATGCGATCTGTCTGGACACGGCCGGAATGACAATTGACGAAGTCGTTGAGCGGATAGTAGAGATCGCGACGGATGCTTATCGGAAAAAATAAGGCAATAGTCCGGCAGAAAAATACCGCATTGCCTGGCGGATGGACGCGATCACCCTGTAAACAACAAAATTTCTTAATAATTCGTCATTTTTTAGTTGTATATTGGTTTTTACTTTGTTATTAAGTAAGTTTATGCACATGTGTGCCGCCGTTACGGGTAACGGTATTGTCAAGGGGGCGAGGCTTTGGAAAAATGTCAATTTAACCCATTGGATTGAAATCCAGTCCTCAAAAGGGGCGTTTTTCAAAGGTTTCAGAGGATTTTAGCTAATGAACGATGTAGAGGAAACCATGTCAACCGACCAAACAGAAAACCAACCGCAGGATGCCGAAACAACAAGCGCAAGTGACCTTGAAAACACGGTGATGGAAGAGGGCGCGACCCAACCGGACAGCCCCTCAACGGATGCTGAAGTACCGGAAAGTAATGAAACGCCGGAAACAGGATCAACCGCCGCGGCGGAAGAGGAGCCGGAGGAAACCATGGAAGCTCTGATGGAAATGTACGAGAAGAGCTTCAAACAGTTCGAAGAAGGCCAGGTGGTTAACGGCCGGATTATCTCCGTTGATCGTGACCATGTACTTGTTGATATCGGATATAAATCCGAGGGGCAGGTTCGTATTGATGAGTTTGCTGACAGCAGCGGCAAAATTAATGCGGAGGTCGGCGATACGGTGGAGGTGATGGTTGAATTCTGGGATGATGAAAATGAAGTCGTCAATCTCTCCAAGGAAAAAGCCGAGAAGGTCAAGGTCTGGGACGCCATCAAGCAGGCATATATGGATGAAGAACCCATTGAAGGGGTTATCTCCAGCCGGGTGAAGGGTGGTTTTACGGTTGATGTGGGAGTACAGGCCTTTTTACCTGGATCCCAGGCCGATCTGCGGCCGGTCCACCATCTGGACGATATCGTCGGGGGTACTTATAAATTCAAGATATTAAAGTTTAACCGGAAAAGAAGCAATATTGTCCTGTCCCGGCGGGTGCTCCTCGAAGCCCAGAGGGAAACCCAGCGGGCGGAAACGCTGGCGTCTATTTCCGAAGGCAAGGAAGTGGAAGGCGAGGTCAAGAATATTACCGAATACGGCGTGTTTGTGGATCTGGGCGGCGTGGACGGCCTGCTTCATATTACCGATATGTCCTGGGGCCGGGTCAAGCATCCGTCCGATCTTTTTTCCGTGGGCGACCGGATTACGGTCAAAATTCTGAAGATCGACCTTGAAAAAGAGCGTGTCTCTCTGGGTATCAAGCAACTGACGCCGGATCCGTGGCTGTCTGCTGCCGAAAAGTACCCGGTAACTTCCCGTCTGACCGGGCGAGTGGTCAGCCTGACCGATTATGGTGCCTTTGTCGAGCTGGAAGAGGGAATCGAAGGTTTGATTCATATTTCGGAGATGTCCTGGACGCGTAAAATCAGGCATCCGTCCAAGGTGGTTTCCGTCGGCGAAGAAGTCGAGGCAGTGGTCCTGGATATCAAACCCAATAACCGGCGGATCTCCCTGGGTATGAAACAGGTGGTGCCCAATCCGTGGGATGTGATTGCGGAGAAATACCCCGTCAGTACCATTATCGAGGGAAAGATAAAAAATATCACCGATTTTGGCATGTTTGTCGGGATCGACGAGGGGATTGACGGGCTGGTTCATATTTCGGATATTTCCTGGGTTAAACGGATCAAGCATCCGTCAGAGCTTTATAAGAAGGGTGACATGGTTCAGGCCAAGGTTCTGGATATCGATAAGGCCGAGGAACGATTTTCCCTGGGAATTAAACAGCTGGAACCTGACCCCTGGACCACGGCCAGCGACCGTTACGATGTGGGAAAAGAAATTACCGGTACCATCACGAATGTGACCGATTTCGGTATTTTTGTAGAACTGGAAGAGGGCGTCGAGGGGCTGGTACACGTGTCGGAAATCAGCAAAGAGAAAATCAAGACACCGGTGGATATGTTCAAGCCCGGTGAAATGATTACCGCCCGGGTCATGAATATCAACGGTGAGGAACGCCGGATCGGTCTTTCCATCAAGCGGATGGATATGGAAGACGACGAAGCTATCTTAAGTGATTATGCCAAAATGGCGGCCACGCCGACCTCTACCTTCGGCGAAATTCTGCGTGAGAATCTTCAGGAAAAATTGGGGAAAAGCAGCGACGTCGAAGCCAGTGCCGAAGCGGACGCCGAAGCCAGTGCCGAAGCAACTACTGAATCGGAAAAACCGGAACAGGCACCGGCCGATGTGGATGCGCCGGTATCTGAGGACAAGGCGGATCAGCCGGAGTAAAGCGCTGCTGTGCGTCAGTTAAGTTAATTCAGAAAATAGGAGTAAAGAGGGGCAGTACGCAGATGCTCTACCACGGCGTGTATATGCGAGAGCGCCTTTCAGCCTGGCAAATTAGAGCGGATCTTTTGATCCGCTCTACCTGTTTGGGGCGAGCAGTGCCTGGGCAGCTTGCTCCGGTTATATGATCGATTCCGCGCATTGCGGTTATGTTTTGAGTTTATTCAAAACTGCTGACGTCCCCCAATCCTTCCCGGATGATAACCGGCGTATCGTCGAAAAGCGAGATCACGCTGGATGGCCGGCCCGGTACGGGGCCGCCATCGATGACGACATCGAGCCGTTTGCCGAAGTGATCATGAATCAGCGAGGGATCGTTGATCTCGGTATTGTCCGGCAGCTTGGCGCTGGCGGACAGAATGGGGCGGCCCAGCCCTTCAACCAGCCGGATACAGGTCTGGTGATCGGGGACCCGGATGCCGGCGGTTTTTCGTCTGGTCAGCATCATTTTGGGGACCTGCCGGGAACCGGCCAGAATAAATGTGTAGGGGCCGGGCAGCAGACGCCGCATGGTTTTATACGCGTAATTGGAAACCTTGGCGTAGTGGCTGATATTCTTCAGATCGGAACAGACGAAACTGAACGGCTTTTCCTTTTTCCGTTGCCGGAGCTGGTAGATACGGGAGATCGCCTTTCTGTTGGTGATATCGCAGCCGATGCCGTAACAGGTGTCGGTGGGATAGGCAATGATGCCGCCTCGATTCAGAATTGAAACCACCCGGTCAATCAGTCGCTGGGGGGGATTCTGGGAATTAATTTTTAACAGCATATTTCCTCACAACTGCTGTATATATAAATACCAAATAATCACAGTGCGTTAAATTTATTCACCAGCACTCTTCTTGTCAAGCCGGAAAGAATTAGATTGCGTATGACGGACCCATTTGTTACATCTTTCTGCAATCAATTCAACCAATACCCGATAAAATAACCACGTTTGCAGGAAACAGTGGAGGTACACAATGACCCCGATTCTCCCGAAAGAGAGCCTTTCTTTTGATGATGTTTTATTGATGCCCGGTTATTCCGATGTGCTGCCCAGCAATGCCAATGTCGAAACCCAGCTGACCCGTCGCATCAAATTAAATATCCCCATTGTCAGTGCGGCCATGGATACGGTGACAGAGTCAGATACTTCCATCAGCCTGGCCCGGGAGGGGGGCATTGGATTTATCCACCGAAACCTGAGCATTAAATCCCAGGCCAGGGAAATTGATCGGGTCAAAAAATCGGAAAGCGGGATGATCGTGGATCCATTGACCGTTCATCCGGGCCAGAATGTGGGTGAGGTCCTGGATATCATGAAACGCTACCGGATATCCGGATTGCCCGTGGTGAAAGAGGACGCCTTGCTGGGGATTGTCACCAACCGGGATCTGCGATTTGAGACCGATATGTTAAAGCCGGTTTCCGATGTGATGACCGCGGAGAATCTGGTGACGGTCAAAGAAGGCATCACGCTGGAAGACTCCAAAAAGCTGCTTCACATCCACCGGATCGAAAAACTGCTTGTTGTTGATGACGCCGGGAAACTGGTCGGGCTGATCACGATCAAGGATATTGAAAAAATAAAAAAATTCCCCCAGGCCTGTAAGGATGAGCTTGGCCGGTTGCGGGCTGGCGCGGCCGTCGGCGTGGGCATTGATATGGAGGCCCGGGCCGAGGCGCTGCTCGATGCCGGGGTTGATGTGATCTGCATCGATACGTCGCACGGGCATTCTAAAAACGTGATCCGTGCCGTGGAAAAACTGAAACACAGCTTCCCTGACATTCAACTGATTGCCGGAAATGTCGGCACCGCCGAAGGGGCGGAAGCACTCATCGCCGCCGGCGTTGACGGAGTCAAGATCGGTATTGGCCCCGGCTCTATCTGTACGACCCGCATCGTTGCCGGCATCGGCGTTCCTCAGGTGACGGCAATCATGAACTGCCGGTCCGTGGCCGAAAAATCCGGCATCCCCCTGATTGCCGACGGCGGTATCAAGTTTTCGGGCGACGTCACCAAATCGCTGGCCGCCGGTGCCCACGTGGTGATGATCGGCGGGCTGTTTGCCGGCACCGATGAAAGCCCTGGCGAACAGGTGCTTTTTCAGGGGCGAAGCTATAAAGTCTACCGAGGGATGGGATCCCTTGAAGCCATGAAAAAAGGCAGTAAGGACCGATATTACCAGACCGAACAGGAAGAAGACAACAAACTGGTCCCGGAAGGGATCGTGGGCCGGGTTCCGTATCGGGGGGCGCTGGCCGACAATATACATCAGCTCATTGGGGGCTTGAAAGCCGGCATGGGATATGTTGGCAGCCATAGCCTGGCCGAACTCAGGGACAAGGCGCGGTTTCAGCGGATCTCCGCCGCCGGCATGCGGGAAAGCCATGTCCACGATGTCATCATCACCAAGGAAGCCCCGAACTACCGGATTGATTGAACCTTCCGGAAGGAAATTAGGAAATGCCTGAGTCTGTGCCCGATTTTGTCCATCTACACCTGCATACCCAGTACAGCCTGCTCGATGGCGCCATTCGAATCGACGCACTGCTGGCACACGTAAAAAAATTCGGCATGTCATCGGTGGCGGTCACCGATCACGGGACGATGTTCGGTGCCATCGAATTTTACGAAAAGGCCACAGCCGCCGGTATCAAACCGCTGATCGGGTGCGAATGCTATGTGGCGCGCGGGCGGCTTGACGAACGCACGGCGGCCGACCAGAAGGAACGCTACCATCTTGTTCTGCTGGCCGAAAACAACACCGGTTACCGAAATCTATGCCGCCTGGCCAGTATTGCCGCCCTGAAAGGTTTTTACTACCGTCCCCGGGTTGACAAGGAACTGCTGCGACAATATTCGGAAGGGATCATTGCGCTGTCCGCCTGTCTCCAGGGCGAAGTGGCCAAGCGGATCCGGGAGAACCGGCAGGACGCGGCGGACGCCACCGCGCTGGAATATCAGTCGATTTTCGGTGAAGGCAACTTTTTCCTTGAAGTTCAGGATAACGGGATCAAGGCCCAGACACGCGTCAACGAGGCGATTCTCAACATGAGCCAGCGGCTCTCCATCCCTCTGGTGGCCACCAACGACTGCCACTACCTGTCGCCCGAAGACGTTGTTGCCCACGACGTTCTACTCTGTATCGGGCGGGGGCACACCCTCAACGACACCAACCGATTCAGATACCAAACCGACCAGCTTTATTTCAAATCGCAGGAAGAAATGGCCGCAGCCTTCACAAATTATCCCGGCGCGGTGAGCAATACGGTGGAGATTGCCCGGCGGTGCCAGGTTGATTTTGATTTCGGCAGTTTTCATTTTCCCAAATTTGACACGGGGACCCGGCAGAGCGTGGAAGATGTTTTTCGCGAACAGGTTGAGGCCGGGTTTATACGCGTCATGGAAAAAGTCTGTGCCAAAAATCCCGACGTCGATACGGAGGTCTATCGCGACCGGCTGGAAACCGAAATGACCACCATTATCAAAATGGGATTTCCCGGCTATTTTCTTATTGTCGCGGATTTTATCCGTTATGCCAAAGAGAAAGGCGTTCCCGTGGGACCCGGCCGGGGGTCGGCAGCCGGCAGTCTGGTGGCCTACAGCCTGGCCATCACGGACCTGGACCCCATTGAACACGAGTTGATCTTTGAACGATTTCTCAACCCGGCCCGGAAAAGCATGCCGGATATCGACGTCGATTTCTGCATTAACGGCCGGGAAAAAGTGTTCAAATATGTCGTTGATAAGTATGGCGGTGAGGATTTTGTCGCCCAGATTATTACCTATGGAAAGATGAAGGCCCGGGCCGTCATTCGGGATGTGGGACGGGTACTTGACATTCCCCTGCCGGAAGTGGACGCCCTGGCCAAGATGGTGCCGGAAGGCCCCAAGGTCGACCTGGCCAGCGCCCTGGCCAAAGAACCCCGTATCGGGGAACTGATGAAGAGCAAACCCGAGATCGGCAAACTCATCAAGATCTGCCGGGTTCTCGAAGGCCAGCCCCGCCATGCCTCGACCCATGCCGCCGGAGTGGTGGTTGCCGACAGGCCCCTGGTCAACTACATGCCACTGTATCGGGGTAAACGGGGGGAAGTGACCACCCAGTTCGACATGAAGTACGTCGAAAAAATCGGCCTGGTCAAATTTGATTTCCTGGGGCTTCGCAATCTGACGGTGATCCAGGAAACCCTTCGCCTGATCGCCGAACAGGGCAAAGATGTCCCTGATCTGGCCAATCTTGATTTCGATGATGCAGATACGTACCGGCTTCTGTGCGCCGCGGACACCACGGGGGTTTTTCAGCTGGAAAGCTCGGGGATGAAAGGGCTGCTGGCCCAGCTGCGACCCGAATGTTTTGATGACATCATTGCCCTGGTGGCCCTCTACCGTCCCGGGCCGCTGGAAAGCGGTATGGTGGATGATTTCGTTGAGCGCAAGCACGGCCGCAAAACCGTGGAATACCTGGTGCCGGAGCTGGAGCCGGTGCTTAAATCAACCTACGGGGTTATTGTCTACCAGGAACAGGTGATGCAGATTGCCGGCGCGCTGGCCAACTATGAAATGGCCGAGGCCGATGATCTGCGCAAGGCAATGGGGAAAAAGATTACATCTCTTTTGGCAGAGCATCGATCCCGGTTCATTGACGGGGCGGTTGAGAATCATATTTCCAGGGACAAAGCGGCGACTCTTTTCGATCTGATTGAAAAATTCGGCGGGTATGGATTCAACAAGTCTCACAGTGCCGCCTATGCCCTGATTACCTATCAGACGGCCTATCTCAAGGCCCATTTTCCGGTGGAGATGCTGGCGGCACTGCTGACCAGCGCCATGCATTCCACTGAGGGGGTCGTGAAATTCACGGCCGAATGTCAGCGCCAGGGCATTGAAGTCCTGCCACCGGATATCAACAAAAGCCAGATAACATTCACCGTGGAAGGCGAAAAGGTCCGATTCGGACTGGTGGCCGTGAAAAACGTGGGTGAAGGCGCCATCGAGGCAATGATCGCCGAACGGGCGGCCGGCGGGCCGTTTGGCAATTTGTTCGATTTTTGTGAGCGGCTCGACCTGACCAAGTGCAACAAACGGGTTATCGAAAGCCTGATCAAAAGCGGCGCTTTTGACAGCACCGGTGAGTTTCGTTCCCGTTTGATGGCGTCTCTGGACGATGCCGTCGAATACGGGCAGCGGGTACAACGTGAAAAGAATAATCCCCAGATGGGGCTGTTTGATTTTATAGATGATGCCCAGCCGGTATCCAACTATCCCAAGGTGCCTCAAATAGATGAATGGGAACCGCGTGAAAAGTTGAAGCTGGAAAAAGAATCCCTCGGCTTTTATATCAGCGGCCATCCGCTGGATACGTACCGGACCGCGCTGGAAAACTATTCCGATGCCGATATGCTGACTTTGCCGGAGAAAAGCGACGGTCAGACGGTGCGGGTGGGCGGGATTATTTCCGGCGTTAAAGAAATAACTTCCAAAAACGGGCGCATGGCTTTTGTTTCCCTTGAAGATATCAACGGTATTATCGAGGTGATCGTTTTTTCACGGCTGTATGGAGGCGTTGAGACGTTGATTAAGGATGGACAGGTAGTGTTTGTTGAAGGGGAAGTGCAAAAGCGTGAGACCGAGGTTAAAATCCTGGCAGCCAGCGTGACGCCCATAGAAAAGGCTGAAGAGATATGGTCGGCATCGGTCCACGTATTTCTGGATGTGGCGCGGGCCGACCGGGCGCTTCTGGAACAGCTGCGCGAGACACTGGCCGCTCACCCCGGCACCTGCAGGGGATACCTGCATCTGGCCCAGGCGGCAAAAACGGAAACAGTTCTTGCGCTTCCCGATGATCTTCGGCTGGCGGCCGGGCCGCCCCTTTCCCGGGCCGTACGATCCCTGCTGGGGTTTGATGCGGTCAAAACCACGGTGCGCGCCGTGATGCCGAAGGACGGGGGCCGGAAAAAACGGTATCTCCGGCGCATTAAATAATCCCTTTACTCGTTTTCGGTGACGGTCCTTTCCCGGAGTAGTACTTTTTTGTATCCGAGTGCAGGATGCGGTGCATGACAGGCCGGACAGGACAGGCGGAGATCGATCCGGCCGGGCCTGTCCGGACTATGGGGAAAGCAGTTATTTCCTGCCTCAGTCGTTCATATCGCTTTCTGTATGGGATTGGCTTTCAGGTATTCCAGCCGGTTCAGTCCATTCACATAGGCTTTGGCACTGGCATTGATAATATCCGGGTCCGACCCCTTGCCCAGCGCGACCAGCCCGTTTTCCTTCAGCCGAACGGTCACTTCTCCCTGGGCGTCGGTCCCGCCGGTCAGGGCGCTGACCGTAAACCGGAGCAATTCCGACTCGGTATTCGTCAGTTTGGCAATTGTGTTATAGGCGGCGTCAATAGGGCCGTTCCCATAGCCGGCGCCGGTTACTTCACGGCCGTTGATGGACAGGCGGGCGCTGGCCATGGGCATGACCGTGGTGCCGCTGACAATGTGGAGATACGTGAGCTTGAATACTTCCGTCGTCCGCAGTACGCCTTCAGCCACGAGAGCTTCCAGATCATCGTCCACCACGTCTTTCTTCTTGTCGGCCAGATCCTTGAATGCCTTGAAAACGAGCTGCAACTCATCCTCGGCCAGATCGTAGCCGAGCGTGCTGAGCCGGTCATGCAGAGCATGCCGGCCGGAATGCTTGCCGAGTACCAGTTCACTTCGATTCAGCCCGATCGTGTCGGGCTGCATGATTTCGTAGGTCATGGGATTTTTGAGCATCCCGTCCTGATGGATTCCTGCTTCATGCGCAAAAGCATTGGCGCCGACAATGGCTTTGTTGGGCTGGACGATCATGCCGGTGATCATCGTGACGAGCCGGCTGCTGGGATGAATCATGCGGGTATTGATATCGGTCTGAAACGGTAGAGAATTGGGCCGCGTATGCAGGGCCATGACGACTTCTTCCAGAGATGTATTTCCGGCCCGCTCGCCAATGCCGTTAATGGTCACTTCAACCTGACGGGCACCGGCATTAATGGCGGCTATCGTATTGGCCGTGGCCAGCCCCAGATCGTTATGGCAATGGACGCTCAATACGGCCTGACCGATATTGGGGGTATGCGCGCGAACATATTTGATCAGGTCGGCAAATTCATCCGGGATGGCGTAGCCCACGGTATCGGGAAGGTTGACGGTTGTGGCGCCGGCCGCAATGGCGGCTTCGAAAACCTTGCACAGATAATCCCGGCCGCTGCGGGAACCGTCCTCGGCCGAAAATTCGACGTCATCCGTCAGGGATTTCGCATAGCGGACGGCATCGACGACTGTTTTCAGCACTTCTTCCCTGGACATGTTGAGCTTGTATTTCAGGTGGATGTCGGAGGTGGCGAGAAAGGTATGGATCCGGGGATGCCGGGCTTCCTGAATCGCGCCCCAGGCCCGGTCGATGTCATCCTTCCCGGTTCGGGAAAGGCCCGCCACGCACATGTGCTGCATTTTTCGGGCGATTTGTGAAACAGCTTGAAAGTCGCCGTCCGAGGCTGCGGGAAAGCCGGCTTCCAGTACATCTACTCCCAGATTTTCCAGCTGGGTCGCCAGGCGCAGCTTTTCCGCCGCGTTCATGCTGGCCCCTGGTGACTGCTCTCCGTCTCTTAAAGTTGTATCAAAAATAACGACTTTTTCCATGGGTGATGCTCCTTTTAGATGCAATTAGTGACCCGGTGGGTATCATTATGTGAAAAGTAGAAGAAGATCGCGGAAAGCATGGGCCGCGGGAGGGTCAAAAAATCATTTCCCGCGGCATTGGGTCTCTTTTTCATGGTTTAAAATCCTGTGCGCATGTGGGCGCCGGCCTTATTCCGGCGTTTTGGCCAGCTTGTATTGAAAACTGTCTTCCAGGGCCTGCCAGCTGGCTTCGATAATATCCTTGGAAACACCGACGGTACTCCATATCTCGTTTTGATCCCGGGACTGGATGAATACCCGGACCCGGGCGGCGGTGCCTTCGCGGCCGTCAATCACACGTACCCTGAAGTCAACGAGGTGCATGTGATCCAGATCCGCGTAAAACTTGTCAAGAGCCTTACGCAGGGCGTTATCCAGGGCGCTGACCGGTCCGTCGCCCTCGGCGGCGGTAATTTCCTTCTTGCCATTGACCGAAATCTTGACCGTGGCGTGGGCCGAACAGGGCTGGCCCTTGTCTTTTTCCATGGTGACCCGGAAAGATTCCAGGGTAAAGAGTGGATGAAACTGTTTGGTCAGCTTTTTCACCAGAATTTTAAAAGATCCGTCCGCCACGTCAAACTGGTAGCCCTGTTCCTCCAGGTCTTTAATCCGGTTGACGATTTCACTGCTGCTGAATCCATTGGCGCCGAGAGAGATGCCCATTTCCCGGGCTTTGTATTCGATATTGCTTCTGCCGGACAGATCCGAAACAAGGACCCGGCGTGTGTTGCCCACCAGATCGGGGGGGAAATGTTCGTACGCCCGGGGCTCTTTGATGACGGCGCTGACATGAATCCCCCCTTTGTGCGCAAAGGCGCTTTTACCCACAAAAGGCTGGTTGTTGACCGGTACGATGTTGGCTGTTTCACTGACAAAGCGGGACAGCTTTTTAAGATCGGTCAGATTCTCGGCGGGGATGCAGGGCCGGTTGATTTTCAGATTGAGGATCGGAATGAGCGTGGTCAGATCGGCATTGCCGCACCGCTCACCATAACCGTTGATGGTTCCCTGAACCATCCCGGCCCCCCGGTGAACAGCAGCCAGGGTATTGGCCACAGCCACGCCCGTATCATTGTGAGTATGAATACCGATTGTTATTTTACCGGCCGGCATGGCCGCCGGATACCGGTCTGTCAGCTGCTGAATCACGTTGCCGGTGACTCTTCCGATTTCATGGGGAAGGGTGCCGCCGTTGGTATCACAGAGAACGATTGTGTGGCTGCCGCCGTCGATGGCTGCAAAAAGCGTTTCCAGGGCATAACCGGCATTGTCTCTGTAGCCGTCAAAAAAGTGCTCGGCATCGTAGATCACTTCTTTTTCGTGGGCAACCAGACAGGCCACCGAATCGGTGATCATCCGGCAGTTTTCATCAAGGGTGTTGTCCATGACCTGCCTGACGTGCAGATCCCAGGTTTTCCCAAAAATGGTTACTGCCGGCGTCCCGGCATCGATCAGCATCTGAATATTCCGATCGGATTCGGGCAGAGTACCGGGACGGCATGTCGACCCGAAGGCCGTGATTCTGGCTGTCCTGAAGGTTTCCCTTTGGGCCAGCTCGAAAAATCGCATGTCTCTGGGGTTGGATCCGGGCCATCCACCCTCAATGTAGTGAACCCCCAGATCGTCAAGACGGTGGGCGATTTCCAGTTTTTCTCCGGGAGTAAAGTTAATGTCTTCTCCCTGGGTGCCGTCTCGTAAAGTGGTGTCGTAAAGGACGACCGCGTCCATGATGGTTTCCTTTTTAGGTGTGTCAAAAAAATCCCGCCGGACCCGGGTGTCCGCCAGTTGGCAGGCATCCGGGCCGGGATGGTATTTTAAAGGAGACTGATTCAGTCCACCTGGTTTTCCGGGCGCAGCGTCCGGACCGCTTTACCGGCCTGCCACATTTCAGAGTTGTGAATGGCATCCAGTTCCTGCTGCAGTTTTTCCCGGTAATCCGGTGCGCTGTTTTTATCCAGCACGCGTCTGGTCTCCGCGCCGGAAGTGACTTTTTCGTACAGATCGTCAAAAACCGGCGCCACCGCGTCTCTGAATTTTGGCGCCCAGTCCAGGGCCCCGCGCTGGGCGGTAGTGCTGCAGTTGGCCATCATCCAGTCCATGCCGTTTTCTCCCACAAGGCCGATCAGACTCTGGGTCAGCTCTTCAACGGTTTCGTTAAAGGCCTCGCTGGGGCTGTGGCCGTGTTTGCGCAAAAGGTTGTATTGGGCCTCCATGACCCCGGCCAGCGCACCGATCAGGATACCCCGTTCACCGGTGAGGTCGCTGAAGACTTCACTTTGAAAGGTCGTGGGAAACAGATAACCGGAACCGATGGCAATGCCCAGGGCCAGCGTTCTTTCCAGCGCCCGCCCGGTGGCATCCTGATGGACGGCATAGCTGGAGTTGATGCCGCTGCCATCCAGAAAATTGGTCCGAACCGTTCGGCCCGATCCCTTGGGCGCGACAAGGATGACGTCGATATTATCCGGCGGAATAATGCCGGTCTGGTCTTTGTATGCAATCGAAAATCCGTGCGAGAAATAGAGCGCATCTCCCGGGTTCAGACAGGTCTTGACCATGGGCCAGGTGGCGACCTGGCCGGCATCGGACAGCAGAAACTGGATAACCGTTCCTTTCCGGGCCGCTTCTTCGATGGGGAAAAGCGTCTCGCCCGGAACAAAACCATCGGCCACGGCTTTATCCCATGATGCGCCGCCTTTTCGCTGGCCGACAATAATATTGATGCCGTTATCACGTAGATTGAGCGCCTGCCCGGGACCCTGAACGCCGTAGCCGAGAATGGCTACGGTTTCATCCTTCAATACTTCCCGGGCTTTTTCCAGGGGGAATTCATCCCGTGTTGTGACCTCTTCCACCGTACCACCAAAATTGATTTTAGCCATTTGCTTCTCCTTTTTTTGAATTGTCTGTACTGGTTGTTTGAATTTCCACAAGGGACCGGAAGACCAGGCGCCGGATCATACTACCTGAATGCGAAGCCCAGACCCCCTGACCCAGAACCCGGCGCCACTGCTATCCCGGCTCTCTTTTCAGCGCGATAATCCCGGTGCGGGCGATTTTCTTGATTCCCATAGGCTTAAGCAGGTTGATCAGCGCCATCAACTTGCCTTCATCTCCGGTGACTTCGATGATATAGTGCTCGATGCCGACATCCACGATTTTGCAGCGGAAGATATCGACGATCCGCAGGATCTCTGCCCGGCAGTCGGCCCGGGCGTGCACACAGATCAGGGCCATTTCGCGCTGAACGGATTCGGGACCGGAAAGATCCCTCAGCTTGTTGACGTTAATCAGTTTATTGAGCTGTTTCTCAATCTGTTCGAGGATTGGCGGGTCTGCCCGGGTCACCAGCGTGATCCGGGAGATTTCAGGATCGATGGTCTCGGCCACGCACAGGCTTTCGATATTGTATCCCCGGCCTGAAAAAAGGCCCACCACCCGGGACAGCACTCCCGGTTCATTATCCACCAGCATGGAAATAACATGTTTATCTTCCATTTTCCGGTTCCTCCTGAACGGCTAAACGAGCAGCATTTCTGTTATGGGCGCACCCGCAGGCACCATGGGGTAGACGCTTTCTTCCTTCTCCACCCGAAACTCCATGATGGCGGCGCCGTCATGGGCGAGTCCTTTTTTTAATACATCGACGACCTGACTGGGACGGGTGGCGCGAAATCCGCCGGCGCCGTATGCCTTGGCCAGTTTAACAAAGTCCGGACCGGATTCCATACAGGTGCAGGCGTATCGTTTATCGTAGAACAATTCCTGCCATTGCCGCACCATTCCCAGATACTGGTTGTTGAGAATGACGACTTTGACGGGAATGCAGTACTGCATGGCGGTGGCCATCTCCTGGATATTCATCTGGATACTGCCGTCACCGGCAATGTCGACAACGGTTCGATCCGGGAAAGCCACCTGGGCGCCAATGGCGGCCGGCAGACCGAATCCCATGGTGCCCAGGCCTCCTGAAGAAATGAAATGGTCCGGCTGGTCGAAGTGGTAGTACTGGGCGGCCCACATCTGGTTCTGGCCTACTTCTGTGGTGATGATTGCCTTGCCTTCAGTCAGTTCGTACAGTTTTTCAATAACAAACTGGGGTTTGATGGCTTTGCCCTTTTTGTATGCCAGTGGACGGGTACTCTTCCACTTGTCGATCTGGTCAAGCCACGATTTTCGGGATTTGGGCACCTTGTCCAGGTTGTTTTTATCGGCCAGTTCGTTGAGGCTTTTCAACGCGCGCCGGCAATCACCCACAATGGGAATGGTGACCGGAATATTTTTCTGGATAGACGTGGGATCGATATCAATGTGAACGATTTTGGCATTCGGGGCAAAAGTATCGATTTTCCCTGTTACCCGATCATCAAAACGGACCCCCATGGACACCAGCAGGTCACATGCGCCGATCGACATATTGGCCCGGTATGTGCCATGCATGCCGAGCATGCCCAGCCAGAGTGGATCGGTTCCCGGAAACGCGCCCAGACCCATCAGCGAAGCGGTCACCGGGATTTGGGCCTTGCGGGCAAATTCGGTGAGTTCTCTGGCGCTTTTGGATAAAATTACTCCGCCGCCGGCAAAAATGACCGGCCGCCTGGCCGCCTTAATCAGATCAATAACCTTTGCCAGCTGACGCTTGTTGGGTTCATAGTGGGGCTGATAGGACTTAATCCGGGTTTTGGCCGGTTTCTGATAGGTGACCGTGTCGTTCATGACATCTTTGGGAAGATCGATCAACACCGGTCCCGGACGGCCGGACCGGGCGATAAAAAATGCTTCCCGGATGATCCGGGCCAGTTCAGACGCCTGTTTGACGAGGTAGTTGTGCTTGGTGCAGGGGCGCGAGATGCCGACGATGTCGACTTCCTGAAAAGCGTCGTTGCCGATAAGGTGAGTCGGCACCTGCCCCGTGAAAATGACCAGAGGGATCGAATCCAGGTACGCGGTGGCAATGCCGGTGACCGCATTGGTGGCGCCGGGCCCGGATGTAACCAGGCAGACACCGACTTTTCCACTGGCCCGGGCATACCCGTCGGCGGCATGGACCGCGCCCTGTTCATGGCGGACAAGATAGTGGTTGAGGTCCGTGTTGAGCAGTTCATTGTAAATATCGATGACTGCGCCACCGGGAAAACCGAAGATGGTATCCACCTTCTCTTCCTCAAGTACCTTCATCAGGATCTGAGCGCCGGTCAGTTTCATTTTTAATCCCTCCTTGGTTTTCTGTTTCCCCAAAAAAAAACCGTTATCTGCGGGGCAGATAACGGTTTTTAAAGATTCTGGTTAAATCAGGCCATTATCCGCCCCGGGTCTCGCCGCAGGGAATAATACCTGCGACGAGAATAAGAATAATAAGGCTGATAATGGCGATCAGTTGAATCATATGTCTGACTGTTCTGTTCTTTTGGACGTTTACGTGTCGGTATTGAACAAGCACCTATCGGGTAATCTTTTCTTTGTCAAGCTCTTTCTGACAGCGGGATGTTAAATAATTCGGCCAGCTTTCCGGCGGGAGTGACATTCACAGGGTGATGCGGCGTCTGAAGCGGTCGGGGCCGATAATGAACCGGGCCGTCACAAAAGAGCCGAGGATCGTGCCCAATATGCCCGGTGCCAGCACACTTTGACCGGCCAGGAACAGGCCCTTGATTGCCGAGCGGTTAAGCAGGGCCGTGGACAGAAGCTGATTGCTCGATTTCATGATGCCGTAGGCCGATCCGTCGGGGCTGCCCACCCAGTCCCGGATCGTCAGGGGCGTATAGGTGTCGAGCAGTGTCAGGGATTTAAAGGGGCCGACGATCTTTTCGGCCCGGCGGATCATTTTTTCAGCCTCCCGGTCTTTCACTGCCAGATAGTGATCTCCCCGTCGACGGCTGGTGGTCTCTTCCCATGGCGCCCAGAGTCGGGCTCTTCCGTCGCCGAGGAGGGTCAGACGGTGCCATCGGGGCTGATCGGTTCTCCGCAGTTGAATAAACATGGAGCGGGTCCCCGGGCCGGCGGCCTGCATATCCAGGTAAAAAAGGTTGTGAGGAATTGCCTTGTGAGCGCCGGCATCAATGCGGGCATGGACGCAGAAAAAGCCGGGGGTGTCTTCCAGACGTCGGATCCGTTTACGGTAGGAAGGCTTGACGGTCTCGGCGTTGAGCATGTCAATGAGTAATCTGGGGTGAACCGTCGAAACCACCTGTGCCGCGTCAATTACTTTGTCGTCATCGAGCCGTATCCCGGCCACGCGGCCATCTTTTACCCGCAGCCGGCGCACGGCGTGGCCGGTGATTATCCTTCCCCCCAGCGATTTGAAACGGCTGGCAAAGGCATCGGCCATCCGGGTGCCGGATTCTGTCAGGCGCCAGGCTGAAAAAAGGTAGCTCGCCAGGGTCATGTTGTGAAGAAACAGGGGGCAGCGGTCGGCCGGAACGCCAATCCAGTATGCCGGTACCCCGATGACTGACCGCAAGCCCTTTGAAAATCCCAGCCGGTCGAAGACGGTTTTCAACGGCTCCGCCTGATCAATCAGGATATTCATGGACAGATTATCGTAAAGCAGACTGAGATCATCCAGGTGCCCCGCAGATTGTCGCAAAAGGACCATAAATGCGTCAATGGCCCGGGTTTCCGATGGAAAAGCGGTTTTCAGGTTTTCGGCATAGGCATTGAACCCTTCGGGAAGGTCAAAAACTTCCGGGCCGTTTTCCGGGTGGCGGATGATGTATCGATCGATAATGCCGGCCGATCCCATCCGTGTCAGGGGAATGTCGGCCGTGACATCTAAAAAATCAAAGCAGCGCCGCAGGGCCTGCCCCCTGCCCAGGGCGCCCAGGTAGTGAACGCCGATATCGCAGTCGATGCCCCTGCGGGAATAGCTGCGCATCATCCCGCCGGCCTGCTGGTTTTTCTCGATCAGGGTGACGGGGTACCCGAGCGTCGCCAGGATGATCCCCATGCTCAGCCCGCCGACGCCGCCGCCGATGATGAGGGTGTGATGTTTTTTGTCCACGGGCGAGTTAATGTCTGTCCTCCTGATAGCTGTCGGCGGTGACAAAGGTGTAATAGTGACAGTATTGCGTCATGATGGTTATCACTTTCCGGATCAGTCGGGGATCGATCTGCCAGGTTTTGCGAAGAATACTGAAAAACTGCCGCCGGACCGGCGCGGGGACGCAGAAAGTGTAATGCCGGATGATCCGGGCAATTTTCAGTATATTGGTGCCGGCTTTTCTCTTCTGGGTGTAGGCAGAGGGGAAGTAGCGGATCTGTTGCAGCCAGTGCAGCGTCCGGGCCTCAAAGTGCCGGGGATCGTACAGGCGCGAGAATAGCCGGCGGTGTTTCTGGAGCAGGTGTCTCCGGCTGCCCTTGACCGGTACAATATTGGTGGAGAAATGCCACACACCGGCAAATTGGTCGTCGATGCGGTTCCGGGAAAGCAGCCGCTGGTGCAGGGGCGTGCCTTCCGGCGCATTGAGTACGCTGATGGAAACCGTGGGAACCCCGGTGTCGATGAGAAAATTTTCAATTTCATCAAAGGTATCGTCATCATCTGCATCGAATCCGACGATGAGACCGATAAACGGAAGCAGCCCATAGTGCGCCATGCGGCGGATACGATCAGCCAGGTCCGGTCGGTGCAGATGGCCTTTGTTAATTTCTTCGAGACACGCCCGGCGCAGGCTCTCGATACCGAGAAAAACCGCCGCAAAGCGGGCGTCGGCCATTAACCGGAGTAACTTTTCGTCGTCGGTAATGCGTACATCGGTCTGGCAGGAAAACTGCACCGGGTGGGGAAGGGCCGCGTTCCATTCGATCAGCCGGTGAAGCAGTGTTTCAGTGTAGCGCCGGCTCACCATGAAATTGTCATCAGAAAAGAAGATCACTTCGCAGCCGGCTTTGTAGGCGTTGTCTACTTCGATGATTACCTGGTCAACCGGTTTGCGTCGATGCCGGTTGCCGATCAACCGAACTGCGTCGCAGAAATCACACCGGTTGGGACATCCCCGGGCGGTTTGAACCGTCATGTACAGATAGTCACGGCCGTTGATAAAGGACCAGTTTGGTGGTGGGCTGGCATTGATATCAACAAAACTTTTCTGGGTATAAACCGGTCTGGCCCTGTGGGCGGAAAAATCTTTTAAAAATTCGGGCCAGGTGTATTCGGCCTCCCCCACAAAAAGGTGATCGGCCAGGGGCCGGGCCAGGTCGGTGTCCAGAGTGGCAAAGGCGCCCCCTATCGCGACGGGAATTCCCCGGGCACCAAAAGCCCGGGACAAGCGGGCAATTCGGTCCGCGTGCAGGGTGAACCCGGAAATGGCGACCAGATCACAGGGAAGATCCCAGTCGACAGCCGATATGTTTTCATCGCAATAGTGGTAGACAACGGGTATATCCGGCGGCGTCAGGCTGATCAGCGTGGACAGGGCGATGCACGGCATCAGCGATTTAACGCCGACGGCATCCAGGGTTCCCTGCATGTTCCAGAAGCTTCCCGGCGTCCGGGGGGCGATCATATAGATCCGCAAGGGGCGGCAGGGGGCTGGCTGACCGGGAGAGGACAGGGGCATCATTTTTCCTTTATTCGGTATCGGTTTGACCGTTTGCAAAGATACGACGGGCGCGCTGTATCAGATCTGCGGTTGATATTTTTCCCTTCCCCCGGGCAGGCGCCATGCTTCCCTTGTGCGTTACCGTAATGCGGTTGGTGACGCAGGTGTTCAGAAGCGCCCGGCCGGGCGGGAAGAGGCGGTCTGTGTTGCGGATTTCAACGATCTCGACCGGCGCGTGACATTTTCGGGCGATTCGGAATGCTCCTTTGTTGAAACGGCCCGGTTTTCCGGTGCGGCGGCGGGTCCCCTCGGGGAAGACAAAAAGATTGCCGCCGGCCGCCAGATAATCAGCCATGGTGGTAATACCCCGGTAGACCAGCTCGGTATAGTCGCCGGTGGCTGTTGACGGCAGGTAGCCGGAACACTTCAGGTTCCAGCCCAGAAACGGGAAAGAGAAGAAGTCACTTTTGACGATGGTTTTCTGGCGTTTGAACAGAGCGATCAGCAACAGTGCATCGAAATACGATACGTGGTTGCTGATAATCACCGCACCGCGCAACCGGGCAACAGACGGGTCAATTCGCCATTCGAAACCGGGAATCACCCGGCGGGCCAGGGCGAAAAACCCCTTGAAGAAAAGGTGGTTCAGGTGCTGAAACATTTTTTCCCGGTCGGTGGCCAGAAATGAGGCAATAAAGTAAGCCGGAAAAAAGATCAGCACGTAGCCCAGGGTGAAATAGAGCCACAGGCAAAATGTGGCCATGATATCAAAGGTTCGTTTCATCGCGGGGGACATGTGTCGCATGGCTGGCCTGCCGGTTTATTCCGGCCGCCGGATGATCAGGGCCGTGTTGACCCCGCCAAAAGCGAAGTTTTGAATCTGGGCAATGCGGATGCTTTTTTCTTTCAGTGCGGTCACATGCCCGATATCCGCACAGCGCTCGTCCACCTGTTTGAGATTCAGGGTGGGCGCAACAAACCCTTCGGCCATCATATAAAGCGTCATCACGGTTTCAATGGCCCCGCAGGCCGCCATGGTATGCCCCATATAGCTTTTTAACCCCGTCACCATGGGGCGGGGGCCGAATATTTTGGCGATGGCCTGGGACTCGATGATATCGCCCATTTTTGTGGCAGTGGCATGGGCGCTGATATAATCCACTGCCTCAGGAGGTATTTCGGCGGTGTCCAGGGCCTGCCTGATCACTGCCGTCATCCCGTTCTTGTTGGGCAGAATCATGTCCCCGCCGTTGTTGTTGCAGGCAAAGCCGATGATTTCTCCGAGAATCGGGGCGCCGCGTTTCCGGGCGCTGTCCAGGGTTTCAAGCATGACGGCCGCGGCCCCTTCACCCACGACCAGGCCGTCGCGATCTGTATCAAAAGGCCGCGGGGTCAGATGGGGCTGGTCGTTAAATTCGGTGGAACAGGCCAGCAGATTATCAAATACGGCCACCGTGGTCGTATCGTATTCATCCGCGCCGCCGCAGAGCATGGCATCGGCCAGACCGAATTTAACCGCTTCATAGCCAAATCCAATGGACTGGGTGCTGGTGGTGCATGCCGTGCCTGACGAAATCACCCGGCCGGTGATACCGAACATGCGGGTGATGTTGACCGCCGTGGTGTGGACCATGGATTTGAGATAGTCCACTGCGCCGATGGATGAATAGCCGGCACCGTCCCGGGTATAAAAATTCTTGTAAATATTGCGCTGGACACCCGGGCTGCCATGGATCGATCCAAAAGCCACGCCGAGACGGCCCGAGGTCGTAAACGATTGGTCCAGCTGTGAAGCGGCAAGGACTTCTTTGGCTACCTGGCAGGCGTAAAACGCGACCGGCCCCATGGTTTTGCGGTATCGGCGCTCAAAATCAAAAGGGATGTCATAATCGACCGTGCCGAATACGCCGGCTTCCACTTTATCGGTCAGCAAATCATCCGGTTTGATTTTTTTAACGCCGGAAATCCCCTGGGTCAGGCTCCGGATGATATCGTCCCGGCCATGACCGATGGGCGTTATTGCCGAAGCCGCCGTAATTACCACCCGTCGTGTCGGCATCATTTATTCCGGGCCGCCGCCAGTGACGCGACGTAATCGCAGATCTGGTTAATGGTGCGGATTTCCATGGCCATTTTTTTCTCGTCCCGGGTCAGTTCGGAATCCAGCATGATTTCGATCTCCCGGAGCAACTCAATGGCATCAATGCTGTCAAATCCATGAATTTCCCGTAGATCGTCTTCCAGACCGGGGTCGGCGATTTCAAATTCATCGTTGAATATGGCCAGTATTTTATTGCGTATGGTGCTTCTATCCATATGTTTTCACTTTAATTCAGATTAATGGAAGATGAAGATAATGGTACCGAGTCATACACCAAATGCCGATATTATTCAAAGAAATTATCCCAATGTGCAATTGGGTGTTGTCCCCGGAAAATGACCCGATGAATATGGGTGACCGCTGCAGACAGCGGAATTGAACGCTTGTGCGGGCAGAGATGGTATCGGGGCCGGCGGCGAACCGGAAAGATTGAACGTGATTAATGGAAACCTAAACGGTTAGAGCTCTATTCGGTTTACGATTCCAGGAAGGTGGATTTTAGGACAAATCAGATGGCATTAGAGTGGTGGTATCCTGTCATGGCGTATTGCTGCCGAACCCGGCAGTAAAAAAGGCGCCGGAGAATTTTTTCTCCGACGCCCTTTTAGCAGTCACAGCTTTTCCCAGGTAAAACTGCTCACGGGCAGTTCTCAGAGGGGATCTTGATTATTCCATCACGGCCAGCGATTTGAGTGATTCGTAAGTCAAACCACCGGTGGCCAGACCATTTTTCTTCTGGAAACTGTCAAGCGCCTTGAGCGTGCCTCTTCCCAGTGCGCCGTCAACCGGACCCGGATCAAACCCCTTGTCAGCCAGGGCGGACTGTATTTTTTTGATCACGCTTGTGGTCATATTGGTCTGGCAGAGAACCGGCTGCCAGGACATTCTCTCATCGCTTTCTTTGACACGTTTGGTAACGACCTGGCGTTCTTCGGGGATGGGCGTTCGTACTTCTTTTGCCGGTGTTACCAGTTTTTTCACTTTAATCGTTTTGTATTCAGCGGGTATGGCGACTTTCTTTATTTCGGCAGGCTTCTTAACAATGCGGTGCTTGATGATTTTGTATTGTGCCGGAATTTCGACTTTCTTGACCATGGCGGGGGTTTTAAGAACCTGTTTTTTAACAATCTTGTAAGTAGCCGGGACATTAACAAGACACATAATGTCGCCCGTGGCGTGGTCAATCTTGTCCAGCAGGCCATTTCCCTTTTTCCATTCAGTACGGGCCGGCTTGTCAAGTACTTTTACATCAACCGTTTCATAGACAGGTTTTGTGGTTTCCAGTTTAAATGAGGCCGGAACCACTTCGATTTTTTCTTCCACCGTCTCATAAACCGCGGGAATAATTTCTAATTTTTCCGTTGCATCCTTTACGGTTACTTTTTTGTCAACCCATTCAAAAACGGCCGGGACAGGCTCGATTTTTTCCGAAGCCTCCCGTTTTACAATTTCTTCGGAAATTGTTTTGAAAGTGGCCGGAACCAGAACTTTGGCATAACATTTTCCCGGTTCGGCATTGGGCGGAAAAAGACTGGCGCCCTGGTCCTGTGCCCAGGCGGATGAAGTTAGAATAAAAATGAAAAATAGAGACAGGGCGATCGAGGTTCTGCAGATGAGTTTCATTTCCGTTTCCTTTTCCTTGATTTGTGTCTAAAAAAAGCCCGTGAGGGCCACCTGATTTCATAATTGGCGTACTGATCCGTTTTTGACCGGTACATCAATTATTATGTTGATAACTCATACGAAATGACGGATAGCCTGTCAATAATAATATTTCCCGCCGGTGGCCCTTCCATGAATTGTTATTTTCATAATTTTTATGGCATGTTGTCGACAGCTGTGTATGTATTTTTATTGTAAAAACGTGTGGATTTACGGGACGGACGATTGACCTTGAAAATTCAGTTTGAAATCAGTGCCGGTTCAACCTCGGCGGCGCCTCTACCCGCCGGCGACTGCGTCAAGGCCGGCGTCGGCAAAAATTGCCACGATCTGAACTACTTTGTCTTCGTCCGGCACGGCCATTTTTCCGGTATCGAATGCAGTGCCCAGTTTTTTATATTTGCTTGCGGCAATGGCGTGGTAGGGGAGGATGCTGACGCGCTTTTTATCTCCGGAAAGGCCGGAAACAAAGGCCGCGGTCTGCTCGGCATTTTCGACGTCGTCATTGACGCCTGAGATCAGCGGCAGGCGGATGTTGATACTGGCACCGGTGGCGGCCAGGGCGGTCAGGTTGGTGAGGATGATTTCGTTGCCGACGCCGGTCCAGCGGCGGTGGCGCCTGGAGTCCATCAGTTTGAGATCGTAGAGAAAATGATCCGTGCGGGCGGCCACGGCCAGCAGGGTGTCACTGTCGGCCAGGCCGGTGGTGTCCACGGTGCGGTGGATCCGGCGCCGGCCGCAGGCATCGAGGAGCGCGATGAGAAAGTCGGGCTGCATCAGCGGCTCGCCGCCGGAAAACGTGACGCCCCCGCCGGACTGGTCAAACAGGATGCGCTCCTTTTCGATCCAGCCCATGACAGTGCCCACACGGGTCACCTGGCCCGACATCTCGGTGGCCCGGGACGGACAGACGTCCGTGCAGCGGCCACAGCGGGTACACCGTGTGGCGTCCGTGTCAATTCCGGCCGGTGTCAGCGTGCAGGCGTTTTCCGGGCAGGCGTCGACACAGGCGCCGCAGCCGATGCATCTGTCGGCGCTGAACATTTTCTGAACCGCGGAGGAAATCCCCTCGGGATTATGGCACCAGCGGCAGGCCAGCGGGCAGCCCTTGAGGAAAACAGTCAGGCGAATGCCCGGCCCGTCGTTGATGGCGTATCGCTTGATGTCGAAGATAAGGCCGGCGGGGCGTAACTGAGGGTCAGAACCCGTCATTTTCGGTACGCTCGATGATTTCCTGCTGGAGATCTTTGTTCATATCGTTAAAATAGTCGCTGTATCCGGCCATGCGGACCATCAGGTCCCGGTAGTCATCCGGGCAGCGCCGGGCCGCTAAAAGGGTGGCGGTGTCCACGATATTAAACTGAATGTGGTGGCCGCCCAGGGTGAAGTAGGTGCGAATCAGATGGCCGAATTTGCGGATGTCTGCTTCCCGTTTCAGTAGACTGGGAAGAAACCGCAGGTTGAGCAGGGTGCCGCCGGATGTCACCTGATCGAGTTTTCCCAGCGACTGGATCACCGCCGTCGGGCCGCGGGTGTCGGCGCCGTGGGACGGCGAGGTGCCGTCCGAGATGGATTTTCCGGCCAGACGCCCGTTGGGCGTGGCGCCCAGCATTTTGCCAAAGTAGACATGGCAGGTGGTTGAGAGCATGTTGAGGTGATACCGCCCCCCTTTCTTGATTGTCGGCTTGTTGTCGATGGCCTGGACCAGGTCATTGTAGACGCGGACGGCGATCGCATCGGCCGCATCATCGTTGTTGCCGAAAAAGGGTGTTTTGTTCATCAGGATCTGACGTAAAACCGCTTCTTCGTCAAAATTGTTTGCCAGGGCCTTGAGGAGGCGGTCCATCGAAAATCGCTTTTCATCGAAAACGTGGGTTTTGAGCGCCGACAGGCTGTCGGCGACAGTTCCCAGCCCGCAGCACTGGATGTAGTTCGTGTTGTAGCGGGGACCGCCGTCGTAGTAATCGCGTCCCCGGTCAATGCAGTCGTCAATCACGACGGAAAGAAAAGGCGCCGGCGCATACTTGGCGAACATGCGGTCAATATAATTGCTCACCCGCATTTTCAGATCGACGATATCGGTCAGCTGCCGGAGAAAGGCGGCGTACAGGGACTCAAAGGAAGAAAAATCACGCGGATCACCGGTCTGGGGGCCGACGGTGCTGCCGGTCAGGGGATCGATGCCGTTATTCAGCGTGATCTCGAGGATCTTGGGGACGTTGAGGTAACCGGTGAGCAGAAAGGCTTCCTTGCCGAAGGCCCCCACCTCGATGCAGCCGCTGCAGCCGCCTTCGCGGGCGTCCGCCAGGGTTTTTCCCTGGCGCATAAGCGCGGGAATGTATACATCGGGATTGAAAACGGAAGGGTAGCCGTGCCCCTGGCGGATGACATCGATGGCCGCATGGAGAAAACGGTCCGGCGTTTTTGAGCTGATGTGCACGGAACTGCCCGGCTGGAGAATGTGCAGGCTCTCGATGACTTCCAGCATGATATAGGAAACGTCGCTGGTGCCGTCTGACCCGTCGCGCTTGACGCCGCCGAGATTGATATTGGTAAAGTCGTTGTACGTCCCGCTTTCTCGGGCGGTGACGCCGACTTTGGGCGGGGCGGGGTGGTTATTGACCTTGATCCAGAAACAGGCGATCAGTTCCCTGGCCGCTTGCCGGGTCAGGATACCGGCGGCGATGTCCTTTTCGTAAAAGGGCGCCAGGTGCTGGTCGAAATGACCGGGGTTCATCGCATCCCAGCCATTGAGTTCGGTGATGGTGGCCAGGTGGACGAACCAGTACATCTGGATCGCTTCCCGAAAAGTCCGCGGTGCATGGGCCGGGACATGGCGGCAGACCGCGGCAATCGTTCGAAGCTCGGCGCGCCGGCGGCCGTCCGGCTCACCGGCGGCCATTTCTTCGGCCAGATCGGCATGCCGCCGGGCAAAAAGGATAACCGCATCACAGGCGATGGCCATGGCCTGCCACTGCTCGGAGCGGTCCGTTGCCCGGGGATCGGCGAGGTAATCCAGTCCGGCCCGGTTGTTTTCGATCTTCTTTTTGAAGTCGAGCAGGCCGCTGCGGTAGATTTTTCCATCCAGGGCGGTGTGGCCCGGCGCCCGCTGTTCCATAAATTCGGTAAACAGGCCGGCTTGATAGGCGGCCCGCCACGCTTTCGGTGTATGCCCGAAGATCCGCTCCCGCTGGGTCCGGCCCTGCCAGTAGGGAATAATTTCACGTGCGTAGGTTTCAATATCTTCCCGGGTGGTAACATACGGCTGCTGCGTCCGGGTGTTGAGAGTCTGAAAGTCTTCCACGCTGTGACAGGTCAGCTCGGGAAAGGTCGGCACGGCTTTGGGCCGCGGTCCGCGTTCGCCGACAATCAACTCGTCGGCGCCAATGTAGAGCGTTTTTTTTTCGCAGTGATCCTTAAACGCCAGGGCCCGCAGGACGGGGGTGGCGTATCGGCCATGATTTTTACGGTAAAACCGGGTGAAGTGCCGGGCCCTTTCAATGGAAATCGTTGGCACGGCCTCAACGCTTGATCGGCGCAGGCGCTGAATGCGCGGAGTCATGCCGGCTCCGGCGGCTCCGGCAGCCGCCTGATCGATGGCGCCGCTGCGCTGTGCGGGCCGCTGCGGGATCTGGTTGTTCGTCCGTATTGTTTCAAACATGGATTTCTCCGTTGGCGCGGGATGATTCGATTGCCTGAAATTTCTTCATAAACCGGCGATCGATATAGTCCTTGATGAGAAAAGCCGGCCGCCCCCCGAACTGAAGCCATCGCTTGCGTAAAATCCCCTTACCGCCGCCAAGGTTAAAAATCAACAGATAGCTGCCGCCCGGGTCAAAGGGCTTCAGGGGGGTGTTTTCCATTGCGGCCATGAGGTTGTGGCAGAGTACCGGGTTTTCGCGAACGGCATACACACCGACTTTGTCCAGGGGCCGGGGAGAAAAGTAGATGCAGTCGCCGCCACCGAACATTTCCGGGTGGCGGGGGTTTTGCAGAAACCGGTTGACGCGCAGCCCGCCGTCCGGGCCGGTGGGCAGGCCGGAATCGGAAAAGAGCGGAGACGGCTGGACGCCGGTCGCCACAAACAGCAGGTCAATCGGGCGGGGCGGCCCGGCAGCCAGGTGGACCCGGCCGGCATCGATCCGCTCGACCGGGCTGTGCTCATATACGGTGATTTGACTGGCCCGCAGGGATTGCGCGATTTTCCGGCGGATGCGGTCGGGAAAGCGTCCGAGCAGACGGTGGCGGGTAAATATCTCAATGTCGGGTGCGGGCCGGCAATGACGCGTCAGACCCCGGATGTTGCCGGCCACCTCAATGGCCGAAGGGCCGCCGCCGATAATACCGATGGCCGCTTTTTTTTCTCCGACCAGCGAGAGAACACGCGCCTGGGCATCCAGCAGTTTTTCGATGGGCTTGACTGTATAATAATCAGTGCGGGCATCAATAATATCGGGCCTGGGGACATGGCTGCCGCAATTGAACGAAACCAGATCATAGGCAATATTTTGACCGGAATCGAGTCGGAGGATCCGGTTGTCGGCGTCCACATGGACCACCTTTGCCAATACAAAGGTTCCGCCCTGTTTTTCAACCACATGGCGGGTGGCAAAGCGGATCTGTTCGGGGGTATAGGTCTGGCCCAGCATCCCCGGCCCCATGCCGGAGTAGTAGTGATACTCGGATGGCTGGATTACGGTGACCGAGTGGCCTTTTTTGATAAACTGGTGCAGACGGGCCAGGGTGACCAGGTGGGCGTGGCCGCCGCCGACTAAAACGAGTTGTTGGCCCATGGCCGGCCCCCATTCAGTTTATTGATGTGGCTGTCCGTACAGCCGGTTAGACCCGTTCCATCAGGCGGCCGAGCAGGGCCAGGTGGCTACGCTCTTCATCGGCGATCCAGCGCAGGACGGACCGGCCGTCCGAATCGCCGCTGGCGTCGGCGGCCCGCTCGTAGAGATCCATGGCCTGGGCTTCAATGGACATGGCCAGACCGATAATATCTTCTACCGCTTCCCAGTTGATCTTAAAATTGGCAGCGTATTCTTCGGTGGTCAGTCCCCCTTCCAATGCCGCAGTCGTCACTGACTGGGTGAAGGCCTCCCGTGTCATTGGCCGGGGATTCATTTTTATATATTCTTTAAATATCCGGTCCTGGTGGACAATCTCGATTTTAGCGAGTCTGGAAAAGAGCTGGCGGGCGTCGTCGCTTTTTACCTGGCCGGCCATGTCCGAATAAAAGCCATGCAGGCCGGTCTCGAGGGAATAGGCCAGGACCAACACCTGTTTTGGTGTCTCATGGCCGGAAAAGAGATTGAGCCCCTTTTCCGGCGCATGAAACGCCACCGGCGCCTGCCAGGAGTTGATACCTCCAGAGAGGTTGTAAATGCCGGAAAATCCATTTTTTTTCAGAATCTGGGCAGCAACCCGGCTGCGCGCGCCGCTCCGTCAATAGACAATGGTATGTTTATTCGGATCAATTTCAGCAAGGCGGTCGGGCAGTTCGGGCAGGGGAATCAATTTTGCGCCGGGAAGATGTCCGGTTTCATATTCGTTAAGCTGGCGAACATCGAGAATTGTGAGGTCCGCCAGGGGGTGGGCGTCCATGAATGCCCGGATTTCATCGGCATCCATTGATTTAACCGGGACCAGGAACTGCGTCCAGCGCATGCGGCCTCCTTTCTCCAGCGTTTTGGCCGGCCTGTACCGGCCGGTTTATTTAAAAAGATAGGCCCTTTGCCGGCGGGCGTCAAGTGTCGGAAAAACAGGCGATCTTTTCTGGAACAATAATGGGCGGACCGATCCGGTTTCTTTCTGGCGGCGTCTCTGATAAAGGAGGTCTGGTGATTTCGGCATCCCGCCGGAGGAGGACCCGAAAAAAGGAACGGCTGACATCCATGGACATCGCCGCCACGATTATCCCGATATTTGCCGTGATTATACTTGGCTGGCTGGCTCGGCGCAAAGGATTTCTGCCGCCGGAATTTCTGCATCCGGCCAACCGAATAGTCTATCACATCGCCATTCCGGCCATGATTTTTGCCGCCCTGTCCCGGACGTCGCTCAGTCGTCAGTTTCATCCTCTGGTAATCATTCTGACCGTCATGGCCGCCGCCTGTGCCTACGCCCTGGCCACCCTGGCCGCCCGGATGGCGGGCCTGCCACGCCGTCAGCGGGGAACCTTCATTCAATGCGCCGGTCACGGTAATCTCGGCTATATCGGCCTGGCAGTGGCTTTTTACTTTATGGGCGACACCGGGCTGAGCCGGGCCGGGATCATCGCCGGGTTTTTAATGATTGCTCAGAATCTGATGTCTGTCATCGCCCTGCAGTTTTATGCCGAAGCCGAAACCGCCGGGCGGCCCGTGGGACGTCTGGTTCTGAAAATCATGGGCAATCCGGTGATCCTGTCGGCCATGGCCGGCATCGTTTTTTCGTCCCTGGGGCTGCCCCTGCCGCTGGTGATCCGGCGCAGTCTGGAAATCATCAGCGGGATGGCGCTGCCCACGGCGCTGCTGCTCATCGGGGCCACCTTGTCCTTTACGCTGATCCGTCAATACCTGCGGGTGGTGCTCAGTGTTGCCGGCATTAAACTGATATTGCTGCCCGCCGCGGGACTGGCGTTTTTTCGCCTTTTTCACGTGCCGGCCGATGCGTATCTGCCGGCGTTGATTCTACTGGCGTCGCCCACGGCAACAATTGCCTATGTGATGGGCCGGGAGATGCACGGTGATCCGGATGCCGCCGTGGCGATTATATCGGCGGTGACCCTTTTCTCGGCGCTCACCTTTACTTTCTGGCTGCACCTGGGAGCATGAAGATAAATGGCAGCGCCGTCAGGCCCAGGGCCGCGCTGATGAAATAGGTTGCGCGCAGGCCGATCTGGTCGCCAATGAACCCGACGATGACCACAACGGCCGATCGTGCCATGAACGAGATCAGCATAAACATGCCGTTGGCGGCCGACGGACTGCGGGTCGCATGTTCCTGGACCAGGGCCAGCATGACCGGTGTGGTTGACAGAAGGGTGAACCCGGCGACCAGTAAAGCGCCAAACCGCACCCAGCTGTCGATAAAAGCAAAGAAGAACAGGGCGACCGGCGCGCCGATGAGGGAGAAAAGCAGAATCCGGCGCCGGCCGAAATGGTCGCTCAGCGATCCGGAGGTCATGACCCCGGCCACGCCGCACAGCTCGAAGAGTGTCAGCGCCATCCCCGCCAGCCAGAGATTACCCGTCTGGGACTCGACAAAGGTGGGCAGAAAGGTCGTCAGCGACGCATGCATGAACCCGCGTGCAATGAGGATAGCGGCCAGGGGAAGGAGAATATGGCGCATGTCTCTAAACGTGGCGCCCAGACCGCCGGTGGGTCTTTTTTTCACCGTGATGGACACGTCGCGAAACTTAAAAAAGAGCCATGCGGATGCGGCGATGCCCACGATCATGATAGGGTAAAAGCCTTCGAGCCCCAGCAGTGACACGCCGCCCACGGTAATGACCGGTCCCAGCGCCCGGGCCAGTTCGCCGCCGGTCATGAAAAAGCTCATCCCCTTGCCCTTGCGGTCTCCGGCCAGACGGGAGATCATGACCGGCGCGGGGACATGGAAAGCCGCCACGCTGATACCGGTGATGAACAGGAGAATCAGCAGTACGCCGTAACTGGGCGCCAGACCGAGCAGGCACATGGGGATTGCCGTTGTCGCCGGAGCCAGAATGATGAAATAGCGCACGGAAGTCCGGTCGGCCAGCGATCCCAGCAGCGGGTTCATCAGGGCGGGCAGCTGCATGACAGTGGAGAGAAATCCCGCCTGGGTCAGTGTCAGCGACAGTTTTTCGATAAGCAGCGGCAGCAGGGGTGCGAAAAAACTGGAATAGGTGTCGTGAATAAAATGGCAGATGGACAGAATCAGAATTTTTCGGGTGTGAAAGCGTTGCGGTATCGCGGGGGTGGCCACGGTGTTTTTTCTCCTGCGGTTTGAAAGCTGCAAATCAAAAATAGGGCCAAAATATGACCGGCATTGGCGCATCGATCCTGACAGCACCTCTATACGTGGCTGTGGATGCCTTGGCAAGCGCGTTTTGTACCAAAGGTCCATGGGCGGCCGTCAGGAGAAAGTATTTAATTCCCGGGGCAATTGGGATATGTTGTCCCGGGATGGCGTCCCGGCCGGTGACCGGGGGACCTGAAAAAACACCTTTTCCTGACGGGATAATAACCACTGGAATCCAAAGATATGCATCGATCCACACAAAAAGAAAACCGGCTGACGATTACCCTCGATGCCCGGATTCGTCTGACCGGTTTTTCCGACGAACTGGCCGCATACCTGAAAGAGAAGCTGACCTTTCTGAATCCCAAATGGATTGAAAACGAACGCATGGGCCGGTGGAATCGCGGCACCAAAAAGCTGCTGCATTTTTACCGGGCCTACGGGAAAAAATCGATCCGCATCCCCAGGGGCTACACGCGGAAACTGATCCAGCATTGCCGCCGTCAGGGAATCGACTATCGTCTGGTCGACCGGCGACGGCGCTGCGACCCGGTTGATTTTTCATTTACCGGCCGGTTGAAACCGTTTCAGCAGACCGCAGTGGATGCCATGCTGGCCCGGGATTTTGGCACGCTGACGGCCCCGACCGGCAGCGGAAAAACGGTGATGGCCCTTTACATGATTGCCCGGCGCCGGCAACCTGCCGTTATCGTCGTTCATACCCGGGATCTGGCCCGGCAGTGGATCGAACGCATTGGTGAATTTCTGTCGATTCCTGCCGCTGAAGTAGGGATGATTGGTGGGGGGCGGAACCGGGTGGGGGAAAAAATCACCGTGGCCCTGGTCCAGTCTCTGTACAAACGTGCGGCTGATGTGTCCAGGCAGACCGGGTATCTGATCGTCGACGAATGTCACCGGTGCCCCAGCCGGACCTTTACCAAAGCGGTGGATGTATTTGACGCCCAGTATATGACCGGCCTGTCGGCCACGCCGTTCCGGCGGGATCGATTGTCGAAATTGATCTTCTGGCATCTGGGGGACGTGCACCACGAAGTGGACCAGAAACAGCTGGAAAAAAGCGGTGATGTATTGCGGGTGGAAGTCATCGTACGGGAAACGGATTTCAAACCCTACTACGACCCCATTCGCGAATACAGCAAGATGCTGTCGGAACTGACGGCCGATGATGACCGGAACCGGATGATTGCCGCCGATGTGGCGGCTGAAGCCGCCCAATATCCCGACGCCGGATGTCTGGTACTCTCCGACCGGAAAAAACATTGCGAAACCCTTCAGGCCCTGCTGCGTTTCAAGTTCGATACACCGGCCGCTCTGCTCACCGGCGACGTCCTGTCCGGAGACAGAAATGCCATCGTGGACGATCTGGCCGCCGGTAGAATCCGGGTGCTCGTGGCCACCGGGCAGCTGGTGGGCGAGGGGTTTGACTGCCGGACCCTGTCGACCCTGTTTCTGGCCACACCGGTGCGTTTCAGCGGACGGGTGATTCAGTACCTCGGCCGGGTGCTGCGTCCGGCGCCGGGAAAGACCCATGCCCGCGTTTTTGACTACGTTGATGTTCACGTCCCGCCGCTGGTCACCGCGGCGCGGGCCCGTCAGGGCGTATATTTGCGGTAGACGCTCCCCTTGACGTTGCCTGTGCGATCGGATATTTTTTTCCATATATGAATTGATAATGCGTTTGAAAGGAGGCAGGAAATGGCCCAAAAATTATTTTTTGCTGCCGGTGTGGGGCTTCTGGCGCTGCTGTTGCTCAGCCCGCCGGGATACTGCGGGGAAGCCCGTTTTTTAAGTAATAATATTCATGCCCAGCGCAATGCCCGGGGGCAGCTAAAAGCCAGCTACGCCAATTGGACCCATCCGGGGGCCGGCCATCGGATTATTCCCGTTAACACGCCGGTCACGGTCGGGAAGTGGCGGCGGGGCTTTATGCTGATTACCCGGGACAAGGGCGAGAAAATATATTTTGAGTACAATCGCCGGAACATGCGGATGAGCGTACCGGAATATATCGACCTGATCACTTCGCCCGCCCGGGTGTCCCTGACCAGATTGTCCAGACTGGACCGAAAGGGCATCAAAGCCGGTAAGGCCCTGCGGGGAATGAGCAAGGACGGGGTGCGCATTGCCCTGGGATATCCGGCCACCCACCAGACGCCGAGTCTTGAAGAAAACGTCTGGGTATACTGGAAGGACCGGTGGCGGCGAAGCGAAGTGACGTTTAACGCCAGGGGAAAGGTGATTTCAGTTCGATAAGGCGGTCTTTGCAAATATTTTTCCTTGTCAAGCGTGATACCTGTATTCCGGAGGCATTCCCCGGAATTTTTTAAAAGTGGTGATTTGTGACATTGAAACAGAAACCGGCCGGGCCGGAAAAACGTACCGTCTGGATTACGGATACGTCCTGTATCACCGCTCTGGGCCCGTCGCTTGCGGCCACCTGGGCGGGACTGGCCGGCGGTCGAACGGCCATCCGGCCGGTGACGCGGTTTCCCGTTCCGCCGGGCGCCGCATGGATGGCGGCCTGCATGGATATGCCGAACCCGCCGGGAGCGCGATCGAGGGTGATGAGCCTGGTGGATCGCGTGCTCGACCCGCTGGCCGTGGTCCCGCCGGATACGCGTCTTTTGACGGCCACCACCAAAGCGGGGATCGATTTTTTTGAACGCCGCGCACAGGGGGAAACAGTTGATGCCGAAGATCTGGCCCTGGCATCGGTGACGCGCTACGTGGCCCGCCGGATGGGGCTGACCGATCCGGGGCTGAATATCAGTGCCGCCTGCGCATCGGGCACCCTGGCCGTGGGAAAAGCCGCCGCCCTGATTGCCGCGGGGCTGGCCGACGCGGTGCTGGTGGTCTGTGTCGACCAGGTGACGGCGTTCGCGCTGGCCGGATTTTCGGCGCTGAAGGCCTTGTCGCCGGACCCGTGCCGGCCCTTTGACCGACACCGGCGGGGGCTCAGTCTGGGCGAAGGCGCCGCTGCTTTGGTGTTGATGTCCCGGCAATACGCCCGGCGGTATCGGCGGCCGTTCAAGGGGCGTATCCTGGGCTGGGGAGCGGCCAACGATGCCACCCACATGACGGCGCCCGATCGCCGGGGCCGGGGTCTGATCCAGGCCATCCGCCAGGCGCTGGCCGTGGCGAGGCGCCAGCCGGCGGATATCGGCGCGATCAATGCCCACGGCACGGGTACAATCTACAACGACCAGATGGAACTGGTGGCGTTCGGGTCACTGTTTGGCCGGCGGCCGAAGGGCGTTTTTTCGATCAAAGGGGCCATCGGCCACTGCCTGGGGGCGGCCGGCGGTATTGAAACGGTTATCGGGCTGGAGGCCCTGCGCCGGCAGACCCTTCCGCCAACCGTGGGCTGCGCCGATCCCGAACCGGCGGCGGCGCTGTGGGTGCGGCCGGCGGTGCAGCCCTTTGACGGCCATTGTCTGCTGAGCACCAATTCCGGGTTCGGCGGCGTCAACAGCGCCGTGATCATCGGGGACGAATCATGATGGCAGCGATAACCGGTATCGGCTGGGTAACGGCCGCCGGCGCGGGGTCCGGATCGGGAACCGCCCGGTTTTCCGTGCCTGCCGGGCCGCTGCCGGCGATCACGCGGGAAATGGCATTTTCCGAAGCCATGCCGCGGTTCGGCCGGATGGATGATCTGTCCCGTCTGGCGCTGACCGCCATCGCCCTGACCTTGAAGGATGCCGGACTTTTTGCATGGCAGACCCGGCGGCCCATCGGCGTCCTTGCCGGCACCGTATACGGGTGTCTGCCGACCGATGCCGCTTTTTTTGCCACGGCCCGCCCCGATGCCGGACAGTTTGCCAGTCCGGCCCTTTTCGCCTATACGCTGCCCAACTGCATGCTGGGAGAAGCCGCCATTGTTTTCGGTCTGACTGGACCGTCCTACGTGATCAGCAATGCCGCGGTTACCGATACTGTTGCCATTCGCACGGCACTGGAAGACATAACAGCCGGCATGGTTGATCGGATGATTTGCGGTGTCTGCGATCTGGGACGGCCCGATTTTGCCGAATGCACAACCAACGGACCCCCCGGCGCGGTTTTCTTCATGCTGGAAAATCATCCACCGGAAACCCGGCGGATTTACGGCGGTCTCGATCTGGCGGGGACTGAGGAGGTGACCTTTAATGGCATGCGGATCGCCAGCCTGGCCGACCTGGTGGGACGGTGTCTGGATCGGGCGCGGCCGGAGGCATCCCCATGACCGCCGATACCCGTGTCCGGGGCCGCGATGCCGTCCGGATTATCGGCGGCATACTGGCCCCGGCCCGGGAGCCGGAAACCGGAACGTATCCGGCATGCATTAAAAGCCTGATGGCCGGATGTGTCCGGGTACTGCCGTCCCCGGTCAAAAACGGCGCGGCCCGCGATGGCCGCCGCATCGGGGCCGATGGGGTCGCTTCGGGGAAAAACCGCCGGGCAATGCTGCGGGCTGCCGTGGCCGCCGCCCGTAAATTGAGGGGTACCCACCTCTGGGTGATTGATCCGGCCGGTCGGATCGATATTGACGACGGCCGCCGGCTGACGGCCGCGGCCGAGAAAAATCCCGGGGCGGTGATTATTGGACAAAAGGTCATCGGACCCCCGGAAAGGCCGGTCGGCAGGCGACTGCGGCGGCGCGTGGCAGCGGGCCTGTTTCGTCTTCAAAGCGGCATCGATCTGACCGATCCAGCCAGCCCGGTGCGGATTTACCCGCTCTGGCTTTTCGACTGCCTGTCCATTCGATCCCGGGGGCGCACCGTGGATACTGAAATCCTCGTTAAGACAGCCTGGGCCGGGGTGCCGATCCTGCCGGTTCTTCTGGAATCACCGGGCGGGATGCCGCGTCAGGTCCGGATGAATTTTTCCCGTCTGATGGCGGGGATGGCGGCCATTGCTTTGAATGTTCACTGGACCATGCGTTCAATTACCCCGGTTCCCCATCGGAAGATCGGGGCCGACCGTTGCCGGCCGGAGCGGAAAATATCGGTGCGGCATCCATTGCGGTCCATCCGGAAACTGCTGACCGAAAACGTGACGCCCGGCAGGCTGGGCGGCGCTGCGGCACTGGGGGTGTTTCTGGGCGCCTTGCCCCTGATCGCCTGTCATACGATCGCCATTCTTCTGGCCGCCGGCTTTTTCCGGCTCAACAAACCGGCGGCCCTGGCCGCCAGCCAGTTGTGTATGCCCCCCGTTGTTCCGGCGCTCTGCATCGAGACCGGATTTTTCCTGCGACATGGCCGGTTTCTGACGGAATTGTCTCTCAATACGCTCGGCCACCAGGCTCTGGAGCGGGTCTGGGAGTGGCTGCTGGGCGCGCTGCTGGTCGCACCTGTTCTGGCCCTGGCTGTCGGGGGAATCGTTTATGGGGCCGGGTGGATGATCCGGCATCAACAGGGGCGCTTCTCATGATCCGAAGAATATTGGCCCGGAGATCCCCATGACCCGGCTGTCGTTTCCCGTGCCCACGGTTTTTTATCCCGGAGATGAATCTTTCCGCCTCTTTGCCGGCGGTTTCATCGACGGCACCGGCTCGCCGCGACGCAAAAATGTGCTGATGACAATCGATGCGGGCCGGATTACCGCCATTGAGGCACATCCTTTTCAAAAAAAGCTGCCGCCGGATACGATGGACCTTGGCGGATCGCTGGTTATTCCGGGATTGGTGGATTGTCATGTCCACCTGCTATTGTCGGGAACACGCGATCCGGCCGCCAGAAAGCGGCAACTGCATCTGACGTATGCGGCGGCGGAAACGGCGATTTTACGACACCTGAAACAGCAGCGGCAATACGGGGTCGTGGCCGTGCGGGACGGCGGGGATTACGGCGGTTATGTTGCCCGGTTCCTTCAGGAAAGTGCTTTGATAAAAGCAGGCCTGCCCGGGGTCCGGGCGGCCGGAAAAGCCCTGCATGCCCGGGGACGCTACGGCCGGCTGGTGGGGGAGGGCGTACCGGCCGATGAGGCGCTTGCCGGCCGGATTGGCAGCCGTGGAGGCGATCATGTCAAGCTGATCAACTCCGGCCTGAACAGCCTCAGGGAATTTGGCAGACAGACGGCGCCTCAGTTTAAAGAAGAAGCGTTGCGGGCAGCCATTCGGGCGGCCCACGACAGGGGGCTGGCAGTGATGGTGCATGCCAATGGCGTGATCCCGGTTCAGGAAGCCATCCGGGCGGGGGCCGATTCCATTGAGCACGGTTTTTTTATGGGAAGGGAAAACCTGGAACGAATGGCTGAAGCGGGGGTGACCTGGGTGCCCACGGCTTTTACCATGCAGGGGTATATCGAATCGATGGATGCCGGCGGCATTGAGATGGATATCGCCGGCCGGAATCTGGACCACCAGCTTGAGCAGATACGCCTGGGCACGGAGATCGGCGTGACCATCGCCACGGGGACTGATGCGGGCAGTATGGGCGTCCATCATGGCCGCGCTTTATATCGGGAACTTGATATGCTGATGGATGCAGGACTGTCGCTTGAAAAAGCGGTCATGTGCGGAAGTTCAAACGGGGCAAAACTGCTGAAAATTCAAGCAGAGACAGGGACGCTTTCCCCCGGCATGCCGGCCCGATGGAATGTCCTGCCCGGTGGTTTTAAAAACAGTGTGGCCATCGGATGATGAAAAGTGCTATAAGGAAACGGGTTTTCCCCCTTCTCAGGCGGCGCGTCCTGAACGGAATCAAACGGTAAAGGAAACATGTCAGATGCAAGTATTTGGGCCAGACGAACTGTACGCAGATGTCCTTGAGGCGGACCTTTGCATCGGCTGCGGCGCCTGCGTGGATCTGTGCCCGTATTTCAGGAATCATAACGGCCGGACCGTGCGCCTTTTTCCCTGTGACCTGCCGCAGGGCCGTTGCTATGCTTTTTGCCCCAAGGCCGGGGTGGATCTGGATCTGCTGTCGACACAGGTTTGGGGAAAAACGTATGACGGTAGCCCGCTGGGTCATTATCGGGAGGTTATTGCGGCCCGGGCCGGGAAAAAAATGATGGCGGGTCGTTTTCAGGGTGGCGGAACGGTGTCGGCACTGGCGGCATTTGCCCTTAAGACAGGCGTCATCGACGCGGCGATACTCACCGGTGGGGAAGGCGCAACGCCGGTTGCCCGGCGGGTGACCGGCTGGAAAGACGTGGCCGACTGCGCGGGAACGAAATTGATGGCCGCCCCGACGCTGGCGGCGTTAAATGTCGGCGTGAATGCCGGTGATACCCGGCTGGGCGTGATCGGTACGCCCTGTCAGATGCTGGCCGTGGCCCAGATGCGGGGAAATCCGCTGGCACAGGAAAATTTTACCGACCCGGTGGTGTTGGCCATCGGTCTGTTCTGCAACTGGGCGCTGGATACCCGGCAGCTGACCGTTTTTCTGGCTGACAAACTGGATGTATCCACTATCTCCGGCATGGATGTCCCGCCGCCGCCGGCGGATGTCCTGATTGTGACTGCCGGGAACCGGCGCGTGGAGATCCCGCTTTCCGAGGTCCGTCCGCTCATCCCCCGGACCTGTTTTGCCTGCCTGGATATGACGTCGGAATATGCCGATGTCTCGGTGGGGATGTTTGAGGGGCGACCCGGATGGAACACCCTGATCATCCGGTCCGCCGCCGGGGCCGGGCTGATCGATCGGGCCCGGGACGCGGGATTTCTCGAAACGGCCGCCATGCCCGCGTCAAATCAGACTCATCTTTCCGATGCGGCGGGGGCCAAAAAACAGCGTGCCCTGCGGACACTGATCCGTCGAGATCTGATTGATAATCCGATTGACAGTTCCGGCCGCCACCGGTCTGCGGTGCGGATGGCGCCGGAAATTATCGAAAAAATACGGGGAGAGGCGGCATAACGATGGGAACATATCTGATGGACAGCCAGGCGGGCCGCCGGTGTCTGATGATGGGCAACGAAGCGATGGCCCGGGGGGCGCTGGAAGCGGGCGTCAGCGTGGCCGCCGGATATCCGGGCACGCCGTCTTCTGAAATCATTGAAAACCTGGCCGAAGCTGCCGAAGACGGGCATCTGTACGTCGAATGGTCGACCAACGAAAAGGTGGCGCTGGAAGTGGCGGCTGCCGCTTCTTTTGCCGGCCTGCGGTCTCTGGCCGTGATGAAGCAGAACGGGGTGAACGTGGCCTCGGATTTTCTTCTTCACCTGGCCGGGACGGGGATCCGCGGCGGTATGGTGCTGGTGGCCTGTGATGATCCCGGCGCACTGTCCAGCGCCAACGAAGGCGAATCCCGCCATTTTGCCAGGCTGGTGGAGATTCCGCTGCTCGAACCGGGAAATTTCCAGGAAGCGCTGGACATGATCAAGTGGGCCTTCGACCTTTCCGAAGCCATCGGAACGGTTGTCCTCGTCCGGAGCGTGACGCGTCTGTCCCATGCCAGCGGTGATGTGGTTCTCGGATCGCTGCCGGACACCGACCGCCGGGCAACATTCAAATATGACGGCGACTTTCTCGATACCGAAAACGGCCCGGTGGTCAGCCTGCCGGTACCCTATCGGCATCACCGGGTCCAGGAAAAATTACGTCGGACCGCGGCCCGCTTTGAAGCGGCTCCGTTTAATACCTACGCCGGCCCGGATACGCCGGAGATCCTTTTAATTACGGCCAGCGCCGGCTATCTGTACAGCCGGGAGGCCATTGATCGGCTGGGCGCGGCCGATCGCGTGGGGCTGCTGAAACTGGGCACCACCTGGCCTCTGCCGCCCCGGTTTCTGGAAACCTATCTGCGCCGGACCGACAAACTCCTGATCGTGGAAGAAGTGATTCCGTTTCTGGAAGATAATATCAAGATTCTGATCGCCGATCTGGGCCCCGGAACCGGCGCGCACATGATTTTCGGCAAGGCCGATGGATCGATCCCTTCGGTGGGAGAGTTGAATCCGGATATTGTCATCGCCGTGCTGGCAAAAATTCTATCCGTTAATGATCCTGGACCGCCGCCGGATTACGTTGAAAAAGCCAGGGCCCTGGCCGCCACCGGCGCTCCGCCGCGCGATCTGACCTTCTGTCCGGGATGCCCGCACCGGGCCTCTTTCTGGTCGATCCACAATGCCCTTGAGATGGACGGCCGGAAGGGGTTTGTGTGCGGTGATATCGGATGCTACTCGCTGGCCATGCTGCCCACGGGCTTTAACACCTTGAAAACCCTTCATGCCATGGGATCGGGCACGGGGATCGCCAGCGGGTTCGGGAAACTGGGTCCCTTCGGCCTGGACCAGCCGGTGCTGGCCGTTTGCGGGGATTCCACCTTTTTTCATGCCGTGCTGCCGGCCCTGGCCAATGCCGTCCATCAGCGCGCCAACATTACCCTGGTGGTGCTGGACAACGGGGGCACGGCCATGACCGGTTTTCAGTCCCATCCGGGCCTTTGCGTGGATGCCGCCGGCCATGCGGTGCCCGGTCTGGATATCGCGCGGATCTGTCAGGCCATGGACGCCCGGGTCCGCATCTGCGATCCCTTCGACCTGGAAAAGACCCGGCACACACTTTTTGAACTGCTGGAAAGCCGGGATGGCGTCAACGTGCTGATTTTACGACAACGGTGTGCGCTGAGCCCGGAGCGGAAATCCAGCGCCGATTTTGAGATGGCGGTGGATCCGGCGCGGTGTCTTGGCGGCAGTTGCGGGTGCAATCGGTTATGTACCCGGATTTTCCGGTGCCCGGGCCTGATCTGGAACCGCGAAAAGCAGACCGCCGAGATCGACGACGTGATCTGCGTCGGCTGCGGGGTCTGCGCATCCATCTGCCCTTCCGGGGCCATCCTGGGAAAGGAGACGGCATAGCCAATGGCATATCCGATCCAAACGCCGGACCCGTTTAACCTGATCATCACCGGTGTCGGGGGGCAGGGCAACGTTCTGGCTTCCCGAGTCGTCGGGACGATGTTGATCGAAAAAGGACTGACCGTTACCATCGGGGAAACCTTCGGGGCCTCCCAGCGCGGCGGATCGGTCATGAGCCATCTGCGCATTTCTACCCGGCCGGGCCTGTCGCCCCAGATTCCCAGGGGCGGGGCGCATATGGTGGTGGCCCTGGAACCCACGGAAGCGCTGCGGGTACTGCCCGACTATGGCAACCCAAAGGTCGACGTCCTGTGCAATGTCCGTCCCATCCACGGCATCGGCGTGATCAGCGGGGACCAGGTCTATCCGTCTCCGGCAGACTTGGAAAAGTGGATCGGCTCGTTGTCCGCCAAGGCGTGGTTTATCAATGCCACGGATGCCGCCGCCGCGATGGGCCACCCCATATTGGGCAACGTCATGATGGTCGGTGCCATGGCCGCCACCCGCCGGCTTCCGCTGGATCGCAGCAGCTTTGCAGCGGTGATTGCCCGGCTGATGCCTGCCGGGAAGGTGGCGGTCAACATGGCGGCTTTTGACCAGGGCGGGGAGATGATTGGCAATTGTCGCTGAACGGGAGTGTGTCTGCCGGATGTGACGGTGGCCACCATGCCGGTCGATGCCTGCGTGTCCATGGCGGCGGGGAACGATAAAGAAAACCGGGCCACCCGACCTGGAATGAGCGCCCTGGAGAGATGATTAATGCGTGTGACGCTGGTTCACCCCACCGGATCCAACTGGATCCCGGGGAAAAGAGATATTACCGCCACGGCCAACCGGATGGTGCCCCTGGGTCTGCTGTCCATGGCGGCCTGGCTGGAAAAGGCCGGGCACCAGGTGTCTGTCATCGACTGCCTGGGGCCGGACGCGCCGGCCGGCACCGATCGGCAGGTGGCCGCGATCATCCGGCAGCGGCCGGACCTGGTGGGGGTATCGGCGACGACGTCCGGATTTCTCGACGGATACGAGCTGGCCCGGGGGGTAAAGCGGCAGGCCCCGGACACCCGGATCGTTTTTGGCGGTGTTCACGTGAGCGCCATGGGAGCGGAGCTGCTCAACCGATTTGCCGATATCGACTGCCTCTGCATGGGGGAAGGCGAGACGCCCCTGGCCGGTCTGGCCGATGGCCGGGCGCTCAAAGACATCGATGGTCTGATCTGGCGGGGCGCTGGCGGGGCGGTGGTCAATCCGCCGGGAAAGCCCGTTGCCGATCTGGATGATCTGCCGTTCCCGGCGTACGAGAAGCTGGCCGGATTTCCCCGCAAATACCATCTGCCGCTGTTCAGCTATGTCCACCGTCCCGGGGCGACTTTGATCGCCAGCCGGGGATGCCCGTACCAGTGCTCCTATTGCGACCGGTCGGTGTTTCAACGCGGGTACCGGTACAATTCCGCCGGCTATGTCTATGCCCATCTCAAATACCTGCGCCGGCGGTTCGGTATCCGCCATGTTAATATTTACGATGATCTGTTTACCCTGCACCGCCAGCGGATTTTCGCCCTGTGCGATCAGCTGGCCCGGCGGCCGCTGGGCATGCAGTTTAACTGTGCCGTACGGGTGGGCCATGCCGACGATGAACTGCTCGATGCCCTCAAGGCCGCCGGCTGTCTGATGGTGTCGGTGGGAATCGAAACCGGCGATGCGGAGATGATGGACACCCATAAGCCGGGCGTGGCGATTAAAGCAGTCCAGGATACGGTCCGGCGGCTGCGCGCCAAGGGCCTGCGCGTCAAGGGGCTGTTCATGATGGGGCTTCCCGGTGAAACCGAGGCGTCGATTCAGAAAACCAGTGATTTTGTCCTCTCGCTGGAACTGGACGATATGAACATGTCCAAGTTTACCCCTTTCCCCGGCGCGCCGATCTGGCGGCGGGTGCATGAAGAAGGGGTTTTTACCGAAGACTGGCGGCAGATGAACTGCCTGAATTTCGTTTATATCCCGGCCGGGATCGATTCAAGGGAAACCCTGGACAATCTCTACAACCGCCACGTCAAACGGTTTTATACGGATAAACAATGGCGCCGGCGGTTTACCCGGCGGTTGTGGCAGCACCGCTGGAGTCTCTGGCATCTGGCCCGGCACCTGCCCACGTTTATCGAGGCCAAACGGGCCTTTGAGCCCGATCCGGAAGATCCCGATTCGAAAAATAAGGAGTGATTGATGAGGGAACTTCCGGGGAATCCAGGGGCGCGTCAAGGCCTTTGAGGCGGGGCGGCGGTACGGGATTCCGCGGCGGTCAGCTGGCCGAAAGCGATCTGCTGCAGGCGGCGGGCCGTTGATACCGGCAGGGAGACTTTTTTCCGGTTGTCCATGACAATCTCGGCGGGAAGCGGAACAGGTCCCGCATGGGTCAGCAGGAATGTAAAAACGCAGGCCGTCAGGTAAGCACCCAATGCCCCGGCATGGCGGCCGTCGCGGTGATACAGGGGGAGGCCGGGCAGGCGGATGCCGGCCTGCTGCCAGGCCAGCCCCACCGGCGCGATCCGCGCGCCCAGCTCCCGGCTGATCTGGAAATAGGCGTCGGCGATGGCCGCCTGTGTGTCGGGGCGGTCCCGCCGGGCCCAGGTCATGAAAAAAACCGTGCGGGCGCCCCGGGCCCGGATCCGGCGGTCCAGCCGGCGGGCGGCGGAAAACATCGATCCAGAATCTGCCAGCGGGCCGCCGCTGCGTTCCTGCAGCACCACGGCATCCCAGGGGTGTGCGGTGATCTGCGCCGTGGTCGCGTCGTTTTCCGCGTGCCACCTAAGATCCACGCCTTCGCCGGTTACCTGGCAGGTGTCGATGCCGATGGGAGGATCGGCGCCGGCGGCCAGCAGCGTCACCATTTGGGGCATGTAATGCAGGTAGGTGTGGCTGTTGCCGATGAAGAGGACTTTGAGGCGGGCGGCGGCCGACGGCCGCGCCTCGAATGATCCGGCCGGGTGATTCATGCGTCCGGTTTCCCCCTTTTTTATCATTATCCCGCCGTACAGACCAGAAAGGCGCCGGCAAAGATGATTACCGCCGCCGCCAGGCGGATTGTCTGGTGTTTTTCCCGCAGCCATCGCCCGCCCATCAGGACGGCAAAGACGATGCTCAATTGCCTCAGACCGACCGTGTAGCTGACCTTTTCGAAGGTAAAGGCGACCAGAATAAGCGTATAGCCGAAGATGCCGAGCAGGCCGTTGGCCATGATGGTTCGCCGGTTTTGACGCCAGACCTGTTTGATCCGCGCCGGGCCTTTGGCGTAGAGAATGTAGGGCGTAAAGATGAGCATGCCGGTGAACAGGTGCAGAAAGGCGAAGATGAAGGGGTCGATGCGGGCCACCGCGACCTTGTCGACAATGGAATAGGCCGCCACCGAGAGCAGCGTCAGGAAAGCGTAGCGCGTGGCCCGGTCACCGGCCAGGGCGCGGAAAGGAGAGAGAATTTCTCCGGCCGTCAGGCGGGGCATATTGATCAGATAGATACCGGCGGTGATCAGAACGATTCCGGCGGCTCCGGCCCGGGTGACCGGCTCGTGGAGAAAAAAGACGGCAAAGAGCAGGACCACGGCTGGTGCCGCCCGCATGATGGGATAGACCCGGGACAGGTCGCCGCCTTCATAGGCCCGGGTGTGAAACAGCCAGTAAAGACAGTGGATACCGCCGGATACAAGGATGATGGCAAGCACCGGGCCGCCGGGGAAATGGCTCCGGTACAGGCCAAATCCGAAGACCGGAAGGAAAAAGAGCATCCCGAAGATCGAGTACCACCAGAGGAACACCTGTTTGTCCAGGGATTCCTTGGTAAACAGATTGCGGGTGGCGTGAAAAAGGGCCGAAATGACGACCAGTACGATGGCGGCGGTATTCATGCGGACGGGCGGTTGTTATCGACGAGACCGGTTACCATTGGATCAGGGCATGGCCCCAGGTCAGGCCGCCGCCGAAGACCGGCAGACAGACCCGCTGGCCGGGCTGGATGCTTTTTTCCCGGATGGCTTCGTCCAGCGCGATGGCGCAGGACGCCGAAGACACATTGCCGTATTTATCGATGGTCACGTAAAATTTCTCCATGGGAATGTTCAGCTGCCTGGAGATCGCATAAAACATGCGAATATTGGCCTGATGGGGAATGAGCCAGTCGATTTTTTCAACAGGGATGCCGTTGTCGGCAGCCGCTTCCCGGATGGTTTCGACAAAACAGCGAACGGCAATGCGGAAGCTGTATTTGGCATTGATCATGTCCAGGTAATGGAGGCCTTTATCAACGCTCTCATGGCTGATGGGCGTGGTTCTTGATCCGCCCCCCGGCATGAGAAGGTCGTTCCCGCGGGAGCCGTCGGTATGCAGGCGGGTCGACAACAGCTCCGGCCCCTGGCTGTCGACGGCCAGAACCGCCGCGCCAGCGCCATCACCCCATAAAACACAGGTGCTCCGGTCTTTCCAGTTGACGGTGCGGGTCATGATTTCGGCGGCCACCACAAGGATGCAGCCGGCGGTACCGGCGGCAAGATACTGCTGGGCGACATTGAGCGCGAAAACGAACCCCGAACAGGCGGCCGTGACATCGAAAGAAACCGCCCGGTCGGCGCCCAGCTTGGCCTGAAGCCAGTTGGCGCCGGACGGACACTGGGTGTCGGGCGTCACGGTGGCCATGATGATCATGTCGAGATCCGCGGCGGTCCGGCCGGCTGCTTCAAGGGCGTTGACCGCCGCCTGCCGGGCCAGGTCCGAAGTGACTGTCTCCGGCGCGGCCATGCGTCGTTCCCGGATGCCGGTGCGTTGAACAATCCATTCGTCGGTGGTATCGATATCCATTTTTTCCAGGTCCTGGTTGGATAATACCGTGGGCGGGACATAGGATCCGGTGCCGAGGATCCGGATGCTTTTCATGAGCGTTTCCCCTCCATGCCGGGTTTATTCTGTCATCCGGGTATGTTGCCGGAAATCTGTCTGGACGCTGGCTGTTTTATAGAAAAAACCGCTTGCGGCGTCAAGGTCGGACGTGAGAAACAGCAGCCTGTGAACTGAAAATATACGGAGAAGAGATGACACCTGACCGGGATAGGCTCAAAGCGCTGTTTTACCAGGCAAAGGATACATACCTCGGCGCCCATTTTTCCATTGCCGGGGGGATTGAAAAGGCATTATACCGGGCCGGCGCATACGGGTGCACGGCTACCCAGCTGTTTACCAAAAACGCCACAAGATGGCAGGAACGGCAACTGACCGGCGAAGATATCACCCGGTTCCGGCAGGCGTCCCGGGAAACGGGGATCACCCGGACGGCCGCGCATACGTCCTACCTGATCAATCTGGCGTCTCCCGAATCTGAAAAACGGGACAGATCCCGAAAAGCCCTGGCCCAGGAGCTCATCCGGGCCGATGCCCTGGGCATTCCCTTTGTTGTTCATCATCCCGGCGCCCACATGGGCAGCGGCCTGGACACCGGTATTGCACGGATTGCCGCGGAGATTAACGCTATTTTCCGTACCCATCCGCATCTGACGCCGCGCCTGCTCCTTGAAACCACGGCCGGGCAGGGGACGGGGATTGGGCACCGGTTTGAGCAGCTGGCCGATATCATGGCCGGCGTGGACGAAAAAGACCGGGTCGGGGTTTGTCTGGATACCTGTCATATCTTTGCCGCCGGGTACGATCTTGGAAGCGAAACCGCCTGCCGGGAAACCCTGTCCCGGTTTGATGCGGTTGTCGGCCTGGAAAACCTTTTTTTCATCCATTTAAACGATTCGCTGAAAGAAATGGGCTCCCGGGTGGATCGCCACGCCCATATCGGGCAGGGTGCCATCGGCATGGCGGGCTTTCATTTTATCATGACGGATCCGGATCTGAAAGGTATTCCCATGGTCATTGAAACCCGCAAGGGAACACCGGCCGAGGATTTCGACAGCATGAATCTTACCCGGCTGCTTGAGCTGGCCAGCGGGGGATGACCGGCGCTTTTCCGACCCGCCGGCGCTGCCCGGCCCGGTGTGGCAATTGACATCCGGAACAGGACCATTATGATACGCAAAAGGCTGGCGCGTCATTGACCGGCAGGACGAATAACAGGCGGACATAAAATGAAAAAACGATTATTTATCTCTCTGGGCGCCGGGCTGGCGATAGTACTGGCGGCCATCGCCCTGGCACCGGCGCTTTTGTCAACCGCCACTGCCAGACGCCAGGTGTTGAAGATGGTGAATCATCGGATTCCCGGGCACCTGACGATCGATCGATGGTCGCTGGGATGGTTCAGCGGTATTGAATGCGACGCGCTCACGTATGAGGATTCATCGGCGCGGGTGGCCGTTGCGGTTGACCGGATCACGCTGTCCAAAGGCCTGCTGGGGCTGGCCCTGAATTATCGCCAGCCGGGACGGATCGACATTGTCCGGCCCCGGGGCGTGATCACGGTGCCGGATCGGGGTGCCGCGTCCCGCGTGCCTGCCGGCGGCACCGGTCCGGATGCGCCCCATGCGCCGGCCGCGACCGGTGGCGGGGATCGGCCGGACCGCGCCGCATCCCCTTTTCTGCTGCCGCTCACGGCCGCTGATATCCATCTTTCCGACGGGATGGTGTCAATTGTATATTTTGATAAAAAAGAGAATGTTATTGCAAAAAATATAAAGCTTGATCTGACGGTTGATGGGCGGGAAAAACCGGTTGTTTATCAGGTGCAGGCCCTGGCTGGCGAGGGCGGCGGTGAGATATCGGGCCAGGGGAAAATCCTTGTCCCCATGCCGGAGACGGTGGCCGTTCAGCCGATGCGGTCCGAGGCGGATTTTGCCGTTAAAAACTGGGATATGGCCGCTTTGCTGGACATGGGAGCGGTGCTGGCCGAAACGCCCAGGGGAAAGGGAACCGTGAACGGCCGGTTCAAGGTGGACGGTGATCCGGCATCCGGCCTGCATCTGACCGGAGATCTGACGGGCACCGATATCCGGCTTTCCGGCGGTCCGTTGAAAACGGACACGCCGGCGCTGGCGAAAATATCGTGCGCTGTCGATGCCTTTCAAAAAGGCAATGAGATCACTGTCAAGCGGCTGGCGGTTGATTCCCGTCTGTTTCGCGGTGTGGTCACCGGACGGCTGGACATCCGGGGAAACAGCCGGTTTCAAACAGAAGCAGCACTGGATCTGGCCGAAATTTCCGTCCAGCTGCCGGCGACTGTCCATCTGAAAAAAGGCACCCGGATCACCCGGGGCCGGGTGGCCCTCAGCGCCACGGTGGAAACGGATGCCCGGACGACCCGTTTCGATGGCCGGATTCATATGGATCGACTGGCCGGCATCAGTGGAAAAAAGAAACTGTCCCTCGATAAACCCATGTCCGCGGCAGCTGTTGGATCTTACGGGGAAAATGGCGTCCATCTGGACAAGTTTTCCGTTCAATCCGCATTTTTATCGGGAAAGGGCCAGGGGGATTTGACCGATCTGACGGTCCGGGTCAATGCCGATCTCAAGGCCGCCCTGAAAGAAGCGGGAAAATTCATTGATACCGGGGGATGGCAGGGGGCCGGGAAACTCGATCTGGCCCTTCACGCCGGTGCCCGGTCTGGCGGGGCGCATTTCATTGAGGCCCGGCTTTCCAGCAGCGCCCTGCAGCTGCAGCGCGGGGGCAAAACGATCGTTCCCCGGCACCGGCTGGCCCTCAATCTGAAAACGGATGTCACGCTTGATCCAAATACCCGTCTGCAGGCATTGTCCCGTCCGGTGATTGATTTCGACAGCTGGCTGGGCAAGGGGCGCCTGAAAAGCAGCGCCGCGCAGCTTAATCCGGCTGTGCGGGTCCAACAGGCGGGCTTTGACGGCACCCTGGCGCTGGCCCCCCTTTTCAGGATGCTCGGCGCCATGAGCGTCCTGCCACCGGATGTGTCGGCCGCCGGCAAGGCCGATATTCACACCCGGTTTTCTTTGGATTCAAAGCGGGTCACGCTTGATAAAACCATGGTTACCATTGACCGATTTGCCCTGCGGCAGGGGAAACAGCGCTTTGCCGATAAACACATCATTGTACATACAAAGGGGCAGATCAATCTCAACACCCGGTCGGTCCGGCTGGCACCCGTGGAAATCACGGCCGATGCCGGAAATGTACGGTTCCCCGATTTGACGGTTGACGACTGGGCGGATGTGGGACATGGCGCCAGAGGCAGCGGAACGGTCAACTTTGATCTGGCCCGGCTGGCACAATTGCCCGGCGGCCTGCTGGATTTACCGGAAAAGACGAAAGTTGCCGGCCGGGCGAAGATTGACATCCGGCTGGATCTGACCGATGCCAAAAATCAGACGATCCGCCTGGCCGGCTCCTTTGCGCCGATCCAGGTTGACTCGGACGGCGCCGTATTGCTGAACGAGAAAAAAGTGCGCCTGACAATGAATTTGAAAGGGGATCTGGCCCGCAGTCTCCTGACGATTGAGAAGGTCGCCCTTGATTCGACGCCTCTGTCCCTGACGGCCTCGGGGCGGATTGCGCCCAGGGGAAAGGAAAAACAGCTGTCGGCCAAGGGGGAGATCGCCGTTGACCTGGAAAAACTTCAGAATCCGATCAATGCCGTACTGGGAACGGACCTGGAACTCAGCGGCCGGAGTCGGCGGCCGTTTGTTATCCATTTCCAGACGGAAAAAGGCCAGTGGCAGGCGTTGTATAAACGGGCCGCCCTGGCGCTGGCCCTCCATGCCGACCGGATCAGGGGGTTCGGCCTCACGCTGAAATCCGTTGATATGCCCGTCAAGATCGAAAAATCGATGGCCCGCTCGGATATCAAGGCCGCGGTCAACGGCGGAGAACTGGCCCTGCAACCGGCCATCGATCTGTCCGCCCCAACGCCCGTACTGTCATTACCGGCCCATTCCACGATATTAAGCCAGGCTCGGATAACCCGTGACATGGCCAATGATCTCCTCGCCCTGATTCATCCGGTGTTTAAAGGCACGGCGGCGGTTGACGGGGCGGTGGATCTGGTCATGGACCATTTCTCCTGGCCCCTTTCCGAGGTGGCGCGCAGCAAGGCGGCCTTTTCCGGTGTTCTTAAATTCAACGATGTTCACCTCAAGGCCGAGGGGCTGATCTACGACCTCCTGGCGGTGATGAAGGTCAAGGCCCGGGATACGGAGATTGGCGACCGCACCATTGAATTCAGCTGTAAAAATGGCCGGATCCGGTGCTCTCCCCTGAAGCTGAAGGTCAAGGATTACCGATTGTCACTGAGCGGCAGCATGGGGTTTGACGGGACCCTGGATTATATGGCCCGGATTCCCGTCACCCCGGAACTGGTGGGTAAGCAGGTGTATGCGTATCTGCAGGATGCCTTCATCGATATCCCCATCGGCGGCACGATCACCAAGCCCAAATTGAATCTGGCCGGGTTTCAGACGACCTTGAAAAAACTGATCGGGTCGGCGGCCGGTAAGGTGCTGGAACGAAAAGCCGGTAAATTGCTGAAAAAACTGCTTCAGTGAAATGGCGGCGGCCGTCCGCGCCTGACATGTGCCCGTGACGTAAAACAGCCCGCCTTGCTGCCGCATCCCATCGCCCGGCCATGCTGACGGACGCCGGGCACTTTTCCCTTGACAAGGCAGTCTAAACGTGTTCAAAGATTGAACACTTTGAGGTCCGGTCATTTATCAAACGTTTTCAATCTGTTGAACAGGGCCCTCGCAATCCGATTCCCGCCATCTGTTTCTGAGGGCCGGCTGTTTCGACCCCACCAGGCGGAGCTATCCTTTCCTTTCCGTATTTCGTTCCGGGCAAAGAGAAATCATTATGGATAACGATGCGTTACGGACCCTCCAATTGCTGGAGGAAATCGAGCAGAATCACTCTCCCAGTCAACGGTATCTGGCCAAACAGCTCAACGTTTCCCTGGGCCTGATTAATTCTTTTGTCAAGCGGCTGGCCAAAAAAGGATATTTCAAAATTACCACCATTCCTAAAAACCGGGTGGCATATATGCTGACGCCCAAGGGGATGGCTGAAAAAAGCCGGTTGACCTATGCCTATATCCACCATTCGTATCAATTCTACAAAGGCGCCCGGAGCCGGTTACAGGTTCTTTTTCAGGATCTGGCCAGTGCCGGTGTCCGCCGGGTGGCATTTTACGGAATCGGTCAGTTTGCCGAGATTGCCTATATTTCTCTGCAGGAGACGGAAATCAAGATGATTGCCATGGTCGATGATAATAAGGTTGGGCAGAAATTCCTCGGACACTCAGTGACGGCGCCTTCCAGCTTGAAGACACTGTCTTTTGACCGTGTGATTATCACCGCCATCGATTCCCGGAAAATAATCAGGGAAAAACTGGTCCAGCAGGGCATTCGACCCGAAAAAACTGTTATCCTCGATTGAATGCATCGAGGTCACTACCTAACCGATAATTATCAGGAGAAACCCATGATGCAGTTCATTGATCTGGCGGCCCAGCAGAAGCGGATTCGTGCACGGATTGAAACCAATATTCATCAGGTGCTTGACCACGGAAAATATATTATGGGGCCGGAAGTGGCGGAACTGGAACAGAAACTGGCCGCATTCTGCGGAGTGACTCATGCCGTGGCCTGTGCGTCCGGAACCGATGCCCTGCTGCTGGCCCTGCTGGCCCATGGCATCGGGCCGGGGGATGCCGTTTTTACGACGCCGTTTACGTTTATCGCCACCGCGGAAGTGATTCAACTGATCGGCGCTGTGCCGGTTTTTGTCGATATTGACACGCCCCACTATAACATGAGTGCGGAGAAACTGGACCAGACCATTACCGCCTTAAAAAACAAAGACACCGGGCGGTTTCCGTTGCCCCGCACTGGTGCGACGGACCCGGCGACGCCCAAGGCCGTGATTGCCGTGGACCTGTTCGGGCTGCCGGCCGATTATGAAGCCATCGCCGCGGTTGCCGAAAAACATGGTCTTGTCGTTGTCGAAGATGCGGCCCAGTCCTTCGGGGCACGATACAAGGGGCGGGCCGCATGCAGTCTGGCCGAGACCGCCTGTACTTCTTTTTTCCCGGCCAAGCCATTGGGCGGTTACGGTGACGGCGGCATGTGTTTTACCGACACCGATGCCCTGGCCGACAAAATTCGATCGCTCAGGGTACACGGCAAGGGAACGGACAAATACGATAACATCCGGATCGGCATCAACGGGCGCCTGGACACATTGCAGGCCGCGGTGCTGCTGGCCAAGTTCGATATATTTGCCGAGGAAATCCGGCTGCGGCGGGAAGTGGCGGCGCGCTACAACGATCTGTTAAAAGAGGCTGCTCTGACCCTGCCGGTGGAACCGGCGGGTTGTGAAAGTGCCTGGGCGCAGTACAGCCTGCTGGCGAAGGACGGCGATACGCGCCAGTCGATTCAGTCACATCTCAAAAACGCCGGGATTCCCACGGCGGTTTACTATCCACTGCCGCTGCACCTTCAGACGGCCTTCACCGGGCTGGGCTACCAGGCGGGTGATTTTCCCGTCAGCGAAGACTGTTCCCGGCGGATTTTCAGTATTCCGATGCATCCCTACCTGACGGTGGAGCAGCAGCAGTCGGTTGCGGAGGCAATCCTTGGCGCATGAAAGTGATGTATATATGAGAAAACCTGCGAATGAGAAACGGGAAGGAGCATTCAGATGACGGAAGACTTTAAGCAAAATCTTCTCTGCATCGGCGCCGGGTATGTGGGGGGGCCCACCATGGCGATGATTGCCTACAAATGCCCCCATTACCGGGTCACCCTGGTTGACATCAATGCCCGGCGCATTGACGAGTGGAATTCGGACCGGCTGCCGATTTACGAGCCGGGTCTGGATGAGATTGTCAAGGCGGTACGCGGGAAAAATCTCTTTTTCAGCACGGATATCGAAAACAACATCCGGGAAGCGGATATCATTTTTGTCAGCGTCAATACGCCGACCAAGACCTTTGGCGTCGGCGCCGGCATGGCGGCGGACCTGCAATACTGGGAAAAAACCGCCCGCCAGATTCTGGCCTGTTCGGATTCATCGAAAATCGTGGTGGAGAAAAGCACGCTGCCCGTGCGAACGGCCCTGGCCATGGAACGGATTCTCAATTCGAATAACCGGCACCTGCACTTTGATGTTCTGTCCAATCCCGAGTTCCTGGCCGAAGGGACGGCGATCAACGATCTGCTGAAACCGGACCGTGTTCTGGTCGGATCCCGGTTGACCGATTCCGGTATCGCCGCCCGGCAGCAGGTGGTTGATATTTATGCGAACTGGGTGCCAATGGAAAGAATTGTTACTTCGGATGTCTGGAGCAGCGAACTGTCGAAACTGGTATCCAATGTTTTTCTGTCTCAGCGCATTTCAACGATTAATGCCATTTCGGCGATCTGCGAAAAGAGTGAGGCGGATGTGGCCAATGTGGCCCGGGCCGCCGGCATGGATCCCAGGATCGGGTCCCGGTATCTCAACGCCAGTATCGGTTTTGGCGGGTCCTGCTTTAAAAAGGATATTTTAAATCTTGTCTATATCAGCAAGAGCTACGGCCTGGACGAAGTGGCCGATTACCTGCACAGTATCGTCAGAATCAACGCCTATCAGAAGGAACGGTTTGTGGAAAACATGCTTCAGGCCATGTTTAATACGCTGGCCGGCAAACGGATCGGCATTTTTGGTTTTGCGTTTAAAGCCAATACCGGCGATACCAGGGAGAGCCCGGCCATCTATATTGCCAGGCGGCTTCTGGAAGAACAGGCCGATCTGGTGATTTCAGACCCCAAGGCCCTGGGCAATGCCCGAAATGATCTGGCTGATGCCGACGGTCGGGTGGCGTATGTTGAAGATCCATACCAGGCGGCATCGGGATGTCATGCCATTGCCGTGCTGACGGAGTGGGATCAGTATAAAACCCTTGACTATGAAAAAATATTTGCCGGGATGGTCAAACCGGCGTTTATTTTTGATGGCCGCAATATTATCGACCATCAGCATTGCTTTGACATCGGTTTTAACGTCTATCCCATCGGCAAGCCGCCGCTGACCCATCTCGAATAGATAAACAGGAGATCGATTTATGAAGGGGATTATCCTGGCCGGCGGATCCGGTACCCGGCTGTATCCGATTACGACCGTTGTCAGCAAACAACTGCTGCCGGTTTACGACAAACCGATGATCTACTACCCGCTTTCCGTTTTAATGCTGGCGGGGATCCGTGAGATACTGATCATCTCGACACCGGAAGATTTGCCGCGGTTTGAAGCCCTGCTCAAGGATGGCGCCCAGTGGGGACTTTCTTTTTCCTATGCCCCGCAGCCCCGGCCGGAAGGGCTGGCTCAGGCGTTTATTATCGGGCGGCAATTTGTTGGAAATGATCAGGTTTGTCTGGTGCTGGGCGATAATATTTACTATGGCCATGGTCTCTCGGAGAAAGTCACCCGGGCGGCGGATTTGAAAACAGGCGCGAAAATATTCGGCTACTGGGTGCGCGATCCGGAACGGTACGGCATCGTCACCTTCGATGATGCAGGGCGGGCGATCCGCCTGGAAGAAAAACCGGTCAGCCCCCAGTCCAACTGGGCGGTGACCGGCCTCTATTTTTACGATAACCAGGTGCTCGACATTGCCGGACAGATTCAACCGTCCGACCGGGGAGAGCTTGAAATTACCGATGTCAACCGGGTCTATCTGGAGAGCGGCCAGCTGGCCGTGGAAAAACTCGGCCGCGGGGTGGCATGGCTGGACACCGGCACCCACGAAAGCCTCATGGAGGCATCGAGTTTCATCGAAGTGATCGAAAAACGGCAGGGGCTGAAGGTCGCGTGTGTTGAGGAAATCGCCTACCGGAAAGGATATATCAACACTGATCAGGTGGCCCGGCTGGCAACACCGCTGAAGAAGAACGGTTACGGCCGATATCTCCTTGATATGATTGATACGGACGCATCGGTGCCGATGCAATAAACAAGACAGAATATTTATGAAACTGCTTATTATCGGATCAAACGGACAGCTGGGGTGGGCGCTGGGAGAGAAAAGCGTGCGGGCCGGATTCACGGTGGAAAGCGTTGACCTGCCGGATTTTAATATCACGGACCCGGCGCAGGTTGCCCTTCAGGTGGAAAGATCCGCTCCGGATCTGGTGATCAATGCGTCGGCTTATACAGCCGTTGACAGGGCGGAGGAAGAACCGGAACTCGCTTATGCCGTGAACGCCAAAGGCCCCGGCTATCTGGCCGATGCCTGCGCGGCACGCGACATTCCCATGATTCAGGTATCGACGGATTATGTCTTTGATGGCAGCAGAAAACGCCCCTATCTCGAATCTGACCCGGTATCCCCGCTCGGTGTTTACGGGAAAAGCAAGGCTGCCGGTGATGATGCTGTCCGTCAGCGCCTGGCCGAGCATATCATCATCCGGACCGCCTGGCTGTACGGCGTGCATGGGCATAATTTCGTCAAGACCATGCTGCGCCTGGGCAGGGAGCGGGAAACCCTAAGCGTTGTCGCCGATCAGCGGGGGTGCCCCACCTATGCCGCCGATCTGGCCGATGCGATCCTTGCTGTTTCCGGCAGGATTACCGGCGGGTTGCAGGATGGGTGGGGGACGTATCATTATTGCGGCCGGGGCAGTACCACCTGGCATGGGCTTACGGAAAAGATTTTTAAGATTGCCGGAACAATAATACCATTAAAGGTAAAAAAGGTTCGTCCGATCACGACGGCCGATTATCCCACACCGGCCGAACGCCCGGCCAACTCCGTTCTCGACTGCCGTCGGCTTGAAGCGGTATTCGGTGTCCGTACACGCCCGTGGGAGGAAAGCCTGGCGGAAATGCTGGATGCTGTTTTACTGGACGAAAGCGAGCGTCATGGTTAAAAGCTTTTACAATTTTATCCGTCTGATCTTTACGCAGCGCTACCTCATCGGATCGATGGCACGGCGGGAAGTGGCGGCGCAATACGTGGGGTCTTTCCTGGGGTTTATCTGGACCTTTATAAACCCTTTGGTGCTGATCCTGGTTCTCTGGGTGGTATTCAGCGTGGGATTTCGGACCAAACCACTGAATAATGTCCCGTTTGTCGTCTGGTTGACCGCAGGGATGGCTTCCTGGTTTGTTTTTTCCGAGATTATTACCGGATCGGCGGGAATCATTGTAGCCCATGCCCACCTGATCAAGAAAACACTTTTTTTCCCCCAGATCCTTCCCGTGGTCAAAATTGTTTCCTGCCTGATAACGCACCTCGTTTTTCTGGTGGTTCTGCTGGGATTGATCGTGCTCAACCGTCTGCCGTTCAGCGTTTATTTTCTGCAGTTTTTCTATTATCTGTTCTGTCTGATTATTCTGGGGCTGGGGGTCGCCTGGATCGTGTCTTCCCTGAACGTTTTCATCCGGGATGTCGGGCAGATTGCCGGGGTTATTATCCAGATCGGTTTCTGGGCCACGCCGATTTTCTGGGACATTCACATCATGCCGGCCAAATGGCAGCTGGCGTTTAAACTCAATCCGATGTTCTACGTGGTGCAGGGATACCGGGAGTCATTTATCTATTCTATTCCCTTCTGGGCACACCCGCGCCAAACGGTTTATTTCTGGTTAATTGCCTCGGTTACTTTTGTCATTGGCGCGATTATTTTTCAAAAGCTGAAACCTCAGTTTGCTGATGTTTTGTAGATAAAATATTTCTATAAGGGGGACAAAACGGGATTTGATTTTTGGCGACAATACCTATAGTAACAATTAGTATGCCTTTTCATAAATAATCAGCTGATTACCTTTTAGCGAACACTTAGAGCTGCATGGGCAGGCCCATTGAATAGGGCTGAGTTTAACGCAGAAAGGTGAGAAACAGAATCGGGGACAAGCTGGCCGAAAAGATCACTTACCCTGTTTCTCTGTCCTTTTTGCATGCCAATGGGTAGTTTTTTAAATGAGGATTACATGGTAGAAACACAAAATAATCAATTCAGAGATGAAATCGACATAGTTGATATCTTCCGCGTGTTGTGGAAAAGGAAAAAGCTTATAATTGGCGGTACGCTCAGTTGTATTTTATGTGCGGCGGTTATTAATTATATTTTACCGAAGATATACCGTGTCGATATGGTGGTACAGCCGGGTATTTTAAAAATCAGCCAGAGTGGTTCTGAAAAAAATATTTATATTGATTCTGTGCAAAATATAAAAGCCATGGTAATGGCGGGGTCCTTCAATGATCAAATTATCCAAGCACTGAAGACACCATCAGAAAAAAAAATCCGGATAAGCTTAATCTCAAGCTATCCGTAGAAAAAGGGTCTAATATACTTAAAATATATTATGAAACAATCGATTGTGAGCAGGGACGCATTGTTTTGACAGTCCTGAAAAATTTACTTCTTAAGGAATATGCGAAAATAGTTGATTACCATCGATCTTTATATGAATTTCAATTGGAAATTAAAAAAAATGAAATAAAAAAAATGGAGGCGGTAAAATCTTCATATATAAATACCATTAAAAATTTAGAAGCACGGATCAGCCAACTGAACAATGAGATTGAAGAAGTAAACAAAAGTACCCGGCTTCTGCGGGATAAGCGGGATAACTTTTTGTCTGAGAATACTAACAAAAACAACGTCCTCTCCGCAATGCTTTACAGTAATTCGATCCAAAGCAATCTGGCGCTTTCAAATAATTATAAGGACCAACTCAGTACGTATATTTTAAAGAAGGAAGATGTTGCCTTGAACCTTGAAAAAGTTGAAACCGATATAGCTGATATCGATCAAAAAATGAAACATTTGTTATTTCAAATGAACAGTATTCAGAATATCCAAATATTGCAGCCTCCCACTTGCGAGCCGAACCCGGTTAAGCCCAGAAAAACAATTAATATAATTATGTCAGCTGTTATCGGGTTATTTTTAATGTTGATAGTTGCCCTAATCGTTGAATATATGAATGAAAACAGAAAACCAACAAGCATTTACAATGGTAAACATGTGTAAGAGCGTATTTTTTGGCCTTTTATAACTGTAAAAATGGAATTGATTAGGTTTGATCTGATTATCAGTGTTAGTTCAAGCTTAAAATTTACATGAAAGGATAATAATGGCAGTGAGCAATCAATTATCTATTGCAGTTGTCGGATCGGGCTACTGGGGGAAAAATCTTGTCCGAAATTATCATGATTTAGGAGTGCTGGGACTGATCTGCGACAAGAGAAGATCAGTTCTTGATGATTTCAGCGCCCAGTATCCTGACATTGACACCTGCATGGCTCTCAGTGAGGTGTTGGGCCGAACAGATATAGACGGCGTTGTACTGGCCACGCCGGCCGAAACCCATTTTAATCTGGCCCGTGAAGTCTTGCTGGCCGGTAAGCATGTCTATATTGAAAAACCTCTGGTCCTGGATCCTGAAGATGGTGAAACCCTTATTGATTTGGCTGAAAAACGGAATTTAACACTCATGGTCGGCCATTTGCTCCAGTACCATCCGATTTTTGTCCATCTAAAAAAAATGGCGGATGCCGGGGAATTGGGCCGAATCAATTATATCTATTCCAACCGTCTTAATCTGGGAAAAATTCGCCGGGAGGAAAATATTTTGTGGTCTTTTGCACCGCATGATATTTCCATGATTTTGTCGCTTGCGGGAGAAGAACCGGAGTCTGTTTCAGCAACAGGGGGTAATTATCTCCATAAAAAAATAGCGGATATTACAACCACGCACCTTAAATTTCCATCCGGTTTGCAGGCACATATATTTGTTTCCTGGCTGCATCCTTATAAAGAACAGAAACTGGTTGTCGTGGGTGAGAAAAAAATGGCTGTGTTTGACGATACCCAACCCTGGCAAGATAAACTGCTCATTTATCCACACCAGATTAACTGGGAGAGGAATGAGCCTGTTCCAGTAAAGGGCAATGCGGAGCGAATTCAGATACCAGAAGACGAACCTTTGAAGCTGGAGTGTAAACATTTTCTGGATTGTATCAAGATCGGGGCCCACCCCAAAACAGACGGCCGGGAAGGATTGCGTGTGCTGCAGGTGTTGAAGGCGTCTCAGCGGTCACTGGATGTGGAAGTGTCAAATCCTTGTGAAATGAATGGGGCCAAAGCCGCTGATGAATTTTCTAAGAGGGCGCAGTTTGGGAAAAATGTGTTTATTGACAAAACAGCTGTTATCGATGAAAATGTCAATGTCGGTGATGGAACAAAAGTCTGGCATTTCAGCCATGTCATTAAAAATTCGGTGATCGGTGAGAACTGTAATATCGGCCAGAATGTTGTTATCGGTCCGGATGTGACAATCGGCAACGGCTGTAAGATTCAGAATAATGTGTCTATCTATAAGGGGGTATCGCTGGAAGATAATGTGTTTTGCGGCCCCTCCATGGTCTTTACCAATGTCTACAATCCCAGAAGTGCGATTCCCCGGAAAAAAGAGATAAAACGCACTATGGTTAAACAGGGGGCCACAATAGGAGCAAATGCAACGATTGTCTGCGGGAATACGATCGGTGCGTTTGCATTTATTGCCGCTGGAGCCGTTGTTATCGGAGATGTACCAGATTTTGGCCTGATGGCGGGAAATCCGGCACGAATAAAAGGATGGATGTGCAACTGTGGTGTTCGGTTAAAAGATGGTTCACTGATCTGCCAGGAATGTGGCTCGGAATATGAACTCAGCGGGCAGACATTGAGCCAGGTAAAATGAATAAGTGGTGAATCTCCCCACTTTTAGTGTAAATGGCTGTTCATGAATTACGAATAATCGTATTATTAATTACACAAATTGTCATTTTCAAATTGATGTTTAACTATATCTCGGGGAGTTTATTTTTTAATAAAGGAATAATATAAATAGTTAATATATGTTAACGTTAAAAAAATAGATCGTTAGCAATGATGAAAAAATAAGTATGTATTTGTGGCATATTATTTGCTTTGGAAAATATTCAGTGCGGTTGAGATGGTAATTTAGATTTTTGCGAATACAGAGAGTGATTCATCAGAACCATCTTTGCTCTGTTTTTAACACAATTTGAAATAGCGGCTTGTTAAAAATATTGTTAACGGAGTGTTTCTTGACTTTATAGCTCTTATGATATATAAATTTTTCAGCGCTATAAAATGTATGGCCGATAGTATTTTTCGTTTTAGAGAATTATTTTAGAATACATGTGTTTATGCGAAGTTTTAAATCAATTATTTTTGTCCTCATTGCTATAGCTTGTTCGGTAGGGGGGTATGTCTACGTTACTTCTGAAAACCAAGATGGAATCAGCTCACAACTCAAAGAGATAGATACTTTTTTTGGCTCGACGGATAAATCTATAGGTAAAAGCCAGAACAGCGAAAAAGGCGGGTTGAAAAAAAATAATATATTAAGCGTTTCTGATGCTGAATATAAAACTAAAGATTCGGATTTTCAAAATATTGAAATCGGAAAAAAGAAAGATCAAAGTGTCGCAAATGGAAATTCCCTGTTTGATGATGGGAAACCAGGTATATCGAGAGCAGAATTAGCCGCCCTCCACGAACGGCAGCTGGCGCAGATCGCACGGGACAAAAATGATCCGAACGAAATCGTAATTCCAGCCACCGAGTCTCAACCTGCGTTAACGCGTAAGGAGCTGGCTGAATTGCATGCCAGACAGATGCGGCAGATACAGGAAGAGTTAAATGATCCAAATGCGATTGTTATTGAAGCCACAGAGAATCAACCGGCTGTAACACGGGCAGAATTACAGGCAATGCATGCCGAGCAGATGCGGCAGATACAGGAAGAATTAAATGACCCAGATGCAATTGTTATAGAGGCAACGGAAACTCAGCCCGCTGTTACAAGGAGCGAATTGGCGGCACTTCACCGGGAGCAACTGAAGCAGATGAATCAGGTAAAAAATGATCCGGCCGCACCGGCTATAGAAAATGAAGATGGTACAATTATTACAAATCAAGAATTGGCTGCCCTGCATGAAAAACAGCGATATGAAATGTTTATTTCTGAGTTCAACGGAGATGAAACTATAATTGAGGAAACAAAATAAAACCATATGATTTATTGGCTATTCAAGAAAATATGAATAGAGGACGCAGATATCAGTGCTGATGAAGGCACAATCATCCTGTAAATGGATTTTAAAAAGGAGATTATCATGGGTAGAAGATCTATTATCATCGGAGTATTGGCAGCATGTTTAATCGCATTTTCAAGCGTTGCATTTGCATGGATTATACCAGAAGCAACAATTGTGTCAGTTGGTCCAGCGTATAACGCGATCCGTGTCTTTGTTAAAGGAGCTCCTTTAACTGGGACTGTGCAGTTTTATCTGAGTCCGAACAGAGAAAATGAACAACTGGCGGTTTTATTAACTGCTTTATCTTTAGAAAAAACAGTTTGGATGAAAACGGCTGCCGATACTCCAGGTTCGTATGTAACCGTGGTGTATATTAATGAATAAGGTTCATCTTAAAAAAACCCATATCCCGGAAGCCATACGCTTGTCGTTGCATGGTTTTAATCTTGTTATTGGTTCCTTCCAAAGGGCCGGTTGAGATGGGGAAGTTATAGTAAT
>CAZNZW010000004.1:0-83014 GCA_964577615.1 uncultured Desulfobacterales bacterium | reverse complement strand
TTCCATCTAAAATATCCTCAAATGTTTAAAAAGTAAATACGATTATTTATCCAAATCAGTTGACAGGGAAGGGGAGCAATGCTCAATTTAATGCGTAAAAAAGCCGGTTCCTGGATGATCAAGGTCATACTGGCTTTGATTGTTGTGGTCTTTATGTTCTGGGGGGTGGGTAATTTTCGTAACCGCCAGGCCACGGTGGTGGCCAGTGTTGATGGTATACCGATCGGATACAATGAATACAACCGGGCCTACGATGATTTACAGGAGCAGTTTAAACGGCAATTCGGTAACAACCTGAATGACGAAACCATTAAAATGCTGGGTATAAAAAGAATGGCCCTGGACCGGATTATTAATCGCCGGATCATGCTGGCCGAAGCCAGGCGTCTGGGATTTAAAATATCTGACAAAGAATTGAGCGAAACGATCCAGACGATTCCGGCGTTTCAGCGCAACGGTGCTTTTGACAACAATGCCTACCAGCAGACAATCAACCAGTTGCGCATGACCCCCGAAGCCTTTGAAAAAGATTATCGGGATTCCATGCTCATCGAAAACCTGCGCCTTTTCGTCACCGACCAGGTAAAGGTATCGGAACTGGAAGCCCGGCAATGGTACGACTGGCAAAACACCAGCGTGTCGATTAATTATCTGATGGTTGATCCGAACCAGTACCAGGGGCTTAAACCGACGGCATCCGAATTGGCGGCATATTTTAAAAAAAATCAAGAAAATTATAAGACAGATCCCAAGGTAAAAGTCCGATATGTGAAATTTGATGCCGGCAAGTACCTGGACCCGGTAAAAATATCAGACGATGAAGTCCAGGAATATTACGACAATCATGCGGAGGCGTTCAGCACGCCCAAAACCGTTGAAGCGCGCCATATTATCATTAAAGTTGACCCGGACGCCGACAAAGCGGCTGTGGAAACCGCCCGCAAGAAAATTCTGGATATCCTGGCAATGGCCCGGGAAGGTAAGGATTTCGCAACGCTGGCCAAAACGTATTCCGAAGGACCCAGCAGGGCCCGGGGAGGGCTGCTGGGGGCATTTAAAAAAGAGGACATGGTGGCGCCGTTTTCCGACAAGGCATTTTCGATGGCCGAAGGTGAAATCAGCGACCCGGTCCGGACGCGTTTCGGGTGGCATCTGATCAAGGTTGAAAAAATCAATCCCGCGAAAAAGCAGCCCCTGGAATCGTCTGCCGATAAAATCAAAAAGACGCTGGCAGAGCAAAAGGCCAAGGAGATGGCCTACGACGATGCCGAATCGTTTCTCGATCTTGTTTTTGAAAATGATGACATGGCGCAGGTGGCCCGGGAACGGAAAAAGACCGTTATGACGACCGGCTATTTTGATCGAAAAGGGCCGTCGGAAATCGCTGCGGGCAGAGATAAGTTCACCACGGCGGCATTTGCGCTTAATACGAATGAAGTCAGTGATATTCTTGAACTGGGTAATGCCTACTACCTGTTGCAGCTGGCTGAGCGAAAGCCGGCGGCCATTCCGCCGCTGGCCGATGTCGTCCAGCGGGTTCGCCAGGACTGGGTCAAAATGCAGCAGGATAAAAAAGCAAAAGCAGATGCCACCGCGCTGCTGGCTGAGATTAAAAAAGGCACTTCCCCGCTGGCGGCGGGAAAGACCCGTGGGTTAACCCTGCAAACCACCGATTTTTTTAATCGGAATGCACCTGTTCCAGGTATCGGCTCCGAGCCGGGCATTTCACAGAAAGCGTTTCAGCTGACGCAGGCCAAACAGATGGCCGACCAGGTGATCAAGGGACAAAAGGGATTCTATGTGATCCAGCTGAAAGAACGGCAGCTGCCCGACGCAGAAGGATTTGCCAAACAGGAAGATGCGATTGTCAAACGTTTGAAAAACGAGAAAACCCGTAAACGATACAATACTTTTCTGGCCCGGCTCAAAGAAAAGAGCGAAATCGAAATCAAACCGGAATTTAAGCAGCTGTAAGAGGCAATGATCATGGCAGGAAGTTCAACAGGAAACACCCGCCGATTCGATTCGAAAAAATGCCCGGAATGTCTGGTATATCTGGCGCCCGATGCCAAGGAATGTTTTTCGTGCGGCACCCGTGTCAAAGAGGCCGATGCCATGGGCATTGCCAAGCGGCATTTTAACTGGAAGGCATATCTGTACAGCCTGGTGACAGCGACCCTTTTTGGGCTGTACATCTGGTGGGCCTTTTTTTCTGAATGATTCAGGCTGTATCCGTAAAAGAATACTTTTCTGTCGGCGTTCCGGGGCCAGGGAAAACAGGGTGCCGGGGCGCAGGTTTGAATTTTCAGGTGACTCCGGCCGATTCGGCGATCAGACCCTGGTGACAAATCGCATTGATACCATGGCGCCCGTGATACTGCTCGTGACCTGTGTACTTTCGGTGATTATTGTCACCCCCCGGTAAATCTGATATGGCTGTTCATTCTTGGGTCCAATCCCCGAAAGGTTGCCGTATGTCCAAAAAACCAGTTTCCGCCAGTCCCCTGCGCCGATTATATCAATTTTTTGCATCGGTAGTACTGACAATCACGTTGCTGCTGACGCTGGCGGCCACATCTATTATTGGTACGCTGATTCCCCAGAACCTGGCCCCCGAAACATATCTGCGTGCTTACGGTCAGGGCCTTTTCCGACTGTTTTCCATCCTTAACCTGGGTGACATGTATCATTCGTGGTGGTTTCAATCCCTGACGATTATTCTGGCCGTCAATATCATCGTCTGTTCCGTTGATCGTCTGCCCGGGATCTGGAAAATTGTTTTCGGTGTGCGCTCCCGGTTCAAATCCGGAAAATTCAAAAATAAACCGGGAACGACGGAGTTCCTGTCGACCGAATCGGCGCCGGCCATGAAGACAGCCGCCGAAACGCTGATATCAAAGTCTTACGGGCACATCCAGGTATCGCCCAGTGATAAAGGTTTTATTGTTTATGGCGAAAAATGGCGCTGGTCCCGCCTGGGGGTCTATATTGTCCACCTGAGCGTGGTCCTGCTGCTTTTGGGTGCGGTGATTGGCTCGCTTTTTGGTTTTGACGGTTATGTCAATATCCCGGAGGGAGAAACGATTGATCATATTCGATCACGCGGCACCGGCCAGAAAATCCCGCTTCCCTTTAAAATCCGCTGCGATCGTTTCTCTGTTACTTTTTACAAGGACGGTGCGCCGAAAGAATTTCGTTCTGATCTGGTCATAATTGAAAAGGGCCGGGATACGTATAAAAAATCGATTATTGTCAACGATCCGCTGCGCTATAATGGGGTCAATATCTTTCAATCCAGCTATGGCGAAACGGAAAGCCCCTCCCCGCCGGCAGCAAAGATTGAAAAACCGGAAGAAATCGTCTTGAGTCTGGCGGTCCGGGACAGCGGGATGACCTATCAGCAGAAAACCCGGATCGGCGAACCCTTTGATCTGCCCGAAGGCCTCGGAAAATTTGTGGTGACGGATTTTGTATCGGATGCCAAATTCATGGGGCAGGCCATCGGGGAAGCGATCGTGGGAATCCTGAGCGGAAAAGGGGCCGAGCCGGTGGAGGTGACCCTGCCGCTGCGGTTTGCCAATTTCGATAAAATGCGCCGCGGCAAGATAATTATTTCTGTGCTGGAACCGAGCGCCCGGAAAAAGATGCCGGCCGCAAACGGGAAAAAGCGGTACTACACCGGGCTGGAGATCACCCGGGATCCGGGCGTATGGATCGTTTACTGCGGGTTCCTGTTGATGCTGGCCGGTTGTTTTATTACCTTTTTCATGGCCCACGAGCAGGTGGCGGTTGAAATTACAGCCAAAGGGAAGAAAAGTGTGGTCCGTGTGGCCGGGACAGCGTATCGCAACAAAATGGCGATGCAGCGAAAAGTTCAGCGGCTGGCCGACAGATTATCGGCGGGCCGGGAAAAAATATGATGCCGTCTGTCATGGCAGGCCAATATAATCTTTTGGCACGACTATATAATCAATCCCATTTGATATGGGTGGACGTTTAAAGAGGTATCACGAATGACAAATTCGACGCTGCTTTCCATCATCACATTTGTATATGGTTTTTCCGCCTTTATGTATCTGGCGGCCTGGGTGTTTAAAAAACCGGGGGTGGCCCGGCTGGCAACCTGGGTCGCGGTCGTGGGGCTGGTGGGGCATGGCGCGGGGATTATGATGCGCTGGTCCGAATCCTATCGCCTGGGAATCGGCCACGCTCCGCTGTCGAATTTTTACGAATCGCTGATATTTTTTGGTTTTTCGCTGGCATTTATTTATCTGGTCATCGAATACAAATACAAAAACCGTGTCATCGGGTCATTTATCATGCCTCTGGTATTTCTGGCCATGGCGTACGCCTCGCTGTCGCCGCAGGTAGATGACCGGATCCGGCCGTTAATCCCGGCCCTGAAAAGCAACTGGCTGATTGTCCATGTCATGACCAGTTTCTTCGGTTATGCGGCATTTGCCGTCGCTTTCGGCCTGAGTATCATGTATCTGGGCAAACAAACAGCGCCCGTGTCGGCCGGTGGCGGCAGCTGGCTCGATATGTTTCCCGACCTGCGGGCGCTGGATGAATTGACCCATCAGATGGTCATGTTCGGGTTTATTTTTCTTACCGCCGGTATAATCACCGGCGCCGTCTGGGCCAACTCCGCCTGGGGGCACTACTGGCAGTGGGATCCCAAGGAAACCTGGTCTTTGATCACCTGGTTTGTCTATGCGGCGCTGCTTCATGCCCGGGTACGGTGGGACTGGCATGGCAAACGGAGCGCCTATCTTTCAATTATTGGATTTGCGGCCGTGATGGTGACCTATTTCTTTGTCAATTATCTGCCGGGCCTGCACAGTTACGGGAGCGTCTGAGCCGGGTTTTCTCTTGACAAAACCGCCCGTGCCAAATAGAAACCAAAGCCTGACAAGCATTTCGGCTGACTACTTTTTATAACAACATTTTCCAAAAGATATCGGAGTTTGCATGAGTCATTCCAGTGATCCCGGCGAGCCCGAAAAGAGAGAATTTCCGGCAGTTGCCGCTGACACGGAATCAAACGACGGCGCGGTCATCGTCCTCTTTTTTATCATCGGCCTGGTCGCCAGCATGGTTGTCGGCTGGGTCGTTTTTCCCACCCTTTTATATTCCAGGAAAAATCAGCCGGTGAATTTTAACCATGCCCTGCACGTGGGGGAAGTGGAAAATGGCTGCGAGAGCTGTCATTTCCTGCGCAAAGACGGGACTTTCTCAGGCATTCCAAGGCTCGACAACTGCAGAACCTGCCATCAGACCCTGCAGGGCGAAACGGAAGAAGAGGCCCGTTTCTTTTCCAGCTACATTGCAAAAAAACGGGAGGTGCCCTGGCTGGTCTATGCACGGCAGCCGGACTGCGTTTTCTTTTCGCATGCCGCGCACATAGTGTCTGCCGGGATGGACTGTGTCGCCTGTCATGGCCATATCGGCGAATCGGATCGTTCTCCGGTCTACGAGGTCAACCGGATCACCGGATACAGCCGCAATATCTGGGGAAAAAGCATTGCGGGGATCAAACACAATTCCTGGGACCGGATGAAAATGGATGACTGCTCGGCCTGCCACATACGGGAAAATGTTCGCCAGACCAGTGTCCAGACAAAGAAGGGCGGTTGCTTTGTGTGCCATAAATAACAGCGTATTTTTTCAGGCAGGGGAGATTGCCTGCCGCCAGAATCCGAAAGGGATGGTATGAAGGTTGACCGTAGAAGTTTCCTGGCGCTTGGCGTTGGTGGCGCCGCCGGTACGGCGCTCTCGCCACTGCCCTGGAAACTGACCGATGATTTGTCCATCTGGAGCCAGCGGTGGCCATGGGTCCCGGTGCCAGAGGATGGTGAGATCCATTTTGAAAAATCGACGTGTACGCTCTGCCCGGGCGGTTGCGGGATTGATGTCCGCATGATCAACGATCGGCCCGTTAAAATTGAAGGACAGAAGAGGCATCCGATTAACCGGGGCGGCACCTGCCTGCTCGGCGCCGCCGGCCTGCAGTTTCTCTACGGCCCTTCCCGGGTACGGTCACCGCTTCAGCGCGTGGGAAAACGGGGGCAGGGGAAGTGGGCGCCCATCAGCTGGGACGCCGCCCTTGCCATTGTTTCCAAAAAATTAACGGCGTTGCGGGCCGACGGCCGACCACAGGCCCTGGCCTGCATTGCCGGAAAAAACCGGGGAACCGTGCCGGCGCTTTTAAAACGCTTTCTCAAGGCGTACGGATCTCCCAACTTCATCGGACCGTCCTCGGCGTCGGACTCGCTGGAAAGCGCCGCGAATCTCATGACCGGCCACACCGGCCCGGTTGGTTTCGATCTTGAAGCAGCAGACTATGTTGTCAGTTTCGGCTGCGGGTTGCTCGATGGATGGGGATCGCCCGTGCATACCTTCCAGGCCGTCAGCCATCGCGGACAGCGCGGGGCTGAACTCGTCCAGATTGATTTTCGTCTGTCCAACACGGCGGCCGCGGCAGACCGCTGGGTGCCCGTTAATCCCGGCACTGAAAGTGTTCTGGCGCTGGGAATGGCCCATGTGATCATTGCCGATTCTCTCTACGACCCGGGCTTTGTTACCGAGTTTGCCTCGGGATTTGATGCGTTTAAACATCTGGTCATGACACATTATCCCCTGGATACCGTTGCCGGCATAACGGGAGTGTCGGTGGCGGCGATCAAGGAACTGGCCACCCGGTTCGGCCAGGCCAAACGGCCGCTGGCTCTTTTTGGCCGTGGCCGGGGGCTGACAGCGGGTACGCTTTCCGAAGCAATGGCCATTGTGGCGCTCAATGCCCTCACGGGACGGATCAACCGCGAAGGCGGTTTGTGGCTGCTGCCCGATGCGTCCGGCGGCCAGTGGCCGGAACTGCCCATGGATGCCGTCGCCGCAAAGGGGTTTGGCGCGCTCCGGCTGGACGGCGTTAAAAATGATGCCATCGGTATTCGGTCTCTCCCCGCCCGATTTTTCAAAAGCATATCGGATGGTAGCGCGGATGGCCCGGATATCCTTCTGGCAGCCGGCGCAAACCCGGCGTACACGCAACATGATACTGCGGCCGTGCAGAAGGCCCTGGCCGGGATTCCATTCATCGTCAGTTTTTCCTCCTTTTTTGATGAAACCACGCAGCAGGCCGATTTGATCCTGCCGAATCATACCTTCCTGGAACGGTTTGAAGATGTTCCGGCACCCGCCGGTTTTCACCGGCCCTATGTCGGGCTGACGCGACCGGTGGTATCCCCCCAGCATGACACCCGCCATCTGGGAGACACCGTCATGGCATTGGCCCGCCGGCTGAAGGGCCCGGTGGGCGCTGCGTTTCAATGGCAAGATTATCATGCCTGTCTGCAGGAGACCATGGCCGGAAGGTGGCGCGACATGGCCGCGGACGGTCACTGGATGGATACCGCTTTTTCACCATCATCGTGGAAAGACGCTTTTAAAACCGGTTCCGGGCGGTTTGAATTTAATGGCGGTTCTCCGTCGCCGGCCCTGTGGCAGGCGGTTTCCCTGGACGCAGGCGGCAAAAGCGGGGACTTCCCGCTTCTGCTCGTGCCATACGATTCCATGCGTCTGTCCAGTGGAAATATTGCCAATCCCCCGTTTGTTACCAAAATTGTGGCGGATACCGTGTTGGTCCACTCCGATATTTTTGTCGCGGTCAACCCGGAAACCGCCGGCCAATACAAATTGGGCGAAGGATCGGCCGCCGTGCTATCCACGCCCAAGGGGCAGGCAGCTGTACGAATTCATCTGTCCGAAAGAATCAAACCCGGGATACTGGCCATGCCGACAGGACTGGGGCATACGGCCTTTGATGATTACCTGGCCGGCAAGGGCGTCAATGTCAATCAGCTCATTGGCCCGATGGAAGATCCGGTTTCCGGCTTTGACGCCGCCTGGGGTATCCGGGCCAAAGTGACGGCGGCCTGAGCCGGCAGGACGAAATTTACCTGAAAAATGGGATCAGGTTGACGTGGATCCCAAGGACCACATGAGGTCTTCATGAAATACGCGCAAGCAAAAGCCAAAAAATACGGCATGGTCATCGACCTGGATAAATGCACCGGTTGCGGAACCTGCATGGTCGCCTGTATGGCCGAGAACAATGTGCCGTTTAAAAAGGATGAAACCGATAAACGGTTGAGTATTACCTGGATGCGGGTATACAAACTGACCAACGGCAAATCCTATCCCGACCATGATATCTGCTATCTGCCCCGGCCCTGCCAGCATTGCGAGGGCGAGCATACCGGCCATTCTCCCTGCGTGTCTGTCTGTCCGGCCACGGCCACCGATTATGACCGCGAGACGGGCATCGTCAGCCAGATTTACACCCGCTGTTTCGGATGCCGATACTGCATGGGGGCCTGCCCGTATCATGCCCGCTATTTCAACTGGTGGGATCCGGTCTGGCCGGGCGAGATGGAAAAGTCGCTTAACCCGAATGTTTCCCCCCGGATGCGGGGGATCGTGGAAAAGTGCAGCTTCTGTTATCACCGTGCTCAGCTGGCCATGGAAAAGGCGCACCTGGAGGGGCGGCAAGAGCTGGAGGAAGCCGAATATCAGACGGCCTGTACCCAGGCCTGCCCGGCGGGCGCCATTGTCTTTGGGGATCTGAACAATCCCGAGCATCAGGTGCATCAACTGGCCCAGCCGGATCCCCATCACCACGGGCGGCCACGAAATCCCAAGGCGTTCCGGCTGCTGGAAAGGCTGCATACCAACCCAAAAATTTACTATATTTCCAGCCGGGAATGGGTCCGGCGGGCCGGAGATCATTATTTAAATGACGAAACACCCGCTTCACATGAATAATGTCAACCAACGACGATTGAACCAGAGGTAAACGATGGATTCCGCACTTTTCCCCGTCGGTGTAAAACGGTGCCACATTAACAAATTCCTCCTGGGCCTCGCCATTGCCGGCGCGGTTCTGATCTGGGGAGTGGTGGGCCTGATCCTCTGCTGGGTCAAGGGGCTCAATCAAACCAACATGAACGATTACTACGGGTTTGCCATCTGGATCTGGGCGGACCTCGCCGTTATCGCCCTGGGCGGCGGTGCCTTTTTTACCGGGCTGCTGCGCTATATTTTCGGCATTGATGAACTGAAAAACATCATCAATTATGCCGTCCTCATCGGATTTATCTGTTACAGCTCGGCGCTGCTGATTCTGGCCATTGATGTGGGCCAGCCGCTGCGGAGCTGGTTTATTTTCTGGCATGCCAATGTCCATTCCATGCTGACCGAGGTGGCTTTCTGTCTCTCCTGCTATTTCGGGGTGTTGACCATCGAATATGTGCCCCTGATTCTTGAAAACCGCCAGATTGACCGAATTCCGTTTGCCCACCATCTGGGCCATAACATGCATCACATCATGGCCGTTTTTGCCGCGACCGGCGCCTTTTTGTCTTTTTTCCACCAGGGTTCACTGGGCGGGGTGGCCGGTGTCCTCTTTGGCCGGCCGTTTGCCTATCGCGAACATATTCTTGTCTGGCCGTATACTTTTTTTCTGTTTACCTGGTCAGCTGCGGCGTACGGACCCTGTTTCACGCTTTTTATTACCTGGCTCACGGAGAAAATCACCGGCAAGGAACTGGTCAGGGATAATGTTAAACAACTGCTCGCCAAAATATCCGGCTGGATGATCCTCACGTATATCATCGCCAAAATAGCCGATACGATTTACTGGGCCACGGTGACCGCTCCGGCCAGGGGATTTACCCTGAATGATTTTTATTCCCATAATCCCCTTTATGGTATCTGGATTCTGGTGGTCGAAATCGGTGTCTGCGGAGTGGTACCGGCAATTATTCTGGTCAGCCCGAAATGGCGGGCCAATCCACGGATCCGGATTGTCGCGATTGTCCTGGGCATCATCGGCGTCTGCCTTAACAGATGGGTCATGGTATTGCAGGTCATGGCCGTTCCCGTGTTGCCCTTTGATACCTGGGCCATGTATATTCCCAGCTGGCAGGAAGTGGCCACCACGGTCCTGCCGGTTGCTTATGGCGTTATCTTGATAATGATATCTTATCGTTATCTGCCAATTTTTCCACAAGAAGTTGAACTGAACCCGGTGGCCCCATCGGCCCCGGCGGCTTTGCCTGAAGATGAAACAGACACAGAAACAGCTTCAGACGCCGTGATCGTGGACGGCGCGCCGACACCGGCCTAATCGATTATATAAGGAGCATTATTTATGTTTCCGTTTTCTTTTGAATGGATCTGGGACATGGGGCATATGGTTTTTCATGGCGGGCTCTGGTACGCCCTGTCCATGATTGGCATCGGGATGACGTATTGTATTGTCAAGACGGTGATTGACACGACGCGGGACGGCGGAAACAATTCACATTCCTGAAAAAAATAACATGATTGACGGTCTCAGCGCCTGCCCCGAACAAAGCATCCGGGCAGGCGCTTTTTCATTCTGAACCCGGCACATGACGGCGCAATACACAACCTGAAACAGGTAACAGACAGGAACGGGCATGGATAAAATCATTATCAACGGCGGAAACCGGCTGACCGGCGAAGTGGCCGTCAGCGGCGCGAAAAACGCCGCGCTCCCGATGCTGGCCGCATCTCTTTTAACGGAAGGCGTCAGCACATTTACCAATGTGCCGCAGCTGCAGGATATTCACAGCATTAAACTGCTGCTGGCGCATCTGGGGGCCCGCATTGAAACCGACGGTGACCGGGTACAGATCGATACCCGGGAGGCGAACCATCACGTGGCGCCATACGACCTCGTCCGGAAAATGCGGGCGTCGGTACTGGTGCTCGGTCCCATGGTGACCCGCCTAAAAAAGGCCCGGGTCTCTCTGCCGGGGGGATGCGCAATCGGTGCGCGGCCGATTGATCTGCATCTGCGGGGTCTTGAACAGATGGGCGCCCGGATTAACCTTGCGCATGGCGATGTGGAAGCGGTGACCGACGGCCTCAAAGGGTGCGAAATCAACTTTGATGTGGTCACCGTCACCGGTACGGAAAACATGATGATGGCGGCCGTACTGGCCAGGGGGACAACCGTGCTGAGGAACACGGCCCGGGAACCGGAAGTGGTGGCCCTGGCCAAAATGCTCAACCAGATGGGCGCGAAAATTCTGGGCGCTGGAACGGCCGTGGTAACTGTTGAAGGGGTTGACCGGCTCAATCCTGTGGAAGTGCGCATCATCCCCGACCGGATCGAAGCGGGAACGCTCATGGTCGCGGCGGCCCTGACCCGGGGAGATGTGCGCCTGACCCATTGTGAGCCTGAACATCTGGGAGCGGTCGTCGATAAATTAAAAGCAGCGGGCGCCAGTATCATTGTCGGCGATCGTTTCATCCAGGTGACGGGGCCCGACACGATTCTCAGTGCCGATATTCAGACCATGCCCTATCCCGGCTTTCCCACCGATATGCAGGCCCAGTTTATGGTATTAATGACCGTGGCCAATGGATCGAGCCTGATTGCTGAAACGATTTTCGAGAAACGGCTCATTCATGTCAGTGAACTGCTGAGGATGGGCGCGGATATAACCATTTCCGGTCAGACGGCGATCGTCCGGGGCGTTCCCCACCTGTCCGGAGCGCCGGTCATGGCGTCAGACCTGCGGGCCAGTGCGTCGTTGATATTGGCCGGTCTGGTGGCAAAAGGAGAAACAGTGGTCAACCGGGTCTACCATCTTGATCGCGGATATGAGGCCCTGGAGAAAAAACTGGCCAGTCTGGGCGCCAATATCCGTCGGGAAAAATAACCGCCGGGCGAGGCGGTCACCAAAACGGGACGACCGGGCGGCTGGATATTCATCCGGCGGGAAATACGTACCGGGGCGGAGCTCGAAACCATGGGCGCGAATCTATTTGCCCGACCCATTATTCCAATTCTGATTACCGTCATGGCCGGCATTATCTGCGGTGACCGGCTGCCTGGATACGATAGCTGGATTTTATGGGTAGCTATGCTGGCCGCAGTCGGGGTTGCCGGCGCATGGTGGCGAAAACGGGAAGCGCTGGCCCTGCCGTTGACGCTTTTTCTCGCCATCGGATATCTGTCAATCCAGCCCTGGACGGCTCCGGTGTTTCCCGTACAGCATGTCATTCATCACGCGGATTCCCGTAAATGGGCCGTTACCGGGGTGGTCACCGATACGCCGGTGATCCGGCCCAAACGGATCCAGTTCACCCTGGCAGCCACCGGGCTGAAACGCGGCAAAAAGGATTTTCCCGTCTGTGGCCGGATCCGGGTGAGTCTGGGCGACGAAAATACGGTGCGCATTCGGCCGGGCGACCGGATTCAGGTGACGGGCCACCTCAAGCGTGTCCATGGGTTTCACAATCCGGGCGGTTTTAATTACGAGCGGTATCTCGCGTTTAAAAAAATCTGGTGCCGGATGTGGGTGTCTTCCCGGCACCTGATCTTTCTGGAACGCCCGGCAGCGCCACCGGTCACCCGCTGGATCAGCCGGATACGGGATGCGGTCTCCGGACAGATTGACCGGGCCGTTTCCAGCGACAGCCGCCCGATCCTTAAAGCACTGATCATCGGCGACCGGTCCGGGATTTCTCCTGAACTGCGACAGATTTTCAGCCGGACCGGTACCGGGCATCTGCTGGCCATTTCAGGCCTGCACATTGGTATCGTTGCATCGGTTTCTTTTTTTCTGTTAAAATGGCTGCTGGTTTTCAGCCGATTTTTGCGTCGCCGGGCCTGGGCCGGAAAAACGGCCGCTTTTTTTACGCTTGTCCCTGTCCTTGTCTATGGGGTTCTGGCCGGCATGTCGCCGTCGACCCAGCGGGCCGTTGTGATGATATCCGTTTTTCTGCTGGCCTATATCATCGGCAGGCGTCATGATACGGCCAATACCCTGGCGGCGGCCGGAATGATTATTCTTGCCGTGTTTCCACCGGCACTGTTTTCCATCTCTTTCCAGCTCTCTTTTGCCGCAGTGGGGTTTATTATCCTCGGCATGTCCCGCCGCTGGCCGGAAATATCATCCAGAAAATCCCCGGCCCGGCCGGGATTGAAGAGAATCGGGCTTCTGACCGGCACCACGTTTCTGGCCACGGCCGGCACGTTGCCGCTGGTAATGGGCACTTTCAACACGGTATCGCTGATCGGAATCGGGGCCAACCTGATCGCCGTCCCATTGATCGGATTTATCGTTGTGCCGATCGGACTGTTCGGTGCGCTGGCCCATGCATTCAGCGCCGCCCTTGCGATGTATTGTTTTCAGGTGGCTGGATTTTTCCTTTCCGTGTCGCTGGCGGTAATACGGTTTCTGGCCGACTGTCCGTTTGCCGCCATAAAAACCTTCAGCCCGACACGCATCGAAACGGTGCTGTATTATGCCTGGGTATCGATGGGGATCTGGCTTGCCCCCGCTTTTCTGAGCTGGCTGCGTGGCAGACACGGTCGACAAAGACCGGGCGTCGTGGCCGATATTCCGGTCCGGCGGCTCGTGGCCGCGGTTATCATCATCGGGGCAGCCACCGCAGTCGATGGCGGGTATTGGATTTACCATCGGTTCCTGCACCGCGACCTACGGGTGACTGTTATCGATGTGGGCACCGGCAGCGCCGCGCTGGTCGAATTTCCACGGGGGCCGGTTATGCTGATCGATGGCGGCGGGTTTACCGACAACACGGTCTTCGATGTGGGCGCCCGGGTCGTGGCGCCGGTATTATGGCACCAAAAGATCATGACCGTGGACACCATCGTTCTGTCCCACCCCAACAGCGATCATTTAAACGGTCTGATCTATATTGCCGACCATTTTCATGTCAAAAGGTTCTGGTCCAATGGCGAGCCCGCTCATACCTATGGATACCGGCAGCTGATGAAGGTGGTGGCCAGACGCCGGATCGATGCCCCTTTATTTCGCAATTTACCGAGAATCATCTCTGTTCACGGTGCCCGGGTGGCCATTTTGTATCCACCGGCAACCTTTCATCCGGACAGCAACGATGATGCTGATGCCAATAATCATTCTCTGGTCGTTAAAATTTCCCTGGGGAAAATATCGTTTCTTTTTCCCGGCGATATTGAAAAGGAAGCGGAAAAAGAGCTGGCAGCCCTCCAGCGTGATGCCTTGCGCAGCACGATTTTGATCGCTCCCCATCACGGCAGCCGCACATCCAGCAGCCCGGACTTTTTAGATACCGTCTCGCCGGAAACAGTGATTATTTCCTGCGACAGGGCCGGCCGTTACCATTTTCCCCATCCCACCGTCTTGAAAAGATATCGCCGGAGGGGATATAAAATCTTCAGTACAGGCAGGAGCGGCGCCATCCAAATGGTAACCAATGGTCAAAAGATAAAAATTCGTCCCGCCCTGGAGGCCAGTCAAGGAGAGTAATTTAAAAAATTTACCGATGATCCCAGATTTGCCAACTGCCGGCGACCTAAAGGGTGGCGAAGACTTAATCGAACAAACATAGTTGAGATCAGCGGCGTTCCTCATTAATTGGATAGATAGCGTATTCATGGATCGTTAATTCATTTCAGCCTCCGATGGGAATATGATAACCTCTGGCCTTCGATACTTTATCGTAACCAGACTCTCAATCGTGGCCCGAACGCGGTATCAGCTGATTGAAGATGATCGGCACGCGGTGGACGAAACCGAAGCGGTGATGTACCAGAACCTTTCCATGGGATTGAGATTCAAGTTGACAATGGGTAGGGCGGTTTTAACGCCGGTACTGATTGTGAGCGCAGATATATTGGAAACATCCATCAGCGAAGTGGAAGGAGATCGTTGAATGAACTCGAAAACTGACCCGAAACAGACGGGCCGTGAGCAGGGCGATGTCAACACCACGGCCAATCGGAAAAAATATTGGGAGCAAAACCTTTCCCCCGGCGCCAGAAAAATTTTCAAAGAGGATAGTCGGTATTTTCTGCACCAAAGCCTGTCCACGCCGGTATTGAATGTCATTTCCAGGGCACATGGCGCTTACATCGAAGATATGGATGGTAAGCAATATATTGATATGCATGGTAACGGCGTCCATAATGCGGGGTTCAATAATCCGGAAATCATCGCGGCCGTTAAACAGCATCTCGATAATGAGCTCACGTTTTGCCCGCGACGATACACGAACCAGACCGCCGTGCGCCTGGCCAAAGCCCTGGCAGAAATCACGCCAGGCGATTTATGTAAATCCCTGTTTTGTCCCGGCGGCTCCGAGGCGATTGAGATGGCCCTGTCCCTGGCCAAACAGGTGACGGGAAAATTTAAAACCATCTCGTTCTGGGACGCCTTTCATGGTGCCGGATTTGCCGCGGCCAGTATTGGCGGTGAAGCACATTTCAAAGGGGGGATGGGACCCATGAGTCCCGGTGCCCTGCATGTTGAGTTCCCCAACTATTACCGAAATCCCTGGGGGTTTAAAAACGAAGCGGATGTGGATGCCGAATGTCTTCGACAAATAGAATTGATTCTAAAAAAAGAGCCCGGTGTGGCAGCTGTTATCGGAGAGCCGATTTCAGCCAATCCGGTGATTCCCAGCAAATATTACTGGGAGGGTGTAAAAGCACTCTGTGAAGCATACGATGCGTTATTGATATTTGACGAAATCATCGAAGGATTTGGCCGCACCGGAAAAATGTTTGCCTGCGAGCATTTCCTCACCCCCGACATTCTCGTACTGGGTAAATCCATGGGCGGCGGATTGCTTCCTTTCGCCGGGATGATCACCCACGAACGCTATGATATCTGTCCGCATCGATCGATCGGGCATTACACCCACGAAAAAAATGCCCTTTGCTCGGTGGCGGCTCTGGCGGAAATCAAGTATATAAATGAAAATAACCTTTGCGAACATGCCCGCCGGTTAGGTGATCATGCGATGGAACGCTTAAACAAGATGAAGGAGGCGCATCGGCTCATCGGCCACGTTGCCGGCCTAGGTCTGCATATCGGCATTGATCTTGTCAAAGATCCCCGCACCCGGGAAAGGGCCGAGCAAGAGGCAGAAATAATCATGTATAAATGCATGGAAAAAGGCCTGGCCTTTAAGCTGATCGAGGGCAACATCATCACCCTGCGGCCGGCCCTGATCATCAGCCCTGATGAGATTGACCAGGCCCTGGATATTATCGATACTGTCATCGGCGAGGTGGAACGAGGCATGACATATTAGCGTTTAGCCCGACGAAGTTTGTTCAAGTAAGGTTTCGCCACCTTTCAAGTGGCCAAACAGTAACCGCTTTGAGCGGTTTACAGATACGGGCCTCCGGCTTTGCCGGAAGTATTGTGACTCAAATGGAAATGAGAGATGTAAATTCTACATTGATAAATAAAGCATGGTCCCGATCGATATTTAAGGGGCTATCTTTTCGATCCGTACAGGAACGGCTTTGAGCAGGGGAAAGCCGCTGATGGGGTCATTGATTTCATCGTAGGTGAGGAAATTGACCCGCCAGTCTTCCCAGCCATGGTATATTTCCACAATACCCCGGCGCAATTCCGAGTGATGCTTGATTGACGCACGGATGATGAGCCGGCCCATTTCGGAAATAACCCGGACTTCCTCTCCGTCTTTGATTTTTAACCGGGCCGCGTCTTCCGGGTGGATTTCCACTTCGGCTTCAGGATGCACATGGCGAAAACGGGGGATATTCTGATTGCGGGAATGATAAAATAACGATTTGCGCGCGCCGGTTGTCATGACCAGCGGAAACTGCTTATTGGGATGACGGCGATGGTAGGGGGGCCGGTATACCGGGATTTCGTCAAGGCCCATCTTTTCAAGGTAGGGGGAAGCAAACTCCAGCTTGCCCGACGGCGTCGGTAAATTTTCGCTCAAATGTTTTTGATAACGGATCGGTTGATAGACATACCCCTCGGGATGATTGTGCAGAAATTCCACGGTCAGGCCGGTCGGTTCCAGCAGCCAGCGGTTGACTGCCGAGTCGTTTTCCCAGGGAAAAAATTGATCTCCGAATCCAAGGCGCAGGGCCAGCTCGCGCCAGACCCGGTATTCATCCATCACCCCGTCCACCGTGGCGACGCGCCGGGTGAGGTTGACCATTTGAAGCTTGGGATAAAAATGCAGCTCCTCGCGCTCCAGGAAAGTGGTGGCCGGTAAAATATAATGGGCCAGCCGGGCGGTTTTGGTCATGAAAAAGTCGTTGACGACCAAAAGATCAAGATTTTTCAGTGCTTTTTCCACTTTGGCCGTATTGGGGTTGGTGACGGCCGGATTGGCGGCGGCAATGATCAGGCCTTTGAGGGGGTAGTCCCCCTGGCCCAGCATATAATCCATCGCTGTCATGGTGTGGCATTCTTTGCGAATGTCATAGAGCACCGGGAATTTATCGCTGCCGATGGGTTTGATATCAGATGACGCCAGATCCTGGTCAGGGACCAACTCCCGGGTGCCCAGCGGTTCAGGCTTGAAGAGACCGCAGGGGCGGCCCAGAGCGCCGCTCAGACAGGAGAGGATCACCAGGGTTCGGACACTGTTCACTCCGTTTTCGTGATGTTCCAGCCCCGCGCCGGTAAAAATACTGATATCGGGCTGGTTTTTAATAATGAGCTGGCCGATGGACTCCACGACATCGGCATAGATGCCACTTTGCGCTTCAACATATTGCGGGGTGAATTTTCGGGCATAGGCGGCGATTTTTTCAAATCCAACGACATATCGTTCAACCAGGTTATGATCATAGTTCCCGGTTTGGATCAGATAGTTAATCAGCCCCCAGCCGAGGGCGCCGTCCGTTCCCGGATGGGGTTGGGCAAAGATATCGGCATAGCAGGCCATGGGGTTCAGGCGGGGATCGATGACCACCAGCCGGGTGCCGTTTTCCCGTGCATCGGCAAGCTCGCGTGTAAACGGAGGATGGCATATCGGCGGGTTGGTTCCGAAAAGCAGAATCAGTCCGGCCTGGCTGAATTCGGGAAACGTATTCCAGAACCCGCATACCAGGTGATGCCCCAGATAGCGGCCGTTGTAACACGCGGAGTCGTTGGAAAAGTAATTCGGCGAACCAAAGGCCTGAATAAACCGCCGCGCATAACCCTCCTGGTGATAGAACCCGAGTCCTTCGCCTTTCCAGACGCCCACGGTATGCGCGCCATGTTCTTTTTTCAGGATTTTTAACCTGGCGCTGATTTCATCCAGGGCCTGATCGTAGGATATTTCGGTGAAGCCGCCGGTATCACGGCGTTTGAGGGGCTTCAGAATGCGATCCGGATGGTAAAAAATATCAATGGCCGCTTCGCTGCGCGGGCATATCCGTCCCTGGTTGATCGGGTGCCCCTCAAATGGGGTGATTTCGGTTATCACGCTGTCTTTAATGTGGACGTTAATGGCACAGCGGGTATCGCACATCCGGCACAGGGTCTGGACACTGCCATTGGTTATCGTTGTATCTACTTTCATCACCGGACTTTCGTTTTATGAGACAGGGCGGCGTTGGCCCGGATTTTGTCTGTTTTGCGGCGCTTGATAACGGCCAGATCGTTGATGTCAGCGTAATGCAGGGCACCGGACATGCAGTTCTGGACACATTTGGGCGTTCCGCCGCACAGGTCGCACTTGGCGGCAATATGCCCGGCTTCATCAAAATGGACACAGCCGAAAGGACAGGCATTGACGCACATCCGGCAGCCGACGCAGGTTTCTTCGTCAACGATCACGGCCCGGGTTTCCGGGTCACGTTTGATCGCTCCGGTCGGGCAGACATTGAGACAGGCGGGCGTTTCACACTGCTGGCAGGTCAGGGTGAAAATGGAGCGAATATCCATATCGATATGGACCCAGATATTGGCTGATTCGCGCTTGAAATTTCTGGAATCGTGGAATGAACAGGCACGTTCGCAATTGCGGCACGCCAGGCAGCGGTCTTGCTCAATGAATACGACTTTCATGATCATGACTCCCGTGAATCAGTTAAGAATATCATGATACAGGCGAAATTGCGAGGAGAAACCATCCGTGTTGGGCATACCCGGCGGGCCGGTTTCCCGCATGGCCACCGATTCGATTATAGACAGAGATGGATTGATTTGATATACAAAAACATGCCAAAATTACAGAAACTCCTGATGCACATTTATATTGCGGATCTGCAATTCTTTTTAAAAACAGGTAATTGATGGGCGCATCTCATCCATCACAGCGTAAACCGCTCTGGCGCCGCATTTACCGGTCACCTCTTTTCGATGTTGCCCAGTTCACCCTCCTGGTGCTTGCTGTCGTCTGGTTTTTCTCCGCCGGTACTGAAAAATTGGGCTATAACTGGCAATGGTACCAGATTCCCAAATATATCTTCACCCACGATGAAACCGGCTACTATGCCGGTCCTTTGTGGGAGGGGTTAATGGTGACCTTGCGAATTTCGGGAATCAGCCTGGTACTGGCATTTATTATCGGCCTGGGTACCGCTCTTTTTCGGCTGTCACATTCGTTTGTCGCTCAAGCCATTGCCCGGGTTTATCTTGAGGTGGTTCGCAACACCCCGCTTTTGATCCAACTGTTTTTTATCTATTTTGTTCTGGGGCCGGTGCTGGGCATCAACCGGATGACATCGGCCGTTCTTGCCCTGAGCCTGTTTGAAGGCGCTTATACTTCCGAAATATTCCGGGCAGGGATTGTTTCTATCCGCCGGGGGCAGTGGGAGGCGGCTCATAGCCTGGGGTTGAGCGGATTTGACACCTATTTTTATATTATTTTACCCCAGGCGATTCGACGGGTATTGCCGCCCCTGACCAGCCAGGCCATCTCGCTCATCAAGGACTCCGCGCTGGTCAGCACCATTGCCATCTACGATTTAACCATGCAGGCCCAGGCCGTGATTGCGGAAACCTTTTTAACCTTTGAACTCTGGTTTACCGTGGCGGGGATGTATCTGGTTGTCACGGCGACATTGTCTGTCATCGTCAATTACATGGAACACCGTTTCAAAGTGGTTGGCTGATCCGGAAACAGAGAAATTGGAGATTTTACATGCCCGTTACGGATTCGGGAGATTATATCATCGTTGTTGAACATATCAGCAAAACGTTTCCCAACGGTGTCAAGGCGCTCGTCGATTTTTCCACCCGGATCCATCGCGGTGAAGTGGTGGTCGTCATCGGCCCGTCCGGCTCGGGAAAATCAACATTTCTGCGCTGCCTGAATGGCCTGGAGGAGATCGACAGCGGTGCCATTACCATTGACGGTATTGTTCTGGATGACCATAAAAAGAACAGGCTTGAAATCCGGAAAGAGGTGGGGATGGTCTTTCAGCAGTTCAACCTGTTTCCCCACATGACGGTATTGGAAAATATCAGCCTGGCCCAGCGGCGCGTCCGTAAAAAAACAAAGGAGCAGGCCCGGGCCATGTCCATGGACCTTTTGGAAAAAGTCGGTATTGCCGATAAGGCCGATAACTACCCCAACCAGCTCTCCGGCGGTCAGCAGCAGCGGGTGGCCATTGCCCGCGCCCTGGCCATGATGCCCAAGGTGATGCTTTTTGATGAGGCGACCAGTGCGCTTGACCCTGAAATGATCGGTGAAGTGCTGGATGTGATGAAAGCACTGGCCCGTGAGGGGATGACCATGATCTGCGTGACGCACGAGATGGGGTTTGCCCGTGAGGTGAGTGACCGGGTTATTTTCATGGAAGATGGCAAAATCATAGAGGCCGGTACCGTGGAACATTTTTTTACTGCGCCGACCGAAGATCGTACCCGGCTGTTTTTAAGCCAGATTTTATAAATACCGGATATCCGGTTTTGGGACGGGTCTCCGGATGTTGGTTCGGGGCCCCGGAGTTGCCTTTATCATGTTAAACAGGAACCGCCGTGATCGTAAGATCTTTATTTTAACCGGAAATATCTATTTAAAGGAGGAAAAACAATGAAACGAAACGCAACGGTAATCATCGCATTGATTTTGACGCTGGGTTTTTGTTTATCTGCCAGTGTCACGGCCGGTGAGCTGCAGATGAAGCTGTCCAAAGAAAGCACGTTGGAACAGATCCTGAAACGGGGCGTTATACGGGTGGGGATGGATACATTCGTGCCCTGGGCCATGAAAAGCAAAACCGGCGAGTTTGTCGGGTTTGAAATTGATGTGGCCCGTCAACTGGCCGAAGACATGGGCGTAAAAGTCGAATTTATTCCCACCAAGTGGGCCGGAATTATTCCGGCGCTGCTGACCGGCAAATTTGATGTGATTATCGGCGGCATGGGGATTCAGACCAAACGGGCTCTGAAGGTGAATTTTACCATTCCCTATGATTACTCGGGGATGTCCATGGTGGCGCACAGGAAAAAAGCAGCCGGATTTAAGTCGCTGGATGATTTCAACAAACCGGATGTTCAACTGGCGGTCAAGCTGGGCACCACCGCCGTAATGGCGGCCAAAAAATATATGCCCAAAGCCAAATTGCGGCTTTTTGAAGATGAGGCCCAGGCTTATCAGGAACTGCGTAACGGCAATGTGCATGCCGTGGTCGGATCTGCCCCCCGGCCCGCGTATGAAGCCGTCAAGTACGCGGACACCCTGTTTATGCCCATGCGGGATAATTTCACCAAGGAACCCATCGGTTTTGCCCTGCGAAAAGGTGATTTTGATACCCTGGTTTTTTTTAACAGCTGGATCCAGACAAAAAATGACCAGGGATGGCTCCAGGACAGGCATTACTATTGGTTTGGAACAAGGGACTGGGCCAGCCTGGTCGAATAATGGATCCTATCGGGCCGGACTCTGCCCCTTCCAGGGGTAGAGACGGGCCTGGTGGACAGATTGGCTGAACTGGATAAACAGGTATAGCGCAGAGGGCTTTTTTGCACCATCGCAAAACACGTATAACCCGACTGGATGTGGTTGTGACCGCACTGCTATTGGCGCTGGCGGCTTTCATTGTCTATCGGCTGGCCGTCAAACTCAACTACAAGTGGAACTGGTCCATTATTCCCCAATACCTCTGGTTTTTTGATGAAGCCGAAGGTCGCTGGAAAGCCAATGTCCTGCTGCAGGGGCTGTTTACCACCATCCGTTTGAGCGTGTGGGCCACCTTGCTGGCCACGGTTTTCGGACTGGTGGCCGGCGTATTGCGAACAACGCCCCGCCTGTTCAACCGCCTGGTGGGCCGCACTTATGTGGAATTGATCCGCAATGTTCCCCCGCTGGTGCTGATTTTTATCTTTTATTTTTTTGTCAGCTCTCAAATCATGCCCATTCTGGGGGTCGAATCGTTTATCCGGAGCCGGGATCCCGGCACCCAGAAAATCCTCGCTTGGTTGTTCTCGACGCCGGATCTGTTTACGGCTTTTATTTCCGGTGTCGTTACAGTGGCCGTCTTTCAAGGCGCTTATATCACCGAAATTGTGCGTGCCGGGATTCAATCCATTGAAAAAGGTCAATGGGAAGCGTCCTATGCCCTGGGGATGTCCTGGCGGCAGCAGATGCGGGACATCGTTATGCCCCAGGCGCTCAAACGGGTGCTGCCGCCATTGGCCAATGAGTTCATCAATACCATCAAATACTCGGCCATTGTGTCGATTATTTCGATCCAGGAACTTACTTTTCAGGGGATGCAGGTGATGGCCGCCACCCATGTCACCATCGAGGTGTGGCTCACCATTACCGCCATGTATCTTGTCATGTGCCTGACGCTTTCCTTCGGCGTCCAGTGGCTGGAGACCTATATGGCGCGCAACGATTGATGGGGCCGGACTGGCATCTGCGTGTTGTCCCATCCCAGATAAAATCAGGTTTCAAAACGAATATTGCGGAGGCTGTGTTCTGCCTGAGACCGAATCTCATGCAGCTCCTGCTGAACGGATTCGGTCAAGGGGGCCGGGGAATGGTTCCGCAGGATATCCCTGGCTTTTTCCACCGCAAGGTCAATCATGCCTCGGGTCCCTTCTTTTTCCCAGAGTCCCACCGGTTTTCGATTGGAGAGGGTGGGATACCAATGCTCCGATCTGAACCGCATCGCCGTCTGATCGGTGGATAAAAAACTGCCCCCCGCGCCCACCTGGCGGATCGAGTCCAGATCCAGGTGGACATCGTCCAGGTCAAATCCACGCATAAATCGTCTCACATAGCTGATGATTTCATCACAGATAACCAGGGCGGCCGGGTGGCCGATCAGCCCCTGACCCATATAGCCGACATCGTGAATCAGGTTGGCACCGGACATGGCGTTCAGCATCAGGGAAATTCCCCACTCCATCCCGGCCTGCTGGTCAAGGCAGTTGGCATCGGTGACACCGGCGGTTCCCCACATGGGGAGCTGGTAATGGTGGTACAGATCGGCACAGGCCGACAGGGCCAGACGGTATTCGGGACATCCATAGATGCAGGTGGCCCGGGCCATATCCATGGTCGACATGCCGATGCCCGAAATAATCGGCGCGCCCGGACAGCGGAGCTGATGCATTACCAGTCCGCTCAATGCCTCGGCATTTCCCTGGGCCAGGGCACCGGCCAGCGTTACCGGGGCCGTGGCGCCGGACATCATGCCCGGTGTGTAAGTGATCGGAATATGGTTGTCCGCGCAAAAAAACAGCTTGTCTATCGCCCCGGTCGTGTGAATCAGCGGGCTGAGCGGTTCCGCGTAATGGATCCAGAACGGTTTGTCGCGGACATTTTTTTTCCCGCCAGCGGCCGCGGCCGCCATGTCCCGGATGATCTCGATATCTTCCCGTCCGGCGGCTGTGAAAAATATGGGCTTGGTGGAATTTTCCAGCTGCGCCTTAAATGCATCCACGTATATCATGTTGGAGGGCGAATCCGTGGGAATGGCGTATGAAGCGATAAAATCAATTTCCGGCAGGGCATCGGCAATGTGGACGGCTGTTTGGACATCTTTCAGCAAGGATGCCCGCAGTTCGCCGGTGTCAAGGTCATAGGTTTTGGCAAGATCGGTGCCCATGCCAAAGTGGATGCGGTGGCCTTCCAGCTGAAGGGCTTTTTCTCCCAGGCGGTTGTATACGGTTATCTGTGAAGGCGCACTGTCAATGGCATCTTCCACCATCTGGCCGGGGATACGGACATTTCCGTTTTCAGCGATCCGGCACCCGGCATCGGCCAGCATCCGGCGGGCCTGATCATGTTCAACCCGGACCCCGACCGTTTCCAGGATGTCAAGTGTGGCGGTATGAAGGCGTTTGATCTGCGCGTCAGTCAGCAGGCGGTAGTGGTGGGGGATACAGCGGGACGCCGGTTCATCACTCATGAAACGTTCCTCTTATAGAAATTTATCCTTGACCTGGGCCGCGTAAAAATCCACGTGGGCTTCCATGGCCTTTCGGGTCTTTTCGGCATCTTTTTGTTCCAGGGCGGCCAGAACAGTGTGAAAATTTTGAACCTCGGGTGAAAATCCAATGGCATCGAGTCCCACATGAAACCAGATCCGGAGCATGTCGATATGCAGCCCCCGTAAGGTTTTAGCCAGTTTCCGGTTGTGGGCGGCCTGGTAAAGCAGATCATGAAACCGGGTGTCGTAATATTCCGAAATGCTGGTGAATTCATGCTTTTGAGGAGCGTCTGTTTCGGCCTGGTGGATGAGGGCGCGCAGGTCTTCGAGTTGACTGTCGGTGATGCGCTGGGCCGCCAGATATCCGGCAAACCCCTCCAGCTCCCGGCGCAGCTCCACCAGTTCGCGCACATCCGAGATATCCAGGGGAGTCACCATATAGCCCAGCCGGGGCAGGGGATTGATCAGGTTCTCCTCCTGCAGCCGGAAAAGGACTTCCCGCAACGGGGACCGGCCGATACCGAGCCGGGCCATGAGATCCTTCTCGTTGAGGATTTCTCCGGGCGCGACATCATTGGTAATAATGCGCATGCGCAGATTTTCGTAGGCCTCTTCTTTATTCATGGGTTTAACCTATTAACCGATCCATCTAAAATGTCAATATAAATATCAGTAATGGATTGACAAAAATATTATTAATATATTAAAAATGATCATGAATCGTGGCCGGGATGGCCGCGTCAGGAATCGATAAGATGACGCATTGTTGCCTTTTTTTCAAGGAGGATGTCCATGTCATTGGAAGAATTGAATAAACTGGTTGAAACCGGTGAAACAGAAGCCAGTGAATCCGCCGCCCGGGCGCTTCTGGACCAGGGGGCCGATCCGCTGGAAATCCTGGACAGCCTGACCAAAACCATGGAGCGGGTGGGCAACCTGTTTGCCGACCTGGAAATTTTTTTGCCCGAAGTCATGATGGCCGGGGAAGCCCTGACCGCTGTGGTGGATATCGTCAAGCCCGAGCTGAAAGACACGAAAGGGGATTTTTCCAGGGGCAAGGTGGTTATCGGTGTGGTAAAGGGCGATCTGCATGAAATCGGAAAAAATATTGTCAAGCTGATGCTGGAAACCAATGGATTCGAGGTCAAAGATCTCGGCTACGATGTGGACTCCCTGGATTTTATCAAGGCGGCCGAGGAGATGGGGGCGGATTTTATCGGCGCATCGTCCTTGATGACCACCACGATACCGCGCCAGAAAGAGATTATCGAGTTTTTAAAGGATAAGGGCCTGAGGGACAAGTACAAGGTCGTCATCGGGGGGGCGCCGACTTCCCAGATGTGGGCGGATATGATCGGGGCCGATCTTTATTGCGAAGATGCCAATTGCGCGGCGACCAAAATGGCGGACCTGTTGGATAAATAGAACTGGGGATAACGGAACCAGCCAAATTTCAATGACGGTATTCAGGTATTGATTTATTCAAAGATGACCTGAGGATGGTCTGTATGCGGGAGACTGATAACCGACGGGAGGAATCACCATGACCACAGCCTATCGCATCTGGGAAATGATGGACCGGTCCAAGACCGGCCCCCACATTGACGAAGACGATTTTCTGCCCAGATTGTTTACCCCGACGCTCAAGAAAATTATCAAAAAATACGAGATAAAATACGATCCGGAAACGCCGCTGCCCGCCGACGATGCCATGGCGGATCGCATCTGGCAGGCGGGCTGGGACCTTTTCCGGGAAGTCGGCGTCTATAATATCGATTCTCACCGCATCATTCAGGTGACCGACGCGGAGATCAAAGAGGCGCTGTATGTTGCCAAAGACCGGTACTGGGTGGGTGAAGGCAAAGATGCCAGGCTGTGGAAACATCGGCAGGTGGAGGATACCGAGCCGCCTTTCTGTATTTACAGCCCGGACATTACCGTTGACGAACATCTGCATCATTCCATGTGCGCCGCCTACCTGAAAGAGCCGTTGCTCGACGGCTTCTGCGCCCCGATTCTGGAAGATGCCATCGGGCAGTTGATCGAGTCGGGCGGGCCGACTGAAATCAACGGCTGCATCCAGCATATTTACAATATGCGGGCCGCTGCCCGGCAACTGGGTCGCCCGGGCACCTTTTTTGTGGCTGTGGGGACGGCCGAGCATGATGCCGGCCAGATTGCAGTTTCCAACGACGAATGGGGCGTCCGCACCACCGACGCCCGCCTGGTGGGATCGTTAACCGAATTTAAAACCGCCGACACCCTTCTCAACCGCTCGGTTCATTATGCCCAATATGGCTGTTACACCGGCAATCTGACCGGCCCCATTTACGGCGGCTGGTGCGGCGGCTCCGAAGGCGTGGCCGTTACTCTGGTGGCTTACAGTCTCAAGGGGCTTCTGATTCACGGGGCCATGTTCAATCAGCATTTTCCCTTTCATCTCAATTATGGATCCAATACCACCCGGGAATTGCTGTGGCCCATTGCCATGGCCGGTCAGGCCATGGCGCGTAACAGCAAGCTGCTGTACACCAGTAACGGTTTTGCCAATGCCGGCCCCATGACCGAGATGCTTTTTTATGAAACGGCCTGCCATGCCCTGGTCAGTACGGTCAGTGGCTGGCATTTATGGGAGATGGCCTCCACCCGCAATAAATACCGGAACCGTGCCACGCCCATGGAAGCCCGCCTGGGGGTCGAGGTCGGCCATGCCGTGGCCCAGATGGGGATGACCCGCGAGGCAGCCAATGAGATTGCCCTGAAACTGCTGGCCAAATACGAAGATCAGGCGGCGACCGCGTCCATGGGCAAGGAATACCCTGAATGCTATGATGTTGCCAAAGCGCTTCCCAGCCAGGAGCATTATGACATGTATCGAAAGGTGAAAGACGACATTGCCGCAATGGGCGTGGTGTTTCCTTTTTAGACAGCGAAGCGGCGGCCTTTTTGATCGGTGCATACCGTCTTTTTTCTTTGATGAATTCGTGGTAAATTAAGTCGCAAGGGATCTGATGTGAACCCATCAGATCCCCTGATGAAAAAACCGCGATCAGAGAGGAAAGCGCCATGCCGATTTACGAATTTTATTGTGATGCATGCCATACGATATTCAATTTTTTCTCAAAGACCATCAACACGACCAAACGCCCCAAGTGCCCCCAATGTAAAACCCGGTCCCTGACACGTGAAATCTCCCTTTTTGCCATCGGCGGCCGTAAACAGGAAGAAGATGCCGTGGACGATTTTCCCATTGACGAGCGCAAGATGGAAAAAGCCATGCAGATGCTGGCCACCGAGGCGGGACAGATCAACGAAGACGATCCCCGCCAGGCCGCAAAACTGATGGAAAAACTGACCGATATCACCGGCATGGAACTGGGCCCGGGGATGCAGGAAGCGCTTCAACGGATGAAAGACGGTCAGGATCCGGATGAAATCGAAGCGCAGATGGGGGATCTGCTTGAAACGGAAGATCCGTTTCTGCTGCCGGATCGGAAAAGTAAGACGGCCCGGCGCAGACTTCCCCCCCGGCGGGATGATACCCTGTACGATTTGTGATCGACAATCGGCATTTTCAATGTTCCTGGCATAAGGAGGCTGCATGACTTTATCAAACATGGATACAAAAGAATCTGGAATTTACATCCGCTCGCGGGAAACAGTTTTGCCCGGACTGCAGGCGCTGCTGTCCAAAGGATTTTCAGTACAGGCCCGGGTGGGTGGATCTCTTTCCCGTCTGTTGTGCGGTCAACTCGGGATCGATGCGGATTATCTGAAAAACCGGGTACAGACCTTGTTTTTAAACAGCAGCCCGGTGGATGATGTTGAAAAAACGGTGGTTTCTGATGGTGACATTGTGGCCCTGTCCGCCGCCATGCCCGGCCTGGTGGGGGCCACCATGCGCAAGGGCGGCTTTTATGCCAAGCTGAGACAACGTATTTCCTGTCAGGCAACGGGTACCGGAAGCGGCGATTCACCAGCCGAATCCACACTGGGAACGGTGACGATCCGGCTTTTTAACGTTGTGGCCCGGGAACTCGGGCCGGCTTTTCTGGAAAAAGGGGTCGATGTGGACGTCTCGGCCGTGCGGGTATTTCTAAATCTTGCCGCGCCGGTTTTGACCGGATCGGAAAGTTCGCTGATGCTGGACGGTAAGAAAGTGACCCTCGCGGCGCTGCTGGAAGCCGGGCGGCCCGGTCAGGCGATCCGGTTGAGCATTCAAGCGACTGGTGACGGCCGGTAAGGCGTCCCGGCCTGCGAAGACTAATCAACTACTCGGGTGGTTTCAACTGGTATGACCCGTCTTTGTGGTAGGTGCATTCGGCATCGAGGAAATAGACATTTTTCAGCGCCGGCCGCAGGTCCTGGATCATATAGAAAGCCTCTCCGGCCCGACCGCCTGTGGCGCAGACAAGGACAATGGGTTTATCCGCAGGCAGGGCGGGGATTTTTTCATCAAAAGTACCCAGGGGGAGATTGACGGCTGTCTTGAAATGTCCATCGGCAAATTCGTCCGGGTCGCGGACATCGATAATCATCATGCTGGCCGGATGATCTGACAGGGCCTTTTTAAAGGCCGCGATATCGACGGCTCCCTCTTCTTTTCCCGCTTCGAGTACAGCATCATCGCCATGGGCGGCAATGTATTTCTGGTAGCCGGGATAGCCGGCCTCAAAGACTTTGACGTTGGTATATCCCATTGCAACCGCCCGCCGGGCGGCTTGATGACTCAGCTTTCATGTCAATCCGCAACAATAAAAAACGAGCGGGAAGGTCCTGTCGGCCGGCAGTTTGCCTTTGAGCTGATCAAACTCGGTGACGGGCATGCTGATGGCGGTGGGGATATAGCCCTTGTCGTATTTGGCCCGCCTGGGCCGGGCATCGACGAGCATTAAGCGACCGGATGAGAGCAATTGGATCAGGTACGGCGCGGAAATACCGGCATAAGCGCCTGGCGAGCGGATATACGCTGAATATCCGCCGGCCAGAACCTTGACATTATGGTACCCGAGCTGTTCCGCTTTCCTGGCGGACGCGTGACTTTGCCGGCAGGTGGTGTTATCGCAATAGAAAATCAGCAGACTGTTTTTATCCGCTGGCAGCCGATGGGTAAACTGATCGAATTGTGCGGCGGGGATGCTGACGGCCGTGGGGATGTGTCCGGCAATAAACCCGGACAGATAAGGCCGGGAATCAATAATGGCGACTCCCCGGGGGCGGGGCATGCGGATGTATGGCCGGACAAATGCCACATCCACCAGTGTATGAAATTGGCCCGCTGCTTCTGCCTGAGGCGGAGGGGCGGCCCGGTGCGCCGGCATGGGTGCGCATCCGATAAGAAAAACCGCGATTATTTTTATAATAAGCACGCCCGGCGTTTTGTATATTCGATCCATGTGTTTCCTTTTATGTTATCCGGCTGAATTCAACAGCGGCCGCATTGAATGACCAGATCCGCATGCCCGCTGGCACTCAAAATGTCTTTCGGCGGGATGCCGCGTTGATGCGGGATGGATTGTTGTTCATACCATTGTGCCGCTTTTTTATCAATCCTTCAACTGTTGAGTGGATCCCGACCCCGGCCTGTCCGGAGAGTGAAAAGAAGTATTGACATCCCACCGGAATTCAATATAATTCACGCTATGAAAGATAATTCCCGTACAAATGAGGCGGACATACCCGATTATCAGCTGACGCAGTTTGAATCGTTGATATCCGACCTGTTCCGATGCTGTCAGGAACGGGCACAGTACCAGAGCGAAAAGTTTCAGCTGCCCGATGCTGAAATACGCTGCCTGCTCCTGTTTGGGAAGAGTCGGTATCTGACGAGTAAAAGAATTGCCTACAAGCTCAATGTCGTTAAAAGCCGGGTGACAAAAATTGTTGATGGACTGGTTGAAAAAAAATTTCTTAAACGTGTGAAAGATCCGGAAGATTCACGCATAACGCTTCTCAGTTTAACCCCCGAAGGGCAAAAACGGATGGACACCATCCGGGAATTTTTGAATTATGTTCACCGGGAAACCCTGCGGCAATTCACATCTGACCAGAGAAAGACGGTCCTTGAAGATCTGCACCTGTTGCGATCGTCGATGCTGGCGGTTAAGGAATTGATGGTGTGATGCGGCGGGTGTTTTGTTTTCAGCCGCCGGCAGGCAGGGAAAATGTTCATAATATGAAAATAACCGACGGTGATTGAAGAAATTTCAATCTTTTGATAAGGGACAGTCTGGTTTTACATGCCAGTGATTGGGTCCGGTCGGTATTTTTGGATTTTTTTTACTGCGCATATGGAAAAACCGGAAATGCAGGTATTTGTTGAAGTGGGCGGTAGGCACTACGGCCCGGTTTTTTAATTGGATCCATATCTACAGGAGGAGATGATGAGGAAAAACGGCAAGTATGGGGGAATGCGCTTATTGGGGCGGTGTGGAATCTTTTTGCTATTGATGTTGATGGCGGCACCCGGTGCTTGGGCGTCTGATGATATTCAGGCGCTGAAGGATCAGTTGAAAGTTTTATCCGACCAGGTGAAACAGGTGCAGGATAAACTGGAAAAACTACAGACGACAGACGCTAAAAAGACCAAACGAATCAAAGAAATGGATGAGCGGCTGAATAAGGCCGAAATCCACACGGCGACCGACAAAGTCTCTTTTGGTGTGGAATTGAGAACCAAAGCCGATTCTCTGCATTACAGCGATACCCGGATGGCGCCCGGCCAGATGATCAACAGCTTTTTCACCAATGTGAATCCCCAGGTGGCCGGCATGGGCGCGGCCGATTTTCAGGGACTCATGCAGATGATGAGCCCGGCCCAGGTACAGCAGATGATGGGCCAGATGAGTGGCGGCTTTAACGGCGCGACGCTGGGGCAGATTCAGGGCATGATGGGCTTGATGAATTATGCCGGCATGGTGCCTCCGGCCGAAAAACATGATGCCGATAATGATGTCATTTTTACGAACCGGTTTCGGCTCGGTATGAAGGCAAAATTCAACTCGAGCCTGAATTTTGCCGGACGGCTGTCCGCCTATAAAGTATTTGGAGACAGTACCGGCGTAAAATTCAACCAGGGCAGCCTGGGGGACGTCACGTTTGACGGGAACACGAGCAGCCTGCCTCATGGGGATGTTCTCCGTCTGGAACGGGCCTATTTTAACTATAAAAAGACGGTCGGGCCCGTGCCGATCAATTTCTCACTGGGGCGTCGCCCGGCGACTGAAGGCCCGCCGGCGGAATACGGCAACTACAGCCTGGAGGGCGGATCTCCACTGAGAACGATTATCAACTGGCAGTTTGACGGCGCGTCCCTGAATTTCGGGCTGGAAGATGCCACCGGGATCCCGGGAGCGGCTTTTAAACTCTGTTACGGCGTCGGATTTGAAGGCGACTGGGGCAACACCTTTTCGCTCAACGAAACCCGCCCGCAGGTGGATGATGTCCATCTGGCAGGTTTCATTGCCACCCTGTTCGATAACGATATGACCAGCGCGGTTTTGAATTATGCCCATGCCTGGGATATTACCGATGGGTTTACCGGCCTGACGGTCATGCCGTTTATCATTTCCCGCCAGGATACCAATGGAGACGGGAAAAACGAATACTACTTCACACCTAATAACGGCGGTTTTATCACCCGCATGGAACCTTCGACCAATCTGGGCGACTGGGACGCGGCCACCTTTTTATTACGGACCAATTTCTCGGAAATGTTTGCCGATATCGATTTCTTCTTTGCCGGATCGTGGACCCATACGAGTCCGGATCGAATTTCCCGCAATCCTTTCTATGAAATGATGGGCCAGGGGCTGCTCAGCTCCAACGGCGAGCTTAAGAGCCATGACGGATACAATGTATATGCCGGCGTGCTCTTTCCCATGCCGAAAGACGGGCGTCTGGGTCTTGAATACAACTGGGGATCGAAGTACTGGTTTAACTTTACCGGCGCCGAAGACTCCCTGGTGGGCAGCAAGCTGGCCGTTCGGGGCAGCGTTTACGAAGCGTATTACATCCAGCCGATTTTTGGACAGCATTTCTTTGTCAAGCTTGGCGGGCAGTATTACGATTACGAGTATACGGGCAGCGGTAATCCGCTGGGCAAACCGGTCAAAATCAAAGACGCCACGGGTCTTGATGCTTTAAATGCCGTGGTGGATGATGTCTGGACGGCCTACCTGTCTATAACAATGCGGTTTTAAACCCGGATTGAGAAAACACAGAGACGAAATTCAACCGGCGCCTGTGGTGTCGGTTGAATTTCTTGAATACTGGAATTGACGCCGGCATTTGCATTATTAATGGATGCCGGCTTTTATCAGAAAAGAGCAACTGGCGGGTGCTGAACGATTTACCGGAATAATCACCCGCAGAGTGTCAGCCGGGAGAACATCGCCGTGGAAAGTGACAATTTTATCGGTACGATCAAATCGGAAAGCCGGAAAGGGTATTCGGTTCTGTTTGAAAAGGACTGGCCGGTCTGGCTGGCCGGGCTGTTTATTGCTGTTCTGGCCCTGCAGATTTACCTCTGGGGCGGCAGCCCCTGGGGCATTGCCGGCGGGTACCGGAACTGGGGAAACTGGATCCTCTATATTCTGGGAATTTACAAGACCCATCCCCCGTTTCCGCCCTGGATGTCGCCCATGTCGCTGTCCAATTTCGGGTTGTTTGTCGGTGCCCTTGTTTCGGCTTTGATGAGCCGCCAGTTCAAGGTACGGCGGGCGCCGGCGTTTGAATACGTCAAAGCCCTTGCCGGCGGCGTGCTGATGGGAACCGGAGCGGTTCTGGCCGCTGGCTGTAATGTCGGCGGGTTTTATACTGCGTTGGCTGTTTTTGACCTGGGGGGCATCGCCATGATGTTTGGCCTGGGCGCCGGTGCCTATCTCGGCCTGCGGTATCTTCTCTGGGAAATGGAGCATCTGCCGCAGGGCTGGTTTACCCTGGCGACAAAGCCGAAAACCGAAGGGATCGACTGGAATCGTGTGCAGCCTGTTGCCGGTGGGACCCTCATGCTGATTGTTGTGGCGGTTTTTTATCTGTACGCGGCCCTGGAGGCCACTGTTAATGGCGGTCTGCTGTTTTTCGGTTTTCTGATCGGATTTGTCATGCACCGGGCGCGGTTCTGTTTTGTCCGCGCATTTCGATGCCCGCTGATGACCGGCGAGGCCGAAACGGTCAAGGCCGTGGCCCTGAGCCTGATGGTGTACGGACTGGGCGCGGCGGTGATCAAATGGAGCTTTATCCAGGATCCCATGACCGGCGTTTATCATAATTTCTGGGTCGGCAGCCTGCTGGGCGGCATGATTTTCGGTATCGGCATGCTTCTTGCCGGCGGGTGTGCCAGCAGTACACTCTGGCGGGTGGGTGAAGGCCATACCAAGTTGCTGGTGACGCTGGTCACCTTTGCCCTGACCAATTCCATTGCCGCGACGCTTTTCAAAAAGATCGGTATCTTTGACAAACTGGGTAACGGCGTGTTTATCCCGGACCTGATTTCCTGGTATGTGACCATTCCGGTATTTTTGATTTTTTTATTGTTCTGGGTGTTTGTGGCCCTCTGGAACGAATCGTCCGAAAAATTTGTTATTTTTTAACTCACATTGGAAAAGGAGAAAAAAAATGGATGTTGCAGATATTAAACCGGATCAGGTACTGGATGCCAAGGGACTGACCTGTCCCATGCCGATGCTGAAAACCAAAAAAACCCTGAAGGGCCTGTCCGCAGGACAGATTCTGGAAATCCAGGGGACGGACCCGGGGTCAAAAAACGATATCCCCGACTTTGGCAACAAAGGGGGCAACACGTTTCTCGGCATGATCGATGTCTCGGATGGATACACGCGATACTTTATTCAGAAAGGGTAGATGGCCATGAAAAAGGTAGCTGTGCTGATCAAGGATGTCGAAAAGCAATACGAAGGCCTGCGAACCAGCCTGGGATTGCTGCTTGAAATGACCGAAGTGCAGATGTTCGTACTCGATCATGAGATCGCCAATATGGATGAAGCCTACAGCGACAACATGGGCTTTCTGGACGAAATGGAAGGGGAACGCTTTTCAAATGTCCCGGCCAATGTCGAAAAACATGGATTCCAGCCGGTAACGATGGCGGAAGTCGGCGAAAAGATTAAATCAGCGGATACGATTATTCCGTTTTAGGAGAATAACAATGAAGGTACTGAATATATTTCGCAGTGAGCCGGATGCGGTCGTTACGCAGTTAAGCGAATCCGTATCCAGTGGTGAAGAAGCCGCTTCGGTCGCATTATACAAAGACAATGTAGACTGGTCTCAACTGGTCGACGATATCTTTTCACATGATAAGGTTGTCAGCTGGTGGTAGACGGGGCTGAGCGTAAAAACCCGGACCTGTTATTTTAAAAAATGACACGCGGGTATCTGTTTTAAAGAAGGGGATAAAAATGGCTGATACACTTGGCATTCTGGTAAGCTCAAATAAACATCTCGATGAACTGGTCAATCTGACTGAAGCGGCCCACGCAAAGGGCAAGGACGTGCGTATATTTTTTTCCGGGAAAGGCGTTTATTTAACCCTGGAGCCGGCGTTCAAACGGCTGGTGGGAAAGGCCAGGCTGTCCGTGTGTGACGTCAGCTTCCGGGCCTATGGCTTTCATGGCCGCGAGGACGAAGTGCCGGGCGTCGGGTTCAAGGATTTTGCCACCCAGGCGAGGCACGCGGAAATGATCCACGAGGTTGACCGATACATGGTTTTTTAATGGCGTCTAGTCGGCCTGTTTTTCTGAAGCATGCCGTTGCCCGGGACTGCGGGCATGGGTAAATACGCGTTGATTGACTGGCCCGGGTTGGCGCCTGCTCCGGGTCAGTCAGCGCCCGTTACATCAAATTTTCAAAAAAATCGTTACCTTTGTCGTCCACGATGACAAATGCTGGAAAATCCTTGACGGTAATCAGGAAGATCGCTTCCATTCCCAGCTCAGGGTAAGCCAGTGTCTCAACTTTAGTGATACAATCCTTTCCCAGGCGGGCGGCAGGCCCGCCGATTGATCCCAGATAAAATCCCCCGTTTTCCCTGCAGGCATCCGTTACTATCCTGGACCGGTTGCCCTTGGCCAGCATCACAAGCGAGCCGCCTTTTTTCTGGAAAAGGGGCACATACGGATCCATGCGTCCGGCCGTTGTGGGACCGAATGATCCGGATGCGTATCCGGGCGGCGTTTTGGCCGGCCCGGCATAGTAGATAATATGTTTTTTCAGATAATCGGGCAGATCACCGCCCTGATCGAGCTGTTCTTTGAGCCTGGCGTGGGCGATATCGCGCGCAACAACGATCTGGCCGCTGAGGGACAACCGGGTGGCCACCGGATACCGGGTGAGCGTTTCCCGGATCTTGCCCATGGGCTGGTTCAGATCGATGGCCACGGCTTTTTCGTCGGCCGACGCGGGTGCCGGCAGAAACCGGGCCGGATCGGTATCGAGCTGTTCCAGGAACATGCCGTCCGCCGTGATCCGGGCTTTGATGTTCCGGTCCGCGCTGCAGCTGACCCCGATGCCGATGGGGCAGGAGGCGCCGTGGCGGGGAAGCCGGATCACCCGAACGTCGTGGCAGAAATATCTGCCGCCGAACTGGGCGCCGATCCCGAGGTCCCGGGAAAGCGCCAGCACGGTCTTTTCCAGCGCTGTATCCCGGAAGGCATGGCCGGTGGCACTGCCTGAAGTCGGCAGCCCGTCGAGGTATCCGGTCGAGGCCAGTTTGACTGTTTTCAGGGTCATTTCCGCCGATGTGCCGCCGATGACAAAGGCCAGATGGTACGGGGGACAGGCGGCCGTTCCCAGGGTTTTCATTTTGGCGCGCATGAAATCAACAAGACTGTCGGGGGTCAGGACGGCCCGGGTTTCCTGGTAGAGATAGGTTTTGTTGGCCGACCCGCCGCCCTTGGCAATGAACAGGAAAGTATAGGCATCCCCGGCCGTGGCATACAGGTCGATCTGGGCGGGCAGGTTACATCCGGTATTTTTTTCTTCATACATCGTCAGCGGGGCATTCTGGGAATAACGCAGGTTGTTCCCGGTATAGGCATTGAAAACACCGCGGGACAGTGCCTTGGCATCGGTGTCCCCACTCCATACGCGTTGCCCCTTTTTGCCGATGATGATGGCTGTTCCCGTGTCCTGGCACATGGGAAATTCCATTTCCGCGGCGATTACCGCGTTTTTAATCATTTCCAGCGCCACATAGCGATCGTTGTCCGACGCATCGGCGGCCTTTATGATTCTGGCCAGTGATTCAAGGTGCGCGGTGCGCAGCAGATGAGAAACGTCCCGGAAAGCGGTTTCGGCCAGAAGTGTCAATCCGCCGGGGTCAACCTTGACAATCGGTTCGCCGTTAAAAGTGGCCGTGGATATTGTATCGGTTTCCAGGCGGCGGTAGGTGGTGGTGTCTGCCGCGAGGGGGAACATGTCCGTGAAGTTGAAGTCGACCATTATGCCAGTTCCTCTTTTTCCTGTCTCAGATCTTTTTTGAGAATCTTGCCAACGTTGGTTTTCGGCAGGGCGTCTCTGAATTCGATCTGGGTCGGCAGTTTGTAGGTGGCCAGTTTTTCCCTGCAGTATGCAATGATTTCCGCTTCGGTCGCTGTTTCGCCCTCTTTGAGAACGATGAAAGCTTTGACCTGTTCGCCACGGGTGGGATGGGGAACACCGATGGCCGCCGCTTCGACGATTAAGGGGTGTTCAAAAAGGACTTCTTCGATATCCCGGGGATAGACATTGTAGCCCCCGCAGATAATCATGTCTTTTTTCCGGTCAACAATATAAAAATACCCTTCTTCATCCATCCGGGCAATATCGCCGGTATGCAGCCAGCCATCCGTAAGGGTTTTTTCTGTTTCGCCGGGTTGGTTGAGATACCCCTGCATCACCTGGGGGCCTTGGATAATCAGCTCCCCGGATTCACCGACTGGCATGTCTGTCTCACCGGTTTCAAGGTCAACAATACGGCAGACCGTATCTGAAAGGGGCAGGCCGATACTCCCCACTTTACGTTTCCCCCCGGAAAAGGGATTCGTATGCGTGACCGGTGATGATTCGGTCAAACCGTATCCTTCGACAATGCGGGCGCCGGTCTTTTCCTCAAACTCGCGAATCACGTCAACGGGCAGGGGCGCGCTTCCTGAAAAACATCCCTTGATCGAAGTGAGATCCGTCTGTTTGATTTTGGGATGATTGAGCATGCCGATATACATGGTGGGAACCAGAGGGGCAAAAGTCGGTTTGAATTTTTCAATGGCGTCCAGCAGGGGCGCGGGCTGGGGTTTGGGAACGAGAATATTGCCCCAGCCCATATATACGGCAAAATTCATGGCCGTGGTCAAACCGAAGACATGGAAAAAGGGCAGGGCGCCCAGCATGATTTCTTCCCCTCGTTTAAACTTTGGAAACCAGGATCGCACCTGCTGGACATTGCTGCTCAGGTTGGCATGCGTCAGGATCACGCCTTTGGAAACACCGGTCGTGCCACCCGTATACTGATACATGGCGGTGTCATTGAAGGCGATTTCGACATCCGCCGCCGCTTCCGGCGCACCGGCCATCAGTGTTTTCCATTTGTAAACATCCGATGCCGGCTTGACATCGGCCGCCAGTCCCTTTTTTTTGCCGATCAGGGGAAACAGTAAATTTTTTGGGAAGGGCAGGTAATCGCCGATGGATGCAATGATGATCTGTTTGATTTTTGTCCTGGGCCTTAAATCAATCATCCGGTTTCCCAGAAGATCAAGGGTAATAAGCAGTTTTGCCTCTGAATCATTGAACTGGTGGGCCAGCTCCCGATCCGCGTAAAGAGGATTGTTCATCACGGCTATCGCGCCGATTCGGAGGATGGCGTAATAAGCAATAACACAGGGGATGAGATTGGGCAGGTGGATGGCGACGCTGTCCCCCTTTTGGATCCCGAATTGCGTCAAACGGGCGGCAAACGTATTTACCGCCTGATTGAGATGCTGATAATCCATCTTATACCCTTGAAAAATCAGGGCGGTGCTGCTGGGGAAGCTGCGGGCGGATGCATCCAGAAACGCCGGTAGACACGTTTCTTCGAATGCTATTTCAGCAGAGGTTCCCTCTCCGTAATTGTCCAGCCACGGTTTATCCGCATACCTGATTTCCTTTTCCATGGAAGTCTCCTTTTGAGGTGGCGGTCTTATGTGAAAATGTGGGCGCCGGTCAACGGAATCGACAATCGTTAAACTCCTTGATATCACAAAAAAAGGTAATTTTCCATATGCGATATTTATGCAAGAATGAAAACAGCGGGGATATTGTGTTCGTGTGGATACCATAACCAGCGTATGCTCTTGTTCTTTTACTTCATTTTTGGTAGAAAAAAAGTATGCATTCGTTCCTGAGAAGAGACAGATATGACAAATAAAAAAAATAAACCGGGTTTTTGGGGAGCGGCCATTGTTCTGCTTATGGTGGCTGTTGGCGCTGGCTATATCTTATACAATATTTTTGCCAACGATAAGGAGGCGCAGTCCGGGTTGGGGGGGGCGGCGGTGGCTGTTGCGCCCCCGGCACGTTACAAAGTGACACCGCCGCATCCGGCGTTGCCGGGAAATAAAGAGGTGTCAGCGGACTTGCCGCAGCCTGTTGAAGAGAAAACGGCGTCCGAAGGGGGCACGGATACTGACGCGGAAAAGACGCCGGCGGCCCCGGATACCGGGGGGGAGGACGCCTCTGCGGCCCTGGCCGGTGAAAAACCAGACAAAACGGTAACCAGCGACGATCCTCTGCCGGAGGCGGCAGCGGATCGTCCGCTGGCGTCAGCGGCGGTGGAAAAGGATGGAGAGCTGCTTGCCGGGAAAGAGAAGCCGAATCCGGATCCGGCCCTCAGCAAAACAATGGATCGCAAATCCGACCCAAAGTCGGATCTGGTTTCAGGCCCGGAGACGCTATACGTCAAAATCCCGGTGGGGCGGGTCCGCCAATCCCCGTCCACAGATGCCAGAACCCTCTTTTATCTGAAACAGGGCGACAAAGTTTCCGTGAGTGCCTCCCGTGACGGATGGTACCAGATCAACACCGAGGATGGCCGGACAGGATGGGCTCATGGCATGTTATTCTCGATGGATGCGCCTGCACAGCCGGCGGCGGACGACAACCTCATCCGGGCCATCCTTGTTGAAACCCCTGTGGCCGACCGGCAAACTGTCAAGATCGTGTTAAATAATTATCATCTTCCCCACACCATGGTGCTGGAAGGCGAGCGTCCCCGGGTGGTCAGCGATTTTTTCGGGCTGCACCTGTCTCCGGGGATGAAAAAAAAGGTCGAATATGGAACGGGGATTGTCCGGGCCATCCGCCTGGGGATACATGCGGGAAAAAAGCCGAAGATACGCGTTGTGGTCGATCTGATTCCCGAACACGATTATATCGTCGAGCAGCAGTTTATCATGGAAGACAATATTTATCAGCTGGATATCCGGTTTAAATAGGCGGGCGTTGGAAACCAGCAGGGGCGTGAAATCGGCAGATTCGGCCGGACGGGCGCCCGGATTGCGGACCCATCCGGCCGGATTTCTTTGTGGCGGGAAACGGGGGGGCAGATACCTTTATCAAACACCTTTAAACGATTCCAGAAACCGGCAAATCAGCCGGACACCAAATCCGGTGGCCCCGGCTTCCCCGTAAGCGGCGCCTTTTTTTAAAAAAGCCGGGCCGGCGATATCGATATGCGCCCAGCGGGTATCCTTGACGAATTCGGACAGGAACAGCGCCGCGGTAATGGCGCCGCCCCATCGCGTCGCGCTGATATTATTCAGATCGGCAAAATCACTTTTGAGCAGCTCTTTATAATCATCCGGGAGCGGCATCCGCCAGCAGCGTTCATGAACGTCTCTGCCAGCCTGCACCAGCGCATCGGCCAGCGCATCATCGGGTGAGAAGGTGCCGGCGATGTTTTCCCCCAGCGCGACGACACAGGCGCCGGTAAGCGTTGCCATGTCGATGGTGACCGCCGGTGAAAACTTTTTGATGGCCCAGGCCATGGCGTCGATCAGGATCAACCGGCCCTCGGCATCGGTGTTGCCGATCTCAATGGTTTTTCCCAGCCACGATTTGACGATATCGCCGGGTCGGATGGCATTGCCCGACGGCATGTTCTCGACCATTGGAATCACGCCAACCAGGGGAGTTGCCAGGTTCAGCCGGGCGGCGGTGATGAGCGTGGCAGCAACGGCCGCGGCACCGGACATATCGCATTTCATGGTTTCGATGGATCCGGAAGGCTTGAGATTGATACCGCCGGAGTCAAAGGTCACCCCCTTGCCGATCAGGGCAACCGGTTTTTTACCTTTCCCGGGACGATGCCGCAGGACCATCAGCCGGGGCCGGTTTTCACTTCCCTGTGCCACGGCCAGCAGCGCGTTCAGCCCGGTTTTTTTCAGCCAGCGCTCATCGTAGACATCGACCTTCAGACCGGTTTTCAGCGCGATCCGTTTAATTTCGCGGGCAAAAACCGCCGGTGGTTTATCATTGGCCGTCGTGTTGATCCAGTCCCGGGCCGTCAGGGTCCCTTCGCAGACCGTGTCGATTCTGGCCAGCAGAGCGCGGTCACCGGCCTTGGCCGGGGCGCTGACAAGCATCTTGATCCGTTTTAAAGGCGGATGCGTCGGTTTCTTGTATCTGTCAAACCGATGATTGGCCAGACGGGCCCCTTCGGCAATGGCTGTCAGAACCTGTGTTTTGTCCAGAGGCAGATGTCTGGCCGGCGGGATGAAAAACGCGATGTCGGCAAGGCCTGAGGCGATCGCTTTTTTCACAGCCTCGCCGGCCATGCTGCGCAATCGCTCGGCGTTGATTTCCCCGCTTTTCCCCAATCCAAGAAAGAGCACGCGGTCCGCCTTGATTTTCGGCGATTCGTAAAGCATGAGGGAGTCATCTCTGGCGCCTTTGAATTCTTTAAGCGCTTTGACTTTCCGGATCAGGGCGGTCAGGGTCCGGTCTCCGCCGAGGGGGTTGTCTTCGGCGACCGGAATGACGAGCAGGGCCAGTTTAGTTTTAACGGGATCGACTGTCGAAAGCTGCAGCATGAAAATTTCTCCTTTTATGTGTAAAATGCGGAACCGTTTGCTCTGAGATCAAATGACCCGGTAAAATGTATAATCAGCGTCACATGGCGAGTCAATGAAAATAAATGGGTGTACATCTGGACATTTTCTGAGCCTGTCTGGTATCATTCTGCCCGGCGGGAATCAATGAACCCAACAGGCGCCTGCCGGTTGAACAGTCAAATCCCCACGGGCCGGAATACTGCGGAAAACCGGTTATCGAGGAAAAAGGGGCGCAATGGATATTTCCCACATCGACCATATCGTCCTGACGGTTAAAAATATTGAAGAAACCGTTCGTTTTTACCGCATTGTTCTCGGTATGAACGTAAGGACCGATGCCAGGGGCCGTATCTCCCTGGTGTTCGGCCGGCAGAAAATCAACCTTCATCCGCAGGGCGGGGAAATTGATCCAGCGGCTAATGTGCCGATGCCCGGTGCGCAGGACGTATGCTTTATGACGAAGACGCCCCTCGAAAAAGCCATGGCGCATGTTAAAAATATGGGAGTACCCATCATCGAAGGGCCGGTGGCGCGCGCGGGCGCCCGCCATTCCATCCTTTCTTTCTACTTCAGGGATCCGGATGGCAATCTGATTGAAATTGCCAATGACACGGAGACATCTCCATCAGCTTCACCCGGCGTCTGAACCAGAGCCTGTTGTATCTTTTACGATTATAGATTGTTGACTGTTTCCAGTGAAACGTTTTAATAAAGGTCTGGCACGGAAACGGAAATACTTACCTGAAAAAAGCAACCGGAATCTGAAAAAGGATGAAAAAATGGAATCTACTACCTATCAGGTTGTCTTTCTGGGGCATCTGCGGACAGGGTGTGAACCGGGCGACACGTCAAAAAAATTAACGGCCCGGTTTGGCCTGCCGGCGGATCAGGCCGATCAGCTGGTGTCCGCCGGAAAACAGGTGATCGTGAAAAAAGACGTTGACCGGAAAACAGGGGAAACCATCCGCCGCAACTTGGAACAGGCCGGCCTGGTCGTTGAACTGGTGCCAACCCCGGCGGCGCCGTCCGCCGAAATGGCCAGTCAGGCCCCGGCCGGTCCCGCTGGCCCGCCCCCGGTGCCGCCCGATACCCCGGCCAAATCGTCCGACACACCACTCAAACCGGCCGGACCGCCCCTGGTATCGCCATCTGCTGAAAACATCGGCGCGGCCGGAGCGTCATCGGCCAACCCGTATGCCGCACCACGGGCGGATCTGGACGCGGAAGAGGCAGACAAAACCCGTTTCGGTACGCCCCGGAAAGTCCGGGCCGGTCAGGGCTGGCAATGGCTGATGGATGCCTACAGTATGCTGAAGGAACGCCCCTGGGCCTGGATGGGGGCCATTGCCCTGATGTATTTTCTGGGATTGTTGACCAATCTGGTACCACTGATCGGCCCGTTTATCGGATACTTCCTTTTCCCGGTTTTTTTCGGCGGGCTGATGCTGGGGGCCCAGGCGCATAACGACGGTGACATTTTTCAGCTCAATTATCTGTTCGCCGGATTTGCCATCAATCGAAACCAGTTGATGCTGTTCGCCCTCCTGATGGTCCTGGGAATACTCGTTTGCGTGGCGCCTCTTTTTCTCTTTTTCGGGGTGTCGATCTTTACGGGCGCGGTTTCTCCCGAGTCTTTTTCTAGTGGAAATATATTAATGCTTGTGGTCGGATTTCTTGTCAGTCTGGGGGTGTCCATACCGCTCTATATGGCGGCCTGGTTTGCGACCCCGCTGATTGCGATAAACGGTTACGATGCCTGGCCGGCCATGAAACTCAGTTTTGCGGCCTGCTGGAAAAATTTCTGGCCGTTTACCGTTTACGGGCTGGTGCTCATGCTCCTCTTCATGGGCATCACCATCATCTCCGGCATTGCCATGGCCATTCTGGTCCCGCTCTTTTTCAGCGTACAGGGCGCGCTGCCAGCCATGTTTATCTTCCCTCTGGTGATGATGGTGGTGATGGTACCGGTTATATCGGTGGTCAGCCTGTCGATCTACACCGGCTACCGGGATCTGTTTTATTCGTGAACGCCATCGCCTCATCCGGCCTGGACACCCTTTTTGACTACGAGACCCCGGAGGGGATTCCCCTGGTTTTACGGCCGGCCGGCCCCGTGGCCCGGGGTATGGCCTGGGCCATCGACATGGCCATCCGGGCCGTGGCCTATTTCATCGTTCTGATGGTTTCGGTTTCAACGCTGTTTGGCGGAGTGGGAACGGCGGCCGTCATGATCTTCATCTTCCTGATGGAGTGGTTTTATCCGGTGCTTTTCGAAATGTACAAACGGGCCACACCAGGTAAAATGGCATTGGGGCTGGAGGTCATGCAGGCCGACGGCACCCCGCTGAACTGGTCCACCGCGCTGCTGCGCAATCTGCTCCGGACCGCCGATTTTTTTCCGCTGTTTTATGGTACCGGCCTGGTGGCCATGGTGATGAACGGGAAATTTCAGCGCCTGGGCGACCTGGCCGCCGGCACCGTAGTGGTGTACACAGACACAGAAGACGGCCGCCGGAAAATTCCGGCGTATCCGGCCCGCCGGCCGCCCCGGCCGTTTACCCTTGCCGAGCAGCGCCTGATCATGGATTTTGCCGAGCGGAGCGGTTCATTGTCCGCCGGGCGGCGGCGGGAACTGGCCGGCCGGCTCTCTTTTCTTTCCATGGACGGTGAAGCGCCCGAGCAGACCCTGCTCGCTTTTGCCAACTGGTTTTCCGGGAGCCGATAAATAATGCGTCAGGAACAGTTTGAAACATTATATTCGCCCCTGTGGGAGCGATTCAACCGGATGCTGGCCGGATTTGAAGCGTCTGCCGGAAATGACGGTCATCATGACGCCGAATCCGATAATCCGGCGGATTTTCCGGGTCTGTATAAAACGATCTGCAACCACTACGCGCTGGCCCGGAGCCGGCAGTACAGCCCGGCCCTGGTGGCGCGTCTGCACCGGTTTGTACTCAGGGGGCACCGGCAGTTATATCGACCCCGCCGGGCATGGGTGCAGAAGGCGATTGCCTTTATCGGATCGGACTTCCCCCGTACCCTGCGGCGGCACCGGGCGATTTTTTATCTGACCCTGCTGATCTTTGCTGTACCGGCCGCCGTGGCCGGATATCTCACCTATCATGATCCGGTGATGATTTACGGCATCATGGATGAGGGCCAGGTCAGCCGGGTCGAATACATGTACGATCCCCAGAACCGCAAGCCCGGCCGGGACATGAACCGGACATCGGAGACCAATGTGCGCATGTTCGGTTTTTATATTCTCAATAATATTTCCATCGGATTCCGGACCTTTGCCGGCGGCATGCTGCTGGGGCTGGGCACCCTGCTGTCCCTTCTGTTCAACGGCCTGTTTCTGGGCGCGGTGGCCGGGCATTTATCCCATGCGCCCTATGCCGGGGTATTCTGGCCCTTTGTGGCCGGACATGGCGCTTTTGAGCTGACGGCCATCGTTATTTCCGGAACCGCCGGACTGCTCCTGGCCCGGGCGCTGATCATGCCCGGTATTCAGACGCGGCGCGGCGCGCTGAAGGCAATGGCCCCGCAGGCGCTGAAACTCGTCATGGGCGCGGCCTTTATGCTGCTCATTGCCGCCTTCGTGGAGGCATTCTGGTCACCGTCCGCCGTTCCTCCGGGGGTGCGCCTGGCTGTGGCCGCTTTCAACTGGCTGATGGTAAGCGCTTACTTCGTTCTGGCCGGGAGACAACATGGATCTTGACCATGTGACCCTCGTCATCCGTCCCCGATCCGCCTGGGAAGCCATGGATCTGGGATGCCGGGTCGCCGTAAAATGGTTTGGCCGGCTCTGGCGGTTGTGGCTGGTAACCGGCCTGCCAACCGGGCTCATCGGATGTCTGATCGCCTTGAAATATCCCCGTCTGGCGGTGGTGCTCATCTGGTGGCTCAAACCGATCCACGAACCGTTGCTTTTATACTGGCTGAGCCGGGCGGTATTCGGTGAAACGCTTCCCGTCCGTCCGGTCGCTGGAAAATGGCGCTGGATTCTGGGGCCGCATCTGCTCCGTCTGATTACCCGGGACCGCTTTCTGCCCGAACGGTCCTTTCTGATGCCCGTGCGGTTTCTCGAAGGGGGCACCCGGGAAACGCGCAGGCAACGGCACCGGGTTCTGGGTAAGAAGCAGTCCGGCGGCCTCTGGCTGACCGGTGCCTGTCTGGCTGTTGAGGGTGTCATCTGCCTGTCCATCATTCTGCTGGCCCTGTTTCTCGTTCCGGAAAGCATGCGCATGGCCGTTGACTATCACTCGCCGTTTGCGTTCCCGCTGTTTTACGTGGCCGCTTATCTGGCCGCCGTGTCGATTATTGCGCCTTTTTACGTGACAGGGGGGTTCATGCTCTATATTTCCCGGCGGGTGGACCTCGAAGCCTGGGACCTTGAAATCGGATTTAAAAAAATGGCGGACCGGGCCGCAGCCCATCGAGGTGATCATGCCGGTTGAATCAACAGAAACCCGCCGGTATGGACGCATCCATCTGATCGCCGGTATCATCATCGGGGCGCTGATGTGCGGATGGTCAGGGATGCCGGCCCGGGCGGCCGGGACGCCCCCGCCGCGGCAATGCCGGCAGGCCCTTCAAAAGGTCTTGATGCAGAATGATTTTGGACAGAAAAAAACCGTTTACCGCTGGGAACGGATCCGGAAAAAAAAGACGGATTCCTGGCTCAACCGTCTGCTCAAGGGGTTGTCGTCGGCGCTGGATGCCATGGCTGCCTTTTTTAAACAATGGACCGGACCGCTGGCCACTGTCTGTGAAGGACTGCTATGGATACTGGCCGGCAGCGGCGGTGTCTGGCTGATTTATCGTTATACGCATATTCAAAAGTGGCTTGCCAATGCGGCCGGGAAACCGCCAGCGGGCGGGCAGCCGGCCCCGGTTCTTTTCGGTCTGGCGGTGACCCCGGAAAGCCTTCCCGATGATATTCCGGGCAGCTGCCGGCGGCTGCTGACAGACGGAAAGCCGCGCCAGGCACTGGCTTTATTGTACCGCGCCACATTGTCCCGGATACTCCATGTCCATGGCCTGCCCGTACCGGCCGCTGCCACGGAAATGGAATGCCGCCAGCTGGTTGCCAGCCACCGGCCGGCCGGTGAAACCGAATTATTTAACCATCTGACCGCCTGCTGGCTGAATACGGCGTATGGTCATCGTCATCCGGGGCGGGACCGGATCGACACCCTGATTGATCGCTGGGACCAGATGTATGACGGGGAAGGGGACGCCCATGCGGCCGGATAAAAAACGCACCATTCTGATTTTTCTCTGTGGCGCGCTGGCGGCGGGAGTGTCGGTGATCTGGTTTCTCAGCAGCTACGAACGCAAGCCGGTCGAGATCCATACCGGTATGTCTCCGGCGGCCTACCGGAACCCGCTTCTGGCGGCGACCCGTTTTCTCCAGTCGCTGGGCCGGCACGCGGAAAGTCATCGGGGCCGCGATCTGCTCATCACACTGCCGCCGGCGGGGGACGCCATTGTTATTTACCGGCAGGCCGGCACCCTGTCACCCACCGAACGGGATGCGCTCTTTGACTGGATGTCGGCGGGCGGTCATCTGATCCTGCAACCCAAAGAAGTCAGCCCGGATAAGGATAATGACGGAACGGCGGCGGGCGGCATTGCCCAGGCGGTCGGCGTGCGCCTCCGGTACCAAAATTCAGACACGGACTGTGGCTGCCCGTCCAAACCGAAGAGAGATGATGAAACGGGCACCGGCACCCCGGCGGGCGCACCGGCCGATCCAACCAAAGCAAAACCGCCGGATATCCAGCACCCGTCGAAATCATCCACGGCGTCAACAGATGCGTCCGCAGAAAAACCGGTGAAAAAAAAGGATACCCATGACGCGGTTACCGTTACCACCGACGGGATGCAGGTCGATATTGATTTCCCCAATCGCTACTACCTGGAATCCGGAGAGAAGGCGCCTTTGTTTCGCATCGGCGTCCCCGGGCAGGACGGCGCATATCTTCTCCAGTACCGGATCGGTAAAGGTAAACTGACTTTTCTGGCGGCAAGCAGCATCTTCAGCAATTCCCGGATTGACGGAAACGGCCGGGCCTGGCTGCTGGCCTGGCTGGTGAAAGACAATCCCAACACCTGGCTGCTGTATTCGAATAACATGGATGGTATTTTTACAATGCTGATCCACCGGATGCCCCGGTTTCTCTTTTCCCTGGCCGGGCTGGTCCTCTTTTTTATCTGGCGGTATCAATACCGGATCGGGCCGCCGCGGGATCCACCGGATAAAACCCGCCGGCATATCCTCGCCCACATCGATGGTCTGGGGCAGTTTAACTGGGATCTGGACCAGGCGGCCGGGCTGCTTTCCCGGGTCCGGGAACCGGTTCTGCAGTATTGGTCACGGCGATCCCCACGCAAGGGCATATCGGCGATTGATCCGGAAACAGTGGGCCGGTTGAGCGGACTGACCGGGGATGAAATCAAGGCCGGTCTGTTCGGAACGGTAAAGAGCGAACAGGATCTGATCGGGGTCGCCCGGACCCTGCAGCAGTTAAGGCAGGCGGGGTCGGCCCGGCGGCAAAAACCGTAAAAGAGTATGTAACGTCCGGGGGCCGGATCGGCCCGGCCAACTCGTGGCGACAAACCGGAACAGGGTGATCGAAGCGAAAACAGTTGAAATCAAGCAAAAAGGAAGAACAGATGCGTACGGATGACAAAAATGAGAAACGACGCCAGGCCGCGGCAGACCTGGCGCTGAAGCTGGAAAAAACCCTGATGAACGTGGTGATCGGGCAGGCGGCGGTGGTTCGCCAGGTGACCGCGGCTTTTCTGGCCGGCGGGCATGTCCTCATTGAGGGGGTGCCGGGGCTTGGCAAAACGCTCCTGGTACGCGCGGCGGCCGCGGCGATCAGCGGCCGGTTCGGCCGGATCCAGTTCACGCCGGACCTGATGCCGGCGGATATCAGCGGGCATTCCATGTTTGACAAAAATGAAAACCGGTTTGTGGTCCGCAAGGGACCGGTATTCTGCAACCTGCTGCTGGCCGATGAAATCAACCGGGCACCGGCCAAAACCCAGGCGGCCCTGCTTGAAGCCATGCAGGAGCAGCAGGTGACCATCGATGGCCAGTCTTTTGCCCTGGACCACCCCTTTCTCGTCATGGCCACCCAGAATCCCGTGGAACAGGAAGGTACCTATCCCTTGCCCCAGGCCCAGACCGACCGGTTTCTCTTCAAGGTACACATTGCCTACCCCGGGGCCGCGGACGAAGGGCGGATTGTCCGGACGGTCACTGAAAATGCCGTTGGCGATACGCTCGATCTCAAGAATATCGCACCGGTGCTGACGCCCGAACAGATGACCGCACTCCAGGTCATTACCGCGTCTCTCACGGTGGACGACGCCCTGATCGATTACGTGGTCCGCCTGGTCCGGGCCACGCGGAAATGGAACGGTATCGAGCGGGGCGCCGGCCCCAGGGGATCGATCAATCTGCTGCGGGCGGCCCGGTCCATGGCATTGCTTGACGGCCGGGGGTATGTAATCCCCGATGATGTTAAAGCGGTAAGCATCCCCGTACTGCGGCACCGGATTACCCTTTCCACCGATCTGTACATCGAAGGGTTCACGCCGGACCAGGTATTAACCGATCTGATTGAATCCGTGGATGCCCCCCGCGCATGACGCCGACCCGCCAGTCTTTGATCTGTCTGGTCCTGCTCACGGGCCTGGCCATACTGGTGCCGGTGATGCCCTGGGCATCCTGGCTGCCGGCCCTGTGGCTTGTCTGTGTCGGTGCCTTTGCCGGTGCAGCCCTGATCGATGGGCGCCGTGTATGCCGGCAACCCCATCTGAAGGTCAGCCGGACGATTCGTCCGAGCCTGGCGGTAACGGCCTGGACCCGGGGGACGATCCAGATGGAAAATCAGGGCGCCGCGGCGTTGGGCCTGTCTGTCTGTGACTGCATCCCGTACGATTTTCACTACCGCCGCATGCCGGTTGACCTGACGCTGCCGCCTGGTCGGTCGGCCACACTGACCTACCGGATTTACCCGACCCGCCGGGGGACATTTGTCTTTTCCGGCGTTGATGTGGCCGTCACCAGTCCGCTACGGCTCTGGCGCCGGAAATACTTTTTCCCCTGTGAGGCAACCGTCCGGGTTTTTCCCAATTTTCGCCAGATCAGCCGCTATATCCTCCTGGCGCTCAGTCACCAGCTCAACCGGATGGGGATCCGGGCGATCCGGTACAAGGGGCGGGGCGGGGAATTTCATCAACTCAGGGATTTTCGGCAGGGAGATCCTCTCAGCCGGATAGACTGGAAGGCGACGTCGCGCATGGGGCGCCTGATTTCCCGGGAATTTCAGACAGAACGGGATCAGCAGATTATCTTTCTGCTTGACTGTGGCCGGCGCATGCGCCACGCCGAAACCGGACGGACGTTTTTTGACCAGGCGCTCAATGCCCTGCTGCTCCTGGCCCACGTGGCCGTCCGTCAGGGAGATGCGGCCGGCGTCTTTACCTTTGGCGGACATGACCGCTGGATTCCGCCCCTGAAAAGGGAAGACGCCATCCGGCAGCTCCTTGACCACACCTTTGACCTGCACGCCACGACCGCGGCCGCCGATTATGTCACCGCCGCCGGCAGGCTCATGGCTCTCCAGCGGCGCCGGGCCCTGGTGATTCTGTTGACCAACAGCCGCGCCGAGGATCAGAACGATGTCCGTCAGGGCGCTTCTCTTCTGGCCCGGCGGCATCTTGTCATCGTTGCCGACCTGAGGGAGTCGATTCTCGACAAGACCCTTGACGATCCCATTGAAAAAATTGACGGTGCGCTGCGCCACCTGGCGCTTCAGGATTATCTCAACCAGCGCACGGCCCAGCAGAACAACCTTAACCGTCGCGGTATTCAGACGCTTGATGTCACTGCGGACCGTCTGCCCGCGGCCCTGGTCAACCGGTATCTCAATATCAAAAATTCCGGGCGGCTGTAATGGCAACGCCTGTGTTTCTGTTTTCCGGCGCGGTTGTTACCGGCCGGTAAACAGCGCGGCCACCGCCGCATGAAGTCCGGCGGCAGTGACCGTTTCCGGCGCAACAGGTGATCCGATTGTAAGGGTGATCCGGGAGCGGAAACGGCGAAACGGTCTGGACATGGCCCGGCCGTATTTCCGGGAAAAAAAACTGCCCCACAGGCCATTCAAGGCCATGGGAATGACGGGGACCGGCGTGGTGGAAATGATCCGTTCGATACCCGGCTTGAACGGATTGATCCGGCCGGTGCGGGTGATTTCCCCCTCGGGGAAAATACAGACGATATTGCCGGATGCCAGCTCAAGGGCGATCCTTTCAAAAGCGGCTTTCAACAGGCGGGGGCTTTTTCTGCCGGGAGAAATGGGAATGACCTTGCCGTCCCGGAAAAGACGTCCGGTAAAAGGGATATCCAGAAAAGCCTGGTCCATGACAAACCGGACGGGCCGCGGACAGGCGCCGGCAATGATCAGCCAGTCGACAAAGGTGATGTGATTGCAGACCAGGACCGCCGGGCCCTTTTCGGGCAGGCGCGACAATCCGTCAACGGTAACGCGGTAGATTATCCGGGAAAGAACAAAACAGAGGAATCGGAAAAAAAATTCGGGGATCACGCGGTAAATACCATACGCCACCATCAGGTTCAAAACGGCAAGAACGATACAATGCCACCAGACGGGCAGCCCCAGACGGGAAAGCGTGGCGATCAGGGCCAGCGCGGCACCGGCAAAAATCAGGGCCCGCCGGAAATTGTCGGGCAGAAAACAGCGGCCGGTCCGGATATGCTTTTGATTGCGGATAAAGGCCTGCAGCGGCAGGGCAAACAGCCCGGCGGACACGGTAAAAAAGAGGATGTCGGCGGACAGCCGCCACCCGGCCCCGGTAGACAGCAGGCTGGACAGACTGCCGAAATCGGCGCGGGAAAAAAGACCGGACACGGTGCGCAGAGCGAAGCACATATCCAGTGCGAAAAGAGACATTCCGATGGATCCGATGGGGATCAGGCCCGGCTCTGTCCGGCGGACCGCGAGGCGACGGTTGAGGGCGACGCCCAGCAGCAGACCGCCACCCCCCAGAGCGTATAAAAATAAACGGATTTGAATTTTGCCTGCTGAAGCCGGGCAGGTAAACAGGTAAATCAGGCCGGTGAGCGCCGCGATCATAAACCAGAACCAGGCCAGGGCCAGGCCGGACAGAAAGAGCAGCCTTTTTACGGACGGGTGCTGTGTGGAACGGGTATCCATCTGCGTCACCGGCTCTCGGGCAGGGGCGCTGGCGTCGGGGAGCTTTGGGAAATCGCCGGCCGGTCGCCGGTGATGACAAACAGGTATACTTCCCGGGGGCCATGGGCGCCATGAACCATCACCACCTCAATGTCCGCGGTTTTGCTGGGGCCGGAAATAAAGGTCAGGCAGTTGGTGATGCCGGTTTTCTCAAAATCCGGGTCTGCTTTCAGCCGGACGTACAATTCGGTGAGACTGGCAAGGACCTGATCGAGATAAATAACGGCCACATGAATGACGGGTACCAGAGACGCGGCGCGGGCCTGGCCGGGTCGCGTCTTCATGACGAGGGTCGCCGAATCGGCCACGCAGTAATCGGCGGCAGTGACACCAATATAGGCAGCGACGATCTGCTCCCGGATCCGGCGGCGACCGTCGGCCGGCGTTTCCGTATCGGTCAGCGCCGTATCATGTACGATAATTTTCTGATCCGCGAGGGCGTCGGGCAGTCCCAGCGCGTCGATCAAGGGGTGTTTCCAGACGGCCAGCTGCTTATGATCTCCCCATTCCGGCTGTTTGTCCCGGGCCAGGCCGGCAATGGCGGCAGTGACAGCGGATATATCCGGCAGGGCGATGACGTTCAGGTTAATCGTTTCGGCGATTTCCTTCAACCGGTCAAGCAGCGCCAGGCGCTGGGCGGTATCCCGGCTCTGGACCCGGTCAAGAATCGCCTGCGTGGTTTCTTCGGGCCGGCCGGGAAATATTTCCGAATATAGCCGGGGAGGCGCTTCAGATACGTTCAGAGCGGTTTTGACTCTCCCGATAAATGTCTTTTCGTTATGATCAACCATGGTGTGCTTTCCGTTTCTTAAAATGACGATAAAGGGCGCTGTTTACTCTCTGGTCTGAAACCCTGCCGCGTCACCGCTTGCCGGGGTCCGCGCCTTTTTCCCGCCACCAGGCATTAAAACTGTCATCGGCGATCCGTTTCAAATCCCGTTTGCCGGTCCATCCGCTGAAAGGCGGTGGCAGCCGGCGGAGCATGCCGTCTTTTCCGGGCAGCAGCTTCTGTCCCAGCCGGGCGAGTGCCAGAGCGTGGTCGTATCGTTTTCGGCTTTGGATGATTTTTGCCCAGGCAACCATGCCGCCTTTTTCCATGCGGCTGATCGGGGTGACATCCCAGGCCGGATCGCCGTCGGCCAGGCGGGCCCTCAGCGCCAGAATCAGCCGGGGCAGATCAATCTCAACCGGGCAGATTTCCCTGCAGGCGCCGCAGAGGGTTTCCCCCATGCAGAGGTCTTTGGCCCGGTTGATGCCGGTCAGCAGCGGCGTAATAACGGTCCCCACCGGCCCCGAATAGGCAAATCCGTATGCGTGGCCACCGATCTTGCCGTAAACCGGGCAGACATTGAGGCAGGCGGCACAGCGGATGCAGCCGAGAATTTCCCGTAATTCGGGATCGGCCAGGATTTTACTGCGGCCGTTATCGAGAATCACCAGATGAAATTCATCCGGGCCGTCAGACTGGCCGGGTTGCCTCGGTCCGCCGACGTAGTTGACGTAGGTGGCCATGGTCTGGACCGCCGCGCCCCGGGACAACAGCCTGAAAAGCATGTCATGATCGGAAAGGCGGGCGGTGACCCGCTCCATGCCCATGAAAGACATATGCACCCTGGGCATCGTGGTGGACATGCGGATATTGCCCTCGTTGGACAAGGTGGCGATGTGCCCGGTTTCGGCGCAGGCCAGGTTGCAGCCGGAGGTGCCCATGCCGGCCGAGAGAAATTTTTCCCGCAGCGCCTTGCGGGCCGCCTGGGTCAGGGTCGGGGGATCGTCGGTATAGGGGATGCCCAGTTTGCGGGCGAACAATTCGCCGATTTCTTTCCGGGTTTTGTGAATGGCCGGGGCAATGATGTGAGATGGCGATTCGTGGGCCAGTTGAATGATGTATTCGCCCAGATCGGTTTCAACCGGTTCGATGCCGGCCTGTGCCAGCGCATCATTGAGGCCGATCTCCTCGGTAACCATGGATTTGCCCTTGACGACGCGCTTGATCTGGTGTTTGCGGGCCACCTTGAGACAGTAATTGACGGCATCCGCTCCGGTGTCGGCAAAGAAAACATGGCCGCCGTTTTGGCGAACCCGGCCGGCCAGGGTTTCCAGAAGAACATCGAGGTGATCGATGCTTTTCATCCGGATGGCATGGGCTTTCTGACGCAGTGACGGCCCTTCGGGAAGGGCCAGGTAGGCGGCCGCCGCGCCTCTGCCGATGCGGGCCTGGAGACCGGCCAGGGCAGATTGCAGCACCGGGTTTTCGATCCCTTTCTGCGCGGCCTGCCGATATTGATCCGTGGTGACATGACTTGAGTTCATAGGGAGGTTCCTTGTCCGGATAAAAGCTGGGCAATATGCAGCACCTTGATGGGCAGCTGGCGACGGGAAACCCGGCCCGAAATGTTGAGCAGGCAGCCCAAATCACACCCGATGACCGTGTCCGCGCCCGAGGCCACGATACGGTCCACCTTGTCGTCCAGCATGGCGATGGAAATCTCCGGATACTTCACGGAAAAACTGCCGCCAAACCCGCAGCAGCGGTCGGCTTCTTCCATTTCCACCAGCTCACATCCGGCAACAGCCTGGATCAGCTGCCGGGGTTGCGCGCTGATTTTCAGGCCGTAGTTCAAATGGCATGATTCGTGATAGGTGACCCGGCCATCATACCGGGCCCCCAGGTCGGTGATCTGTAAAACATCGACCAGATATTCCGTGAATTCAAATGTTTTATCGGCTATCGCCCGGGCGCGTTTTCTGCGGCCGGTATCATCCTTAAACAATTCCAGGTAATGATCCCGCACCATGTGGACGCACGATCCGGATGGACAGACAATGGCTTCGGCGCTTTCAAAAATATCGATAAACCGGTCGGCAGCGGTCCGGGCTTCGTTGCGGTAGCCGGCGTTGTAGGCGGGCTGACCGCAGCAGGTCTGGTCCAGGGGGTAGACCAGCGGAATATCCAGCTGATCAAAAATCCGTACCAGGGCTTTGCCCACGTCCGGGGCAAAACTGTCCACAAGACACGGAATAAACAGGGTAACCGGTACGGGAGCGCTCATGGCTGATTGTCCGTTTCGGAAAAAAAACCGACATCACCGCCATCCGGTGACGACGGCATCAGGTTAACGGTTGAAAATTGATTTCTGGCGGTCTGCGGTGTGGCGTTGCACTGTTTTTTTAACATAAGTCTGTTGTTTTCGTGTTTTTCGGGTTTTATGGGGCAGGGAAAATTTTCCCGGGGTTGAGGATGTTGTTGGGATCAAAAAGAGACTTGATCCGCTGCATCCAGGCCAGGCTGCTGCCATGTTCCGCTTTCATGAATGGGCGCTTGCCGATGCCGACCCCATGCTCGCCGGTGGCCGTGCCGTCCAGATCCAGGGCTTTTTGCACCAGCTGGTCGGTCAGCTGATCCACTTGTGCCCATTGAGCGGAGTTGTTTTTCCGGCCGATGACGTTGATATGGATATTTCCGTCGCCGGCGTGGCTGAAGATATAACCGGACAGTCCCGACGCGGTCAGGGCCTGGCGGGCATCGGCGATCATTTCCGGATAGGTGGCAATGGGAACGGCCATGTCCATCACCCGGATGCGGCCGTCCGGATGGTTGCGGACGACCATTTCTCCCAGCTCATGCCGGGCCTCAAACAGGCGGTTCCGTTCCTGCCGGCCCAGCCCGGTTCTGAATTCGCTGCATCCGGTTTCTTCGCAGATCGTCTGGGCCATCTCCATGGTTTCCGATAATTGATTCAATGTCGGCCCCTGAAATTCCATAAAGAGGGTGGGGGAGATATTGAGGCCCAGCTGCTTTTCGCGGTTGATCAGTCGAATACACTCGGCGTCGAGAAGCTCCAGCGCGGCCGGATCCAGGCCGGCCCGGATCAGTTCAGACACGGCCCGGCTGGCCGCTTCCACCGATGGAAAATTGGCAATCGTCGCGGAAAATTCCGCGGGCAGTCCCACCAGCCGGATCGTGGCCCGCACAACGATGCCCAGGGTTCCTTCAGATCCCACAAAGAGGCGGATCAGATCATAGGCGGAAGATGTTTTTTTAACCCGGCAGCCCATGTCGATAAGTTCGCCATTGGCCAGCACCACGGATAGCTTCAGTACATAATCCTTGGTGGAACCGTACCGAACGGTGGTGGTGCCCCCGGCATTGTTGGCGATCATGCCGCCGATGGTGGCCCGGGCGCCGGGATCGGGCGGGAAAAAGAGGCCGGTGTGCCGCAGACGGGCATTAAGATCCTGGTAGATGACACCGGGCTCCACATCGGCCTGAAAGTTTTCCGCCTGGATGGAAAGAATCCGGTTCATGCGGGAAAAATCGAGAACAATTCCCCGCCTGACCGGAATCGGGTTGCCTTCCAGACTGGATCCGGATCCCCAGCCGGTCACAGCAATACCGTGCGCATTGGCATAGGCGGCAATGGCGGCCACTTCGGATGTCTTGACTGGCCAGATGACGGCTTCCGGCCTGTGGGGGCGGTGATGGGACTGGTCTCTGGCATGCAGATCCAGCACCGAGTCGCCGGTGGAAAAACGATCCGCGTCAACCATGGCCGACAGGGCGGCGAGGTCGGTGGATGAAAGGGGCGGGTGGGTCACTGGGCTCTCCGGGTGGTGTAAAAATTATTGGCGATTGTCGATTGAACAGCGTCGATTAACGGCAGTCACCGCCGCGACGCCTGTTTTCAGCGCTCAGCAGCCATTAATTATCTGCCGATTAATTGCCAAGCGGCACCGGCCATGTTAACTGAAACGGCACCATATCACAATCACAGTCATTTACAATAATACAGAAGCGGGACGATGAAAACGTTTTCCTATGTGGACCGGGGCGCCAGCCGGTATGTGGTCGGCCGGATCACGCCTTTTGACCAGAAAAACGAGATGTTTAAGCGGCCCTGGTGGGACCCGGCCCTGGCGGAACTGGGAGACCGGTTTTATCGTGCGCCGGTGATGCCCGGAGACCGGCCCGGGTATCGGCTGGCCGACATGGCGCTGACCAATGCGTCCTGGCGGGTGGAAGGGGAGTTTGCCCAGGGCGTGCGCGGCGGCCGCATGGGGTTGTACGGCTGGCAGTGGAGCGGCAAATTCAGTTTTCCCCGGGTACCGGCCGGCCTGAAAATATCGGCCGATGTGGCCCGGCGCATGGCCGGACCGGTGAAACAGGCGGCCCGGCTGTTCGGGGCCTCGCTGGTGGGAATCTGTGACCTGGACCGGCGCTGGCTCTATGACCCGGCCTATCTGCTGACCTCGGAAGGGGGAAAGCCGGCGGAAAACGTCATCCCCGACACATTTCGAACCGCCATTGCCCTTGCCGTGGAGATGGATTATCCAACCCTCCGGACGTCGCCGTCGGCAGCCGCTTCGGCGGCCACCGGGACGGGATATTCCAAAATGGCCTTCACGGCCGGCCTGCTGGCGCAATATATCCGGGGGCTGGGGTATCAGGCGATCCCCTGTGGCAACGATACGGCCTGCAGCATTCCCATTGCCATTGATGCCGGCCTGGGGGAAATGGCCCGAAACGGCCTGCTGGTGACCCCGGCCTTCGGCCCCCGGATTCGGCTGGCCAAAGTCCTGACCGATCTGCCCCTGCGGCCGGACCGGCCGATTTCGTTTGGTGTCTGGGAATTCTGCCGGATCTGTAAGAAATGCGCCCGGAAATGCCCCAGCCAGAGCATCATGCATGGCGGGCCTTCTGAAAAAATCCACAACATTTCCAACCGGGAAGGGGTACGGGCGTGGCATATCAATGCCGAGACCTGTCTGTCATTCTGGGCGAAAAATGGTACCGACTGCGCCAATTGCATCCGGGTCTGTCCGTTCAACAAACCGGCCGGCTGGTTTCACGATCTGGTGCGGTGGGGGATTCATCATGCCCCGGGATTCAATCCCCTGTTTTTACGGGGAGACGGCCTGATGGGATATGGGAAGAGAAAAAAGCCGGTATAAATCCGTCTGTCAGATGTATTGGCGAATATCCCCGGCGTCGTCTTTTGCGGGTGAGACAGGGCAAAGCATAAGTTAAACAAATACAATAGGAAAGTATATCTAATATGTTGTAAAAGTATATTATACGCCCGTGCATTAGTTAAATGGTACCGGTGAAGTCAACCTCCATTTTGGACTGAAACGACTCGATCCGCCTGAAAATTTCCTTGAGCATTTTCTGTTCGATCTGGGTCAGTTTTTTGGGATTAATATAATTGTCCGGCGGCTGGCCTTCATCGCGGATGGCGGTAATCTGTCGGACCAGACGCAGCTGCATCAGAAAGCTGTACGCCTTTTCAAGTTCATCGAATTGACTGAGGGTGAACACATTTTTAAGTTTCAGGTCGTACAGCCGCTCCAGTGTATTGGTGGTTTCGACTTTGTTTTTCAGGGCATAGACCCGGGCCAGGTCGACGATGGGCAGCATGGCCTTTTTGATGTCGAATTTGCTGCGGTGTTTGCCCTTCGGTTCAACCACGAAATTGCGAAAGAATCCCAGGGGCGGGCGGGCCCTGAGCGCATTTTCAGCCATGTAAGTAAAGAATCCCCGCCTTTTTTCCAATGAATCAAATAAAAATGTCCGCAACCGGTCGATGAGAGCGCAGTCGCCATATCCGCATCGAAAATCGAAAAAGATGCTGGCATGCAGCAGATCCTCCGGGCCGGCGGCATGAATCCATCTGGAAAATTTGGCCTGCCACTGTGACAGAGACAGACACCATTCCGGATTTTGCGCCATGATGTTCCCCGTGCAGAACGTATATCCGGCCTGATCCAATAGAGCGCAGGCCGTTTCGCCAAAGCGGAGAAAATACGCATTGACGCTTTCCTGTGCATCCGACGGGACATCTTCGTAAATAATGGCGTTGTCCTGGTCGGTTTTCAGGGTCTGCTCGAACCGGCCGTCGCTGCCCAGGATCATGAAAACAAACTGGGCGGGCGGCGGCCCCAGTTCGTTGAGGGTAAACCCGATGATTTTATCTAAAATAACATCGGAAAAAGTTGAAATAAACCGGGTCAGGTTTTTGGAATGGGCACCACTGGAGACCAGTTCCTGCAGTACTGCCGGCAGCCGGTGCTGTTTTTCAATGAGTTTGGTCATGTCGTCGGCGTCACCGGTTTCCCGGATCAGAAAAAGCGGAGACTGGCCGCGGTTTTTTAAAATATCCCGATTGGAAAGAATGCCCACCACCTCATTCTGGGTGTCCCGGATGGCCAGGTGCCGGATGTTCTGCTGCATCATGGCCATGCAGGCTTCAAAAACCGGTGCATCAATGGGAAAGGTAATCACCGGGGAGGACATGATTTCAGATACCGGCCCCGTGATGGCGTGGCCCGGCGCGACCACCCGCCGCGCCAGGTCCCTTTCCGTCACGATCCCCGCACAGTCGCCGCCGGGTGATTTCAGAAAAAGCGCGCTGATCTGCTGCCGCTGCATGACGCCGGCCGCCGCCTGAATCGACATGCCGGTATCTCCGAATATCGGCTCCATCGTGCAGATGGACGAGATGGGCTGGTTGAAAAACTGGTTCTCCATCTCCGGCGGGTGTGTTGTTTTGGCGATAAGGGCGGCGTAGGATTTTTCCAGCATCCGCTTGCCGAAAATATCGGTAAAATATTCTATAAAAACCGGATAGTTTTCACATAGCGCGAGAAAATCGGCTTTGGGCAGGAGATAAAATATCGAGGGCTCGGTGACCCGAAAACTGCGAACCGCCACACCGTCGTTGTGCAGAATGGAAATGCCGCCGAACAGGTCGCCTTCGCTCAGGATCCCCCGCATGGTTTTTTCTTTTCGGGTTTCGTAATAGCGCTCGGCTGCACCCTTTTGGAGAATATACAGATGTCCGATGCGGGAATGCTGCTGTACAAAGAGAATCGTGTTTTCGGCATATTTGACAACGGACAGCGACGAAACAACCCGGTCGATCTCTTCTTCGGGAAGAAAGGAAAATGGCGCCAGCGTGGTGAGAAAATATCGGGTCTGGCCGGTTTCTATGATGGCGAAAAGGGAGGGGTCGGAGATGTTATGACTGAAATGTTCGATGAAGTATTCAAAAAAGTCTCGATGGTGGACACATAGATCCTGAAAAATATCCGCCGGGATGGCATAGCCCGCGCAGGTTTGTTCGGCAACGACTGTTTTGAGGGAAATTCCGTTGTTCATCTCGATGGTGATGCCGCCGAAAATCTCGCCTTCCCGGATTGATCCCACCGGTTTCCGCTGCCCGTCGGTTTCATCAAAAAGAGACAGCGCCCCCTTGATAACGACAAAGATTTCTTTAATGCGGGTTTGTCCGGCCACGGCCACAACGGTTCCGGCGTCATATTGCCTGGCCGTGCCCGATGCGGCCACTTTTTTGATTTCCGCTTCGGGAAGAAGGGAAAAGTGGGGCATATCAGCTAAGAATGAGAAAATTTCCGAGTTCATGGCCGCTCCTCGGTGGGGATCTTGCCAGGTCGTATTCATGCGCAGGACAGCTTGTCTTAACGCGAATATGAATACTGTACTATAAAAATGATGGAAAGGCGAGGGGGGATTTATCCGGAATCCGGGCCGATATCTGGATCGATACCCGGAAATAACAAAAAAGACGCCTCCCATGATCCGGGCGGCGTCTTTCTTGTTTTGGATGTAACGGTTATTTATTTGCTGGCAATGGGCACGCGAATGTCCTCAACCAGTTTCTGAATTCTCTCGGGAGGCGGTTCGGTGCTGCGGGACACCAGATATGCCACCAGAAAGTTGATCAGCGCGCCGACAAAACCGAAGGCCTGGGGATTGATACCGAACAGCCAGTGCCCCACGTTATCGGGGAGCATGGCCGTTGATTTAAAGAAGAACCAGCCCTTATAAATAAAGATGTAAACCAGGGTGCTGCCCAGACCGCAGAGCATGCCGGCCACGGCGCCCTTGTTGTTTACGCGCTTTGAAAAGATTCCCATCATGATGGCCGGGAAGATGGAAGATGCCGCCAGACCAAAGGCCAGCGCCACAACCTGCGCGGCAAAACCCGGTGGGTTCAGACCCAGATAGCCGGCAACGAGAATGGCGGCGCCGATGGCTATGCGGGAATATAACAATTCCTTTTTGTCATCGATGTCCGGCATCAGCCAGCCCTTGAGGACGTCATGAGAAATCGCGGTGGCGATGGCCAGCAGAAGCCCCGCTGCCGTGGACAATGCCGCCGCAATCCCGCCGGCGGTGACCAGCGCGATGACCCAGTTGGGCAGTCCGGCGATTTCAGGATTGGCAAGAACCATGATATCCCTGTCAACCTTTACCATTTCGTTGCCTTTCCAGCCGTACGACGCGGCATTTTTCAGCCCTTTTTCACTATAGTACTGAATCCGGCCGTCTCCATTTTTATCCTCGAATTTCAGCAGGCCTGTTTTTTCCCAGCTTTTGAACCAGGCTGGTACTTTTGCATATTCGATGTTTCCATCGACACTGCCCACTTCTCCCTTCTGGATCGTGTGCATCAGATTCATGCGGGCCATGGCACCCACGGCCGGCGCCGTGGTGTAAAGCAGGGCGATAAAGACAAGCGCCCAGCCGGCGGATGAGCGGGCATCCTTGACGCTGGGAACGGTAAAAAAGCGCATGATCACATGGGGCAGGCCGGCGGTTCCGATCATCAGCGACATGGTCAGAAAGAGCATGTTCGTTGTTGACATCTTCTGGGCCGTATATTTGGCAAACCCCAGATCAACAAGGATTTTATCGAGATTATCCAGAAGGTACATGCCGTGGCCGGTGCTCATGGTACTGCCAAGCCCCAGCTGGGGAATGGGCATGCCGGTCAATTGAAAAGCGATAAAAATGGCCGGTACGGTATAGGCAAATATCAGCACGCAGTATTGAGCAACCTGGGTATTGGTGACGCCCTTCATGCCGCCGAACACCGCATAGATAAAAACGATAATCATGCCGATAAAAATACCCATCTGAAAAGAGACATCCAGGGACCGGGAAAAGACGACGCCGATGCCCTTCATCTGACCGATAACGTAGGTAACCGATGCAGTGATCAGGCAAATCACGGCGACCATTCTGGCCGTATTGGAATAGTACCGTTCCCCGATAAATTCGGAAACGGTATATTTTCCAAACTTTCTGAGATACGGGGCCAGCAGCATGGCCAGCAGACAATACCCACCGGTCCAGCCCATCAGATAAACCGATGCGTCGTAACCCAGAAAAGCGATCAGACCGGCCATTGAAATAAACGATGCGGCCGACATCCAGTCGGCACCGGTTGCCATGCCGTTGAAAATCGGATGGACACCTTTGCTGGCAATGTAAAAATCGCCGGTGTTTTTGGCTTTGGAGCGAATGGCAATGTAAATGTAAAGGGCAAAAGTCGCCCCCACAACAAGGTATGTCATAAGTTTCAAGCTCATGATTTATCTCCTTTTATTCTTCTTCGACACCGAATTTTTTATCCAGTTTTCCGATCCGATTGGAATAGAAAAAAATCAGAAACACAAAGACATAGATAGAACCTTGCTGGGCGAACCAGAAACCGAGTTTGTAACCGCCGATTGAAATGGCGTTGAGCGGATGAACCAGGATGATACCGAACCCGAAAGAAACGACAAACCACACGATCAAACATCCGATGACCAGTCTGATGTTTTGTCGCCAGTACTCCTCCCTTGAATTCTCACTCATCTTTTTCCCTCCTTGGTAATAGATTGATAAATACCGTTCACTAAATTAAACGGGATCATACTTTCTGTATCTCAATAATACATATTAATGTCAAGAGAGATTTTATGCTTTTATTATATATGAAGACGCTTGATTGTTCTGGGGGCTTGCGGTATGATAAAAAAATATGTTTAATATGAAGGGTCTCAGCGGTTTTTAAAATAATTCAGGACCCGATATTGAACAGCTTCGGTTTTTTACGAACCCCTCAGAGCGCTGTAAAACAATATGCCCAAAAGAATCGCGATTACCTTAATCCTCCTGTCAACAATTGTTTACGGTACTGTATTCCTGCTTTCCCGGCACTATCGGACCAGTTTTTTTGATGAAATTCTGATTCAACTGAATCGTATGGCGATCAGCATATCGGACAAGCGGGCAGTCAACCAGACCCGATATATTCTTAAAACAATATTGGAGAATGGTCACCCTCCCGCCACCTGGCCCGCGCTGATTGCCCGATACCGGAAAAGGCGTCCCGAAGAATTGTTTTATTATTATAAGGTCTGGGCCATAAAGACAAAGCTGGGTATTGATGATGTCCGAAAATCCTATCCGATTTTTAAATCCAGCGGAGAAGGCTCTGTCACTATTAATATGCGCTACGGCAATACAAAGCCGGTTCTGCAATTTCCTTTTTTCAAAGAAAAAGCGGGAAATCTGGTTGCCGGTCTGTTTTTTCCGATTAATGAAGCGCCTTTTTCCGCCGATATAAATCATGACGGGGTCATCAATGAGGAGGATGTGGCCATTATCAAAAAGGCAAAACGCTGAGGCCTTGCAAGGCGGCTTGTTGCATGGGAAATATCCGGGCGGGCAGACGTTATGAACGAGAATTTTCTTGACATGCGGGCAGTAAATAATTTATACTCGATAAAATAATAAATTGTATTCAAAGTTTGTATCATGCCGCAGAGAGCGGTTTTCGCACCGGGCAGTATCTGGAAAATTCGGTACGAGATACGCCGAATCGGACAATCACCAACATCTACACAGAAATGAGGAGGGGAGCTCATGGCAGAAAAAGAAGTGGTAGAAACCTCGGAAGCTCAGATAGCCGTCCATTGGGGAGAAGAGGAATATGTTTATCCTTCCACCGAATTTGTCGCCCAGGCGAACGTAACGGATCCTGATATTTACAAACGGTTCGGCCTTGATAATTTTCCCAATTGTTTCAAGGAATACGCTGATCTTCTGGATTGGTATGAATACTGGCATACGACGCTGGATACCAGCGATGCGCCCTGCTGGAAATGGTTTGTGGGGGGCAAGATCAATGCCTGCTATAATTGTGTGGACCGGCATCTGCCGAAATATAAAAATAAAACGGCGATTCATTTCGTCCCGGAACCCATTGAAGAAGGATACGTGCATATCACGTACCAGGAGCTGTATGTCCGGGTAAATGAGTTTGCCGCTGTACTGAAAGATGTCTGCGGCCTGAAAGCCGGCGACCGGGTGACCCTGCACATGCCCATGGTCCCCGAACTGGCCATCACCATGCTGGCCTGTGCGCGCCTGGGCGTGATCCATTCCCAGGTGTTCGGCGGTTTTTCCGGACGGGCCTGTGCCGACCGGATCATCGATTCGGGCAGTCGTATACTGATAACGGCCGACGCCTATTACCGTTCGGGCAGCCTGATTGATCACAAGGAAAAAGCGGATACTGCCGTCGATCTGGCCGCCAAGGATGGTCAGACCGTGGATAAAGTTCTCGTCTGGCAGCGGTACCCCGGTAAATATTCGGCGCAGACGCCCATGGTTGAGGGGCGGGACTATTTTGCCAATGATCTGGTGAAAGATAAATACGGCGCCCGTATTGAACCCGAAAAAATGCCGGCCGAGGCCCCCCTGTTCCTCATGTACACCAGCGGCACCACCGGAAAACCAAAAGGGTGTCAGCACAGCACGGGCGGATATCTGGCCTATACGGCCGGCACTTCCAAATATGTCCAGGACATTCACCCCGAAGATGTCTACTGGTGCATGGCCGATATCGGCTGGATTACCGGTCATTCTTATATCGTCTATGGTCCACTGGCCATTGCCGCATCCACGGTGATTTACGAAGGCGTCCCCACATATCCGGATGCCGGGCGCTCCTGGCGCATCGCCCAGGATCTTGATGTCAATATTTTCCACACGGCGCCCACCGCCATCCGCGCGTTGCGGAAAATCGGCCCGGACGAGCCTGAAAAATACAAATATCGCTTTAAACATATGACCACGGTGGGCGAGCCCATTGAGCCGGAAGTCTGGCGCTGGTATCACAAGGTTGTGGGCAAGGGAGAAGCCGCCATTGTCGACACCTGGTGGCAGACCGAGACCGGCGGGTTCCTCTGCAGCACCCTGCCGGGCATCAAGCCGATGAAACCGGGCAGCGCCGGACCCGGGGTCCCGGGTATTCATCCGATCATTTTTGACGATGAAGGCAATGTATTGCCCTCAGGCGCGGGGAAGGCGGGTAATATCTGTATCCAGAACCCCTGGCCGGGCGCCTTTCAGACAATCTGGGGCGATCGGGACCGGTATGTGGAAACCTACTATGCCCGCTATTGCAAGGATCCCAACAGCAAGGACTGGCGGGACTGGCCCTACATGGCCGGAGATGCTGCTGTCGAGGCGCCGGATGGGTATTTTCGGATTCTCGGCCGGATTGATGATGTCATCAATGTTTCCGGACACCGGCTGGGGACCAAGGAAATTGAATCCGCCGCGCTGGTCGTGGAGGAAGTGGCCGAAGCGGCCGTTGTTCCTGTCGCCCATGAAATCAAGGGCAAGGAACCGGATCTCTACGTCGCCCTGAAACCCGGTTACGACGCCACTGAAGCACTGGAGAAAAAGATCAACGACACGATCTGCGAAGAAATCGGGAAAATTGCCAAGTGCCGCAAGGTCTGGATTGTCAGGGATATGCCCAAAACCCGTTCGGGTAAAATCATGCGACGGGTATTGGGAGCCATTTCAAATGATAAGGATGTTGGCGACGTCACCACCCTGGCCAACCCGGATATTGTTACGGAAATTAAAAAAATGGCTGAAAAATAACCGGTTTGCCCCGGCTTTCGGATAATGGGGGAGGATACGCCCGGCGGTATGCTGTTGCGGGCGCTGATCGCTGGATATCGCGCAGGCGATAATCGTCGAGACCGCCATCCGATATCCGAAAGCCCTTATTCCCGGGGAAAAACCGCCATCAAACCTTTAACGCAGCTGACAGCAGGAAATAAGGAGGGAAAAATGGCCAACCCTTATGAAATCGCCTTTGAACGATCCATCAGGGATCCCGACGGCTTCTGGGGGGAAGCCGCCGAGAGTATCCACTGGTATAAAAAATGGGACAAGGTGCTGGATGATACCCACAAACCCTTCTATAGATGGTTCACAGGTGGTGAGCTAAATACATGTTATAATGCGCTTGACAGACATGTTGATAGCGGCCGGGGCGGCCAGGCGGCACTGATTTATGACAGTCCCGTAACCCATACCGTCAAGACCTATACGTTTTCAGAATTGCGGGACGAAACGGCTCGTTTTGCCGGCGTTCTGGCTGATCTGGGCGTTCAAAAAGGGGATCGGGTGCTGATCTACATGCCCATGATTCCCCAGGCCGCCATCGCCATGCTGGCCTGTGCCCGTCTGGGTGCCGTGCATTCCGTTGTTTTCGGAGGGTTTGCCGCCAATGAGCTGGCCACCCGGATCAACGACGCCAAGCCAAAAGTCATTGTGTCTGCCTCCTGTGGCATTGAGGTGACCCGTGTGATCCCCTATAAACCGCTTCTCGATGAGGCCATCGACATGTCCACCGCCGATGCCCGGCCCGGTAAATGCGTGATTTATCAGCGGCCCCAGCAGGCGGCTGACATGAATGCCGGCCGGGATGTGGACTGGCAGACGGCCATGGCCGCGGCCCGGCCCCATGACTGTGTACCGGTGGCGGCCACGGATCCGCTCTATATCCTCTACACGTCGGGAACCACGGGTGAACCCAAAGGCGTAGTCCGGGACAATGGCGGCCATGTGGTCGCCCTGAACTGGACGATGAAAAATATTTACAATGTGGATGCCGGGGATGTTTACTGGGCCGCCTCTGACGTCGGCTGGGTTGTCGGGCATTCGTACATTGTCTATGGCCCCCTTTTCAGGGGATGCACCACAATCCTCTTTGAGGGTAAACCGGTGGGCACGCCGGATGCCGGCGTCTTCTGGCGGGTGATTGCCGATCATAAGGTCAAATGTCTTTTTACGGCCCCGACGGCGTTTCGCGCCATCAAGCGCGAGGATCCCCGGGCCGAGCGGATGCGGCAATACGACCTATCCGGATTCGAAACCCTTTTTCTCGCCGGTGAGCGCCTGGATCCGGATACCCTGCACTGGGCGGAAAACGCCCTGAACGTACCGGTCATCGATCACTGGTGGCAGACGGAAACCGGATGGGCCATCTGTGCCAACTGCATGGGGCTGCATCCATATCCGGTCAAGGAAGGCTCACCAACGAAGCCGGCGCCCGGCTGGAATGTTCAGGTGGTTGATACGGACAACCACCCCGTACCGGCTGGCGAGATTGGCGCGCTGACCGTCAAGCTGCCGCTGCCGCCGGGCAGTCTGCCGACGTTGTGGCACAACGACGCGCGATATATAGAGTCGTATCTGGATGAATTCCCGGGATATTACAAAACTGCGGACGCGGGTTTCATTGACGAGGACGGCTATGTGTTTGTCATGTCCCGAACCGATGATATCATCAACGTCGCCGGCCATCGCCTGTCTACAGGGGCCATGGAGGAGGTGCTCGCCGATCATCCCGACGTGGCCGAATGCGCCGTTCTTGGCGTGGCGGATCAGCTCAAGGGCCAGATCCCGGTTGGTTTTCTCGTCCTGAATGCCGGGGTCAGCCGCGATAAGACCGAAATAATCAAAGAAGTGATTCAGGCCGTGCGGGACCGCATCGGTCCGGTCGCTTCCTTCAAAACCGCAACCGTGGTGGCCCGCCTGCCCAAAACCCGCTCGGGAAAGATCCTGCGGGGGACCATTCAGAAGATTGCGGACAATCAACCCTACAAAGTCCCTGCGACGATCGATGATCCCACGATTCTCGGTGAAATGAAGGACGCGCTGAGGGATATCGGCTATGCCAGGACCGGAGATACTTAGGCTCAACAAAAAGGCAGATGGGCAGGAAACTGCGAAAATCGGTCAGAAGCAGGCAAATATTAGCGAAATATACTCTTTCCTCTTTACAAAATATGGTAAAAAGGAGAAAATACCTTTTTTGTAAAGAGGGGAGAGAGAACCATAATCCCCGTCCGACTTTTCTCACAAGCTGACTCTTCCGCCAGCGGTAAGGACGCCTGTCATGCCCAAAACGATTCTGATTGTTGATGATGAACCGAATATTGTTGTACCCATCGAATTTTTAATGGAACAAAACGGATACACCGTACTGGTGGCCGGCAGCGGCGAAGAAGCGCTGGAAATAATCGGCAAGCATAATCCTGATCTGGTTCTGCTGGATATCATGCTTCCGGGCATCGATGGATATGAGGTATGTGAAATCATCCGCCTGGACCCGAAATGTCAGCATGTTAAAATTATATTTTTAACCGCCAAGGGACGGGATGTGGATGTGGCCAAGGGGATGGTCCTGGGAGCGGACGCCTATATCATCAAACCGTTTTCCAATATGGATATCATCGAAAATGTCAGAAAGCTGCTCAACGATCCGGCATGAATCGGACCGATAAATTCTATCTGCTGGCTGTTTTTGCTTTATTCCTTCCCCTGGTTCTTTTCTGCGGTATCTTTTCTGTTTTCTGGCTGTTTCTGCCGCCCCCGCAACAGATGCAGTTGACGGATACCCTGCGGGGCGGACTGCGCTTTTACCTGGTCGGTACCGGCGCGTTGATGCTCGGACTGGGCGCGGGACTGGTGTGGGTACTGCAGCGGTATGTCTTTCCGGTTGCCCGGATTGCCGAAGAGGCCGAACTCATCCGCACGGGGAACCCTGCCCACCGGATTCAGCCGGCCGGCAGCCGCACGCTGGTAAAACTATCCGGTATTATCAATGCATGGGCCGAGCAGATCGAATCGGAACAGGCCGACATCGAAGCCCGGATCACCGAAGCGCGATCCGAATCGGAAACCCAGAAAAATATTCTGGCGGCTTTCATGGCGGAATTGCCCGAGGGCGTGGTCATCTGCAATGCGGCCGGAAAAATTCTCCTCTACAACAAGCACGCCAAACTTTTTCTCGCCGCCAACCGCAATAATCGCCGTGGCGATGGTGACCGTCAACAGCGGTCGTATCAAATCGTCGGCCTCGGCCGATGGATTCATGATCTCATCGATCCTCACATGATCCAGCACGCCGTGGCTGAGATGAAATCCCGGCTGGCCGACAAAGAGCTGGACATGGCTGCCTATTTTGTCCTTAACAGGGATCCACAGACACTCAGGGTGGAGGCGGCCCCGATTCTGGATCACCTCAACGCCTTTGCCGGGTTTGTCCTCATACTCTACGATATCACGACCGATCTGAAGGTGGAAGGCCGCACGCGTTTTCTCTGGCAGACGTTGACCCGACAGGTACGCTCCGCCGTTACCGGCATCCGTTCGGCCATTGAAACAACCCTTGACTATCCCGACATGTCCACCGCCCAAAAGACACGGCTTTTTCACTTGATTCATGAGCAGGCCCTGACCCTGGGCCATGTACTGGACGAGACATCAGACGCGTATGCCGGCTGCTGTGCGGGTACGCGCTGGCCGCTGGTGTTTATCAAAGATCTGGACCTGATCGACCTGATTATTCAGAAAGCAGCGGGCATAGCCGGTTTCCAGCTGACCTGCGATACGGATGAATCGTGTGGATGGGTACGGGTCGACACCTATTCGATGACCCTGGCAGCCGTTTTTATCCTGGCCCGGCTGCACCGTTTCAGCGGTCAATCCCGCCTTTCCCTGTCTTTAAAAAAATCGGGGCGATTTATCGTTCTCGACATGGTCTGGGCGGGCGATCCGGTCAAGATCGAACAGATGAAAATATGGGAAGATCAGTCGATCCGGGTCGGGGAGGAACATCTGCCATTCACGCTGAAAGAAATCCTCGGTCATCATCACATGGACATTGGTGCCTATTCGGGTAAAACGGACGGCAGCCGGCCGCATATCCGGATTTTTATGCCGGCGCACACCGCTTCCGAACCGCTCCGGCAGAGGAGCGCGGCGATTCTCCCCGAAAGCCGGCCTGAATTTTTTGATTTTGATCTTTTTCATCAGCTGGGGCAGGATGACCGGATCGACAGCCGCCGCCTGGATGATCTGACCTATACGGTGTTTGACATGGAAACGACGGGACTGGATATCAATGGGGGGGACCGGATTGTCTCCATCGGCGCCGTCCGCATTGTCAATGCCCGTCTGCTTCCGGACGAGCCATTCGATCAGCTGGTCAATCCCGGCCGGGCGGTTCCGGCCGCATCGACAAAATTTCATGGGATTACCGACGACATGGTGGCCGGTCAGCCGTCGATCGAAGAGGTGTTGCCCCGGTTTTACGATTTCGCTGACGAAACCGTCCTGGTGGCCCACAATGCGGCCTTTGATATGCGCCTGCTGCAGATAAATGAACGGTATACCGGCCTGAAATTTGTCAATCCGGTGCTGGATACGCTTCTGCTCTCCGCCGTGGTGCATCCGTCTCTCAGCGGCCATGGGCTGGAGGATATTGCCAGACGGATGGGCGTGAAAGTGCAGGGACGCCATACGGCGATGGGAGACACCATTGCCACGGCGAATATTTTTTTAAAACTTATTCCGCTATTGTTCGAGATGGGGATTTACACCCTCAAGGACGCCAGGGAAGCCTCCCAGAAAACCTACCTGGCACGGTTGAAATACTGATGGGATACGGAACGGAGCCCGGCGTTGAGGATATTGGTTTACCTGACAGGCCCGGGGCGGACAGGCATGGCGCAGTTACGGTCGGTTTCGATCCCCGTGGTGGTCCGGCCGGTGAATCGGCAGCGTAAAAGAGAAAACCGTCCCTTCATTGCGCCGGCTTTGTACCCAGATATCTCCCCCGTGGTATTCAACGATATGTTTGGTGATCGACAGCCCCAGCCCGCTGCCCGAGGGACGGCCCTTGCCGGAGGCGGCGATCTGTCTGAATCTTTCAAAGATGATCTTCTGTTCATCAGAGGTGATGCCGGAACCGTTGTCCCTGACATTGATCTGAACAACCGCTGGCTTGACCACGAGTGAAATATCGATCCGGCCCGAATCCGCCGGGCAGAACTTGACCGCATTGGCCACGAGATTGATCATTACCTGGACCAGCCGGTCCCTGTCTCCGTCTATTTCAGGTACCTGGTCGGGGAGGTCCAGATGGATCCGTATATGTTTGTTCTGGATCAGCTGATTGATGCCGGTGACCGCCCGGTGAAGCACGGAGGAGAGGTCAACCTTTGCCATCTGCCATTCCATCCGGCCGGACTCAAGTTTCTGGAAATCGAGGACCTGATTGATCAGACGGGTAAGGCGTTCACTTTCCTTGATAATAATTCCGGCAAATTCTACCCGCCGCTCGGCCCCGAGAGACGGGCTGTCGTGAATGATTTCGGCGATGGAACGAACAGCGGTCAACGGCGTCCGCAATTCATGGGTCACCGTTGAGATAAATTCGTCTTTCAGGCTGTCGAGCTCTTTGAGACGCTCGTTGGCCGCCCGCAGCTCGTCGGTCGCTTTTTCAAGTTCCTGGCTGTGGGCAATGACCTGACGGGTTTCGTCAAGTATCCCCATGACCTCCTCGATTCCCAGCGGTTCCTCCTTTACAACAGAAGAAACCATCACCCGGGCCGATGCGGATCCAATGGCGCCGGCGAGGAGTTTTTCGGAAAACTCCACCAGCCCGGCATCAGCCGTGACGTTTTTGTCCCAGTTGAGATTCCGTTTCTGCGCATAGGCAAAAAGGGCATAATCCGCCCGTTCTTCCCCCAGACACCGGGCGAGAAGGGCCCGCAGGTCAGGTATTGATGCCGTTCCCCGCCAGAAAGGGGAATCACGTCCCTGGCGCGAAAATCGAAACACATCAACGAAAAGCGCGGCCTGGGTATGCTCCATGGCCGATGACCGGCTGAAAAGCGACCCCACCACATAGGCCCCCACATTGGCCAGCATACTGAAAAAAACGGCATTGGCGATGGGATCGGTGGGAGTCATGCCGATTTTGAGGCCAAAAAGTGAAAATGGCTTCAAGAGCGAAATACCCATCGGACCCCGGGTGATAAACGACCAGGGGAGCCAGCCGGCCTGGGCCATGGATGGCAGCACCAGCGTATAGGCCCAGACCGCGAATCCGGCCCCCAACCCGGCCAGGGCGCCGTTGCGATTGCCTCCTTTCCAGAAGAGGCCGCCGATGATGGCCGGCGCAAACTGGGCCACGGCGGTAAATGAAATCAATCCGATGGACACCAGAGTGTAGTGTTCTCCAATCAGATGGAAGTAGAGATATCCCAGCAGAACAACGCCAACGATACTCGTCCGACGGATCACCAGAAGGAATCCGGTAAAGTCGGCCAGTTCCGAAAACCGTCCAAAGGGGATTTTCAGCAAGACAGGAACGATCAGATTGTTGCTCAGCATGGTGGAAAGCGCGACGGTTTCCACAATTACCATGCCGGTGGCCGCGGACAGGCCGCCGATATACACAAAAAGGGCCAGCCCGGCCTGCCCGTGGATCATGGGCAGGCTCAGAACAAAGGTATCGGCATCCACACTGCCGTCGGGGAAAGCCATCATACCGCCGAAAGCCACCGGCAGGACAAAAATATTGATGACCAGCATGTACAACGGGAACAGCCAGATGGCTTTGTTGAGATGATCCTTGTCCACATTCTCCACAACGATGACCTGGAACTGGCGGGGGAGGCAGATAATGGCCAGCATGGCGAGAAAGACGTACATGGTCCATCCGGCATACGTTTCCGGTGTCCGGCTCAGGACGAACAGTTTTTTGATCGCCGGTACGGCCGCCGCCTGTCCGAAAAGGTCGCCAAATCCGTCAAAGATTCCAAAGGTCACAAATATCCCGACCGCTAGAAAAGCGGCCAGTTTGACAATCGATTCAAAGGCGATGGCGGCCACCAGTCCTTCGTGGCGCTCGGTGGTCTCCAGATGCCGGGTACCGAAAAGAATGGCAAAAAGCGCCAGGGCCCATGCAATGTAAAACGCATTGTCTTCGGCAAACGAGACTTTGGAATAATCGATGTTCGTCGACACATCCGGAAAGCTGCTGATCAAATGGAATGTCGTTGAGATGGCTTTCAACTGAAGAGAGATATAGGGCACGATGCCCAGAACAGCGATAATCGTCACCAGACCGCCCAGGGTCGCGCTTTTTCCATAACGGGAAGATATAAAATCGGCAATGGTCGTGATCCGGTGGATTTTGCTGATGTGAATGATTTTTCGCAGAACCAGCCAGCCGAGGGTGGCCATGAGCGTCGGTCCCAGGTAGATCGGCATAAAGCCGACACCGGTATTGACGGCCCGGCCCACGCTGCCGTAAAACGTCCAGGCCGTGCAGTAGACGGCCATGGACAACGCGTAAATATAGGGATTGCTGACAATGCTGTGCCCTTCGTCGGCCCGTTTGTCGCCGTAATACGCAATGGCAAACAACAGCCCGACATATCCGAACGAAGCGATCAGAATGGTCCAGGTATTGAGCATCAGGTGCCTTTATCGGAAGGGACCTGGCGTTCACGCTTCGGTTCCCGGGTAATAAGAACGACCAGGCCAATCAGGCCGGCCCACGCGGCAAACAGATACAGGTAGAGCAGGGGCAGGCCGAAAACTATCCGCGCCCGGTCAAACAGGGAGAGGAGCGGATACGTCAGCAACAGGACGCCGAAGAAAAAAACGGCGGTCAGGGAGCCGCTTTTAGAACGGGTGTTTTTCATGGGAAAAGACTGTCGCGTCGTTTTTATACATTATTGCCATATGTTATTATATGTAAAAAAAACATGATGTGTCAAATCATCGCAGCGGCAAAACAAAATCCAGTGCCGGAAAACTGTACCAGGCATCTTCACCAGGTCGCCGGGGGCCCGGTGGTGCGAGGCGGCATTCCCGAACATCCCCGGCAATTCCCTTTGCCAAAAGCACAAAATACAGTATGCTGATTTTCGATGATTTGAATTATTAAAGCAGGTGCGGTCACCAAAATGATTATCTCGAAACTGTTTGTCGATGAGCGGATCGCCGGGCACGCCAACGCCCGGCAGTTGTGCCGCAGGCTGCGTGTCCAGCCGCAAATTGTTGATTCCATCGAGCCGGTACACCGCTACATCCGGAACGCGGCCGATCCCATTGCCGCGGGCAAGCATACCCTGTATGTGACCGAAAACCGGGGGCGGTTTGTGCGGGACTGCCCGGGGACGCGCGAATATACCTGCTGCGGTTACCAGATTCTGCATATCGGCACCTATTGTACCATGGACTGCGCGTACTGCATCCTGCAGTCTTATTTTCATCCGCCGGTACTGCAGTTTTTTGTCAACCATGAGGTCATGATGGTCGAACTCGATGCCTTTTTTCAACGGGACACCATTTCCCGAATCGGGACGGGCGAGTTTACCGACAGCCTGATATGGGAACCCTGGACATCGCTTTCAAGTCAGCTGATTCGGCGTTTTGCCAGCCAGTCCGGTGCGGTCCTTGAACTGAAAACCAAAACCACGGCCATCGATACATTGCTGTCCCTGGATCATCACCGGAAAACAATTCTCGCCTGGTCGCTCAATACGCCCCGGATCATCCGTTCCGACGAACGGCGGACGGCGTCATTATCTGCACGGCTGGCCGCGGCGGCGGCCGGGCAGGCCAGCGGGTACCCGGTCGCTTTTCATTTTGATCCCCTGGTGGTGTACGATAACTGCGAAAGTGAATATGAGCAGGTAGTGGCCGCTGTTTTTAAGCAGGTGCGGCCGGAAAATATTGTCTGGATCAGCCTGGGCACTTTCCGGTTCATGCCGCCTTTGAAAAAAACCATCGAAACGCGGTTTCGCGAATCAAAAATTATCTATGGTGAATTCATCCCGGGGCTCGACGGTAAAATGCGCTATTTCAAGCCGCTTCGGATCCGCCTGTACCGGCGTCTGATTGCGGCCATCCGCCGGTATGCGCCGGATGTCCTGATCTACTTCTGCATGGAAGACGATGCGGTCTGGCGGCAGTCCCTGGGATTTGTACCGGCGGACCGGGGCGGCCTGGCGGCCATGCTCGACCGCCGGGCCGTCGAAATATGCGGTCTGGATCCTGATCTCAAGCTGTCATCCGATCCGGTTCCAGATGTGCGCCGCCCGCCCGGTATGGAGATTCGGTGATGCCCGCCCGGCGGTTTTTATTGACCGGGTGGGGCGCTGTGACGACCATCGCCCTGGTCCTGGTGGTATCCGCCTGCGCCCGGAGCGAAAGCCCCCAGTGGGTTCATGTGCGCTGGGTGAGCGACGGCGATACCGTTGTTCTGGACGATGGCCGCAAGATTCGATATCTGGGGATCAATACGCCGGAGATTAATCATGGCAGTCAGCAGGCACAGCCCTTTGCCTTTGTGGCCAAGCGGTTCAACCGCAAACTGGTCACCGGCCATCGTGTCCGGCTCGAATTCGGACCGAAAAAAAAGGACCGCTATGGTCGCGTGCTCGCCTATCTGTTTCTCGCCGACGGCACCTTCGTCAACCGGGAGCTGCTTGCCCGGGGATATGGCTATTTTTATCCAACGGCGATTCCGGGAAAGCGCGACAACATTTTGCTCAAAACCCAGCGGATGGCCATGGCAAAAAAAATCGGTATCTGGAAAAAATGGCGCGAGCCGGGAAACGGGGCCGGGTATATCGGCAACCGATGGTCCAGACGGTTCCATCTGATCGGCTGCCGCAACGGAAAAAAAATCTCTCGAAAACATCGGCGCCGGTTTGATACCATGTGGGCGGCTTTTACGGCCGGTTTTGCGCCGGCCAAGGGATGTATCGACGGCCGACTGGGATGGTTCGTTCCCCAATAAAAAAACCGGGAGGCACTCGCTCCCGGTTTTTCTGTCTGTATAAATCGCCGATCCCTTCCGAACCTGCCGGGGCAGGGGGCGAGTATCGTTATTCTTCCTTTTCCTGACCGGCGGCCTCGATGACTTTTTCAGCCAGCTGGGCAGGGACTTCCTCGTAATGGGAAAATTCCATGGTAAAAACGCCGCGCCCGCCGGTAATCGAGCGCAGATCCGGCGCATAGGTCAGAAACTCGGCCATGGGTACCTGGGCCTTGATGACCTGGTATTTACCTTCGGTGTCCATGCCCATGACCCGGCCCCGACGGCCGTTAAGGTCACCCATGATGTCGCCCATGTATTCATCCGGGGTAGTGATGGTCACATCCATGATGGGTTCCAGCAGGACCGGGTTGGCGTCGGCAACCGCTTTTTTAAAGGCCAGCGAGCCGGCAATTTTAAATGCCATTTCCGAAGAATCAACGGCATGAAAAGATCCGTCATTCAGGGTTACCCGGAAATCCACGGCCGGAAATCCAGCCAGGACGCCCCTTTCCGCTGATTCGATGATTCCTTTTTCAACGGCCGGGATGTAGGTTTTGGGAATGGCGCCACCGACAATGGCATCAACAAATTCGAACCCTTTTCCCCGGGGCAGCGGTTCCATGTCGATCCAGCAGTCGCCAAATTGTCCGTGGCCGCCGGTCTGTTTCTTGTGCCGGCCCTGGGCGCGCACCTTTTTCTTGATGGTTTCGCGATAGGGAACCTTGGGCAGGGCCAGTTCCACCTCGACGTTGAATTTTCGTCGCATCTTCTCCATGGCGGTTTCGATATGAATCTGCCCGGCACCGGAAATAATCGTCTGCCGGGTTTCCAGGTTCCGTTCCAGTTTAAGCGCGGTATCTTCCTCGAGCAGCTTGGCCAGGGAAGTAAAAATCTTATCCTCATCCCCCTTTGATTTGGGCGAAATGGCATATGAAATCAGATTGGGCAGCGGTTCGGCGCAGATAAATCGGACCGGGTCCGCTTCATCGCACAGGGTATCGCCGGTTTTAGTCTCTTTGAGCTTGGCCACGGCCACAATGGCACCGGGACCGGCGCCGGTAATCTGTTTCTGTTCCTTCCCGGCAATGGCCAGCAGCTGATTGAACCGCTCTTTACATTCCTTGTTGGTATTGTAAATTGTGCCGTCGCTGCCCAGCTTGCCGGATACGATGCGAAAGACAGACAGCCGCCCCGCGTAGGGATCGGCAATGGTTTTGAATACAAAAGCGGAGAAAGGCGCGTCTTCGGCGGGCAGACGTTCGATTTCTGTTTCACCCGCAGGGTCTACCCCTTTTCGGCTTCCACGGTCGAGGGGGGACGGCAGATTGGTTGTGATGGTGTTAAGGAGCCGGTCAATGCCGATATTGGCCGTGGCCGATCCGCATAGCACCGGCGCAAATGCCCGGTCCAGGGTGCCTTTGCGCAGGGCTGTTTTAAGTTCGGTGTCGGTTGGAGTTTCCCCTTCGAGATATCGCTCCAGCAGATCATCGTCCGTCTCTGCAATATTTTCAACCAGCGCTTCCCGCTCGCTTTCCACTTCATCCTGCATGTCCGCTGGAATGTCGATGGCGGTGCTTTTCCCGTTTCCATCATATGTGAAGGCTTTCATGGCAATCAGGTCAACCACGCCATTAAAATCGGCTTCTTTGCCGATGGGCAGCTGGATGATCAGCGGTTTGGGCGTGAGTATTTTGGCGGCATCATCAACGGCCCGGCGAAAGCTGGCCCGTTCCCGGTCGAGCTTGTTGATGAAGATCACACGCGGCAGTTCAAACTCATCGGCAAAATCCCAGGCCTGTTCCGTCTGGACCTTGACCCCGTCCACGCCATCTATAACCACCACCGCGCCGTCAGCGGCCTGCATGCTCAGCCGGGTGTCGCTGAAAAAGTTTTGATCTCCCGGGGCATCGATGATGGTAATGGCATGTTCATCCCACTTGAGCTGATGAAATCCGGCGCTGATACTCGACTGTCTTTTCGTCTCCTCGGGTTCAAAGTCCATGGCCGTATTTCCGTCCTCAACTCGTCCCTGACGATTGATGACGCCGGTATTAAAGAGCATCACTTCCGCCAGGGAAGTTTTGCCAGCGCCGCCATGGCCGATAAGGGCGACATTCCGCAATTTTTTGATCGCTTCAGTCATTGATTCTCCTTCCTGAAAAGACAAAAGTGAAAAGCTAAAAATAATGAGTGGTAAAAAGATATTTTTTATTCATTTCAGCGTAAAAAATCAAGGATAATTATCTGGCCGGCGTCAATTACGCAGATGCATCAGAAATTCCCGATTCCCTTTGGGGCCGAGAATGGGCGATGGTACCGGGCGGCGGGTGTCAAGCCCCAGGTCTCTGAATGCCCGGCTCAGGCGGCTTAACACCATCCGATGCTGGGCCGGGTCCCGGACGACGCCTTTTTTACCGACCTGCCCCTTTCCCACTTCAAACTGGGGTTTGATCAGCACGATCATGTGGCCACCGGGTTTCAGGAAGGGAAGGGCGGCGGGAACGACGATGCTTAGAGATATAAAACTGGTGTCCACCGTAATCAGGTCCACGGGAGAGATGGCGCCGGGCGGCAGGTGACGGATATTGGTCCGTTCCATGACGGTGATCCGATCGTCCTGTCGCAGAGACCAGGCCAGCTGCCCATACCCGACATCCAGGGCCACGACATGGCCGGCGCCGTGCTGGAGCAGACAGTCGGTAAACCCGCCGGTGGATGCCCCCACATCCAGGCAGTGGAAGCCGTGGACGTCAAGGCCAAAAGCGGCCAGGCCCGTTTCCAGCTTGAGCCCCCCGCGGCTGGCGTAAGGATTGCTCGTCCCCGTGACCGAAATTTCCTGGTGGGGCCGCACCGGATACCCGGCCTTGTCCACCATCTGACCGTCCACCCGGACCTTTCCGGCCAGAATCAGGGCCTGGGCGCGATGGCGGCTTTGGGCCAGTCCTTTTTCAACCAGCCACCGGTCGAGCCGTTCTTTTTTCCCGGAATTGACGATAGCAGGTACCTCATTGCATCAGATCATGCGCGGCCGCGACAATGGCGTCACTGTCGACCTGATATTCTTTCCGCAGTATTGTCTGGTTGCCGTGGCGGACAAAGGTGTCCGCCACACCGACCCGCCGGATGGCGAATTCGGTCACGCCGGCGTCTGTGATTCCCTCGAGAACCGCGCTGCCAAAGCCGCCCATGCGGACGTTTTCTTCCACAGTGATGATCCGCGGCGTCTTTTTGATCAGGCCGGCAAGCGTTTCCGTATCGAGCGGTTTGACAAAACGGCTGTTCACCACCGTGGCGCGGATGCCCGCATCTGCCAGCCGCCGGCAGGCGTCCATGGCCTCCACAACGCCGCGACCAATGGCGGCAATAACCAGATCGCTGCCATCGGTGAGCACTTCGGACTGGCCAATCTTTATGGGCCGAATCGTTTTGTCGAGCTGTACGCCCAGCGATGCTCCCCGGGGATACCGGATGGCCACCGGGCCGGTCTGGCCCAGCGCAGTGGCCAGCATGCGGCGCAGCTCGTTTTCGTCTTTGGGCGCCATCACGGTGAGATTGGGGAGAAAGCGGAGGTACGACAGGTCAAACAGGCCGTGGTGGGTGGCGCCGTCTTCGCCGACAATACCGCCCCGGTCGATGGCAAAAATAACGGGCAGCCCTTCGATACAGACATCATGGATGATCTGGTCGTATGCCCGCTGAAGAAAAGTAGAGTAGATCGCCACTACGGGGCGGAATCCTTCCGTGGCCATGCCGGCGGCAAAGGTGACGCCGTGGGCCTCGGCAATGCCCACATCAAAAAAGCGGTCGGGGAATCGCCGGGAAAATTCGGACAACCCCGTGCCTTCGGGCATGGCGGCGGTGACCGCCACGATCCGGTCGTCCTTTTCGGCCAGTTCCACCAGGGTCCGGGCAAATACTTTGGTATAGGCCGGCGGTCCCGGCGCGGCCGGCAGGCAGGTGCCGGTTTCAACGTCGAACCGTCCGCAACCGTGAAAATAAACCGGATTTTTCTCGGCCGGGGCATATCCTTTGCCCTTGCGCGTGTTGACGTGGAGCAGGACCGGGTCGTCGATATTGCGGATATTTTCGAGAATATTGATCAGGTGGGCCAGGTTGTGGCCGTCAATGGGCCCGAAATAATCAAAATTAAAGGCCTCGAAGAGCATGCCCGGGGTGACGAACATTTTGAACGATTCTTCCGACCGTTTGGCGATCTGGTAAACATCGTCGCCGATCCGGGGCAGTCGTTTTAAAAATTCCCCGAAATTTTTGCGCATGGATTGAATCCGCACGGCCGAAAAGGTGCGGCTGAGCAGCGAGGACAGGGCGCCCACATTGGGCGAGATGGACATCTCGTTATCGTTCAGGATAACGATCATGTTCTTGTGAATATCCCCGGCCTGGTTCAAGGCCTCGTACGCCAGCCCGGCTGTCATCGAACCGTCGCCGATGACGGCAACCACCCGGGCCGGATCGGACCGGATCCATTTGGCCGAGGCAATTCCCAACGCCGCTGAAATCGATGTGCTGCTGTGCCCGGTCGTGAACGGGTCAAACCGGCTTTCGCTCCGGTTGGCAAAGCCGGACAGGCCGTCGAACTGGCGCAGGGTATGAAACCGGTCCCGCCGGCCGGTAAGCAGTTTATGGGCGTATGTCTGGTGCCCCACATCCCAGACGATTTTGTCACCGGGCAGATCGAAGACATAATGCAGGGCAATGGTCAGCTCAACGACGCCCAGACTGGACGCAAGATGCCCGCCGTTTCTGGAGACCACGGTGACGATTGTCTGCCGGATTTCATTAGCCAGTACCGACAGATCGGCCAGGGAAAGTGATTGGATATCTTTGGGGGCATTGATTGTTTCGAGAATAGTCACCTGGAGAAACGCTCCTTTGTCTACCGGGTACGATGAATAATATATTTTGCGATGGCCCGCAAGGGGTCGGCGCGGTGGTCAAACTCCGCAAGGGCCTGCAGGGCCCGGTGCACCTTGTTTTCAGCCAGGGTTTTGGCGGCGTCCAGACCCAGCAGGGCAGGGTAGGTGTTTTTTCCCCGGGCCGCATCGGTGCCCACGGCTTTTCCCATGCGGTCGGGGTCGCCTTCCACATTGAGAATATCATCGGTCACCTGAAAAGCCAGGCCGATATGCCCGGCATAGTCAACCAGCCGGATCATCGCGGACGCATCGCCACCGGCCAGACGGGCGCCGGTCTCGACAGCGGCGCGGATCAGGGCGCCGGTTTTGGCGGCGTGCAAGGCCTTGAGTGCATCGGCGTCCAGGCGCCTGCCTTCGCCGTCAATATCCGCCATCTGCCCGGCGATCATGCCCTGGTATCCGGCGGCACCGGCAATACACCGGATAACCTGCAGACGAACGGCGGCGTCCGCCGGGATGACATTTTCGGCCAGTACGTCAAAGGCCAGGGTGAGGAGGGCATCGCCGGCCAGAATTGCCGTGGCCTCGTCAAAGGCCACATGGCAGGTGGGCCGGCCCCGGCGCAGGCGGTCGTCGTCCATGGCCGGCAGATCATCGTGGATCAGGGAATAGGTATGGATCAGTTCCAGGGCGCAGGCCGGCATCAGGACGTTTTCAGCCGATCCGCCCACCGCTTCAGCCGCCGCCATGCACAGCACGGGCCGGAGGCGCTTGCCGTTTCCCAGCGTGGCATACCGCATGCTTGCCAGGATCGGCGAATCATCCGTGTCGGCCGGCAGTAGACCGGACAGCGCCGCATTGATCTGTTTCCGGCAAAGGGTCAGGTATTCGGAAAGATTAAAATCGACGGCCACGGCTAAACCGGCTTGTCAGGGGACGTCTCCCCGGATACGGCGTTCATCGGTTTTTCCTCGATGCCGCCGGTGGCATTTTCCATGAGCACGGTAATGCGCTGTTCCATCTCATCCAGTCTGGCCGAACATAATTTGGACAGTTTGATACCTTCTTCGAATTTTTTCAGGGCTGTTTCCAGGGACGGATTGTCGGATTCGAGCGTGTCGACGATCTGTTCCAGTTTTTCCATGGCCTTTTCAAAGCTTTGCACTTTTGCCATTAATCAAGGACTCCTGTTTTAAATAAACTGCATTTCAACTCACGGTTCCCGGTCGATCCGTCAGGATTTATCCGGCAACCTGGCAACCACATGGACATGAAGCGTTCCCCGGGCCAGCATGATTTCCAGCGGCTGCCCCGGCGTGACGGCATCGGCGTTCCGGATGACCTGCGCCGGATCGTCGGCAACGGTCCGGGTAATACTGTAACCGCGGTCAAGTACCGCCATGGGGCTCAGGGCGTGCAGGGCCTTGTCCAGGTTGTCGAGATGATAGCGATACCGTGTCTGAAACATCTGCATGGTCGTCATCAAGGTCAACCGCCGATGATCAAGTAATTCTCTAAAATTATCTATCTTACTTACTGGATTATTAGAATATAATATTTTATCGGAAAAATTTTTCCGCCGTTTTTCATGGTCGATTCGCGCCGCCATGCCGCCGGTCAGACGCTGGAACAGATGGTCCAGCCGGAGCCGCATATCCTCGATATATCGCCGCGGGCTTTTCAGGCGGCCGGCCCATGCCGCCAGATCGGCCCGGCTGGATGCCGTGCGCTGCCGGACGGCGCGTGCCAGACGCTCGGTCAGGGCAGTGATCTGCTCCACGCAATCCGCCTTGACCGGCACGACATTTTCAGCGGCCGCCGAGGGTGTGGGCGCCCGCAGATCCGCGCAAAAATCGGCGATCGTATAGTCCACTTCGTGTCCCACAGCGGAAACCACGGGAATACGGGATGCCTGGATGGCCCGGGCCACGGTTTCGGAATTAAACGCCTGAAGGTCTTCGAGGGAGCCGCCGCCCCGCGCCAGAATCATCAACTCCGCCTGCCCATGCCGGTTGAGCCGTTCAATGGCTTCGGCAATCTCGGTCTCTGCGCCAACCCCCTGAACCCGGGCCGGTGCGATGAGCAGGTGGATATTTTCAAAACGCCGGAACAGCACCGTCATGATGTCGTGGATAACGGCTCCGGACAGCGATGTCACCACGCCAATGGTTCCCGGCAGCGGCGGCAGCGGTTTTTTAATCTGTTCGTCAAAAAGACCTTCGGCGGCCAGTTTTTTTTTGAGCTGTTCAAAGGCGATATGCAGCGCGCCCAGGCCGGACGGCTCAAGATATTCAAGGATGATCTGGTAGGCGCCCCGGGGTGGATAGACGCTGATCCTGCCCAGGCCAATGACGGCCATGCCGTTTTCAGGCGTAAACTTGAGATGTCGGACCTGACCGCGAAAAATGACCGCCTGGATCTGGGCGGCGCCGTCCTTGAGATTCAGATAATAATGGCCGGAGGCGGGAATGTATGTATTCGAAATTTCGCCGCTGATCCAGATAAATGAGAAGTTTTCTTCAAGAATATCTTTAATGTTATCGGTCAGCTCCGAAACAGTATACACCTGTCTGGCAACCGTGGTCTGCGGGTCAATGGTCATCCGGCGCCCGTTCCTTTATCCTGTCCTGAATCCATTCGGGTCAAGTGAGCCTGGTCACATCCGTATTATGCCAAACCCGACCCGGCTTAGCAAGGAAAGATCGCCGGCCCGCATTATCGGTTCTATAATGTCCGATAATATATATTATGTAAACTT
>CAZNZW010000003.1:50867-105333 GCA_964577615.1 uncultured Desulfobacterales bacterium | reverse complement strand
AGGGTGAAATATATTCTTTATTTGTCTGAGTCATGATTATTTTTCACCTCCGTCAAGAATATCCTGCCAGGCTTTTAAGGCGGCCCATTGGTTTGATGCCGCAAGATTTGACTGGTCTGGCCAGGTATCCGGCCTGGCCAGCCTGAAGCTGGGGCCGGCCGCATCCAGTATCTTTTGAATATGGGAGATTTTTGTATCGGCAAGTGATTGATAGGTATGGATCCCCGCATTATGGAGCAGTTTACTGATGCCCGGGCCAATGCCTTCAATGACGGTAAAATCTTCACTGTTATCTTTACGGCTGATATGAAAACCGGCAGCCCGGGCCTTTTCCATGTCTATCTCCGGCCCCCGCTGATATGCTTTCAGTTCTTTTTTCAGGCGGATTATCTGATCGGTAAGATGCGGCGCGTTGCCACTCGTCACGGATTTTGCTTTTCCCGCTGATGCAGACCCATCCGGATAAACCCCGCCGTCCAGAATATTCTGCAGGGCTTTTAATGCCGACCAGCGGTTGTTTGCCGCAAGATAAGCCTGATCGGGCCATGTGCCCGGATTGGCCAGTCTGAAGTTCGGACCTGCCTCGTCCAGAACTTTTTGAATATTTGAAGGGTCTGTTTGAGATAATTCTCTGAAAGAGTGAATACCCGCTTCATGGATCAGAGAATTGATTTTGGGGCCAATCCCTTCGATAACCGAAAAATCATTTTCATTCTTAATCGAAAGCCCGGCCGCCCGGGCTGCCTTTACATCTATATCGGGGCCCTGCGCCAAGGATTTGACCGTCGCTTTAAGATGATTGATCTTGATATTTTCAGTTTCAAGAAAACGGATCCGCTGGAGATGCTCGGGATTGTCAACCCGCTTCTCGACCTCGACCGTTTTCTCAATTATTTTGGGTTCGGCGCTTTCAAAATGATTAATTCTGGTTTTAAGGTCGCCAATGGTTTTATTTTCAGTTTTTAGCCGGCTGATCAAAGATAAGTGCTCAGGATTGTCAATGAATTTTTCGACTATCTTTTCAACCACCTTGGGCCGGGTGTTTTCCAAACGGCTGATTTCGGCTTTCAGGTTTTCAATCGTCGCATTTTCAGCTTTTAGCTGGCTGATCAGAGATAAATGGTCGGGATTGTCGATCTTTTTTTCGACAATTATTTCTTTTCTAACAGGTGGCTCTCCGTACTTCAACCAGCGCGAAAGCCAACCGGCCAACAGCCAGCCGACCAGGCCGCCAGCCAGATAAGGCCACAGCTTACAGAGTAACAGTGTCATGTTTTTTCTCCTTTTTCAGGTTGCAGGTCGCCGCCATGTGGTATCCAGGTTCGTTCTAATGTGAAGGGGCCTTCAGGTTCAGAAAAGTATATCTGTTCAAGTCGGAATCGGTAACGAAATAAGTCATAACATATATCAGCCTCTGGTTTTCGCTACGACATATTGTGAGGATATTGACGCACTGTACTTAAAGACATGGAAAGTGTCAATCTTTTTTCATATTGATCCTCTTGTATTTTCAATGGGTTGGGGTATGCCCCCCCTGTCTGGTCTGGCTGTGGGCGGTCGATCTTGAATATTTGTCTATCCGATTGGTTTTCTATTCAGATCAACAGCAATTTCGCGGCGCAGGCAGATCCGATTCAGGTCAATGAAAACGTCAAAGACCAGAATTTCCACACCATCGCAGACGGCTTGACGCAGCCCCTTACCATAATCCGGATCGATCGGGTCGGCCGGGGAAAAAACGGTGGCATCCATCCGCTGAATCAGAAAAAATATCACGCCCCGGTGGCCGGCACGCACCAGATTCTGCAGTTCGTTCAAATGTTTCAGGCCCCGCGTTGTGACGGCGTCGGGAAAACAGGCCCGACCGTTTTTCACGAGGGTGCAGTTTTTGACTTCAACATAGCAGCGCCGCCGGCGCCCGCCAGACAGGCAGATGTCGAGCCGGGAACGTTCCCCGACGCTCACCTCCCGTTTCAGATTGGTATATCCCGTGAGCGCGGCCACCTGTCCGGTGGCAATGGCGTCCGCCACGAGACGATTGGGCAGCAACGTATTAACGCCCACCAGGGAGCCGGGCATTTCAATCAGCTCCCATGTGTATTTGAGTTTTCTTTTTGGATTGGTTGCCCGGGAGATGTACACCGGCCGCCCCGGCTGGCTACAGGTATCCATGCGCCCGGAGTTGGTGCAGTGCGCTGTAATGATCGTTCCATCGACCAGGCGGATATCGGCCAGGAAGCGTTTGTACCGTTTAACCAGTGTTCCCCGAATGAGTGGCGGCCAGGTCAGACCCGGGGAAGATCCGGGGATGTTTGCGGAGCGTTTTTCCATCTTTTTTATTCCTGATAACAAACAGCGTAAAACCAGTCAGAATCAATCGTCGCAGTGAAAGGATCGAATGCCTGAATATCCAGAACTCTGAAAAAAACAGGGGCGGGCCGCTGTCTCTTGACAAATCCCCCTGTTTTTTGATGTTATTTTCATAGCTGAGATGCTACATATAAACAACCCGATTGATATTGAAACAACCATACCCAAGATTAGGGGGGGAAGAAATGAAAGTACTGGTCAGCGACGTGCTGGGTGAAATCGGTATCAAAATGTTTGAGGCCGCAGAAGGGATTGAGGTGGATGTAAAAACCGGCCTGTCTCCTGAAGAACTGAAAGGAATCATCGGCGATTACAGCGGCCTGGTGATTCGCAGCGGGACCCAAGTTACCCGGGATCTGCTGGAAGCGGCCACCTGTCTGAAAATCATTGGCCGGGCCGGTATCGGCCTGGATAATGTCGATATCCCCGCAGCCACCGAAAAAGGAGTGGCCGTCATGAATACACCGGGCGGCAATGTGGTTTCCGCTGCCGAACACACCATTGGCATGATGATGGCCCTGTCACGCAATATTCCCCGGGGAACGGCCACATTGAAAGCCGGGCAGTGGGAAAAGAAAAAACTGCAGGGACGGGAAGTATTCAAAAAAATGCTGGGCGTCGTCGGATACGGCAAGATCGGCGCCATCGTGGCTGACCGCGCACGTGGCATGAAAATGCAGGTTCTTGTTTATGATCCGTTTATTCCGGCCGAAACCATCGAGAAGGACGGATTCAAGGCTGTTTCACTGGACGCGCTTTACCGCAGTGCCGATTACATTACGGTGCACGTACCCAAAATGAAGGAAACCACCGGTCTGCTCGATGCAGCGGCATTTGAAAAAATGAAACCGGGCGTCATGGTGATCAACTGTGCCCGGGGGGGGATCGTCAATCAGGCGGATCTTTACGCGGCGATCACCGGCGGGAAGGTGGCCGGCGCGGCGCTGGATGTCTTTGAAACCGAACCGCCGGGAAACCTGCCCCTGTTGCAGCTGGATCAGGTCATCGGGACCCCGCACCTGGGAGCATCCACCCGTGAGGCCCAGACCAATGTGGCCGTGGCCGTGGCCGAGCAGATGATTGAGTACCTGAAAAACGGCCAGACAGACAATGTGGTCAACGACCCGGCGAAAGTATAGCGCCTGTTTCTGTGAACGCAGTTCCGGCAATGATGGACCCAACGGAGAATTGACTTATAATGGCCTGAGATACTGAAGGTAAGCTTGTCACCGAAAAAATTCAGGAGTTTAGAATGACAGACAAAGAGAACATGGCGACGGACAGCAAAGGCCAGGAACCCGCCGGCCGGAAGACGCCACCCCCCACGATGCCGGTAATGACGTTTGCCACGTTCATTGTTTCCCTTAACCATTCCGCGCTGGTGCATCTTGGCAAGATCGCCGACCCCACCACCGGAAACCAGGCCAAAAACCTGGAACTGGCGAAACAGACCATTGACATCATCGCCATGCTGGAAGAAAAAACCAGGGGGAACCTGACGGGAGAGGAAGAAAGAATGCTCAAGGGACTTTTGTACGATTTGCGAATGGGCTATGTTTCGGAATCACAATAACCGCTGACCCGGCTTCCGGCAGAGTCCCTGAACTTGTTCAGCCGGGGATACCCCATGACACAAACCCCGATTTCATTTGTTTCCCCTGCCAAGGTTAACCTGTTTTTAGCGGTCACCGGCAGGCGCTCCGATGGATACCATCAACTGGTCACATTGATGTGTCCACTGACGCTGGCCGATACGATAACGATCCGGCTAACCCGGCGAAATATTACCGTTACCTGTACCGATCCGGATGTCCCCGAGGATGAGACCAATCTGGTCTGCCGTGCCGCCCGCCTGTTTTTAACCCGCCGGGTCCGGGATAAAAAAAAACGGCCCTTCGGCGTGCACATGGAAATCACCAAACGGATTCCTGTGGCCGCCGGGCTGGGCGGCGGCAGCAGCAATGCGGCAGCGGTCCTGATGGCGTTGAACCGGATGGATAACACGCCCTTCAGCCGGGATGCGTTGATGGCAATGGCGGTGAAACTGGGCGCCGATGTCCCTTTTTTTATTTTCGGGCGCCCGGCGATTGCGACCGGCATTGGCGAAATTCTCAAACCGGCAGCCGGGCTGCCGTCGCTTCCGGTGATACTCATTCGTCCTCCGATCCGAATTTCCACGGCACTTGTTTACCAAAACCTGAAATTAAGATTGACAAAATGCCAACAGCGACTTAAAAATACTAATTTATATTCCAAAATGGAATGGGAACATTTTCGGTCGGATAGGATAACAACGTGCTTATGCAATGACCTTGAAAGTGTCACGGCAGTAAAATATCCGATGATTGAAACCATCAAACAGGCGTTGCTGGCGCAGGGTGCCACGGGTGCTTTGATGTCTGGAAGCGGGCCGACAGTATTCGGGCTTTTCAACGATGAGGCCAGGGCCCGGGATGCTTTCATGGATCTTTCCCGTCATCAGGGCTGGCAGGTGCTTAAGACCCGGCTGGTTGCTGGGGCGTCGTCAAGTGGCAAAGACACAGGATTTTGATTCCTGCATTCGGAGGTTCGAATCCTCCCGCCCCAGCCATTTTTTGAAAAATGACAAGGCCTATATTAATGAAATTGACACGCGACTACGACAGGATATTTCAGTAATGGCAGAAAATAATGATTTTTTTGTGTTTTCCGGGAATTCAAACCCGGATTTGGCTAAAAAAATATGCGACTATCTGAAGGTGACGCCCGGCGAATCGAAAATAACCACCTTCAGCGATGGTGAAATTCAGATCGAAATCGATAACAATGTTCGCCTCAGAGACATCTTTGTGGTTCAATCCACCTGTGCGCCGGTAAATCGGAATCTGGTGGAAATGCTGCTGATGATCGATGCCATCAAACGGTCATCCGCCCGACGCATCACGGCGGTGATCCCGTATTATGGCTATGCCCGGCAGGATAAAAAAGTGGCGCCCCGCGTACCAATCAGCGCCAAACTGGTAGCCGATCTGATCACTACCGCCGGGGCGCATCGGGTGATCACCATGGACCTGCACGCCGGACAGATTCAGGGCTTTTTTAATATTCCCGTGGACAACCTGTTTGCCGCGCCGGTGATTATCAATTATATCCAGGATCATTTTAAAAAGGACCTCGTCATTGCTTCCCCGGATGCCGGTGGGGTGGAACGGGCCCGGGCCTTCGCCAAACGGTTGAATGCGGATCTGGTGATTGTCGACAAACGCCGGGATGCGCCGAACCAGGCCAAGGCCATGGCCGTCATCGGCGATGTCACCGATAAAGTGGTGGTTATTCTGGACGACATGGTGGATACGGCAGGCACGCTGACCGAAGCGGCCGGCGCTTTCATGAAAAACGGCGCCCGGGAAATACACGCATGCTGCGCCCATCCGGTGCTTTCCGGCCCGGCCATCGAGCGGATTAAAAAATCGCCTCTCAAGTCTGTTATTGTCACCGATACGATTCCTTTAAAACCCGAAGCGGCTGCCAGTCAAAAATTTACGGTGCTGACCATTGCCGAACTAATCGGTGAAGCGATTATCCGCAGTCACACGGGCGATTCCGTGCATTCGCTTTTTGTGTAGCTATGGCTTCCTGGGCTTGAAATAACAGGCCCCGGGCGCATCTGACTTATAAAAAACTGAAAAAGAGTATTTTCAAACAGGAGGTATTATTCTTGGAACTCATTAAACTAAACGCCAATGTCCGTACTGAAACAGGTAACGGCCCCGCGCGCGTGCTTCGCGCTGCCGGCCGAATGCCGGCGGTGCTTTACGGCCCGGGCATCGATCCGGTTTCTTTATCCATAGACGTCAAGGAGCTGGAGAAAATTTTCAAAACGACGGCGTCCGGTCAGACAATTCTGGACCTGGTTATCCATAACGGAGATACCTATTCAAAATCAGTGATGATCAAAGAGCTGCAGACGCACCCCACAACCGAAGCCCTGATCCATGCCGATTTTTATGAAATCGATTTGAACAAACAGATTACAGTTACGGTTCAGGTGGAAATCACTGGTAAATCCAAGGGAGTTGAGGAAGGCGGCATGCTGCAGATCATTCGCCGGGAACTGGAAGTGACCTGTCTGCCGTCCCGGATACCGGATGTAATTGAAGTGGATATTTCCGATCTGGATATTGGCGACTCGCTTCATGTTAAATCGATCCCGTTGCCCGAAGGCGTTGAAATTAACACGGAAAGTGATTTTACCGTCATGACGGTTGTCAGCGCCGCCATGGAAGTTGAAGAGCCTGAGGATGAAGAAATTGAAGGCGAGGAAGGCGACGTCGAAGCCGAAGAAGGCGCTGACGCTGACGGTGCCGATAGCGATGCCGAAACCAAAGACGCCTGAACAATCTGCTGACCCAAACGGCGCCAAATGAATACCCGGGACAGGCACCTGGTGGTCGGACTGGGAAATCCCGGGCGAAAATATCGAAAAACACGCCATAATGTGGGTTTCATGGTTGTCGATGCGCTGGCGGCTCAGTGGCACATCACGCTTGGCGGTAAACTGAAGGATATCGAATTCGGGTGCCGGACGCTGGACAGGATGACGGTTTGCCTGGGCAGACCGTTGGCTTATATGAATCTAAGCGGTCCGCCAACACAAAAACTGGTGGAACGACAATCTTTTAAGTACGAAGACTTGATCATCGTGCACGACGATATCGACCTTGCATTGGGGACGATAAAAATTAAAAAGAAAGGAGGCAGCGGCGGTCATAACGGTTTGAGATCCATCATGGAAGCGTTTGGAGGTGACGCGTTCAATCGGTTGCGTATTGGTGTCGGGCGGCCGTTGCCCGGGATCGATGTGACGGAACACGTACTGAGGCCTTTTGAATCATCTGAGCGGGAACTCCTGCGAAAGACGATTGAACGGGCGACCGAGGCGGTCCAGGTGATGCTCAGCGAGGGAACATTGGCGGCGATGAACAGGTTTAACGGTCAAAAGATGTGATTTGTTAATCAATTTCGAGATGGAGGGTAAAATGGATTCTGTACTAAATATCGTAACAGGAAATATCCCATTGACATGTACCCTGGTCGGCGTCGTCGGGGTATTGTTTTCGCTCATTCTGGCAATAATCGTAAAAGGCGCGCCTGCCGGAAATGATAAAATGCAGGAGATTGCCAGCGCCATCAAGGAAGGCGCGGTTGCGTATCTCAATCGTCAGATGAAAAGCATGGGCATTGCCGGGATTATTATCTTCGGCATTATTTTTTATACCATGGGGGCCCGAACCGCGATTGGTTTTCTGGTCGGTGCCGTGTCTTCTTTTATGGCCGGATATATCGGGATGCGGGTATCGGTCCTGGCCAACGTCCGGACAGCTGAAGCGGCCCGCAAGGGAATGGCGGCCGGGCTGTCGATGGCATTTCGGGGTGGATCCGTCACGGGTATGATTGTCGCTGGTCTGGCACTGACTGCCGTTGCCGGTTATTATACCGTGACACACGATGTCATGACCCTGGTCGCGCTGGGATTTGGCGGCAGCCTGATCTCTATTTTCGCCCGGCTGGGCGGCGGTATTTTTACCAAGGGGGCCGATGTCGGTGCCGACCTGGTGGGTAAGGTCGAAGCCGGGATTCCGGAAGACGACCCGCGCAACCCGGCCACGATCGCCGATAATGTCGGTGACAATGTGGGCGACTGTGCGGGAATGGCGGCTGACCTGTTTGAGACGTATGCGGTCACTGCGGTGGCGGCCATGCTGATCGGCTCGCTGCTGTTTCCCAAAAACCAGATGGCCATTGAATTTCCACTGATTCTTGGCGCCATCTCCATTATCGCCTCCATTATCGCCATCTTTTTTGTCCGTCTGGGAAAGAGCGAATATATCATGGGCGCCCTGTACAAAGGAATGTTTGGCGCCGCCATCATTGCCGCCGTGGCGTTTTACTATGCCGCCAATAAATTCATGGGCGATCTGGGTGATCTGTCGGCCATGAATATCTACTACTGCACCCTGACCGGCCTCGTACTGACCGTGGTGATTGTCATCATCACTGAATATTACACCGGTATTTACAACCCCGTGAAAAGCATCGCCCAGGCATCAACCACGGGACACGGCACCAATATTATCGCCGGGCTGGCCGTCTCCATGCAGGCAACGGCGGCACCGGTGCTGGCCATCTGCACGGCTATTTATCTGGCCTATCATTTTGGCGGGCTTTATGGCATTGCAATGGCCGCCATGTCGATGCTGTCCATGACGGGTATGGTTATCGCCATCGACGCATATGGTCCGATTACCGATAACGCGGGTGGTATTGCTGAAATGGCTGATATGGATGAGAGTGTCCGTGCCGTCACCGATCCGCTGGACGCGGTGGGCAATACAACCAAGGCCGTAACCAAAGGCTATGCCATCGGGTCCGCCGGGCTGGCCGCGCTGGTTCTGTTTGCCGCATATGTACAGGAATTTTCGCTTCATGGCGGTACAGAAGGATTGCGGTTTGACCTGGCCGACGTCAATGTCATTATTGGTCTTTTTATCGGTGGTCTGCTTCCGTATCTTTTCGCATCCATTGCCATGAAGGCCGTGGGAAACGCCGGTGGTGCGGTGGTTGAAGAGGTCCGACGCCAGTTCCGTGAGATTCCCGGCATTATGGAAGGCACCGCCAAACCGGATTATGGTGCCTGTGTGGATATCGTCACCAAGTTTGCTCTCAAAGAGATGCTGGTACCGGCGCTGCTGCCTGTTATCGCACCGATCATTGTAGGCATTTTTCTTGGCAAAATCGCCTTGGGCGGTCTGTTGATCGGTTCCATTGTTACCGGCGTTTTTGTGGCCCTGTCCATGACCACCGGTGGCGCGGCCTGGGACAATGCCAAGAAATACATTGAAGATGGTCATCTGGGCGGCAAAGGCAGCGATGCCCATAAAGCGGCCGTCACCGGTGATACCGTCGGCGACCCCTATAAAGATACCGCGGGACCGGCTGTCAATCCGATGATCAAGATCTTGAATGTTGTGGCGTTATTGATGGTACCGTTTTTGATGTAAGCGGTATTTCCTGATAATTGAAGTTATGAGAAAAAAGGGCCGGCGCCGAACGCCGGCCCTTTTTTATTTGATTAAATACAGGGATCGTGTTAAAACAGTACAGATAGTCATATTAATCCATACCTACTTTCAGCTATTATCGGTGTTAATAATGAGTGAAAATTTGACTCCCCCCACAGATGAGAACGACAACGGCAAAAAGGAATTTTGCGTGGGCGATCTGGCGGTCTACCCCGCGCATGGCGTTGGCCGGATTGACTCCGTGGAAAGCCGTGATATCAACGGCAAAAAACAGGATTTTTATATCCTGAAGGTCATCGAGAGCGGCATGACCATCATGATTCCGACAGCCAATGTCAGCCAGGTCGGCCTGCGCGATGTCATCGATAAAAAAGACGTCCCCAAAATTTTTGAGGTAATGACCACCGGCGTCGACTCGGCCAGCGAGAGCCAGACCTGGAACCGGCGGTACCGGGAATACATGGACAAGATCAAAACCGGCTCGTTGCGTGATGTGGCCGAGGTATACCGGGATCTGTCGTTGCTCAAGCACACCAAAGACCTGTCCTTCGGCGAGCGTAAGCTTTACGACACGGCCCAGACCCTTTTGGTAAAAGAAATCTCAACGGCCCGGGAAGTTACCGAAGAAACGGTTCAATCCGAAATAACGGCCCTGTTCCCTCCCCCCGAGACCCCAGACAGCTGACCCTCATCAGCCATGCAGACCCATACAGGTGATATCCGCTTCACCGCCACCCGGGCCGAAGACGGTCTTCGCCTGGATATGGTTATTGTCGGCCATTATCCCACATGTTCACGGACCCAGGCCGCCGGCCTGATTAAGGACGGCTTCATCCGTATCAAAGACCGGGTGGTTAAACCGGCACAGCCTGTTCATTCCGGCGATGAGATCCGGGGCCGCTTCCCCCCGCCCGATCCAGAGGAGATCATCCCTGAAGATATTTCCCTGGAAATTCTTTACCGGGATGATGATATTATCACGGTCAATAAACCGCCGGGCCTGGTGGTCCATCCGGCGCCCGGGCACAAAACCGGGACTCTGGTGCACGGTCTGCTTTACCACTTTCCGGATATTTTTGCGGTGGGTGGGCGCATGCGGCCGGGAATTGTCCACCGGCTCGACAAAGATACGTCCGGGTGCCTGGTCGTCGCCCTGAATGACGCAGCCCACCAGCATATTTCAGCCCAGTTCAAGGCTCGTACCGTGCATAAGGAATATCTTGCCCTGGCCAGCGGCCGGAGGCTGGACGAAACCGGAGAAATTGACCAGCCCATCGGCCGACATCCGGTGAATCGAAAACAAATGACTGTCCACGGGCGACGGTCGCGGCGGGCACGGACGCTCTGGCAGGTGGTCCGACGGTATCCGTCGGCAACTCTGGTTCGGCTCCACCTGAAAACCGGCCGCACCCATCAGATCCGGGTGCATCTCAATGCGCTGGGCCATCCGGTGGTTGGCGATGCGGTATATGGCCCCCGCCGGAATATTCACACCCTCGACACCGGCCCTGGCCGACGCATCCGAATTCCCCGCCAGATGCTGCACGCCCGCTGCCTTGGATTTACTCATCCGTCCACGGGGAAAAGGGTGCGGTTCGAAGCACCGGTTCCCCCGGACATGGCCGCTGTTATCGATGCCTTGAATACGGGTAATGGACCGCTGGCATCCAACGAAGCATTCCTATTCCGCACAAAGGAGGAAAAATGAAAACACGCGTAACAATTCTGTGTGAAAATTCGGTTGAAATCCCCTTCGGTATCGTGGGGGAACATGGGTTTGCCTGTCTGGTTGAAACGGAAAAGGGAGATTACCTCTTTGATACCGGTCAGGGAATGGGCATTGTCTCCAATGCGCTGGCGCTGGGCAAAGATTTAAAAAAAATAAAGGCCATCATGATCAGCCACGGCCATTATGACCATACCGGCGGATTGCCCGCCGTCCTGAAACTCAAAGGGGCGGTGGATGTTTACGGCCATCCGTCCATGTTTTTCGATCGGTTCTGGGCCAAAGACGGCGCAAAGCGGTATATCGGGATTCCATATCGTCGGCCGTTTCTCGAATCGCTGGGCGCCCGGTTCAAGCTCAGCCGGGAAATGACCCCCATCGGCCCGGGCATTTATCTGACCGGTGAAATCCCCCGTTCAACCGGTTTTGAAAAAAGTGACCCCAACATGACGGTGTATCCACCGGATACGGACCCGATCCACCCCGACCCCATTGATGACGATTTATCTCTGGTCATCGACAGTGACAAGGGGCTGATCCTGGTTCTGGGATGCGCCCATGCCGGAATGGTCAATATTATCCGTTACGTACTGGATCAGCTGGGACGCGATCGGATTTATGCCATTATCGGTGGTACGCACCTGGGCTTTTCAAGCGGAAACCAGTTTGACGAAACCATTGCGGCCATTGATCAGTTCCATATCGAACGGCTGGGCGTATCTCATTGTACAGGCCTGGCCAAGGCGGCCACCCTGTATAACCGGCTGGGAGAAGACCGTTTCTTTTTCGGCAGCGTCGGATCCGTTCTGGAAGGATAGGCGGGCGAAATGATCTCCGGAAGCAACGGTCACTGCCAGGCGCTCGTCGACCGCCTTCTGTCCCTGCTTTTACAGGGTCTGGCGGCCGACCAGACGGTGACCGATTTCGTCGCCACGACATTTGACTGCCAGTCACTTGGGCAGTTGCAGAAAATTCTTGCGGATGAAACCAACGAAGACCGGGATGCGCTTGCCGATCTTCTTCTTTTCCCCGATGACCGGTTCCAGTTAGCTCTGGAACCGTTTCTCGGCACACATGATTTTTCGTCCCCGGACGAAGCCCGGGTGTCCGGTGGCCTGGCCGCAAATATACCTGTGGTGCCCGTTGAATTCCCCGTGTGGCAGGGATGCGTGGCAGTCCCCCTGGCGACATCGGCGGCCGAGCGCTTTGTCCGACGGCTGCACATCTGCTGGCGGCCGGATCCATCCCTGCGGCAGGCCATTGAGCGGTGCGCCGGACTTGACCGGAAAACAATGCTTTACATTCGGCTGCGCAATACCGGCCTGCCATGCGGTTCCGCCGGGTCCCGTCTGCTGTGCCGTTTTTTGGATGCTTTCGACGTCGGGCAACCGGATTTTACCGACTGTTTCGGGTTTATTGTCGAACTGGCCAGTCGAACCGGTGCCGGGGAAAGTGGCTATGAACAGTTGATGACGGAAAAACGCCGCTGGGTGACGGCGGCGCAATCCGCACTGGCGCTTGAGAAAATGCGGGCAACCGATAATTTGGAGACGTTAATGCTGCGGGGAATTCGGATTCCCGTCGAAGGTGCCGCAGACGCCGTCCGCCGTATCGACATGATCGACCGGCTGGCCCGGACGCTTTATGGTCAAACCGGTACCTGACCTCCTGTGGACCGGGAACGACTGGCGGGTCGGTTCTTTAATAACCGGCGGTCATGATTGACGGCCGCCGGGCTGCCGACGTTTCTTCTTGGGGTGGATCGTTAATTTGCGCGTGATGCCCCGGCCGATACTTTGCGTGCGAACGCGGGCATCGGGTTTGAGGGTTAAATGGACAATTCGGCGATCCTGGGGACTCATGGGGCCGATTGTCACTGATCTGCCGTTTGAGGCGGCCTTGTCGGCCATGCGCCGGGCCTGATCAATCAACTTTTCCCGCCGCTTGGCCTGATATTCGGCCACATCCACTTCAACGATGATCCGCTGGTCGACTTTGCGGTTGACGGCTTTTTCGGTTAAATATTGCAATGCCTCCAGGGTCTGGCCATGTTTACCGATTAAAACAGCCGGGTTTCCGTCCGTTATATTGTAAGAAATTTTGTTTTGATCGGCAGTGCAGGCGATGGCGGTGTCCGGTGTGATGGCATCGGTCAGGCGCTGCAGAAAAATCCGGCCCTGCTCGGAAACATCGGCCAGATCGATCGCTTCGGACACGGAGGATGCACTGGGGCGGGCCGTATCTCCTGCTGAATCCGGCCCGGTGGATACCACGGTCGTTTCCGGCGGTGCAGATTCAGACGGCTGCGATACTGATGGCGCGTCCGCTTCTGTTTCAACGGAAACGGGAGACCGTTCTGCCTTTTTCGGCCGATTCGGCCGGCGGGGAGACGCTGGCGAATGATCCGATGGGATTGTTACGGAGATCTTTGCCCTGCGGGCTCCGACCAGGCCAAAAATTCCAGATGATCCGTATGAATTAATCTGATATTTGAGGTCTGTCGCTTTAATGTTTAATTCTTTACAGGCCTTGGCGACGGCTTTCTTGACATTTTTTGCTTGAAATTCCAATTGTGTCACAATCATTCTCCCTGATGGACTCTACCGGGTATTTTTATTGTCCCGGGCTCTGGGCAAAGCGTTGCTGGAGGATGGAGAAGACATTGTTTACCAGCCAGTATAAAACCAGTCCGGCTGGAAAGTTGACAAAAATAAAGGTGAAAAAAACCGGCATTAACATCATCATTTTTGCCTGTGCGGCATCCCCCATGGCGGGTTGCAGTTTCTGCTGCAGAAACATGGTAACGCCCATGATCAGGGTCAAAACCGGAATCCCGTACGGCGGCTGCATAAATGGAATGGCATAGCTGAAATGGAACAGCCGGTCCGGTGCGGACAGATCGTTGATCCAGCCAAAAAACGGGGCATGCCGGAGTTCGATGGCGCCATAGAGCATCCGGTACAATCCGAAAAAGACAGGGATCTGGACCACCATGGGGAGACACCCGCCCATGGGGTTGACTTTGTAAGACCGATAGAGCGCCATGACCTCTTCGTTCATTCTTTTCTTGTCGTCTTTGTATTTTTCCTTAATCTCCGCTGTCAGTGGCTGCAGTTTTTTCATGGCGTTCATCGATTTGTAGCTTTTTTGACCCAGCGGCCAGAGCAATACTTTGGTGATCAGCGTCAGAATAATAATAGCGATGCCATAGTTGGCAATGATGTGGGCGTATATAAAATTCATCAGCCACAACAGGGGTTTGGCCAGGATGTCAAACCAGCCGAAGTTGATGATCTTCGACAGGTGGTGGTTGTAGCTTTTGAGCAGTTTCAAGCTTTTGGGGCCGAAAAAAAGCTGGTACGAAAATTTGTTTTCGGCATTGGGGTTAACCGGGGTCGCCGGAGAAACGAGTTCGTTGCGAATATAAACCGAATTCTGCAGAGATACCTGCATGGCCATCTTATCCGGGCTGGCCGGAATAATGCTGGTCACAAAGTATCGATCCTGGATGGCGATCCATTCGACAGGGCCCGTAAAGCTGACCCGTTCGGCAATTTTTTTCTTTTTTACCTGCTCGAGGCTGCCGTTGACGTATCCGCTTGGGCCGGTAAAACCATAGCGCGTTTTTTTCTCGGGCCCCTCGTATTTGAGCAGCGAGATGACGGGTTTCACCGAAACCGGATGATCACTGGCATTTTTAATCGTCACAGTCAGGTCGATCAGATACGTATCCGGTGAAAAGGAATAGGTTTTTTCCACAATGATTCCATCGGGAAGATGGCCGATAAATGTCAGGGGCCGGCTCTGGCCTTCGACGGCAATCTCGGTGTCCTGGGTATCCGTCTGATAAGTGGCGCCTTTCATGTTCATGCCGGGTAGATCCAGTCGCACCGTGCCAAAAGCATTTTTTTTCGATATCAGCTGTTTGAAAGGTGAATTTTTGGCAATGGTTTCCCGGTATCGCATTAATGTGAATCCGGTAATGTTTCCACCATTTTCGGACAGGTCAACCGTGTACAGCGGTGTTTTAACGATTATCGTTCGGCCGGTGGCGCCGGCCTTGAGGGGCGTCTCGGGATTCGCTGCAGGGGTCGGCTGAGCTTCGGTTTTCGCCGGCTGAACCGCAGGAGAAGGGGTCGCTTCCGAAGCGGCTTTCTCTGGTGAATGGTTCCCGGCGACCGGCTTGGGGGTTTTGGGCGTTCGGCTGACGAAAAAGTAATCCCAGCCGATAAAAACAAGCAATGACAGGACGATGGCAATAAATACACGTCCTTGTTCCATAATACGCTCCTGATGGTTAGGCAGTTATTATCCCCGGCAATGCGTCAAGGGGGACATGGTTCAAGTCAGTTTCTGGAGAAAATTAAAGCAGCCGTTACGCCCTCATCGGTTTCTAAGGGACCGGGTCAATCCCTCCGGGGTGAAACGGGTGACATTTAAATATGCGGCAAACGGCCAGGCGGGTGCCCTTGATCAGGCCGTAGCGCGTCAGGGCCTGATAGGCATATTCCGAACAGCTGGGACTGAAACGACAGTGGGGACCCAAAACCGGTGAAACAAGGTATTGGTACAATCGAATCATGATTAAAATTGGCATCGAGAGGATACGTTTAACCATCAATCAGTTTCCGGAAATAGTTGTGAACAGTTGGTCCAGTGAATCAAATACCTGCCCGGACGTTAATCCGGCCGCCGGTTTTCGGGCAATAATCATCAGGTCCAGTGCGGGATCCAGTTGGTGGCGATGGTGTCGAAAATATTCTCGTATCAATCGTTTTAACCGGTTGCGCACAACGGCGTTGCCCACTTTTCTGGTGATCGTCGGCCCTACTTTTGATCTGCCGGTGTCGCTGACCGCATAGCGAATAATAAAATGCCGATTTCGGACCTGCCTGCCGGTTCGCGTTAAATACAGATATGCCGATCGTTTAAGCAGCCGGTCGGCTTTCGTATACGTGTACTGGCTCAGTCCGCCCCCGTTAAGTTATTGCACGGTGCGACGATTGGCACTGTCGTCCGACCGCGCTTTCTGTTTTGTCCGGCCGCAACGCGTCGTGGCCGGATGCATGCTGTCCGGGCAAAAAACCGCTGACCGAAAACCACCTCTGCAGATGATCTCAGCCATTTTGTTACAGGGCCAGTCGTTTTCGTCCTTTTGCCCGTCGTCGGTTAATGACCCGGCGGCCGGTTTTGGTAGACATCCGTTTTAAGAAACCATGCTTGCGTGTTCGTTTTCTTTGACTCGGTTGATAGGTTCTCTTCATGATCATTTCCTCTATGCGTCGTGCACCGCTGCCGTTTTTTGCCGCACGACTGTTGTTTTCAGCGTAACCGTCAAGTACCAGTCCGGCCGGTTGTTTAAATACAATCGGGCAACTGCCCCGTCTTTTTCCATTAAACGGTCAAAATAACCATGCTGCCCGGTATTTGTCAAGAATCAATTTTGTTCCTGGCCTGTCCGGGATAATTTGATCCGGATATTGAAAATGATAATAGACTTGACAAATAAAACCAGCTGAAAGTATATTATGTAACAATGTTACGATACAGAAAAGAAACAGCTTGGATACAGGTTGGGATGATTCCAAAAATTGCGGCCAGATAACGTTTTGGCGCAGAACAGGTATTCAGTAACAATGATTGACAAACTCAATCCGGATATTTTCAATCGCCTGGAAACAGTGGTGATGGATGTTTTTTCCAATTCGGATTTTCATAAGGCCACCATGCGGGACGTGGCCAAGCGGGCCGGGATCAGCTTCAGCACCATCTACAATTATTTCGGCAGCAAGGAAAAACTGCTCTTTACCTTTGTCGATGTCTCCCTCGGTAAACTCACCGACCGGATCATTGACCACCTTCAGGGGATTGAAGATCTCAGGGAAAAGATCCGCAAGGTATTCTGGGTGCAGCTCGATTATTACGAACGGCATCCCGAGCTGGGGCGGATTCTTTTTATGACGGTCCCCATGAAAACCTGGATGGCTGACGAAACCTTCAAACAGCATCAGATGATCGACATGTTCATGGATGTGCTGCGCCAGGGACAGGCCGAAGACGTATTCGATCCCACGGTGCGGACCGGCATTCTCCTTGATCTCATGATGGGGTTCGTTCAGCGGTCGTTTTTCATGTGGGTCTCGCGGGGACAGACGTACCGTCTGGCGGAAGAATCGAACGCCATGTTTGAAATGGTATGGCGGGGGATCTCGCATCCCCGGGGGCCAAAACCGGATCGGGAACCGGCGCCCGCCCAGGCCCCGGCATCTGGCGGAAAACCGGCCACCGGTGACGGATTGCCGGAAACCGAGAAATTATATGCCAAAGGAGTCTGAAAATGGAAATACTTAAAATCGACCACCTCGGGATTGCGGTCAACAATATTGATGACGGAAAAAAGTTCTGGTCCGATATTCTGGGTCTGGCTTTTGAAGGCACCGAAACCGTTGCCCCCCAGAAGGTAACCACGGCCTTCTTCCCGGTCAGCGAAAGCGAAGTCGAACTGCTCGAATCCACATCGCCCGACGGGCCGGTGGCCAAATATATTGAAAAGCGGGGCACAGGTATTCAGCATGTGGCGTTTCGGGTGCCCGATATAGACGCCGCCCTGGCCGAACTCAAAAGCAAGGGCGTCCGGCTCATCGACGAAACGCCCCGCCAGGGCGCGGGCGGCGCGCGCATTGCTTTTTTACATCCCAAAGCCACCGGCGGGGTGCTGGTCGAGTTGTGCGAAAGATAACGGCCGGCAGACGATTTCAAATCAGGCCTGTTTCAGGCCGCATGCGAGGAGGCAGTCATGGCAGGAAGAGATGAACTGGAAGCGATAAAGAACGGCCGGCAGACATGGGAACAGGGACCGCTGGATAAAGCGCTGTCCCGTTTTGGGGAACGCAAGAAAAAATTTACATCGATCTCCGGCACACCGATCAATCGGCTCTATACGCCGGAAGACACGGCCGGATTACACTACCCTGAAGCGCTGGGATTTCCGGGCAGTTATCCGTACACGCGCGGTGTTCAGCCGACCATGTACCGGGGCCGGTTCTGGACAATGCGGCAATACGCCGGTTTCGGCAGCGCGGCGGAAACCAACGCCCGCTACCGGTACCTGCTCGAAAAGGGGCAGACCGGTCTGAGCGTCGCGTTTGACCTGCCCACCCAGGCGGGCTACGACAGCGACCATGTCCTGTCCATGGGAGAGGTCGGCAAGGTCGGCGTCGCCATCGACTCCATCAACGACATGCGCGTCCTGTTTGACCGGATTCCCCTGGGCGAGGTAACCACGTCCATGACGATCAATGCGCCGGCCACCGTGCTGCTGGCCATGTACCTGGCCCTGGCCGAAGAACAGAACGTCCCCTGGGAAAAAGTCGGCGGTACGGTACAGAACGATGTCCTGAAAGAAATCATCTGCCGCGGGCAATACATCTTTCCGCCGGGGCCGACCATGCGGTTGACCGTTGACCTGATCGCGTTCTGCCGGCAGCATGTGCCCCGCTGGAATACGATCAGCATCAGCGGCTACCACATCCGCGAAGCGGGCGCCACCGCCGCCCAGGAAATCGCCTTTACCCTGGCCGACGGCATCGCCTACGCCCAGGCCTGCGTGGACCGCGGCATGGATGTGGATCAATTCGCCGGCCGGCTGTCGTTTTTCTTCAATGCGTTTACCAACGTGCTGGAAGAGGCGGCCAAGTTCCGTGCGGCCCGTCGCTGCTGGGCCCGGATCATGAAAGAACGTTTCGGCGCGAAAAATCCACGTTCGATGATGCTGCGCTACCATGTCCAGACCGGCGGGGTCACGCTGACCGCTCAGCAGCCGCTGAACAATATCGTCCGGGTCGGGCTGCAGGCCTATGCGGCGTCTCTGGGCGGCTGCCAGTCGCTGCATACCAATTCCTACGACGAGGCCCTGTGCCTGCCCACCGAAGGCGCGGTAACCGTGGCGCTTAGGACCCAGCAGATCGTGGCCGAGGAGAGTGGCAGCACGGACACGATCGATCCCCTGGCCGGATCGTATTACGTGGAATCGCTGACCGACCAGATTGAGGCGGAGGTCAATGCGTACATCGAAAAAATCGACACCCGTGGCGGCACGCTTCAGGCCATTGAAGACGGGTATATTCAAAAGGAAATCCAGAACAGCGCCTACCAGTTCCAGAAGGAGATCGAATCCGGAGAACGGGCGTACGTGGGGCTCAACAAATACCAGATGGAGGAACCGCCGCCGGCCAATCTGCTGCGCATCGATATGGCGGTGGGAGAAAAAGAGGCTCAGAAGCTGAAAAAACTGCGGACCGAAAGGAATGCCGCTGCATGGCAGACCGCGCTGGACCGGCTGCGCACGGTGACCGAAACCGGTGAAAACGTGATGCCGGCCGTTATCGATGCCGTCAAGGCAGAGGCCACGGTAGGCGAGATCTGCGATGTCTGGCGGGATCTTTTCGGAGAGTATCGGCCCCGGGAATACGTCTGATTATCCCCGCCGGCGGCGGCGGGCTGGAAAATCAATGACCGGGCGGACTGACACAGAAAGGAAATGAACCATGGCAAAGAAAAAAATAAAAATAATCGTGGCCAAACCGGGACTGGACGGCCATGACCGGGGCGCCAAGCTGCTTTGCCGGATTTTTGCGGAGGCCGGGATGGAAGTCGTTTATACCGGACTGCGGCAAACGCCGGAAATGATCGTCGAGGCGGCGCTGCAGGAGGACGCCGATGTGGTGGGACTGAGCAGCCTGTCCGGCGTACATAACTATTTTTTCCCCAGGGTGGTTTCCATCCTCAAGGAAAAAGAAATGGCGGATGTCCTGGTGGTCGGGGGCGGCATCATTCCGGAGGAGGATATCTCCGGGTTGAAGCAGGCCGGGGTGGCGGAAATTTTCGGGCCCGGCACCCGGACTGATCAGATTGTCCGCTATATTCAGGAAAACGTGGCCGGATAAACGCCGCCGCCAGGCGCGACAAATGGACTTGTTATGAGTGATGATTTAACCCGACAGGTATTGGCCGGTTCTCCCCGGGCCCTTGCCCGTTTGATTACCTGGGTGGAAGACAACGACCCCCGGGCCGCACAGTGCATGGAAGCCCTGCACCCCCACATGGGCCGGGCCCTGGTGGTTGGATTGACCGGCTCTCCCGGGGCCGGCAAAAGCTCTCTGACCGACCAGATCACCCACCATTTCAGACAACAGAATCAGAGCGTGGGCATCGTTGCCGTTGATCCATCCAGCCCGTTTACCGGCGGCGCGCTTCTCGGAGATCGCATCCGAATGAACCGGCACGCGGCGGACCCCGGCGTTTTTATCCGCAGCATGGCGACCCGCGGTTTTTTGGGCGGGCTGGCCCAGGCCACGGACAACGTGGTCAAAGCCATGGATGCGTCGGGCAAAGACGTCATCATCGTTGAAACCGTCGGCGTCGGGCAGGACGAAATCGATATCATGCGCATTGCCGATATCATCTGCCTGATCCTGGCGCCGGGATATGGGGATATCATCCAGAGCATGAAGGCCGGCGTCATGGAAATTGCCGATATCTACGTCATCAACAAATCCGATCATGCCGGAGCCGACCAGCTGTATGCCGAAGTCAACAGCCGTATTCTGCAGGATGCCCAGATCGCCCGAAAGAAGCGGGAGGCCCCGCCGGTGGTAAAAACAGTCGCCACGGAAAAAACGGGCATTGACGACCTGATGGCCGCCATCGCATCCTGCGGGCACGCGTTCAGGGAAAGTGGTCATATGGCTGAAAAGCGCCGCGAACGTGTTCGCCGGCAGACTTTCCAGATGATTCATTTTGCGCTGTTTCAGCGCCTGGAAGCGGCGCTGGCCCGGGATGGCCGCCTCGAAGACCTGGTGGACGCGATTATCGAAAAAAAGAAAAATCCATATCAGGCCATCCGGGAAATTGTCGATTCATTCATCCGGATACCATCGTAACTGTTTTTTGGCGGCTTTTTGCTTGACAAAAGACAGGGGGTTTATGAAAAGATTATATCTTTTGAGGCCCTCGTCATTTAATGCGCAGTTTCGGCCCCCGGCAGCGGCGATGGGGCGGATGTGATGCCGCATATCAGTGAAAGGAAATAAAAATGGGAGTCATGGAAGACAAAATCAAGGATCTGAAGAAACGCGAAGAAAAGATCCGGCAGATGGGCGGCGAAAAAGCCATTGCCAAACAGAAGGAAAAAGGCAAGCTGACCGCCCGCCAGCGGATCGCATTGCTGTTCGACAAAGGGACTTTCCGGGAGCTGGACATGTTTGTCACCCACCGCTGCGTCAATTTCGGGATGGAAAATGTTGAGATTCCAGCCGACGGCGTGGTTACCGGCCATGGTCTTGTGGACGGCCGGCCGGTTTTTGCGTATGCGCAGGATTTTACGGCCCGGGCCGGGAGTCTGGGCGAGATGCATGCCAAAAAGATCTGCAAGGTCATGGATATGGCCCTCAAATCGGGGGTACCCTTCGTGGGGATCAACGATTCAGGCGGCGCCCGCATTCAGGAAGGGGTGGACGCGCTGTCCGGCTACGGCCAGATTTTCTTTCGAAATTCCAGCGCCTCCGGTGTCATCCCACAGATTTCGGCGATTATGGGGCCCACCGCCGGCGGGGCGGTTTATTCACCCGCCATGACCGATTTCATCTTCATGGTGAAAAACAGCAGCTATATGTTCATAACCGGCCCCAATGTCATCAAGGCCGTTACCGGCGAGAAAATCAGCTTCGAGGATCTGGGCGGGGCCATGACCCACAATGAAAAAAGCGGCGTGGCTCATTTTGCCGCCGACAGCGACGCGGATGCCATCAATCAGATCCGGGAGCTGCTCAGTTATCTGCCCGCCAATAATATGGAGGATCCGCCGGTGGTGGATACCGGTGACAATCCGCACCGGACCGATCCGTCACTGAACGTCATTATTCCCGACAATCCCAATCAGTCGTACGACATGAAAGCGGTGATCAGCGCCATTGTTGACAACGGCCGGATTTTCGAGCCGCATCAGTATTTCGCGAAAAATATCATTGTCTGCTTTGCCCGTCTCAACGGCTGCACCATCGGCATCATCGCCAACCAGCCCCAGGCCCTGGCCGGCTGCCTGGATATCGATGCCTCGGACAAGGCGACCCGGTTTATCCGGTTTTGCGATGCCTTTAACATCCCCCTGCTGACCATCGCCGATGTGCCCGGCTACCTGCCGGGAAGCCAGCAGGAATGGGGGGGAATTATCCGGCACGGCGCCAAGCTGCTCTGGTGCTATTCGGAAGCCACCGTGCCAAAACTGCTGCTCGTGACCCGCAAGGATTACGGTGGATCGTATCTGGCCATGTGCTCCAAGGATCTGGGCGCCGATTACGTGATGGCCTGGCCCGGCGCCGAGATTGCCGTCATGGGCGCGGCCGGGGCGGCCAACATCATTCATCGCCGGGAAATTGATACGGCCGATGATCCCAAGGCCAAGCGGGAAGAAAAAATAGCCGCGTATGAAGACCTGTTTTCCAACCCGTATTGCGCGGCCGCCCGTGGCTACGTGGATGCCGTTATCGAACCGGCCGTTACCCGTCCACGGCTGATCGAGGCCCTGGAAGTGCTGTGTGCCAAACGGGAAATGCGGCCGCCTAAAAAGCATGGCAATATTCCCATGTAGCCCCCTCGCCCACGGAGATAAAAAATGGAAAATAAAAAGAAAATCGCCGCCGCTTCAGCTGCGGTTATCGCCTATATCAAAACCGAGGAAGAAGCCCGGTGGGCCCTGTCTCAACCGGCGCCCCCTCCCCGGCCGAAACTGCCGCCCATGACCCTGTGGGGCATGAGCGGCCGTCAGACCATGATGCAGAACCGTAATCTGATGCAACTGAAAACGTTTCACCGCTCGCGCTTGCAGTAGGCGGCGGAAATGGCAAAATAAGATAATATGAATGACCGCATAGATTAAAAAGGGAGAATACTAGCGATGAGTGACCACGACCAAGTCAAGATGACAGCCATGAATTACGAACCGGATCGCCCCCCGGCGGAAAATCCGTTGAAGATTGAAGATCTGACCCTGCGCGATGGTCATCAGTCCCTGTTTGCCACCCGCGGCCGCACCGAGGATATGATTCCGGTGGCCGAAAAGATGGATGCCGTCGGTTTCTGGGCCATGGAAGTATGGGGCGGCGCCACCTTCGACACGATGCACCGGTTTCTCAACGAAGATCCCTGGGAACGGATCCGCACACTGAAACGCTACATCAAAAAAACGCCCTTTTCCATGTTGTTGCGGGCCCAGAACCTGGTGGGATACCGCAATTACGCCGATGATGTGGCCGAGGCCTTTGTCGAACGGGCCGCGGAAAACGGGATGGATATTTTCCGCACCTTTGACGCCCTCAACGACTACCGGAATTTTGAAACCGTTGTTCCAATGATCAAGAAATGCGGCAAGCACTTTCAGGGATGCATCTGCTACACCATGACCCAGCCGCGCCTGGGAGGTGAGGTGTATAACCTCGACTACTATGTCAATAAGGCCAAAGCCCTGGAAGACATGGGCGCCGATACAATCTGTGTCAAGGACATGGCGGGCCTGATCGCGCCGTACGATGCCTATGACCTGATCAAGGCCCTGAAGGAAAACTGCAAGGTGCCGATCCACCTGCACAGCCACTTTACTTCGGGAATGAGCGCCATGAGCCATTTGAAAGCCATCGAGGCGGGCGTCGATATCATTGATACCTGTATGACGCCGTATGCTTACCGGACATCGCACGCCGCCATTGAGCCACTGGTGATGACGCTGCTGGGCACCAATCGGGACACGGGCTTTGATATCCACCACCTGGCGGAAATCAACGAAATATTTGAGAAAGAAATTTTGCCCAAGTACAAACATCTCCTGGATGACTCCAAGGTGTCCATTATCGACATCAACGTACTGCTGCACCAGACGCCGGGCGGCATGCTGTCCAACCTGGTCAACCAGCTGCGCGAAATGGATGCCCTCGATAAGATTGGCGAAGTATACAAAGAACTGCCGAGGGTCCGCAAGGAACTGGGGCAGATTCCGCTGGTAACCCCCACCAGCCAGATTGTCGGGATCCAGACGGTAAACAATGTCCTTTTCGATGATGAGAAAGAACGCTACAAAATGATCACCGATCAGGTCAAGGATCTCTGCTACGGCCTGTACGGAAAAACGGCGATCCCCATCGATCCGGAAGTACAGAAAAAAGCGCTGAAGGGATACGAAAGGGGTGAAGACCCCTTTACCGGCCGCCCGGCTGAAATTCTGGAACCCGAGCTGTCCAGGGCAAAGGAGGAGATCGGCGACCTGGCCGTTGATATAGATGACCAGATCCTCTATGCCATCTACCCGGTCACCGGAAAGCGATTTCTCAAGTGGAAATACGGGAAAGAGACCCCACCCCCCGAAGTGCTGCCCAAAACGCTGGCAGAGGCCAAAAAAGAAGAAGAACTAATCCGAAAGGCGCGGGCCGGGGAATTGATCGAAAAACCGGCTGGCGACCTGCCGCCCAAGAGTGAGAACCTGCGTTCGTTCAACGTGTTTATAGACAACGAATATTATGAAATCGGCGTAGACGAAGTGGGTGGGTCACCGGTCATTGCCTATGCCCAGCCGATGGCGGGGGCCGCACCCGCGCCGCCGGTGGCGCCAGTGGCTGCACCAGCACCGGCGGCTGCTCCGACGGCGGCGGCGGCACCGACCACTCCCCCGGCGGAAAAACCGGCGGCCGCGGCCGAAGGGACTCCCCTGGCAGCGCCCATGCCCGGGATGATCGTCGATTACGAAAAACAGGTCGGCGACAGCGTGGAAGAAGGCGAAACCGTGGTGATTCTGGAAGCCATGAAGATGGAAAATGCCCTGCCGGCGCCCTGTTCCGGCACTGTCAAGGCGATCAATTACAGCAGTGGCGATTCGGTAGCGAAAAATGACGTCCTTTGCGTCATCGGATAGCTGACAGATTTTCTGTGTCCGTTATAATGACAAACCGGAAAGCGCAAAGGCGGCCGTCATGGCGGTTTTTGCGCTTTTTATTTGCGCCGGCCGGCAGCGGTGCCGATCAGTTGACAAGGAGAGCCTATGAAAATTCATGAATATCAGGCCAAGGAATTATTTCGGAAATACGATATTCCGGTCCCGGACGGGCAGGTGGCCTTTTCGGCGGATGAAGCGGTCCAGGCGGCCGGGCAGCTGGGAAAATACCCGGTGATTGTCAAAGCCCAGATCCACGCGGGCGGACGCGGCAAGGGCGGCGGAGTGAAGCTGGCCGATACGGCCGATGCCGTCAGGGAAATGGCAGGCCAGATCATCGGCATGACCCTGGTGACCCACCAGACCGGCCCGGCCGGGCGCGTGGTGAAAAAAGTGCTGGTGGAGCAGGGCCTGAATATCGAAAAAGAACTCTACCTCAGCCTGATCCCCGACCGGGCCACGGCCAAAATCGTGATCATGGCCAGCGAGGCCGGTGGAATGGATATCGAAGAGGTCGCGGCAGCCACGCCGGAAAAAATCATCCGCGTGGCCATCAACCCGCTCACCGGTATCCAGCCGTATCATTGCCGGGAGGTGGCTTTCGGTCTGAACCTGTCGCCGGCCGTGATCAAACGCTTTACGCCCATGCTGGGTCAGCTCTACCGGCTGTTTGTCGATAATGACTGCTCCCTTCTTGAAATCAACCCCCTTGTGATCACCGCCGAAGAAACGGTGGTGGCCCTGGATGCCAAAGTTAATTTTGACGACAATGCCCTGTTCCGGCACAAGGAAATTGTGGCCTACCGGGATCTGGACGAAGAAGATCCCCAGGAAATCGAAGCGGCCGAATACAATCTCAACTATATCAACCTGGACGGCAATGTCGGCAACATGGTCAACGGCGCCGGGCTGGCCATGGCCACCATGGACCTTATTCATCTGGCCGGGGCCGAACCGGCGAATTTTCTCGATGTCGGGGGCGGCGCCAGTGCCGAAATGGTTGAAAACGGGTTCAAGATCATACTGGCCGACAAAAACGTGAAAGGGATTCTCATCAACATTTTCGGCGGTATTCTGCGATGTGACGTACTGGCCGAAGGCGTGGTGGCGGCAGCGAAAAAAACAGCCATCGACGTGCCGGTGGTGGTGCGCATGGAAGGCACCAATGTGGAAAAAGGCCGGGAAATTCTGGACCAATCCGGATTGAACCTGATCACCGCTGTTGATCTGAAAGACGCAGCCCGGAAAGTGGCCGAGATCGTCTGACCTTCTCAAAGTAATCGGGTTCGCGCAACCCGATGACGGCGTTAATTTTACAGATATTGAGGATCGATTATGAGCATTTTTGTTGATCAGACCACACGCGTTCTCGTGCAGGGCATCACCGGCCGCGAAGGCCAGTTTCATACGCGTCAGTGCGTGGCGTACGGCACCCGGGTGGTGGCCGGCGTGACACCGGGTAAAAGCGGACAGAAGGTGGATGACGTACCGGTATTCAATACCGTCCGGGCGGCCGTTGAAGCAACAGGCGCCAATTGCAGCCTGATTTTCGTCCCCCCGCCCTTTGCCGCCGATGCGATTATGGAGGCCGCCGATGCCGATGTCGACCTGATCGTCGCCATCACCGAAGGGATTCCGGTGCTGGATATGATGCGGGTCAAAAATTACCTGGCCACCCGGCCGGTTCGCCTGATCGGGCCCAATTGCCCGGGCATTATCACGCCGGGTATCTGCAAGGTCGGCATCATGCCCGGCCCGGCGCATAAACCCGGCGGCCCCATCGGCGTGATCTCCCGGTCCGGTACCCTGACCTATGAAGTGGTTCATCAGTTGACCCGGCAGGGAATCGGTCAGACCACCTGTATCGGTATTGGCGGTGATCCGGTCAACGGCACCAATTTTATCGATTGTCTGGATGCGTTTCAGAAAGATCCGGAAACGACCGGTATCGTCATGGTGGGGGAGATCGGCGGATCCGCCGAAGAAGATGCCGCTGAATTCATCACGCAGCAGGTGACCAAACCCGTGGTGGGTTTTATTGCCGGCCTGACCGCCCCGCCCGGGCGGCGCATGGGGCATGCCGGTGCCATTGTCAGTGGCGGCAGTGGTACGGCCCAGGGAAAAATTGACGCCATGAAAGCCGCCGGTATTCATGTATGCGAGGACCTGGGACGGTTGGGCGAGCTGTGCGCGGAGGTATTTTAATCAATGCCTGTGCGGCGATTACGACCAAACGCAATATTTCTCCGCCATACTGTTTTCCGGCCTTATCGCCCTCCCGCCGATCATGCATGAGATGGGGATTGCCATAGAGGTCATCAAAATCGCCACGGCTTCTATTCCGGTGGATGCGCCCCATGCCCGGGTGGCCCGGGTCAATCTGAGTATCGGCAAGCTGGCGGCCGTTATACCGGACAGTCTGCGTTTCTGTTTTGGCATGGCGGCCAGAGACACGCCACTGGCCGGGGCCGAACTGATCATCGAGGAAATACCGGTCCGGATTCGCTGCCAGGATTGCCACGCCACCCGGACGGTGGCAAAACCGGTATTTCAATGCCAAAAATGCGGCAGCGACTCCGTAACGGTTATCTCCGGGCAGGAACTGGATATTCGATCCATTGAAATTGAGGCAGACGACCCAGAATGATTTTTTTACCGGGATTTAAAACGTTGGCCTGCCGCCATCGCGGACACGGCCCCCATGACCATTCTCCGGCAGGGGCCCATGACGGCCCCCATCACGGGGGCGGACACCGGGAAATCGTCGTGGAACGTCGCATCCTGGATGCCAATGACCAGCTGGCCCGGACAAACCGGCGGTTATTTGCCGACCGGAACGTATTTGTTCTCAACGTAATGAGTTCGCCCGGCTCCGGAAAGACGACGACTCTGGTCAAGACCATCAATAAACTGCAGGCAACGGGGATTCGCTGCGCGGTGGTCGTCGGCGATATCTGTACCCGCAACGATGCCGACCGTCTGGCGGCAACCGGGGCACCGGCCGTACAGATCAATACCGACCAGTTCGGCGGCGACTGTCACCTGACCGCTCCGGGCGTGTTAAAGGCGCTGGTCGATATTGATCTGGCCGCCATCGACCTTCTCATCGTTGAAAACGTGGGGAATCTGGTCTGTCCGGCGGAATTTGATATCGGCGAGCATGCCCGGGTCGTGGTGCTGAGTGTCACCGAAGGGGAAGATAAACCGCTCAAATACCCCTTGATGTTCAGGCAATGTGATGTGGCCCTGCTGAACAAGACGGATCTGCTGCCCTATCTTGATTTTGATGTCGCCGCCGCTGCGGCAAATATTCATCAGGTCCATCCGGGCATGCCGGTCTGGCCGGTATCCGCGAAAACCGGGGAGGGATTGACACCGTGGCTGCAATGGCTGCGGGATCGGGTGGCCGCCCGCTGAACCGGACAATTCCGGCAGCCGGAAAATAAAAAAAGCGCCCGGCATTCTGCATGCCGGGCGCGCATGGTAAATGGCGGAGAGAGAGGGATTCGAACCCTCGGTGCAGCTTTCACCGCACACTCGCTTAGCAGGCGAGCGCCTTCAGCCAGCTCGGCCATCTCTCCGGAATAGTTTGACCATATGGATGGATCATCCGGTACATTTGGCGGAGGGAGTAGGATTCGAACCCACGGAGGCGTGAACCTCAACGGTTTTCAAGACCGCCGCTTTCGACCACTCAGCCATCCCTCCTTTTGAAACACATAAAATAATACTTTATTGGATACGGGTCAATACTAAATCGCCATTTGCTGCTTGACATGGCGCGGCGTCGGAATGATTATAGACCCAAAGATCCGTACGGATCTGTCAATTGTAAATTAACATATCAACAAACCGGTGCTTTTGAGGCATAACGGAAAGCCGAAATTGGAACAGGAGATATCCCGTATGAAACAAAAATTTACTTTAACCAAAGATGAGAAACAGAAAAAATTGATCATCAAGGAATATGCCGAACTGGACAAGGATGTTCTGTCCCTGCTCTGTGAAGAGACATACGATGCCGAAGTGGTGGCCGACGCGATTGCCGGGGACACCCGGACACTGGTCTCGGTATTGCGGACAAAAAATATGTACCCGCCCAGCGCCCACATGGAACAGATTGCCCGAGAGGTTGTTGCGCTGTACGAATCGGACGAAACCGGCCCCAGAGAACTGCTGCTCAACGATATCGACCTTTTGGCCACCGGAGAAGAGGAAGAGGAAATTATCGAAATCGAAGCGGAGCCCGATGAGGATGCGATCGTTGATGATCTCCTTGACGATGACGCCGATGACGAGGTCGAGGCCGACCTGGAGATAAAAAAAATAAAAACATCCCTCAAAATTATCAAAAATGACGCCGGCGATGGGGATGAGGACGATTAAGCGGACGCCCCGGTCATGACGCGGGAAAACCGGCCGTATTACCGCGCCGGGGTATGCGTCCTGCTGCTGTCCGGTTTTCTCTTGGTTTTTGGTGCCCGTGTACAGACGGCCCGGGCCGCCGCCCGGGAAATTCTGATCTCCGGCCAGACCATGGGGACAATGTATCAGATCATTGTCGTCAGGGGCGACGGGGATGCCGACAATCTTGACGCCGCCATTTCCGGCCGGTTACAGCAGGTTAACCGGCAGATGTCTACCTTTATTCCCACCAGCGAGATCAGCCGGTTCAACGCTTTAACGCAAACCGGGCACCCTTTTACGATATCGGAAAATTTCAGACAGGTGATGGATCTGGCCCGGCGGCTGTATCAATTGACGGATGGCGCCTGGGATGGAACGATTGCGCCGCTGGTCAACCTGTGGGGCTTTGGCGCGGCTGGACCGACAGACCAGGTGCCGACGCATAAAAAGATTCACGCGCTGCTGCCGCATGTTGGATTTAATCTGATCGATGTCGGTCCGGGCGCCCGGCTGGCCAAGAAAGACCCGGCCGTGACCCTGGACCTGGCCTCCGTGGCCAAGGGATACGGCGTGGACCAGGTAGCCGCGCTGCTCACCCGGCGGGGGTTCCATCATTATCTGGTGGAAATCGGCGGTGAAGTATACGCGGCCGGTCACCGGCCCGATGGCCGCCCGTGGCGCGTGGGCATCAACCGGCCCGAACGCAATGCGCCTTTTGATGCGGTTTACAAAGTGGTTGCCCTCTCCAACCGCGCGCTGGCCACCAGTGGTGATTATCGCAATTATTTTGAGACAGGCGGCCGCTATTACGGGCATATTATCGACCCGCGCACCGGTATGCCGGTGGCCAGCGGCGTCGTCAGTGTCTCCGTTATTGCCGATACCTGTGCCCTGGCCGACGGCCTGGCCACGGGGATCATGGTTATGGACGTGGACAAAGGACTGGCCCTGATCGACCGGCTGGCCCGCGTGGCCTGTCTGATCGTTGTCCGAACGCCTGACGGCCGTCTCGTCGACCATCCATCACGGACGTTTCCGTTTGAAAAAAGGTAAGCGCGCCGGGACACCGCCTGCCGCTACCGGGCAAAGTCAAAGCGGATTGTTACCGGCAGCCCGTCGATGGATTCCGCCCCTGATATTTCTTCCATGAAATCGAGCTTGACAAGAATCTTCATGTCCCTGTTGCCCAGCGGAGAGTTCAGATCCGAGGGCAGGCGCCGGGTCAAGGATGGATTCTCCCGAACCCGGGCCCGAATGGTTTTACCGTCCGGGAACTTGACCGTGCATGTATGACCGTTGAGTGCGTATTTGGAATATCTGGGATCCAGATAACCGACCACATAGGGATGATCCAGCCGGCCCATGAGCAGGATCGGCGCCCCCGATGCCAGGGACTGGTTGGCCTGGACAAAAATATCAAGAATCCGGCCGGGAAACGGCGCCCGCTGAGCAAGTCGCTTGCGCTGCTCTGCGATGGCCTCGAGTCTGGCCTGAATCACCTGACGCCGGCGGGCAGTCTGGATTGCCATCTGGCGGTTTTCTTTTTTCATCTTTTCCAGCTGGAGACGCTGGTCGCTGCGGATACGGTTCAGAGCGAGCCGGGCCTGATCGTATCCGGCTTCGGCCTGATTCAGCTCTGCAATGGTCGCGGCGCCCTGTGAAACGAGCAGCCGGATTTTTCTCAGCTTTTCTTTGCGGAAGGCAATGTTTTTTCTGGCCAGCGCCACCCGGTCCTGCAGCAGGGGCCCAAGGGAAGACGGCCCCGGCGCCGATGGCATGCCCAGCTGGCTTAATTCGGCCCGGAGGACATGTTCCCGCTCATCCAGATCGGGACTGCCCAGCGCCACCAGCACCTGGTTGCGGGAAACCGTATCACCCAGATGAACGCTGATCCGGCTGACGTATCCCGCCCCTGAACTGTTGATCGGTATCTTTTCCAGCGTCACCAGGCCCTGGGCGGAAACAATCACCTGGGAGAAAACCAGATGAAATAAAAAATATAGCAGGGGGCTGGAGACAACCAGAAGGATGAGGTACCAGCGCCATTGGGCCACCCGGCGTTTGGCCGGCGCATAGGGCACTTTTATCCCCTGGTCCCGGGTGGGGTCGTTTTGCCGTTTTGTATTAAACCGAACTTTCATGGCGCCAACTCGATAAAATCCTGCCAGGATTGAATAACCAGCGTGGTAAAATTGGCCGCCAGGGCCAACGTGCTCCGCAGCTGCCGCATCTGCCGCCGAAAACAATGCCGGCCTTTGCCGGCGTAACTCTCCCCGGCCGGAAGGACCGGTTCCACACTTTGCGCAACGGCAATGGGCAGAGCCGGGTATTGTTTCAAAATCGGCAGCGCCCGCCGGCTGACCCGCGCGGGATCGGCAACATATATCATCAGAGTAACTTCGGCAATGCCCAGGTCCGTCAGCCGGTTTCCCAGTGAAATACTTTGTCCCGGATCAAGATACCGGGGGTGAAGGCTCACGCCCACCGGCCAGGGGCTGACGGCTGTTACCGCCTGTAAGGTGCGCACGAGATTGTCAACCAGATCCTGCCGCCGGACCTTTTTCCGGTCGAGCTGGTCGGGCTCCAGATCCAGGTGCAGGCCGGAAAAAGGCAGATCTTCAAGCCGGGAAATGATGCCGAGCAGATCGGGCCGGTATTCCGGCAGAATCCACAACGGTTCGCCCAGAAGAAGCGCGACCCGGATTCCCCGGGTACCGGCCCGGGCGATAAACCGCTGCAGGTCGGTTTTATTGCCGGCCTGCGCCAGTCCGTCAATCTGGCGTCGGTCCAGAGACAGCAGAAGGCGGTTGATTCCGTATTGGGTGAGTGTACGCCACAGCAACGGATCGTTTTTGGCCTGATAGAGAATCCGCCGGCTGTTCCAGACATAGACACTCATTTTACCGTCCGTACCGGCCGCTGCGCGATGCAAAGATACTGATCCCGCATGGACCGTCACGATGGAAGCAACCCACAGCAATACAGCCAGCGGGCCGGCCATCCGGATCGAAAACCTTGCGGCTGGAAATCGGGGCATCGGCGTATCAGACATTTTGCAGGTCATTGATATCACCGCTAAGAGGTCTCTTCGTCAAGGCCGGCAGCCGTTCGGCGAAAACTGTAATAATTTGGCCTGGGCCTGCAGTTTATCCGTCTCGGCGTCAATATACCTCATGGCGCTTTTATAATAGCTGAAGCGGCTCTGCTGCAGTTTCTCTATGGTGTCGCCCGCCAGGTAGGCCGAACGAAGCGTATTTTCCCGGACTTTTTCCATTTCGGCCTTTAAATGCTGGGCGGCAAAACGGACATTCTCCAATGTCGACAGATAATGCCCCAATGCTTCTTCCGCTTCTTCCGAGAGCGTCGCGCGTCGCAGGGCCAGCTTGCGGCGGGCTTTTTTCAGGGCCGCCCGGGCGGTTTTCCGTCGGGCGGTTTTCAGCTTTTGGATATGCGCCGGCAGCTGAACATTTAAATTCAGGGCAACGCCGTAGCCGGCCTGGCGTTCAGGCAGATCTGACGATGCAGTCCCGGCCAGGGACACATTGGCCTTGATATCCGAATAATGCAGGGTCGCCTGCTGCAGGGCCAGCTGGGTTTCCACCTGTTTTCGGAGCAGCGCGATTTCAGGATGCGTGGCCATCACGGCCGTCATCAATTGATTGATATCCTGGCATGGCTCGGGCAGCCGGGGCGTATCCGGTGTAAAGGCGGTCAGCGTCGGTTTCGTCAGCAGCCTGATGATATTGAACGCATGGGAATGGATTGTCCGGGTATGGGCCATGTTTTTACGGACAAAGGCAAACGACGACATGTATGTCCGCCGGTCGGCATCAAGGAGATAATTGGCACGGGTTCGCTGGTTTAATATCTTTCGGACCCGAGGCTCATTTTCGAGAAAAGCAGCGCTCAGCGCGATTTTTCTCTGACTGCTCCAGTAGCTGACATAAGCACTGCGCAGAATGCCCAGGTTCTCATGGGTGATCCGGGGGATCTCCTGCTCTTTTTCCCGGGTACGGGCCTCCGCCGTTAAAACACCAAACCGCTCCTTTTCACGGCTGCCCAGAAGGGGATACCGCACGCCAAGCTGGATGTGGCCGCGCTGATAATCACGGGTAAGGGTATCGGTCACCGGTTTCCGGTAAGCGCCCACGCCCGCGCCGCCAAACAGCTTCAACCCGCTGAAGGCCTGTTGCTGCTCCAGCAGGCTCTGGCTTTCTTCCAGCTCGGCCAGGGCGATGAGGACATCCGGAGATACCCGCAGATCTTCTTCGAGCAGTGCCAGGGGCAGCCGGGGCGCGGCCGGCGTTTCGGCCGGTGGCCGCGTGAGTTTATCCGGGCGCAGAACCCCCAGGATTTCTCTGTTTGAGAGGACAGCGGGGCCGGTTTTTGCCTGCATCGAGGATAAATCGGTATTTTCCCCGCCGGACGCCGATACAGGCTCCCCGGGATGTTGCCCGCCGGCCTGGCGCGGCAGGAAAGAGGTCTGGAGAATGGCATTGATTGATTCTCCGGCCACCGCCACATTGATCAAGGGGAAAATGAAGGAAAAAAGCGTTCCCAGCGTTACGGCAATCCACTTTGTCATTGATCGCGCTCCTTCAGAATTTCGTTTTCTTTAATACCCACCAGGGCGCCATGGACGAGTCCAGATGGGAGCGTTCGAACAGTTCTTTTAATGTGGCGACGCCATTCCAGATTCGCATTGAAAATGTGAAAAAAGGGATCAGCGGAATGAAGACGGCCAGTCTCAGGTCCTCTTTCCTGCGCTCTGAAATCATGGTGATGAAAGCCAGATAAAAGATCACCGTGACGGCCAGATAAAACAGATAGATAAACACAAAAACGGCAATAACGAACCCCGTCGGGTAAACGATGAACACATAGGTGGTATAGAGGATAATAAGAAACGGCATCACAATTTGAAAAAAAAGCCCGGTCCACATCAGCATGATCATGTTGCGCCAGCCCACGAGACGGGGATTGAAGCTCAGGAAATGCTTGCGGACATAGACATAGAAAAGATCCCCGTCCCAGCGGAGCCGCTGATCGTAGAAGCTTCGGAATGTATCCGGCGCATCGGTATGCCCCATGGCCCGTGGCTCAAAAACGATCCTGAGGTTCGGGTGGCGGCCGAAATACTGCTTGATCCGGATGGTCAGATCCAGATCTTCGGCCGTTCCGCTGTCCCAGCCGCCGATTTTAACAAGATAACTTTTTTTGAAAATACCGAACGCGCCGGAAATATTATTGACGACATTAAACTCACTCAGTCCGACCTTGCTGGCATGAATCGACAGGAGGTATTCGATCGCCTGCAGCCGGGTCACCAGGTTTTTGAAGGCATTGCGCACTCTCAGACTGCCGGCCACTCCGACGACGTTGGGATCTTCGAAGTGCCGGGTGGCATACGTCACCATATCGTTATCAAAGGACGTATCCCCATCCAGAGCCATGACGATCTTTCCGGTGGAAAGCGCCAGCCCGGTATTCAGGGAAGACACCCGGCCGCCCCGCTGCCATTTGGGGATTACGCGCAGCGTGCGATTGGGGAGTGTTCGGACATAGGCTTCCATGTCTCTGGCGGCCCGGTAGGTATGCCGGTTCTGGTGAGCACCGTCGATGATGGCCAGAATTTCAATGGTACCCGGATAGATCTGTTCGGCCAGGGAAACAATCGTCCGCTTGATTTCATCCCCTTCGGCATAACACAGGGCGATGCAGGAAACCCCGGGAGAAAAGAGGCGTTTTTCCGGAATGCTTTGGTCCTTGCGGAGATAATAGCGCAAAATACCGAGCAGTATCAAGAGGTAGACAGGCATCTCAAAAAGAAAGACATAGGGGAAAAATTTGAGTAAAAAACTTTCCATCCCCTGGTTGAACGGGCTGGCCAGAAGGTGAAACAGAGCATACCAGACCTGGGCGATGATATCCATGGCTCACTCGATCTCCCCTTCAATACGCATCATCAGCGATTTCGCGGTTTCACCGGATTGAATATCGGCCGGGGCGCTGAACGTAACGGCATCGAACTCCAGGGTAATATCTTCTTCCTGCCGGGTCTGTGTCTTCAGCTCGGATAATCGTTTGAGCACGATGGCACAGCCCCGGTCGTCTGTCCGGGGCAGCAGAAACCAGAAATTATACTGGCCGGTACGGGTAACCAGATCGGTGGAGTCGATCCGGATCCGGCCGATAAACCCGTCCATGAGTTCGGTCATCCGGTATTTACCGATTTTATCCGTCAACTCGATGATGTTGCGCAGCCGAATGGCGATCAGACTGAATTGTTCTTCGGGATAGCGATGACAGATCGCCAGGAACCAGTCGACAATGAATTCAAAGCGGGCGGTTTCCAGGGTATTGGGCCGATCCGGCAGTTCACACACATCGGCCAGGCTGCCGCTGCGGGCGGCCATCCGTCCCCGCTCGGTAATTTCAAGAGAATACACCGGTCTGGGGACGAGATTTTCCGGCTTGTTTTTCGCGTTGCAATGCTGGCAGTGAGCAGCCACCTCCGGATCGATAAAGGTATGGCCGCAGGCATGGCAGATGTGGTTTTCCAGGGGACGATCGTAGTCCGTGCCGATATGCCGGAGCCGCACGGAACACCCCGGACAGACCAGGCTGCCGCCCTGCATGAATGTGTTTTCAGGGGCAATGTGGCCGCATGTGAAGCAGTGGAAAAACGGCTTCCGGCTGATGTCCAGATTGGCGCAGTTCGGACAGGTGTCGATAAAATTCAGGTGGACGCCGTCACACTTGGGACAATGGTGAATCCGGTCGATCAGGGCGGCATTGCGCAGCAGCTTGCGGTTTTTCAGGTTGGAAAGCCACTGGTCGGTGTCACCGGCCGGATTGAGCATGATCTGTACCAGCGGGAAGGTGTACAGCTTTTCGAACGACCAGTGCTTGACCGGGACCAGACATGTGCCCGGCCGGGAATAGAGAAAGCCCAGCAGACGGTACAGGCTGTTTTCGGATGAAGTGAAGATTTCGGGTACCAGCTCGTCAATCAACTGGTGGATCGACCGGGCCCGGGTGTATGCATCATCAATCGTTTTTACCACCCCGTCGCTGAGATGGTCGGTGGCATCATCCAGAGAGCCGGCCAGGAAAATCGGTTTGGCGCCGGTTTTTGCGCTTTTCCGCAGGGCTTTTAAAACAATCGCCCCTTTTTCCCGGTCCTGCGTGTCAACGATAAATCCCAGGGCCTCAACGCGGGACTCGGTATAAGCGGTTAAGCTGATAAACGCTTTCACCGGCAGCCGGCTGTGCTTGAAGGCAACCCGGGCAACCCGGTCCATGGCAAGGTAAATGAGATGCATAAGGATTAGAATACCAAATCAAATCAATTAGATAGCAACACTGTATCTGCTCAGTACCCGATCATCTGCATGTCGAAGCAGCCGCTTCGACAGCGTTAATAAAAGCCGTCGCATGGTTGCTCATCATTCTTGTACAATCGATGGCTTAAATACAATATATCATGTAACCCACTAGCTTAATAAAAAAAATTACTTTAATCAATAGTTTTTAATGAAATCGCTTTTCGGCGCATATTTAATTCTATTTGATCTTCCTCTGGGATATGGTACATTTCGGGCGCAGGGCGTGTTGGTATTTTAATAAAATAACCGCGTGGAAAGCGGGCAATTAATCATAAAACCATTCGCATGCCAAACGAAAAAACAATTCATATCGTCACCCTCGGATGCGCACGCAATCAGGTCGACAGTGAAGTGATGGCCGGAGAACTCCACCGTGCCGGGTGGACCCGCGTGGATCGACCGGAAACGGCCCGGGTCATCGTGGTCAATACGTGCAGCTTTATCGAAGCCGCGGCGGATGAGGCCATTGACACGATTCTCGCCCTGGCCGAATTCAAACAGACCGGTGTCTGCCGGCGGCTGGTGGTGACCGGATGTCTGCCCCAGCGGTATGGAAAATCAACGGGTACGGCGCTTTCCGAAGTGGACGTCTTTCTGGGGACCGGGGCCTACGACCGGATTGTCGCCGCGGTTGAAGAAAAAATCGAACGCGCGTGCCTGCTGCCGGATCCGGACGCCATCGACCTGTCCGGCCACGGAGAAAAACGGCTGCTCCCGGCAGCTCCGGCGATGTACCTGAAAATTGCCGAAGGGTGCAACCGCCATTGCACGTATTGCATCATTCCCGCCCTGCGCGGGCGTCAGAAGAGCCGTCCGGCGGCCGATATTTTGAAAGAAGCCCGGATCATGCTGGCGGCCGGGGTGCGGGAGATGGTTCTTGTGGCCCAGGAATCGACCCATTACGGCGCCGACCTGCCCGCATCGGACGGGCTCGCCGGCCTGCTGCGGGATCTGGCCACGCTGGCCGGTGCCGGGAAGTCTCCGGTCTGGATCCGGGTGCTTTACGGGCATCCGGAGAGTATCGATGCGGATCTCATCGAGTCTTTTGCCACCACCCCCGGCGTGCTCCCCTATTTTGATATCCCCATCCAGCATGCCAGCGACCGGATTCTCAAGAAGATGGGGCGAAAATACGATGCGGCGGCATTGCGGGATCTTTTTGAAATGATTCGCAGCCGGATTCCCGCGGCAGTTCTGCGGACAACGGTCATTACCGGATTCCCCGGAGAAACCAAGGCTGATTTTTCACAATTACTGGCGCTTGCCGATGAGATCCGCTTTGACCATCTGGGCGTCTTCACCTATTCCGACGCCGACGACCTGGCCGCGCACGCCCTGCCGGATCCGGTTCCGGCCGAAACGGCCCGGGACCGGATGGCCCGGCTGATGACCCTGCAGAAAAACATATCGAGGGAAAAAAACGAACACCGGCTTGGCCGGAAAGTGGATGTGCTGGTGGAGGAAATGCCCGAACCCGGCCTCTGGATGGGCCGGACCGCGTTTCAGGCGCCGGAAGTGGACGGCGTCACCTATGTGCATGCCGACAACGGACCGGCACCGGCCGTGGGGTCTTTTGTCCGGGCCACCATTATCGATGCCATGGCGTACGATCTGGTTGCGACGGTCGACGCACAGAAAATGGATACCAATGAATCAGATTTCCCCAGAGCTGGCTGAAGACCCGGCCGCCCGTCTGAAAACACAGATTCTCACCGGCGTGGCGGACGATCTGACAGCTGTCGAGGCCCAACTGCACCGCCACCTGCGTCCCCGGATCGATCTGGTATCCCGGGTGGCCGGCCATATTTTGTTCAGCGGCGGTAAACGGCTGCGGCCGCTGCTTATGATCCTGTCGGCGCGGCTGTGCGGATTTCAGGGCGAGCAGGCCACCATCTGCGCCACGGCTTTCGAATACCTGCATGCGGCCACGCTTTTACATGATGATCTGATTGACGGCGGCACCCTGCGGCGGGGAAAACCGGCGGCCCATACAATCTTTGGAAACGAAATTGCCGTTTTAACCGGTGATTTCCTGCTGGCCCGTGCCCTGGCCGTGGCCGCCGCCACGGACCGTATCGACATCGTGCGCACCATCGTGGATATCACCGAACAGATGTCCCAGGGAGAAATCGATCAGCTGGACAAAAAGGGCCAAACCACGCTGACCGAGGCGGCATACATGGAAATTATCCGGCGCAAAACCGCCGTACTTTTCCAGGGGGCCTGCCGTGTCGGGGCGTTACTGGCAGGCGCGGATTCCCGGGATGTGGAACGGCTGTCCGATTTTGGCCGCTGGCTCGGCATGGCTTTTCAGATGACCGATGATCTGCTTGACTATACGGCCGATACGGCCGGTTTAGGAAAAACCATCGGGGCTGATTTAAAAGAGGGCAAACTGACCCTTCCGGTTATTTACGCGCTGGACCGGGCGGCCGAAACGGATCGCAACCAGATGACGGCCATTATCTCCGACCGGGATTTTTCCCGCAGGTCGTTCAAGGTACTGGTGGATCTGATGGAGAAATACGGCGGTATCACCTACACCTGGCGCCGGGCCGCCGAAAACATCTCCCGGGCCAAGGAAGCGCTTTCCGGATTTGGATCCGGCAAGTCCCGGGATATTCTGTCTGCCATTGCCGATTACGCGCTGGTTCGCAGACAATAAACCACAGGAATTGATTGATGAAGACGACAACCAATAGGGACGGTATCTGGTGGATCGGGCGGCTGCGGACGTTTGTACGGGCCGGTTTTCTGGCGGCGATGATCGGCACGATGCTGCTGCCGGCCGGTGGGGCACCGGCACAGGGGCAGACCCGGAAATTATCAGATAATATCGTCCGGGTACTGGGCAAAGGTAATAATCCCAAACGGAATCCGGTTCTGGCCCGAAAATCGGCCATCGCCAATGGCTTGAATCAGGCGGTCATCCAGACGGTGGTGGCGCTGATGCCGCCGGATCTGCTGGTGGCGCATTTTAAAGAGATGGTGGCCCTGTTTGACCGGCAGGCCAATGCGTATATCCAGCGCTACAAAGTGCTGGCCGAAGAGGATGCCGAAAAGGAATACCGGGTGCTGATCGAGGTGACGGTCCTGCGGAAACGGATCAAAGAAGCCATTGATCAGGCCGGACTGATGGTCCGGGCGCGGCCGCTGCCGGCGGTACTTTTTCTGGTGGCCGAGAAAAGTATTGGAGAGACGGCATCCCGTTTCTGGTGGCATGATGCCGGTGCCGGAAAGGAAATCGCTGTTGAAAAAGCGCTGGCCCGGGCACTGGGCGATCAGGGGTACCGGATTGCCAGTCATGCGATACCACTGGGTGACGGGGTGGAGCGGATGACGTTAAATGCCGTGGAAGCGGTCAATATCGGCCGGCACTATCATGCCGATGTTGTCATTGCCGGGCAGGCAATGGCCCGCCTGGCGAAAAATACCCGGGTGACCGATCTGAAAACCTACGAGGGGGCCCTGACCGTCCGGGTGTACCAGGTGAACAGTGGCGCGCAGGTCGCCATCTCCCACGCCCAGGCCGTTGCGGTCAATACCGACGATACTGCCGGCGCGAAAAGCGTTCTGCAGCTGGTGGCCAATGAGGCGGCCACAGATATTGTCCGGCAGCTCAGCGCACATCGGCGGCACCCCGGTGAATCGGCTCTGGCCCCGATTACGGTGGCGGTTTCCGGTACAGATAACCTGCGCCGCTTCGTGGCGCTGCGGCAGGCGTTTTCCCACATGCCAGGCGTGACGCGGATGCAGATCGAAGCCTTGACGCCGCCGGCGGCCACCCTGATTGTTTTTTTCCGGGGGTCGGCCGACCAGCTGGTTAAAAACCTGAACCGGTTACAATCCAACTCCCTTAAAATAAACGTGACCAAAACAGATGACGAGCATGTGCAGGTAACCCTGCTGCCCTGAGTATAAACCATGTTTACTATCAGTATCCCAAATATTATTACCATCATCCGAATGTTGCTGACCCCGCTTTTCGTCATTTTTCTCCAGGCGGGCTGGTACCTGTCGGCCCTGCTGGTTTTTGCCGTGGCCGCCATTTCCGATGGGCTGGACGGTTTTTTGGCCCGATATTTTGACCAGCGGACCGAACTGGGCGCCTATCTGGACCCGCTGGCCGACAAACTGCTGCTGACGACCGCTTATGTCGGCCTGGCGGTTTTCCACCTGATTCCCATCTGGCTGACCGTCATCGTTATCAGCCGGGATGTGCTGATTCTGCTGGGTCTGGCCGTGTTTACCCTGACCCAGACCCCATTTGAAATCGCGCCCACCAAATGGAGCAAGGCCACCACCTGCATGCAGCTTCTGACAATCTGCCTGATGCTGTTGGCGCCCATGGTGACGATTGCGGAGATGACCACATTCTTTTTTTATATACTGACTGCCGGCCTGACGATTATTTCCGGTGGCCATTACCTGTTTATCGGGCTGAAAATTCTCCATAACCAGATGGATACCGGTGGGGAATAATTTTTCTGCTGATTTTCTTGACAGGAAAAATAGCAGGTGATATCGAAGCATACAAAAAGGTACAGGCACGTAGCTCAGGGGGAGAGCGCTACCCTGACACGGTAGAAGTCGGGAGTTCAAATCTCCCCGTGCCTACCAGAAATATTAAAGGGTTATCAATTATTTTGATAACCCTGTTTTTTTCAATAGGGGATTTTTACCATTTGATCCGCCCCTTCCGGGGGTCATCTCTGGCCCGGATACATGTCAGGCTGTTTTGGGCAAACGCCGGGAAGGCGCTGGCCAAACCAAACCTTGACGAATTTCCCTGGATATGCGATCCTGCTGCGACATTAACGTTGATTTTGATAATATCGGCACCTGAAGAGGAGATGATCATGGGTTTGTTAGATGCGGTTTTATCTGGGCAGGGGGGAGATATCATCGGGCAGCTGGCCCGGAATTTCAATCTGGATCAGGGAACGGCCGAAAATGCCGTTCGCCATATGCTTCCCGCCATTTCGAGGGGGATGCAGAAAAATATGTCCGATCGGTCGGGCCTGGAATCGATGCTGAATGCGCTGGGCCAGGGACATCATGAAGGATATCTGGAAGACTTGTCGAATTCGCGCGCGATGGACGATGGCAATTCTATTCTGGGTCACCTTTTCGGCAGCAAGGATGTCAGCCGTAATATTGCCGGACACGCCGCGGCCGAAACAGGATTGAGCAGCGGCCTGCTGAAAAAGATGCTGCCGGTACTGGCCAGTGCGGCCATGGGCATGATGAGCCGACAGGGTGCGTCGTCCGGGTTGGGCGCTGCGCTTTCGGGCGGTGGCAGCAAACGGGAGGTCGGTGGCCTGCTGAGCAGTTTTCTGGATGCGGATAATGACGGTTCAATTGCGGATGATCTATTGAGTCTGGCCAGTAAATTCTTTTAACGACGATTGATTTCAGGGAGGTGCACCATGGGGTTATTTGATTTTGCAGCGAACATCGGCAGAAAATTATTCGGCAAAGATGATGAAGCGCCAGCCAAGATACAGGAACATATCGAAGCGGATAATCCGGGTATTTCGGGTCTGGGAGTTAATTTCAACGATGGCGTAGTCACCCTTTCCGGCGAGGCCAAAAGCAGCGAGGCGCTGGAAAAAGCGATTCTGATGGCCGGCAACGTCAAGGGCGTTACCAAGGTGGTCAGCGAGGGGGTCAACGCCCCGCCGCTGTCGACGGAAGTACAGTATTACGAAATCAAATCAGGAGATACGCTGTGGGCCGTGGCAAAGAAATTTTACGGTAACGGCAGCAAATACACGCAGATTTTTGAAGCCAACCGGGAAGTCATCAAAGACCCGGACAAAATCTTTGTGGGACAGAAAATTCGAATTCCGAACGCCTGATTTTTCAGCGCTGCCCGGTATGCCGGGTGGCTAAAACATTACCGAAACCGGCCGTACGCTCAGTGGCGTACGGCCGGTTTTTTATTGCCTGTTTATCACGCCGGACAGCCGCAGCATCCGCGCTTGATTAACGCTTAAGATCCGGGTCCGTGCGTATACGGCCAATCGGCGTTGCCGGGCGATATTTTTATCTTGACAGCGGATTGGCGCTTTTATATAGGACAAAAACGGTCTTATATGTCTCAGTATAGCCGGTCACAGATATTCAGGAAAATCACCATGCGATTGACACGCGCGGCGGAATACGCAATTCGATGCATTCTCTACCTGGCCCAGCAGGGGCGGGGCGTTGTGGTCAAGCGCAGCAAAATCGCCCGAGAGGCGGATATTCCGGCCCATTTTCTGGCCAAAATCGCCCAGCAGCTGGCCCGGGCCGGATTGATCGACATCCGGCAGGGGCCCCGGGGCGGCCTGGCCCTGTTAAAAGATTCAAAATCAATTACCCTGCTGGCCGTGGTTGAAATCATGATCGGGGAAATATTTCTCAATGATTGTGTCGCGCTGCCCGATTCATGCAACATGTCCCTGGGCTGCTCCGTTCATCAGGTATGGCTGCAGGCCCGGGACCAGCTGCGGGATACGCTGGCCGGGGTTACCTTTAAACAACTGGCGCTTGAAGGCCCCTGTGTACCGATTCTTCCCGCCTATGAAATTGACGGAGATAATTAAATGATCAGACCCGCGCAATCAGAAATCGTATTGAAACCGCCGGCCCGCCGGCCGGCCCGGGCGGTGGCCGCTATAGTCCAGTTTTACCGGGACGGATTTCGACGCATGACGGTGGGAAAGACGTTGTGGAAAGTCATTATCATCAAGCTGATTATCATCTTTGCCGTACTCAAGCTGTTCTTCTTTCAGGGATTTCTGGAATCAAAATTTAAAACGGACAACCAGCGGGCCGCATACGTTCTGGAGCAGATAACGCAGTTTGCCCCCGCTACCCACGTACAACAGGAGGAAAGATAAAATGATTGAACATTTCGACCTGTCCATGGTGAACTGGGCCCGGGCGCAGTTCGCGCTGACGGCTCTGTACCACTGGATCTTTGTGCCGCTCACGCTTGGGATCACCTGGATCATTGCTTTTTACCACTCCATTTATGTGCGTACCGGCAGCGAAGAATGGAAGCGGTTGACCCGATTCTGGATGAAGCTGTTCGGTATCAACTTTGCTATCGGTGTGGCCACCGGCATCATTCTTGAATTTGAATTCGGCACCAACTGGTCCAACTATTCCTGGATGGTCGGGGATATTTTCGGTGCGCCGCTGGCCATTGAAGGGCTCATCGCTTTTTTTCTCGAGGCCACGTTTTTCGCCGTCATGTTTTTCGGCTGGAACCGGGTTTCCAAAAAGTTTCATCTCTTTTCCACCTGGATGGTGGCCGTGGGATCCAATATGTCGGCTGTGTGGATTCTGGTTGCCAACGCCTGGATGCAGCATCCGGTCGGACAGGCCTTCAATGCCGGCACCGCCCGGTTTGAGATGCAGAGCTTTTTCGATGTGGTTTTTTCACCGGTGGCTGTGTCCAAATTCACCCACACGACCAGCTCTTCCATGCTGCTGGCATCTTTTTTTATTATCTCCATCTCGTCCTGGTACCTGCTCAAGGGCCGGCATATCCAGATGGCCCAGCGCTCGATCATTGTTGCCTCTGTTTTTGGTCTGCTGGCTTCCGGATTTGTCATCTTTACCGGTGACGAGAGCGGCTACGAAGTCGCCCGGCACCAGCCCATGAAGCTGGCCGCCATCGAAGGGCTTTACCAGGGAGGACGCGATGCCGGGCTGATCGCTTTCGGCATACCGAACTGGGGTAAAAAAGTCGGTGACAAACAGGACCCTTTCAGCTTTGAATTCCGGATCCCGGGCACGCTTTCCCTGCTGACCAGCCGGTCCTTCGGCACCTTTGTCCCCGGTGTCAATGACCTGGTCTACGGCAACGAAAAAGAAAACATCATGGGAGCCGCGCAGAAGATAGAAAAAGGCAGACAGGCGCTGGCCTCGCTGGCCACCTATAAAGCGGCGAAGAAAAAGGGCAATGCGGCTGACGCCAACGATGCCCTGGCCGCTTTCAATCAAAACAAAATGTTTCTCGGATATGGATTCCTGCCCAAACCGGAAGCAACGGTGCCGCCGGTGGCGCTTTCCTTCAGCGCATTTCATATCATGGTCATTCTGGGATCGCTGTTCCCCCTCGTCTGCCTGGCATTCCTCTATTTTTCCATCAAGGATGTCCTGCTGGACAAGAAATGGCTGCTCGGCCTGGGAACCGTCATGTTCTTCCTCAGCCTGATTGCCCATGAAGCCGGCTGGATAGTGGCGGAAGTCGGCCGGCAACCCTGGACAATCCAGGGACTGCTGCCGGTAACGGTCGCGCGGTCAAACCTGACGGCCGGAACGGTGCAGACAACATTTTTCATGTTTTTTGCCCTTTTCACCATTCTACTGATCGCCGAGATTCGAATCATGCTCAAACAAATCAATATCGGTCCGGAGGAGAACTAAAATGATAGGAAATCTGGATTATGCAACACTGCAGCATCTCTGGTGGCTCATCTGTTCGATTGTCGGCGCCCTGTTCCTGTTCCTGACCTTTGTCCAGGGCGGCCAGACCCTTTTGTGGCAGGTGGCCAGAACAGATACTGAAAAAACGCTGGTCATCAATTCCCTGGGACGTAAATGGGAACTGACATTTACGACGCTGGTCCTTTTCGGCGGAGCGCTTTTCGCCGCGTTTCCGAAATTTTACGCAACGAGTTTTGGCGGCGCCTACTGGGTCTGGGTACTCATTCTGTTTACCTTTATTATTCAGGCAGTCAGCTACGAGTATCGGAAGAAGCAGAATAATCTGCTGGGTGAAAAAGGATACGAGCTGTTTCTGTTTATCAACGGATCGGTGGGAATCCTGCTCATCGGCGCGGCCGTCGGTACTTTTTACACCGGCTCCAATTTCGAGCTGAGTATCTATAACTTTGTTCACTGGACCCATCCCCTGCGGGGCCTTGAAGCGGCATTCAGCCTGTTCAACCTGTCATTGGGGCTGTTTCTGGTTTTCAACGCCCGGACCCTGGGGGCCATGTATCTGATCAACAATATCGACTATAGCAAAGTGCCGGACATGGCGGTCCGCATGCGGAAAGCCGCGATGACCAACTTTTTGATTTCCCTGCCGTTTCTGCTATATGTGCTGGTCAGCCTTCTGTTGATGAAAGGCTTCGGCATTGTGGATGACAAGGGAACCATTGCCCTGGTCACGCGAAAATATCTGGCCAATCTTTTTGCCAATCCATGGCTGCTTCTTTTTCTGCTGGCCGGGTTGGTTCTGGTTATCGCAGGGGTGCTGAAAACAGCCAGAACCGAGAGCACGGCCGGCATCTGGTTCGGTGGACTCGGGACCGTTCTCGTCGGCCTGACCGTCCTGCTGCTGCCCGCCTACAACCAGACCGCTTTTTATCCGTCCAAGGCCGATCTCCAGTCCAGCCTGACGATTTTCAATGCGTCCTCCAGCCCGTTTACGTTGACGGTGATGACCTATGTGGCCATCGCCATCCCGTTTGTGCTGGCCTATGTGGCCTATGTCTGGTGGCTGATGGACAGGAAAAAGCTGACAACAGATGAAGTGATGGACTATGGCTATTAACGAACGCTGATTATGACTGATTTGTTTTCGGAGGTTTATAAATGAATATATTTCTGCTTTTATGCTGGGTGGCGCTGATTGGCGTTTCCTATCGTCTGGCGCTGATGGTTTTGAACAAGGCAAAACTGCTGTAACCCGCCGAAGCCATCCGGTGGCCGGAGGTACTGATCTGTCCGGCCGCCGGATTATTTTTTCCCTTCATCCCTTTTTCCCGGAATCTGGCGGGTGTCATCCACCTTTGCCCGGTGAAGATCTGTGTGGAAAAAGGGACCCTTCCTGAATTTGTTAACCACGATGTATCCATCCCCTTCGGGATGATGGTTATTTGCGAAAACCGTCCGCCAGCGAAAAGAACCGGGGCTTCAGATCGGCCAGGGGGCCGCGGAGCTTCGCCAGCTCCGCTTCCGGACCGTGAATCTCCAGGCGACTCAGCGATGCCATCGACAGGGCTTCTTCCAGCAATGGGCCAACGCTGTCAAGGTGGGCCAGAACGCCCTCGGCATCTTCATACCCTTCCCGGCAGTGGGCCTCGTTCCCGGCAAAGGTGAAGCCGTAATACAGGCATTTTGATTCTTCGCTGGATTTTTGAACAAATTTTTCACACAGCGATTTAAACGCATCAAGTTTCCCGTCTTCAATCTTGAAATAGGGCGCGATCGAACAGCATTTGTCCTTTTGAGTGGCCATGATGTCCTCCTTTGTTTGATGGAAAAAGCTCGAAAAAATCCGACAGGGTAAGTCCGGTTGCCGGCTGACAGGTTCCCGGAAATTAAGCTTCAATACCGATGCAGACGTTAAAACGGCCCCTATCAGACAGTCGCAATCTATCACGATTTTATTTTGTCTTCAACATATTGAGAGATGGCACGGCCCTTTGGGCAGGTTAAACCGGTTTTCAGTTTCACCGGCGGGACGCGCTCAGTGGCTCCCCGGCCGGGTTCCATGGAGATGGGACTGACGGATAAACCCTTGCTTGCCGGTCACAACGGTTGCCCATTGCCGGTTGCGTTTGCCATCTTTCAGTGATATAAATCAGGGAAAAGAAAAATCGCCATTTAATAATCACGTGGGGAGGAAACAGATGGGATCGGGAAAAAGATTCCTGCCTTGGATAACGCTTATTGTCCTGTTTATCGGTTTCCAGGCGGCGTTTATCGCGCTGGACAACCGGCCAAGCGCGCCACGCACGGCCGAGGAATTTATCAAGGCGTACTATGCCATGGACCCGGCCATGTCGGATATGGTCTGCAAGCAGCTCCTGGCCGATGGTGCCGGCGACCCGACGGCCCGGTTTCTCTATGATGTGTCCAATGAAGCGAAAGCGCTGGGACATAATTTGAATTACATGCGCAGTCAGATGATGACCTTTCACGCCAGTCTGGTGAGCGAGGCCGAAAACTCGGCGGTTATCCATATCACCGGAACCCGGAAACGGTGCATCCATCCGGTCTTTACCTTCCTGGCCCGGCTGTTCTTTATCGGAGATACATTTGCCGTGGATAAAACCCTGAACCTGGTCAAGGAAGACGGGCAGTGGCGGGTATGCAACAATCTTTTTACCCCGATTGATGTCGATGACATCTATGGACATGCCATTTAACAGATCTTCTCTTGTAGCGACTTTTCATTGTCTCCCCTGACCGCATTGCCCGGCCGGGCCTGGCTGATACTGGCCGGGGCGCTGCTGGTTTGTTTGGGCGGACGCCCCGCCATCGCTGTTGATGCAATGGCCCCTGCCGGCCCGCTTCCCTTTCAACCCGGCGAAGAACTGGTTTATCAGATTCGCTGGAGTTTTATTCCGGCGGGCACGGCGATTCTCAAGGTCCTTGCGCCGGAAAAGGCCGATGGCCGGCCGGCGCAGCATTTCTCTCTTTCCGTTACCACCAATCGCTTTATCGATACTTTCTACAGGGTTCGCACCCGTGTCGACGGGTGGACCGACATGGCGGTGAGCCATTCGGTTTTGTACCGTAAAATGCAGCGGGAGGGGCGCCACCGCCGGGATGTCGCCGTCTCCTTTGACTGGCATGCCCAAACGGCGCACTATACCGATTCTTACCGGGGAAAATCCCGGTCTTCGGCCCTCTTACCAGGCGCTTTTGATCCGCTGTCGGCCGCTTTTTATTTTCGAACCCTGACGCTGAAAAAAAATATGGAAATTGTTTATCCGGTCAGCGATGGTAAAAAATGCGTCGTGGGCCGGGGAACGGTTGTGGCGCGGGAAAAAATCAAGGTTGGGGGGATTGTCTACGACACCTGGGTGGTCGTTCCGGAAATCAAGCATGTGGGCGGGGTTTTCAAAAAATCCAAGCACGCTAAAATCCATCTCTGGATTACCGCCGATCGGCGGCATCTGCCCGTCCGCCTGACCAGCAAGGTCATCGTCGGCCATTTTGTGGGGGACCTGGTTGCCGCCCATGGGACGCTCGACTGAATCATCGCGCCGGCGATTATTTTTTCCCGATGAGTACGCCCGAGTCTGTCGGCCCGCGGAACGGGTGCCGGGTGACATCCCTGAACCCGGCGGCGGTCAGCATGGCCGTGATCTCGCCCGCCGAATAGGACCGGCCCGATTCCGTTCGCACCAGCATGTTCAGAGAGAAAAGGGCGGGAAAAAGGGGCGCGGCCATGGTATCGTTCAGAAAAAAATCATGAACGATAATCAGCCCGCCCGGCGCGAGCACGGCCGCCGCTTTTGTCAGCAGGATGGCGGCGGCATCTGGGTTTTCGGAATGCAGAATGTGCGAAATCCAGACAACATCGTAGCGACCGGAAAGCGTGTCGGTGGTAAAGTTCCCGGCCAGAAAATCGATCCGACCAGCCAGATTGTACCGGTTGATGGTTTTTTCGGCAAACGGCCGGCTGGTGGGCAGGTCAAAAACCGTGGCTTTCATCCGGGGGTTTTGCCGGCAGAAATGGATGGCGTAGGTACCGGGGCCACCGCCCAGATCCAGCAGGTGACGCCGGCCGGACAGGTCAACGGCCCGGGCCAGATCGGGCGCCGTAAGTGAGGCGGTGTTGAACATCCCCATCAGAAAATTTTCCAGCCGGTCGGTAGCGCTGACCGGCAGCTGATCCGCAATCGGTTTTCCCGTGGAAACCGATTCGTCCAGACGGTTCCACGATTCGACCAGGTGGTGGTGATGCAGAATCATGTAACCGATGTACTGGTCGGAATCTTTGGCCAGATACGCCCGGCTTGGCGGGGTGTTGCGATAGCGGTCATTCTCTTTTACGAGCAGCGCCATGGCAACCAGGGCGTTGAGCAGCCGAGCCGTGCCATCTACATCCGCATCAAGTTTTTCAGCCAGCGCTGATGCGGTCAGGGCCTTTTCGCCGATGACGGTGAATATATCCAGTTTGACGCCGGCATGGAGCGTGCAGGTCTGCCAGTATGCGCCGGAAACGGCCAGCAGACGTCCTGGGTGCCATGGTTCCTGTGCCATCACCTGTGCCACCATTGGGTTCCTCCTTTGTTAGATCTGTCCGGTACCATTTTCAGACCCAAACCGCAATGACCCGGACCGCGCCACATTCACTCTTGTCGTCCGCACAAATACCCGATACAGGGTATACATACAAAAAAATGACTCCGTCACAAGGGACTAATTAGCAATGACGAAAAGAATCGGTATCTTCGGATGGGGGGTGGTTGCTCCGAAATCACCCAACATCAGCCGTTTTGAAAAAAACCTGGAACGGGCCACCAGCTGGATGGCGCCGTTTGAGGGATTCGGGCCGAGCCATTTCCTTGTCGGGCGGCCCGATTTTGATTTTAATGTATATAAAGCCTGGATCGATTCCCGTTTTGAACCCCGAAAATTTTCACAGATCAATGAAAAGATGGGCGACAATGTCAAATTTGCCATCGGCGGATTTATTCAGGCGCTGGGGCAGAACCCCGGCATCGATGAAGAACTGGCTGCGCTGGGGACGAAAGCGCATGTCTATATCGCCACGGGTCTGGGCGATTTTCCCATGCAGTATGATATCATGCTGCGATACCATCGGGCCCAGACACGCTGGAACCGGTTCTGGTGCCGGGATGTTCATCACCCCGAGCTGGCGGATTACCGGCAGGCGACCCCTGCCGAAAAAGAACAGATCCGGTCACGGTGCGGAGCCCCGGAAGATCCCGACAGCTGTTCGTCCAGCGATGAAGATCGGGAAATCGCCCGTCAGGCGTGGTACGGTTTCTGGGTGAACCGCTCGGAAGGGCTGGCCGCCTACCTTGAGAAGCTCAAGGCAATTGAATCCGAAAGTATTACCGGAGATATTGACAGCGGAAAACGGAAAATTATCCGGCACAAAACAACAACCCGGCGGCGGCTCAACACAGCCTACGGCTGCCCCAAGGAACCCTGGAACGCGGTCGATCCCAAGCTGCTCTGGAATATCCCCAATATTCCTGCATCACAGATTTCCATTCTGGGCCACATTACCGGACCGGCTTTTGCCCCGGTGGCGGCCTGCTCGGGATTCGGAACCGCCCTGAAGCTCGCCGTCAATGCCATTGAACTGGATCAGGCCAAAGCGGTGGTCGTTGGTGCCACCGATCCCAAACCGCATCCGCTTTCGGTCGGTACGTTTTTCGGGGCCCGCGTATTATCGCACGACGGAAGCGTGTCCAAGCCATTTACCGGTTTGCGGGGCACCCATGTCGCCGGCGGGGCCTGTGTGTGGATTGTCGGTGATGCCGACTACCTGATGGCACGTGGATTCAAACCGCTGGGGCTTGAAATTATGAGTGTGGCCCTGACCTCCGATGCCGATCATATTATTACTCCGTCGCGACAGGGTCCCCTGACGGCCATTCATCAGGCCATGGAAGCGGCCCGGGTGGAGTCGGCCCAGGTGGCCACCTGGGACATGCATGCAACCGCCACACCCGGAGACTGGATGGAACTTCGCAATGCCCGTGACGTTTTTCCCGGCGCCACCCGTTTTACGGCCCGGAAGGGCTCGTTCGGCCACGGCATGTCGGTCTGCGGCGGCTGGGAGCTGACCGCCCAGCACCTGGGATTTGCCAAGGGAAAACTGATGCCTGTCGATCTGGATGAAAGCGAAATGCACCCCCAGATGCGGCCATACCACTGCTGTCTGGTGGGGAACAAAGGGGAAACGCCGCCCGGCAACATCGCCGGCAAGATCAACATGGGGGTGGGGGGCATCAATGCCTGTATTATCTGTCGACGCTGGCTGTCACTTTGAACGAAAAAAAACGACCGGGAAAGGCGGCGCCCGGGTATTGGCCTTGCCCGAGAAGACGCGGCGTTCAGATTTTGACAGGAGAGTGGGCACGTTATATATTCTGAAAAATTTACTGAAGCGATTTTTTAATGTGCCCGGATACCATCCAGGACCGGCAGACCTGTCAGGAATCATAACGCCAGGTCATATGAACAATACAGTTTAAGAGGTTTTCCATGTCAGACAACTATGAAAGCGGCAAGGTCATGGATCGTAAAGAGCATTTTGGATGTCTTAAAGTGTTCGGCATCGTACTGGTGACGGTGATCATCACTGTTTTGGCAACGCTCTGGGTGGCCAAGGCCTACATTTTTCCTTCGGCATTCAAGCCGGTAACCCTGAGCGGAAAGGAAGAAGTACAATTGTCCGCCAAACTCAGCCGGCTGGATCAGATCAGCGGCATCGATGTGTCCAGAAAAATCGGATCGCCGGGCCAGGCGGACCAGACGCCGGTGAATACGGGCAAGGCGGAATCGCCGGTCAAGTACAGCGAAACCGATGCCGAGCGCCGGATCAGTTTTACCCAGCGGGAATTAAACGGAATGATCGCCCGGAATCCCGATCTGGCCCGAAAGCTCTCCATCGATCTGTCGGAGGATCTGGTCAGCGCCCGGCTCCTGGTGCCGGTGGACCCGGATTTTCCGGTTTTAGGGGGAAAAACGATCCGTGTTCATGTGGGGCTGACGCTGGCCTATGAAAACAGCCAGCCGGTGGTGGCCCTTAAAGGCATCAAGCTGATGGGGGTGCCGATTCCCAATGCCTGGCTGGGCGGGATCAAGAATATCGACCTGGTCGACGCGTTTGGCGCCGACGAAGGGTTCTGGAAGGCGTTTGCGGCCGGCATCGAAGCGGTCAAGGTCGGAGACGGGCGTCTGATGGTCGAGTTCAAGGAATAACCCGGGTTGCAAATGACCGCTGCCGGGGTCATGTCGGAAAAACCGGTATGGCCGCCCGGAGCGGGATTACCCGATCAGCAGGCTCTCTTCGGGCTTTTCATAGCGGATTTCTTTTTGGTAACTCTGGAGCGCCGAGAGAAAAAGGATCGGCCCCAGACGGCCGATAAACATCAGCAGGATAATGATGACCCTGCCGGCCGTACTCAGGTGCGGCGTCAACCCGGTGCTCAGCCCCACCGTACCGAATGCCGATACGGCTTCAAAGAGAATATCAAGGCTCAGTCCCCGTGTCTGCGGGTGCGGAATCCCGCTGCTCTCGGTGACATTCAAAACGAGGACGCTGACGGCCACCAGCACCCCGGCGAAAATAAGCAGTGTCAGCGCCTTGTTGAGGGTGACGCGATCCACGGCAAACCGGCCGATCTCGGCCTGGCGGCTGCCCCGCAGCTGGGCCCGGACAAAGGCCAGCAGCGTTCGGGCGGTGGTCACCTTGATACCGCCGGCACACGATCCTGGCGCAGCTCCGATGAACATGAGCAGAACCATCACGAGAAGGGAAACGTTGGTCATCTGATCGATATCGACGGTATTAAACCCGGCCGTCCGGCAGGAAACCGACTGAAAAAGAGCGGTCAGCAGCGTATGATGCGTGTGGGGGTTGATCATTTCCGACAAAAAAATGACGATTGTCCCGGCAATGATCAGAAAGGCCGTGGTCTTTAAAATAACGGTGGCATACCAGCTCATCTGATGACGACGAACATTTTTTCGCTGCAACGGCTGCCGCGTAGCTATCCAGAGCCGTATTTCAACAAGCACGCCGAACCCGATCCCCCCGAGAATAATCAGGGCCATGAAGGTCAGGTTCAGGTCCCAGCGGCTTTTCCAGGTCATCAGGCTGTCGCCGGTGAGGGCGAAACCGGCATTGCAGAATGCCGACACCGCATGAAAACCGGCGGACAGCGGTGAAAACGCCGCCGGCGCTTCGAGAAAAATCAAGACCGCTCCAACCGCTTCAATGGCAAGGGACCAGAGGATCACCTGCGCCAGAAACCCGCCGAGGTTGAAGCTGGCATCGTGCAGCAGGCTGTCCCCGACGGCCACCCGGTCAACCAGGGAGATCCGCCGCCGCCAGAGGTAAAAGATCAGGCCGGTGACGGTCATGATTCCGATCCCGCCCAGTTGAATCAGCCCCGCGATGACGGCCTGCCCCCAGCCGGTAAAAAACGTGCCGGTATCCACAACAACCAGCCCGGTGACACAGGTGGCCGATGTCGCCGTGAAAAGGGCATTAATCCAGGAAATAGGTCCCCGGGCCAGGCTGAACGGGCTGTGCAGCAGTACGGCCCCCACGGTGATGACCAGACTGAAATAGACGATGGGATATACAAAGGGGGAAACACGCGGTCGCCGGGCGGATATGGCGTGCGCCGTCATGGGTGAATCCATCCACCGGTCGGCTGGCCGGACCGCTGCCGGCAGACCGGATGCCTCAGCATTTCGGGTCCAGATGGATCAGATGGCCCATTTTGAGTTTTTTGCATTCCAGATAAGGGCGATTGTATTTATTGGGGGGGATTTCGATGGGCACCTGCTCGACAACTTCCAGTCCATAGCCCCGCAGCCCGACGATTTTTTTCGGATTGTTGGTAATCAGCCGCATTTTTTTTATGCCCAGATCGGCGAGTACCTGGGCGCCGATACCATAGTCTCTCAGATCGGCCTTGAACCCCAGCTTCTGGTTGGCCTCCACGGTATCCAGCCCCTGCTCCTGCAGGTTGTACGCCTTGAGTTTGTTGATCAGGCCGATGCCCCGGCCTTCCTGACGGATGTA
>CAZNZW010000003.1:0-50767 GCA_964577615.1 uncultured Desulfobacterales bacterium | reverse complement strand
TGTACGCCTTGAGTTTGTTGATCAGGCCGATGCCCCGGCCTTCCTGACGGATGTAGAGAAGAACGCCGGATCCTTCCGTTTCCATCATCTTCATGGCCCGGTGCATCTGGGGGCCGCAGTCGCAGCGCAGCGATCCGAGCAGATCGCCGGTAAAACATTCCGAATGCACCCGCACCAGGATAGGCGTATCTGGATCAAGCGGTCCCTTGACCAGGGCAATATGCTGGAATTTATCAATATCATTGGCATACACGATAGCCCTGAAATCGCCCCCGAAGCGGGTAGGCAAACTGGCTTCGGCCACGCGATGAACGAACGATTCGGTCCGCATCCGGTACGCGATCACATCGGCCATGGTCACGATCTCGATATCGTGGGTAGAGCTGAAGGCTTCCAGGGCATCGCCCCGGGCCATGTTACCGTCTTCGTCCATGATTTTACAGATCACTGCCGCCGGTTTGAATCCGGCCAGCCGGGCCAGATCCACGGCCCCTTCGGTTGCGCCGGCCCGGAACATCACCCCGCCCCTGCGCGCCCGCAACGGGAAAATATGTCCGGGACGGACAAGGTCGGCCGGGGAGGCGTTGTCCGCCACTGCCGCCCGGATGGTAGTGGCCCGGTCACCGGCTGAAATCCCGGTGGTCACCCCGTTCCGGGCTTCGATGGAAACGGTAAAATCGGATCGCCAGGGCGATGTGTTGTCTTTCACCATCAGCGGCAGGTCAAGGGCATCGATCATGGTGCCGGTCATGGGCAGGCAGACCAGGCCCCTGGCATGCGTGGCCATAAAGGTGATGGCCGCCGCCGTAATTTTTTCAGCAGCCATCATCAGGGAACTTTCATTTTCAAATGCAGGATCATCAACGAGGATGACCATGCGTCCGTCCCGGATACTTTCAAGGGCTCGAACGAGTTTTGATACAGGCATCGCATTACTCCCGGGTTTCGGCAGGGTCGGATACCTGCCAATGGCGGGCAACCGGCCGGGGCGCCGGTTGTCGTGTATTTGCCGGCAGCGGGCCGGTGATGGTCACCGGCCCGCTGGGATGATCAATAAACGGGCAGCCGCATCAAAACGATGCAAATTTCTGGCGGATTTTTCCGGCCCACTGGCCGTCGCCCAGCTTGTCGGCCACGCTGAGCGCCAGGCGATTCCAGGATCCACCGATATCCGAGGCGGACACCGCTTTTTCGTAGATCTGGCGGGCCCAGTCGGTATCTTTAAAGCGCCTGAGGATGCTTTCGGCGAGGTATCCCAGATCTTGACTCGATGTTAATTGTCCGGCCGCCTTTTCATGGGCCTGACGGAGCAGATCCCGATCGCCCAGTTTTTCTTCCACGGCAGAGAACAGGCGTTCGTAATCATGCCGGCCGGTGCAGGCGTCGCCCACTTGATTAAACAGGGAACGGGCCCAGTCCGAATCCTTGAGAATATTATGGGCGGCAGTCGCCAGCCCGATGGTGCCGGCCGGGCCTTCTGTGGCCGCTCCGGCTTTATCGAGCAGCTTTTTGGCCCAGGCGTCGTCCCCCAGGCTGTCTTTGACAATGGCGGCCAGCTTGATGAAATCGGTGCTTTTCCCGCACCGACCCTCCCACTCCTGAAAAACCTGTTTGGCCCAGGACCTGTCCTTGAGTTGATTGACAATGCCGTCGGCCACTTCCCTGAGCTTGTAGTCGTCATTGCTTTTTTCAAGCTGCTTTGAAAAAATTTCCCGGACCCACGCGTCGTCTTTGAGGTCGGCGGTGATTTTAGGGGCCAGGGAAAGGTGATCTTCGAAGTAATTACACATCGATTCGGCTTTGCGGTACAGTTTGCGGGTATACGGCGCATCGCCGGTGGCGGCCATGACCTCGTGGGCCAGATTGCTCATCGATGGCGCGGTAACGTATTCCTGTTCCCGTTTGGCAAAATCCACATATAGATCTTTGTGAGCCTCCCGTTTTTCCAGCTGGATTTTCATTTCGTCTTTCCAGGCCGTATCATCGGCGTATTGCATCACGGCTTCGGCCACTTTCTGAAAATCCGCCGGGGTTTTAACGGCCTGTTCGGCTTCCCGCAGCGCGCTCTGGGCGGTGGCGCTGTCTTCGATCTTGTCGGCCAGGGCGGTCGCCACGGTCACGATTTCGCCGGCATCGTCGCTGGCTTCGGCAGCTTTACCATAAACCTGGGCCGCATAGGCTTTGTCGCCGGTATCCGTGAGGACGGCGTCGGCCAGGGCCGTAAATTCCTTGAAAGTACTCAGCGGCGCCTCGGCGGCCTTGTAGACTTCCAGCGCCAGGTCCCGGTCTTTCAGACCGGTCATGACCGAGGCGGCCAGTGTCATCAGATCGCTGCCTTTTTCCGTCCCGCCGATGGCTTTGCGGTACAGGGCCGTGGCCAGATCCTTATCTCCGAGCGTCCCCATGACCCCTTCTCCCAGTTTGGCCAGGTCGAGGCCCGAGGTAACGGTTGCCTCGGCCTTTTGAAAGATGGCCCGGGCGGTCTCTTTGTCGCCGAGGGTATCGATGACGCCCTTGGCCAGCTGGCCAAAGTCATCCGCCGTTTTGCAGGTGTCCATGGCCTGGGTAAACACCTCGGCCGCGGCCTGGTCATCCCCCAGATCTTCCTTAAGGCGCTGGGCAAAATTAGCAAAATCGGCGGCCTTGGTACACTTGGCCCGGGCTTTTTCAACTATCTCTTTGGCCAGATCGACATCTTTAAGGACCGTTTTGACCTGGCCGGCCACTTTGAAAAAGTCGTCTACCTTGATGCATTTTCCCTGTGCGGCGGCAAAAATTTCCTTGGCGGCGTCGGTATCGCCGATATCCGCCGCGCTTTTGGCCAGATTCGTAAATTCGTCCACATTCATGCAGTAATCTTTGCCCTGGACAATATACTGCCCGGCCAGATCGGCATCTTTGAGAACATCCGTGGCCCCTTTGGCCAGCATGACAAAGTCATCGGTGGTTTCCGCCCAGTCCACCGCTTCTTCCATCAGCTCTTTGGCCCAATCCGTATCGTCAAGATCCTGAATCACCTCTTTCGCCAGGTTGACATATTCTTCGGTTGACTCGCATTCCTCTTCTTTTTCCTGCAGTTCTTCTTTTGTGGCCATCTTTTTCTCCCTTGTTTGCGAAAGCGCGGGGTTGCTGGACTGGAAAAACCGTGATCGCTTCTGGTGATGCCGTGCCGGCAACCGACAGCATCGGCATCCGGTTGACATTTTAACCAAACCTGCGGGCTTATTACGCCATTATTGGCTTTTTGTCAATAAATACGCTGATCATTGCCAGAGATCGACAATGCCTTCACGGTTGCCGCCGGTGGCAATCGTGATGGCGATATGATACGGTCACCATGCCTATGAGAACCTTACCTGGAAATGAAAGCAGGCCGTCGCCGACGGCGAAACTCGTGTGGATGGTTATGGCGGCCATGCTGTTTCCGGCGGGATGCGCGGTAGTACCGGCCGGCGGGGGACACGCCCCGCCATCGACGCTGCTCGGTTTCTACCAGGGACCGCTCAATCATCTGAATGGCGTTCGCCGGGGGGCATGCCCCATGGAACCGTCCTGTTCCGAATATGCCCGCCAGGCCGTGGCCAGACACGGCCCGGTCAAGGGCTGGATGATGGCCATGGATCGGCTGATGCGCTGCGGGCGCGATGAAACCCGCCGGGCGCCGACGGTTCTGGTAAACGGCCATATCAAATATTACGACCCGGTTGACGCCAATGATTTCTGGTGGTCACCGCCACCCGCCCGCGAAAACCCGCCGCTGGGGAACTGAGCCGGGGAGAGCCTACAAAGCAGCCAGGTAGTAGAAATAATCCTGTACGAATTTACCCGAAACCGTATCGCCAAGGGAAAAGGTCAATGCGCCCCCTTCCGGGAACTGCCCGGAAAACGCAAAAAAAACGTCTCGCGAAAGTCTGTCCAGAGCCGCTTCGATCATCGGAATATCAATCACATGGCGGTCAATGCCCTGGCAGCGGCAGCGGATCGGACGATGATCGAAAACCCGGCAGCCGGATGCCCGGTGCAGCGGACACTTGACTTTACGATCCAGATAGACCTTCTTCAGCGCGGCGTCCTCATCCGGGCTGCTGGCCGGGTCGTCGCCTGGGGCCGCTGTTTTCAAGCGGTGTGCCGCCTCCCGGATAGATATGGCCCGCTGGACGATCGTTTTCCGGTCGTCGTGCGACAGCTTCCGGTTCAGTGTATGGAAAAGATAGATCGCCTCAATCAGGGACAGCTCGAAATAATCGTGATAGCCGCAGTCTTTTCCGGGATCACCGTCGGGCAGCGGCGGGGCCTTGTCCGCCGCAGTCCGGATGGCATCCGTCACTTTTTTTTGCAGGGCCTCATATTCCCGGAAGAAGCGGCTCAAATCGACAATATTTTTCGACTCCAGCGCCGGTTCCCGGATTTTCAGCAGACCGCATGCTTTTCCGTATTTTTTTACCATCTGCCATTGGGAATGGGTTTGCGGCTGTGCCCCTGTTTTTTTCATTTTTTTCAGGGCCACCTTCAGACCGAGACCCCGGCGAATCAAATAAGCGGTCACAAACGTACCTGTTCGCCCGATACCGAAACGGCAGTGGACGAGGACTTTTTTTCCCTGATAGATCGCTGCGTCCAGCCAGGACAGACCTTTTTCCATTTCCGCCATATCCGGCACGCACTCGTCGGGAATGGGCAGATAGTAGACCTCAAAGCCGGATTTTTTCTCGATCTCATGCAGATCGCAGTATTCGCCGCAAAGGTTGACGATGGCGTCGATCCCCTCGGCACGAATAGCGTCGAGCGCATCATACGACATGGGCGCATATCCCACGGCCAGGTCTTCGGTGACCCAGGTAAGCCGGTATTCAGACATGGTTCTCCTTTGCTATCAGGGTGGCCGGCCGCCGGCGACGGTCAGGCGATGACCGAACCGGAAGTGTCCACCGCATCGGCCTTCGCGAAATGATACCGTCCCGCCATGAAATCAGAAACAAATCCGTCAATCTGGGACGCATCTTTCAGGTACATATCCATCAACCGCGTGGCGCCGAGAAGACGGCCGATCCAGTCGAGCTTTTCTTCCATGGCCGCCCGGTCGTCATGGGCGGTGCGGGCATTGATCAGATCGCCCTTCCGATCTTCGACGGAAAAACCGATCCGGTCAAGTATCTGGCGTAAAAAATCAGCCCGAAGGCTGCGGCCGGCATAATCGGCACCGCCGCCGGTAAAACGAAAGAGAACGTAATTTTCTTCGACGTGTTCGCCGCAGATCGTATCCAGAATCACAAAGTGATAACCAAACTTCAAGGCCAGGTTCAGATAGTGGTCCGATAAAACGGCATAGCTGGAAAAAAGGGCCGAATCCGCGCTGATTATTCCCCCGTTCATAATGATTTTGTCGTATTCCGCCCAGTCAAAATGGCCAAACTCCGACCACTGAATATCAGGGTGAGAAAGCCCTTTCCAGACAGCCGTAAACGGCAGGCACCTGACCTCTTCGATCCGGACGGCTCTGGGATCGGCCGGTTTTTCCGTGAGCCCGTTGCCCACATCGAGAAGGTAAACCTGCATGGGAATGTCAGTGGCCAGCTTCCGGGCACCCTGTTTGCGCGTGATGCGGCGGTCGCCCTGGGAAAACATCTCGGCCACCGCCTTTTCATGGGCAAACCGGATGATATCGTGCAAAGATCGGCATCCGCCGGCCGTGAAATCATCGGCCTCGGGGTCCGTCATGCCAAGGGGCGAGATAAACCCCATAATATATTCCATTTTCCGCATAAAATGGCTGTCGACCAGGAGATTTCGCCGGGCGCAGGGGCTGTCGATCATGGCGGGGATGATACCCGCGTAAATGGTTTTGTCATCGGCGTGAACTGTGACTTCCTGCCCCGGCTGAAGAAGGGAGGTGGCCGAGCGGGTGTTAACGAGCATGGGAATGCCGAATTCGCGGGCCACCGATGCAAAATGACCGGCGGCGCTGCCGGTATCGGTCACCACGGCGGCCACGCGGTCTAAAATCCGGACATAGTGCGGCCGGGAATTTTTGGCTACCAGGATCGATCCCGCCGGGAGACCGTCAAGATCCGAGTCCTGGCTGAGTGTAAATACCCGGCCGGCACCGATGCCGCCGGCAGCTTTTTCGCCGCCGGAAAGAAGCACCGCCTTTTCCACATCATCAAAGCGGCATTCGAGGCGATCAGGCTCGACCGATTCGATGTTCAGCGGCCGTGACTGCAGAACAAAGAAATGACCGTTACCGTCGCGGCACCACTCCACATCCTGGGGCGTACCGTAACAGGCTTCAATCCGCAGCCCCCACGCCGCCAGAGCCAGGACCCCGCGGGTTCCCAGGCAGGGAACCTGTCTTTTTTCTTCGGACACGGGCACCACCCGCGTGCCGCCGGCCGGAGAGTGTATCATCTGATCTGTTTTTTCGCTGATCTGCCGGGTTTCTATTTCAGGCGGATCCGACCGGGAGAGACGGAAAATATCCGCCGCTGTCTCGCCGCCGACGAGCCGTTCACCCAGCCCCCAGACGGCGTGGATGTCGAGATGATCCGCATCGGGATCATCGGGCCGGCGGGTATACATGACGCCACTTGCCCGGGCATCGATCATTTCCAGAACCAGCGCCGCCATGGGGGTTTCTTCGTCGGACAGGCCATGGTTAATGCGATAATACAGGGCCCGGGGGGCATATTTACTGGCAATGACCTTTTGGTAGGCCCGAAGAATACCGGCTGCGGAAACATTGAGTTCCGTATGGTACTGCCCGGCAAAGGAAGACCGGCCATCCTCGGCAACGGCGCTGCTGCGGACAGCCAGGCGCAGATCGTCCGGCTGCTGCCACGTGCAGGCCCGGCGGGCGGCGTCAACGGCGGCCTCAATCTCGGGTGGTATTGCAGCGGCCATAATCCAGCCAATGATTTCACGGGAAGCCTTTTCCAGTGACGCCGCGGACTGAATGTCGAGGCCGGCCAGCACGGCGTTGATACGGGGCCTTAACCGGTTGGTTGCCAGAAAAAGATGGGTGGCCTGAGTGGAGATGGCAAATCCGGCCGGAACAGGCAGATCGAGCCGGTCTGAAAGAGTGGCCAGGTTAAATGCCTTGCCCCCTGCCATGGCCGGGCCGTGTTTTAGAATGTCGGACATACCGAGGGTATAGGGCGGGGAAACCCCGGCGGCCGGCGGGACCAGCATGAAGCGGATATAGGCGTCTATTTTTTTATAATAACCGGGAAGATCCTGATAGCGCAGCGGGCACATCCGGACCAGATTTTCGACTATTCCCCGGACATCTTCAGACAATTGACCGACTTTTTGCGTGATCTGCGAAAAATCGACCCGTTCCTGATTGTAATAGATGTCCTCCAGCTCGGCCATGACTTCGTGTGCGGCCTTGTCATGGGCCAGCAGGGCCTTGAAAGCCTCGTATTTTTCCTGCAGAACGGTCCCCGGAGAAAAAACCTGGTAGGTCCAGTGTCGAAACAGGTTCTTTAACAGCATGGCATCCCCGCCATAATGATGATGGCGGCGGCAGGTGACAGAGCCGCCACCGGTGAGTGTTAAATTATAAGGTAAGGATGGATCGGCCGGTTTTCAATTCAGATTCCCGACAGAACATGTTGATAGAATCAATCCCGGAGCTGACCGGAAATGACTGCCTTAATCAAGATCGCGGGAAGCCTTGATCACCGTATAGGGGAGTTGAAAATACTCAAACAGCTTTCCGGTTTTCTGATAACCCTTCCGGAAAAGCAGCCGGGAAAGATTGAGACTGACACCGGCATAGATGGATCTTTTTTTGGCCACACTGTCGTTGTCATAGCCCCGGGAATAATACCCGACACTGAATTCAAGGTATTTGAGAAAATTGTTTTTGATGGCATCAAAACCGTCCAGTTTCAATACCATGGAATAATACTGATTGGTATAATCGTCAAAAATACCGCCAACGGCAACATTAAAGACATATTCGACCCGAAAATCAATTTTCCGGTCCAGATCGGGATATTTCTGCATGGCCAGGCTGGTTAAACACCCCAGGGTATTCATCAGCATATCCTCGTTGGAAAACCCCTGGGATTCACTGGTGGCGTCTCCAAGTTCCATGAAAGCCTGCACCAGCCAGGCGGAGAGAACGCCGTAGCGGCTGGCGACCCGGGAATCGTAACCAAATCCGTGATAGAGGCCCGTCAAGGCATCGGAAAACGCATAAGATGCAAAAAAATGTCCGCACTTATCGGCACCGCCGTATTTGGCATCTGCCTCGAAAAACCCCTCGTCGCTGCCATGCAGCCCGGATGAGCCATAGTCCCACGTGGCCAGCCCCCAGATGGCAATGGCGGCGGCCGATACCGAAGTGGTGTAGAGCATCTTTTTTTCTTTGGGCAACCCTGCCCACCAGCCGTTTTCACCGGTTTCAGCACCTTGAACAGGTTGGCCGGCCGTTGCGGCGGTACCGATAGGGTTCTCCTGACCGGCGGATGCTGACAATGGCATTGAAAGAACAAAAATGCACAGGAAGGTAATAGTTTTTACAGAAAAGTACTCGGTTATCATCTGGCCCCTTCGCAAAAAATGGTGTGAACGTAAAGTGATCGTATCATTTTTCCCGGCGGTGATAAATATATTCAAACCCGCTGAAAGGGGGATATCCGCCAACAGCCCCCTGACATCGTGGCAGACGGCAATCTTGTGAAAATTGAGTGAGAATTACAGAAAATCCCGGGTAAAGCAATACATTAATCCGGAATCCCGGACGTATTTTTTCGACTCAACAGCCGATATTTATCTGTCTCCGTGGAAGTGACATGTTTCTGCCAAAAGAAAAATAAGAAAACCTGACGCGAAAATCATGCTTCAGAGTTTTAAATGGCAAGCGGCCGGAGCGGGGGCCCGGTCTTTTGTCCGGGCCGTTTGTGTAGAGACTCTTTCAACGGCCCGGCTTAGATGCTATACTTAAGCCTTTCCGGGATACAGGGTCCGGACAGACCTTATAAATATCATACTCGCAAAGGATGCCGACCATGGGCGTAACAGGACACAAACAGAAGGCCCCCCGAAAAATTTCTCTGGGTATTGTCACTGCGTCGACGACCCGTTCCCTGGAAGATGACGAGAGCGGCCTGTGGATCGCCGCAGCCGCACGGGAAGCCGGGCATGACGTCGTTTACCACCGGGTGATTCCCGATGATGCCACCGCCATTGGCGACGCGGTTAACAAGGCGATGGCAGCCGGCAGCCAGGTAATAATAGTGACGGGGGGGACCGGAATTACCCCTGCGGACGTGTCTGTCGAGGCCGTCTCTCCGTTGTTTACCAAGGAACTGAGCGCCTTTGGACCGCTTTTTGCCCAACTGAGCTACGCGCAGATCGGTTCCGCAGCGGTGATGTCCAGAGCCGCTGCCGGCGTGATCAACGGCCGGGCGGCGGTTTTCTGCATGCCGGGCAGTCTGAAAGCCTGCCAGCTGGCCTGTCAGGCCCTGATTTTTCCCGAGCTGGGCCATCTGGTCAAACATCTCGGTGACACCTGATGGCCGGGGCTTTGTCACGGCGATAAAATTAATCCATTCCGCCCGGCACCGCTTGCGGAGAAGACGGGCTGCCTATTTCGATGATTGCCAGACAATACGAGTCAGACGACGATGAGCTCCTTTCTGGCCATCGCCTTAACGATGGCTCTGATATTCTGCTTGAGTTCTCCGGCCATCAGCAGCATCAGGTCAACGATACGAAGGGGAAGCAGGGTCCGGAACGGTTCAATGGCGGGGAACGTTGTCAGTGGCGCGTCGGCGGTGACCCGGGTCTGATCGCCCCGCAGCCTGGAAACGATCTCGCGCACCTCGTCCACTCCGGCCAGAGTGGCCATTAGAACAGATGTCAGGGCCTGGGGATTTTGGGGAATATCGTCGGGCAATTGATTGAACGTGATGGAAAAACGGCCTTTTTCCAGAAAAAATATCCGTTCCAGTGCTGATTTTCCTGAAGCGCTCCCCAACCGGGCGTGCACCAGCATCCCTTTACGAATGAAGATTTCACCGTTGATGTCATTTAGCCGGATGTGAGCGGTCTTTGACCCGAGTTCCATGGTCTGCAGAAGATCCGACAGACCGATATCGGTCAGATCTCCCGCCATTGCCCCCTGGGCCGGCCGGCGGCATCCGGCCCGCCGCAGTGCCGCGCGGATCCGGGAGATCAGTTCGGTGCTGTTAAACGGTTTGGTGATATAATCATCCGCACCCAGATCCAATCCTTTTATTTTTAATTCATTCTGGGAAAAATTGCTTAAAAAAAGTACCGGAATATCGGTTATTCCCAATTTATCCCTCATCGCCGTCAGGGTCTCGAATCCGTCCATTACCGGCATCTGGACATCCATCAAAATCAGATCCGGTTTTTCCTCGGCAACTGTTTTAAGTGCATCGGCACCGTTAATGGCGTGGCGGCGCCGGTAACCGGCCAGACGCAGGTGCTCATCCAGAATTTCATGCTGCGCGGATTCATCGTCTACTACCAAGATGGTATAATCACTCATTATGTCTCCCGATGGAAAAATCGGTTCAGACCTGCCAACTCAGCCGATGGCGGTAGGTCTGGGCGCCTGGCTATTTTCCGGTTCGGCCAGGGGGATTTCCATGATAAACCGGCAGCCACGATCCGGACGGTTCTCCACCCGCAGCGTGCCGTCGTGAAAGCCGACGATATGCCTGGCAATATACAATCCCAGGCCGGCGCCATGCAACCGTTCAGAGCCATTCTCTTTGTCCCCGATCTGATAGTAGCGATCGAAAATACGCTCCCGATCGGTTTCGGCAATCCCGGGGCCCTGGTCATCAACGGTGATCTGGATCCGGTTGTCCGCGGTTTTTCGATAATGAACGTCGATTTGCGCCCCTTCCGAAGAAAATTTAACCGCGTTGGACAAAAGGTTATTAAACACCTGCTGCATCCGCACGCCGTCAGCCATGACCAGATCCGGGCCGGCTTCGATCACCAGATCGATTTTCACCGATTTAATTTTCCCGGCCATGGTATTAATTTCAACGGTTTCGGCCAGAAGTTCATCAAGGCGCACCGGTTTTTTATCAAGGACGAATGCGTCGGATTCAAATTTATACAGATCGAGAAGGTCATTGATAAATTTAAGCTGCCGGTGTCCGGCATCCATCACCCGGTCCAGATAATGGCGGATCTTTTCTTTTGGCATCTGGTCCATATATCCTTTGATCAGATCCGCATATCCGATCATGGCCGCAATGGGCGATTTTAAATCATGCGAGGTAATGGCCATCAGGTCGCTCTTGAGCTGGTTGAGTTTTTCCAGCTCCCGGTTTTTCATCTCCAGTTCGACATCTCTTTTGTGCAGCGCCTCTTCGTGTTTTTTTCTTTCCGTTATATCATGGTGGTGACTGATATATCCCACTACATTTGCCGATGAATCGAAAATCGAGCTGGCCGAAAGCAAAACGGTGACTTCGTCACCATTTTTTTTGCAATTGGTCATCTCGCCGGTCCAGGAGCCGATATCCTTATCCGTCAGGCAGCGCCACATCTCGTTATAATTTGATACCTGATGCGGATTGGGGGTCAATATCGTCAGGTTCCGGCCGGTGACTTCATCCAGCGTGTATCCGTAAAGATTCAGAAAGGACCGGTTGGCATCGATGATATCCCCATCCGGATCAACGAAAACCGCCCCTTCCGCACTGGTTAAAAAGTGTCGATAGAGCAGCGACATCCGTTTGAGCGGGTTGGGTTTTTGCGCCGTGCTTCGATAGAGCAGATCGTAGCCGGCATTTCTGACGACAATCAACATTTCCAGCGGGTACCGGCCGGTCAGGACAAAATATCGGGTGAAGATACGATCCGGGCGAAGGCCGGCGACCACTTTTTTAAAATCGGATTTCCCGTTTTCATCGAGGAAATCGAGAAAATTATCCGATGGTTCTGCCGGCGCATATTTATCCAGGTGGCCCTTTCCGGAAATAATTTTAAAGTCCCGGTCCAGCACGAGGGTATACCAGGGTTTTAAATCATCAACAATCGCGCCACGATCCCCCACCGGCAGTTTGTTTTGGCTCTTTTCCGGCTGTTGATACGCATTGCCGCCGGCTTCCCGGCTGCAGGATCGGCAATGAATATTATCCATTTCGATATCGGATGGGATCATTTCAGAACCAGCTTTCTGAATCATATATTTTATGGGAAATCCTTTATATTTTTCAACAGGAAGAAAACCGGCCTGTCACGCTGATCTCGAAATGGACACGGATTTCCGCCTTTGGATGGTGGCCAGATGGCCGCTGTTCGGATTCTTTTTCAGAAATGCAATTCTTGTACCGCTTTGAGAAAGCGGCTCGGGATGGAAGGTCCCGCTGCCGGCCGCAGTTTTGCGATTTTATATCGTATCGTTATTGCAGCTTAAAATGAATGTGGGAGGCGTCAGTGGGAGAGACGGTGCGCATATGGCGGCGGCGGGAAAAAAACAGGAATGTAATCGATATTACGTGAATTACAATTCAATCCGTTTGGCCGCACGGACAGGGGTGTCCAGATCAAGAAGACCGCCGGATTAACAAACCGGGGATATCCACCGACACCGATCCCGACGATCGGCCCCGGCGGATACATGGGCATTGTGGATGCGGGCCCGGGAATGCCCCGGCAGGGTAACCGTCTGAGGCCCCCGCCATCGCGGCCGGTTCAGCTGATTATGCGATTGTGTCCAGCGCCTCGAAAATTTTATCCCGGATTTCTGCCACTTTTCCCACGCCCTCAATCCGAAAATATCTGGGGGCGGCCGTATCGCCCGATTTTTCCCAGCTTTTATAATAATCGATCAGCGGCTCGGTCTGGCTGTGATAGACTTCCAGCCGTTTTTTAACCGTTTCTTCTTTATCGTCATCCCGCTGGACCAGGGGCTCGCCGGTAATATCGTCTTTGCCTGCCACCCTGGGCGGATTGAAAACAACATGATACGTCCTGCCGCTGGCCAGGTGGGCGCGCCGGCCGCTCATCCGCTTGATGATCTCTTCATCCGGGACATCAATATCCACCACTGCGTCGATGGGTACGCCCACGGCTTTCATGGCATCCGCCTGGGGGATGGTCCGGGGAAACCCGTCAAAAAGGAATCCTTTCCGGCAATCGGGTTCTTTGATCCGTTCCCTGACCAGGCCGATAATGACCTCATCGGTAACCAGCTGACCGGCATCCATGAACTTTTTGGCTTCTTTGCCCAGTTCCGTCCCGGCCTTGACGGCCGCCCGCAGCATGTCCCCGGTGGAGATCTGGGGGATCTGATACTTTTCCTTGATGTTATTTGCCTGAGTTCCCTTGCCCGCACCCGGGCCACCCAATAGAATGAGACGCATGCCTTACCTCCTTTACCCTTTTTGAGTTGATCTCTAAATCGGACGACAGTGAATGAAACAGATTAAAAGCTGGCAACCGGATATGCCTGAAAGGCTTTATCCTGTATGGCGAAAATCGTTTCGGGTGTCAATAACAATTACCCATGATGACAGATACGTCTATCCACTTGTCACTTTGCGGAGCCTTTCAGCGGCCCCAGAGTTGACTGGCCCCCATCATGTTATTGAACAGAAAGGGTACCCCCGGCCACACGACGGGGCAATCAAAAATATCTTCATCATTCATCTCTCTCAGTTATTCTGATTGTCAAACAGCGCCCGATATTTTCCATACCCTTTCTCTTCCAGATCTTTAACCGGGACAAACCGCAACGCCGCGGAATTGATACAATACCGCAATCCGGTCGGCGGCGGACCATCGTTGAATACATGCCCCAGGTGTGAATCGCCGTGTTTGCTTCGCACTTCGGTGCGCACTGTAAAAAAACGCTTATCTACCTTTTCCACAACATTTTCCGCATCGATCGGCCGAATGAAACTGGGCCACCCGGTTCCGGAATCAAATTTATCCGTGGAGCTGAAAAGCGGTTCGCCCGAGACGATATCGATATAGATTCCCGGCGCGTGGTTGTTCCAGTATTCGTTGTTAAACGGGGGCTCCGTTCCCTCCTGCCGGGTTACTTTATACTGCAGGGGCGACAATGTTTTGCGCAATTTATCATCACTCGGAATCTTGTACCGGGTGGATATCCGGCTGGTTTTTTCCATTTTCCCTTCTTTCTTTCTGTCTTTTGTCATCGCATGGGCCTTTTTGGCCGGCCAGGTTTTTTTCAGAAACTGATCCCTGCCCGACCTCGAGCGATACCAGTGATATCGAATCGGATTTTTTCTGTAATAGTTCTGGTGATATTCTTCGGCCGGATAAAAGGTTTTCAGGGGAAGAATATCGGTCACGATCGGTTTCTTAAAATGGGCCGTGGCCGCCAGTTGTTTTCTGGATGCCTCGGCCATTTTCTGCTCGCGGTCGTCGGCATAAAAAATCACGCTCCGGTATTGCGCGCCCCGATCCACAAACTGCCCCCCGCCATCGGTGGGGTCCACATGGTGCCAGAAAACATCGAGCAGTTCCGCGTATGTTATTCTGGCCGGGTCGTATATCACCCTGACCGCTTCCACGTGCCCGGTCCCGCCTGCGGACACCTGCCGGTAAGTGGGATTATCCACATGTCCGCCCGTGTACCCCGATATGGCCTCGAGAACGCCGGCCACTTTTTCAAAATCGGATTCCGTACACCAGAAACACCCACCGGCAAAGACCGCGGACCGGGTGATTTCGGATTGACCGGCCATTTGCGGCGCCATTTTACCGGTGGCCGGGTTTTTATTCATGGGCTTATCCATGCTGCCTGCCGGGTGGGAACCCAACAGAACCATAACCAATGCAGCCATTGAAACGATCATCGTCTTCATGGGACACCTCCATCAAGTGAGTCTGTTACTTAATCTAATACCTGTTTTCCCAATGGGTAGATGCATGAGCCCATTTTCATCTGATTGAATGATAAGACCGGGATGCAAGGACGGTTTTAAAGGCTCTGCAAATATTTTGTAACCATTGGCATTCACAAAATTTTCACGACATTCCCAAGACCTTTGGTCAGGCCGGGACAGACGTCCGGGCCTGGTAACCGATCTCATATTTGTGCCGCCCGCAGCCGTCTCTGTTTTCGGCCTGTGACGGCCGGCCGATATCTCCCGGATACGCCCGCCCTTGCCCCCTTACCCGTATTAACCAATGGATCGTATAAATCAGCCGTATCGATTCCTGGCAGAAAATGATATAAAATCCCCGTGAGAACAGGGCCCCATGAGATGGTTGTTGCCCCGCCGATGGAAGCGGCATGAACCATCACAGAAACAACCAATAAAGAATGGAAAATAAAAGATGATATTCACCTTTAATCACGCCGCCTGCCGCCGGACCGGCCTTCTGGCCGGCCTGATCCTGCTGCTGACCGGTCCGGCCGTTTCGGCCCGCAGCAACCCCGCCACCGTTTCCAGGGAAACCCCCATTGTCCGGGCGGTTCGCCGGGTCGGCCCGGCAGTCGTCAACATCAGCTCACGGCAGGAAGTCCACCGTCGCGCCAATCCGTTTTCCGGGTTCAGCGGCAATTCATTCTTCGATTCGTTTTTTAAAGATTTCTTCGATCCGAATTTCGAGCGGCATGACCAGCGGGCCAGTCTTGGCTCGGGGGTAATCATCGACGGCCGCAGAGGATATATCCTGACCAATGCCCATGTGATTGAAAAAGCAGGCAGCATCAACGTGGTGTTGAAGGACGAGCGGGAATTCAAAGCCCAGATCGTGGGCGCCGATCCCGATTCCGACCTGGCCGTGCTGCAGATCAAATCGGACGCCCCCCTGCCCGACGTCAAAATGAGCACGGTCAAAGATCTGATGATCGGCGAAACCGTCATCGCCATCGGCAATCCATTCGGTTTTTCCCACACAGTCACCACCGGCGTGATCAGCGCCCTCAACCGCACGGTCCGGGCCGACGACCGTCTCTACCGGAATTTTATCCAGACCGACGCCTCCATCAACCCGGGGAACAGCGGCGGTCCGCTGCTCAATATCAACGGCGATCTGATCGGTATCAATACGGCCGTTTATGCCAAAGCCCAGGGAATCGGGTTTGCCATCCCCATCGACCGGGCCCGGAAAATCATTTCGGACCTGATTGTGCATGGAGAAGTGATCCAGTCCTGGATCGGCCTCATTGTTCAGCCCGTGGACGATGATCTCGCCCGATACCTGAAAATCCCCGGGCGACTGCGACGGAAAGACGGCGGTGTGCTGATCAAGGACGTCCTCTCCCCCAGCCCGGCGGAAAAAGCCGGTTTGCGCACCGGTGATATCATCCTCACCATCGACCAGCGCCCCATCGCTTCCCGGTCTGATTTCCGCGCCACCTTGAAAGAGACGCCCACCGGACATGCGTTGTCGATAAAAATCTGGCGGGCGGAGCACGCCCGAACGGTATCCGTCAAAACCACCCTGTTTCCCGAGAAAATGTCAGAGCGCCTCGCCTGGAAGACCCTCGGGATTTCCGTTACGGACATGACGGCGGATGCCCGGCGCCGCTACGACCTTCGCGCCCGAAAGGGCGTGATCATCGACAAGCTGGACCGTCAGGCCTATCTGGCACAGATCGGCGTCCATCCGGGTGACGTGATCCGCCGGATAGACGACGTTACCATTAACAGCCGAAAAGACTTTTATAAAGCCGTCACCCGCTTCCAGCACAAGGCCTCGATGGTCATTCTGCTGCAGCGGGACGACCAGCTCTATTATTTGACGGTCAAGAATTGAATATTGCCGGTTGTCTATTGACGATTGAAGAGAGGCGACCAATTTTATAAAAAACCAGGCGTAAATCGAATCCACAAAAATCCATCTTCAATCGTCACTATTCAACGGCAGCAGACACCTTATGGATCCAGCCAAAACCCTACCTCCCCGATCTCCTTTTTCCATTGGGAACATTCGGCTGTTTATCGCGTTCCGAATATTTTTCAACGCCCGGTTTTACTACCCGGTCTTTACGATCCTCTATCTTGATTATGGTCTGACCCTGGAGCAGTTCGCCCTGCTCAACGTGGTCTGGGCGGCCACCATCGTTCTGCTGGAAGTGCCTTCGGGCGCCCTGGCCGATACCATTGGCCGGAAAAACCTGCTGGTGCTTGCCGGTACGCTGATGGTTGTCGAAATGATACTGCTCTGCGTGGTCCCGGTGGGATACTCGAACCTGCTGTTTGCCGTTTTCCTGGTCAACCGGGTATTGAGCGGAACGGCGGAAGCCGCCGCCAGCGGCGCCGACGAAGCCCTGGCGTATGATGCCCTTGAAAAAGAAGGCGATACCGGCGACTGGGGCCGGGTGCTTGAAAAACAGATGCGCCTGCAATCCATTACCTATATCGGCGCCATGACCCTTGGCGCGGCTGTCTACGATCCGGTTTTGATGCAAGGTATTGCCGACAGACTGGGCCTGACCGTCGTCCTGACCCAGGCCGTGACCCTGCGATTTCCGATTTATTTGACGCTGGTCATGGCGATCTTTGCGCTGATCACGACCCTTCGGATGCATGAAATCAACCATCATGCGGACGCATGCCTCGATGACGCCGGCTGCCGGCCGTCGCTGAAAGATGCTTTCCGCCTGACGTTTCAGGCCGGAAAATGGATTTTCAAAACCCCGTTCGCCCTGGTTATCATCGCCTCCGGATTTTTATTCGACCATGTGATCCGGATGTTAATAACATTGAACAGCCAGTATTACAGAGAAATTCAGCTTCCCGAAGCCACCTTCGGCCTCATCGGATCGGCCATGGCCCTGATCGGCCTGGTCATTCCGAGACTGTCGCTTTACCTGACCCGGAAGCAGTCTCCGGGCATGAACCTCGGGGTTCTCTTTATCACCACACTGGCCGGCCTGATCGGCATGACTTTCTTTCTCCCCTACATCGGCGTTATCCCGGCCATGATGCTGTCGGCAGCCATGATGATGACCCATTTTTTCGTCAGTCACTATCTCAACCGGATTACCCCTTCGCATCAGCGCGCCACGGTACTCAGCTTCAAGGGCCTGTCATACAACCTGACCTACGGCGGTATCGGCCTGCTTTACTCCCTGCTGCTGGCCATGCTTAAAACCCGGGCCGCAGGCACACCCGGCCAGTCTCCGGCCCAGCTGGACAGTCTGGTTTTTCGTCAATCCGTCGGTTACTTCCCCTGGTATTTCAGCATGCTGTTTCTGGCTGTATTGATTTTTTCAATTATCTGGATGCGCCGCCCGAATGCGTCCACCGCGCCCGCCACGGAAAAATCCCCGCAATAAGGATCTTGCCACCGGCCGTAAAGCGCGAATACGGCGGCTGGAGATTGCAATCTGCCGGCATAAATAAGTATGATAATTTCTTTTAATTTCACAATATTATTCAACCCCACCTTGACACTAAATAGCCGGTGAACTATATTTTATCGCTATTGATATGCACCGCGATCAGCGGATTGCCCCGCTGAAAATAATAAACACCCATGTCAAAACATTTTCCAGGAGACCCAATGGCAGCCAAAAAAGAAACCCGTCAATTCGAAACCGAGATTCAGCAGCTTCTGAATCTCATCGTCAATTCGCTTTATACCCATAAAGACATCTTCCTGCGGGAGCTGATTTCCAACGCTTCCGACGCCATCGACAAGCTCCGCTTCACGGCCCAGACCGAACCGGAAGTGCTGGGGGATGATTCCGAGTTTAAAATCAAAATCACATCGGACGGCATTAACAGGACGCTGGAGATTGCCGACAACGGCATCGGCATGACCTTTGATGAAGTCCTCGAAAATATCGGCACCATCGCCAAAAGCGGAACCGCATCGTTTCTCGAAGCCCTGGAACAGTCCCAGCAGATGGAAACGCTGACACCGGAGCTGATCGGCCAGTTCGGCGTCGGGTTTTACAGCGCCTTCATGGTGGCCGAAAAAATCACGCTGCTCACCCGGGCCGCCGGGAGCGATACGGCTGTGCGCTGGGAATCCATTGGCGACGGGTCGTATACCATTGAAGAGACCACCAAGAGCAGCCGGGGAACCACGATCATCCTGCAGCTGAAAAAGCCCGGAAAGGATGAATCCGACTACACGGACCCGTGGACGATCCGGGGAATAATCAAACAGCACTCTGATTTTGTGGCCTATCCCATTGTCATGGATATGGAAAAAGACGAACCGATTCCCGATGAAGAGCAACTGAAAGACAAAGACGGCAAGCCGATCGGTGAGACAACCCGCAAAGTGGTGCGGGAAGAGACCTTAAATTCCATGAAAGCCATCTGGACCCGGGATAAAAAAGACGTCAGCGATGAAGAATACGAAGAATTCTACAAACACCTGAGCCACGACTGGAATCCTCCCCTGGCCCGTCTGCACATCAAGCTCGAAGGCACCACCGAATACCATGCGCTGCTCTATATTCCGTCCAAGGCGCCGTTTGATCTGCTCCGCCCGGACAACCCGCACGGGGTTCACCTGTACTGCAAGCGGGTATTCATCATGGACAACTGCAAGGCCCTGCTGCCCGAATACCTCGGCTTCGTCAAGGGGATTGTCGATGCGCCGGACCTGAACCTGAATGTCAGCCGGGAGCTTCTCCAGCATGACCGTCTCGTCGGCAACATCCGGCGCAACCTCGTTAAAAAAATTCTGGAACTGCTGAAAAAAATGGATGCGGCGGATTACGAAAAATTTTATGCCGAATTCGGGCCGGCACTGAAATGGGGCGCGCACATCGACCCGGACAACCGCAAAAAGATTGCCGAGCTGATCCGTTACAAATCAACCAAATCCGAAGACAAAGCCATTTCCTTAAAAACCTATGTCGATCGCATGCAGCCGGACCAGAAGGAGATCTTTTACATTACCGGCGAGAATCTGACCGCCCTGATCAACAGCCCGCATCTGGAAGCGCTGAAAGAAAAAGACTACGAAGTGCTGTTGATGGCCGATCCGGTGGATGAATGGGTGATTCAGTCATTGACCGAATACGACGGCAAGCCGCTGAAAAGCGCGGAAAAAGGGGATCTGGAAATAGATTCGCCCGACAAAGAGAAGCAGGACGACTACAGCGCCCTCTTCGGTTTTATCAAAAACCATCTGGCCGACAAAATCAAGGAAGTCAAGGCGTCCAGCCGGTTGAAAAGCTCCATTGTCTGCCTGTCCGGGGATGATCACGACATGAGCGCCTATATGGAAAAAATACTTGCGGCATCGGGGCAAAAGGTCCCCGAAGTCAAGCGCGTTCTGGAGCTGAACCTGGCGCATCCCGTTATGGATAAAATCAAAGCGCTTTTCGATGCCGACCGGAAAGACCCCAGAATCCAGGCGTACAGCGAACTGCTCCTCGATCTGGCCATCGTCGGCGAGGGCGGCAAAATCGACAACCCGTCCCGGTTTTCCACACAGATCGGCGAATTGATGACCACCGCGCTGGCGGAATAACCGGCGCCACATCAGGCAATCGCCAGGGGGGCTGGATGGCCCGTGTCCAGCCCTTCACAGCCTTTCCATCAGCAGATCAAACGTTTCTTTTGTATGATCGACAGGAAGATTGTGTTCCCTGCCATACCGAAGAACGGTCCCCCCGAACAGATCCCACTCGCTTTGCCGGCCTTTGGTTTCCACATCCCGCTGAAAGGACGTTTTCGTTTCAAAGGAAAACTGTCCGGCTTTGGCAAAAGATGTTTCAACAATATCTCCGGGAAGCGTGATGGCCAGCGCCCGGGCGATCCGGGCGATTTCAATCATGATATTCTTCACCCGCCGGCCCAGATTTTTATCAGCGGCGACCTCGCCGATCGTTTTATCATAGGCCGCGGTAACCAGCGCAAAAGCCGCAATGAAAATGAATTTCGTCCATATTTCAACATCCACGTCTTCAAAGAATTGAATGCGGATGCCCGCTTTTGTAAAAAGATCCAAGAGTCCGTGAGGATAGAAATCAGGCCAGCCGGGGTCTTTACCCACCGCGATCTGACGGCTGCCCCCCTTTTGAAAAATAATGCCGGGGGCCTCGATGTGCGTTCCCAGATAAACACAGGCAGACAGCAGGTATCCCTTGTCGATATACGGACGCATGCGGGCATGGATATCCGCCCCGTTTAACAGCGGCAGAACCACCGTATGCGCGTCCGTAATCCGGTTCACGGCCTTGGCCGCACCTGCCAGATCGTACCCTTTGACGGCGACCACGACGATATCAAAAACCGGCAACCCCATCACCGTATCCGTACAACGATCGGGGATTGCCACGATTTCTTCCCGGCCACCGTCTTTTTTCAGAAGCAGCCCGTTGTCAAGAATCCTGCGCTGGTGCGCGCCCCGGGCAATGAAAGTTGTCTCCCCTGCCCCCGTCCGTTTTAAATAATCCGCCACCAGGGTGCCGTAGTAACCGCCGACACCGCCAACGCCGTAAAAACATATTCTCATTGAAAATCTCCCCTGGTGATTAGGCATAAAGCCGGTGACTTCCCGGCGGGGACAACCCGCTGGTCAATCCGCGGATCCTCGGCAAAACAGCACCGGATCTTTCGCCGGAAAGTCGCAATTTTGGGGGTGTGCTGAAAATAGACCAGATGGGATTTGCAGCGGCAATCGGAGGATCCAAACCCGGGGATGGGCACGCTCGCGCCCCGGCGCTGCAACAGTATGCGGGCCCAGTCATGCTCCCGGCGGACGGGGTAAACCGTATACCAGACTGCCGACACGCGGCTGATGCCGCGCAGATAATCGATATGCCACCGCAGACGTTTTTCCGTTTTCAGGTGCCGCCCCACCCTGGCCGCCAGACCGCCGGGACCGAAAGCGCTGCCCGCATAGGCGTAGACCCCGGCCCGAAAATCAAAGCACCCCAGCCGGCCGACCTGAATCCGGGCCGGATGCGCAACCTGCAGGATCAGCACATACGTGCCCCGGCCCCGGATGTCAGCCACCGGGAAATTGTTTTGTTGATCGGCCATGACAGACGGGCCATTATTTTTTCTTAAGGGCATTGTCTCCCGGAAACCGGATCAATTTCCCCCCGAAGAACCCGGCAACGGCGGCCGCCGCCAGTGCGGCCAGAAAAAACGCCAGATAGATCATCCGGCCACTGGATGACGCCGCCAGTACCCCGGGCTGAACAAAGCGCCACACAACCAGGACAAGAGACAGAATCATCACCACGGCGCCACAGACAATCTTTACCTGGATGGTCCGGGTCATGCGGCCACCCAGTCGAATCTGCCAGTCATTGTAACCGGAAAACAGAACCGCCGGCAGCGTGATGCAGACGAAAAACAGATTATACCCGGCCACCTGGCGCATTCGTCCGCTGTCAAACAGGATTCCCAGCACAAGAAAGATAAAGGCCACCGGCAGTACACCGTTGGGAATATGCACGGAGATGGGATGGATATGCTGCCGGGCCATACCGGTCGTCAGGCGGCGGTAGACAGGCAACAGGCGGGAAACCACTGTGGTCGCCGCTTCCGGTGATGCGTCGCGCGATACCGGCGCATCCGGTTTTTCTGCTGCATCAAACACGCCGGCAGCCGGCGCTGCAGCCGGTCCGGCCGTTTCATCGGGCAGCCGGATAAATTCGCTGCGATCGGCACCACACACCGGGCACTGGACCGGCGGCGGCGTACCGGTATGAATGTATCCGCAGATCCGGCAGCGCCATCGCCCGGTTGCCGGTGTCGTTTCCGGCGTTTCGGCAGTTGCGGCGGCTGCATTTATTTTCAGGGCGCTGTCACGTGCAATCCCGCAGACCGGGCAGTTTTCGGGAAATTCGCCGTCGGTATGAGTATAGCCGCAAACCGAACATTTGGCTGTCTCAGAGCGATGGATCTCGGCCCCGGCTTTCTCCGGCAGTCCCGCACCGGTCGCTGCCATGAACATGGTGCCGGCCACCCCGCACACCGGACAGCTGTCCGGCGGCGCATCGCCCGCATGGGTATAATAACAAACCCTGCATTGCCATTTTTTCATCGCAAATTATCCATTCGCCGATATTAATCTTCTGATCCGGCTTCATATTGAAAAGCAAAACGTTTAAAATATTATTATATTTACCAGTACCCCGGCGCCTAAGTCAATCCTGAGTCATCCGGCAATTGAAAATAATACGCCGGAAGAAACGTCCCCGGCCCGAAACATGACGATCCGGATCATTTTTTTTACTTGAAATATTCCGGATGCCTATTATAGTCTGAGGTCAATTGTGCTAGGCGGGGAGCCAGCGGTGCCCTTTACCCGAAATCCGCTTATGCGGGGCTGAATTCCCCCTCAAGGGTCTATTTCCAAAAATTGGCGCCGGCTGACCGGTCGCCGCGCAACAGGTACACACGAACCTCGTCAGATCCGGAAGGAAGCAGCGATAAGTGATGGCACCTGTGTCGTGGACTGATTCCGGTCATGTCTGGATCCGATATATAGGGAATGATTCGACAGGGGGTGCACAACCTTTCACTTTCTTCAGATACATACTCCCTTGATCGCCCCCTTTTCAGACAACCCGCCTTCCCGTTCTTTCTGCCCACGGACTGTGGATGTCAATTTCCGTCAATGCCTGACATATTTGCCGTTCCCTTTTGCTTGACAATCCACTGGACAGACTTATTTTTTGTCACAATTTCAATACGGATTATTACGCTTAATCACCACTTGGAGCAGATTATTTATGTCGATCAACGCACGGGCGCGCAACCAGAAAGACGAAAAAAGACCGGAGCATCCGACCGACGCGGGCGAGGCGACGACCATCCCGGTCATCGATAAAAACGGGGAGGAACGCCCCATCTCGGCATCGGATCAGTCGGATACCGGGGCTTCTGAATCACTGCGGGAGCTGGCCCCTGATGATCAGATACGAGCGCTTGAAGAAAAACTGGCTGCGGCGCAGGAAGAAGCAAAATCCGCGTATGATCGCTTTTTGCGGGTCAGCGCCGAATTCGACAACTATAAAAAACGGATTCTGCGGGAAACGGCCGATGCACGCAAATATGCCAATGAAACGTTGCTCACCGATCTTCTGCCGGCAGTGGACAACCTGGAACGGGCCCTGGCTGCGTCCGGGGACGAAAACGCCGCCAACGCGCTGATCGACGGAGTGGAAATGGTGCGCGCGGAATTACTCAAAACGTTTGAAAAATTCGGCGTCAAGCCCATTGAGGCCTGCGGAAAGCCCTTTGATCCGGCCTTTCACCAGGCCATGGGACAGGAAAAGACCGACCAACACCCCGAGAACACGGTCGTTCAGGAATTTCAACGGGGATATGCGTACCACGACCGGCTCCTGCGCCCGTCCATGGTTATCGTGGCCAAATCGGATAATGACACGGATTGAGCGCCGGCCATCACCGGCTGATCCATACTTTATGACATGCTTTATAAAACAGGTTTGCAGCTATCCAGAGACATGAGAAAAACCCGTCAAAGTTAATCGCGGTTACGCGAACTGAATGAATGCTTTAGGAGGATCGAAAAGATGAGTAAAATTATTGGAATCGATTTGGGGACCACCAATTCCTGTGTGGCGATCATGGAGGGTGGTGATGCCAAGGTCATCACCAACCCCGAAGGCGGACGCACCACTCCGTCGATTGTCGCCGTTTCCGACAGCGGGGAACGCCTGGTGGGTCAGATTGCCAAAAGGCAGGCCATTACCAACCCGGAAAATACGGTCTTTGGTGTTAAACGGTTGATCGGGCGCAAATTCAACTCGCCGGAAATCCAGCGGGATATCAAGATCCTTCCGTATGAACTGATTAAAGCATCCAATGGCGATGTGCGGATTAAACTGAAAGACAAAGACTACAGCCCGGCCGAGATTTCCGCGTTTATCCTGGGAAACATCAAGAAAACGGCCGAAGCCTATCTGGGCGAAACGGTCACCGATGCGGTCATCACCGTTCCGGCGTATTTTAATGACAGCCAGAGACAGGCCACCAAGGATGCCGGTAAAATTGCCGGCCTCAACGTTCAGCGAATTATCAATGAGCCCACGGCCGCCTCTCTGGCATACGGCATGGACAAGAAGAACGAAGAAACCATCGCGGTATTCGACCTGGGCGGCGGCACCTTTGATATATCCGTCCTTGAAATCGGCGAAGGCGTTTTTGAGGTTAAATCCACCAATGGAGACACCCATCTCGGCGGCGAAGATTTTGACCTGCGGATCATCGATTTTCTGGCCGATGAATTCAAGAAAGACCAGGGCATCGACCTGCGCGGCGACAAAATGGCCCTCCAGCGGCTGAAAGAAGCGGCTGAAAAAGCCAAAATGGAACTATCTTCCGCGGTGGAGACCGATGTCAACCTGCCGTTTGTTACTGCCGACGCATCCGGTCCCAAACATTTGAACATCAAAATCACCCGGGCCAAACTCGAAGCCCTGATTGGGGATCTCCTTGACAAGCTGGAAGGCCCGTGCCGGATGGCCATGAAAGACGCCGGCGTTTCGGCCGGTGACATCAAGGAAGTTGTCCTGGTCGGTGGCATGACCCGGATGCCGGCGGTTCAGGAACGCGTCAAAAAGATTTTTGGCAAAGAACCCAACAAAAGCGTCAATCCCGACGAAGTGGTCGCCCGGGGCGCGGCCATTCAGGGCGGCGTTCTGCAGGGCGACGTCAAGGACGTATTGCTTCTCGATGTCACGCCGCTGTCTCTGGGCATCGAAACGCTGGGCGGCGTGATGACCCGGCTGATTGAAAAGAACACCACGATCCCGACCAAAAAGAGCCAGGTGTTTTCCACGGCGGCTGACAACCAGCCGGCTGTATCCATCCATGTCCTTCAGGGTGAACGGGAAATGGCCGGCCAGAACAAAACCCTGGGCCGTTTCGAGCTGGTCGGCATTCCGCCGGCCCCCCGGGGCGTTCCCCAGATCGAAGTGTCCTTTGATATTGACGCCAACGGGATTGTCAATGTATCCGCCAAGGACACGGCCACCGGAAAAGAGCAGTCGATTCAGATTACCGCATCCAGCGGCCTGAGCCAGGAAGAAATTGACAGTGCCATCCGGGATGCCGAACAGCATGCCGATGAAGACAAGAAAAAACGTGAATTGATCGATGCGCGCAATTCGGCCGATTCATTGATTTACGCCACCGAAAAATCGATCAAGGACCTGGGCGACAAGGTGGATGACGAAACCAAAGCCAAGGTCGAATCCGGCATCGCCGATTTGAAAAAAGCCATGGAAGGCGAAGACGCCGAGGCGATTAAGAGCGCCAGCGAGGTTTTGAGCCAGACATCCCACAAGCTGGCCGAAGCGGTTTATCAGCAGGCCGCGCAAACCGGAGAAGCCCAGCCCGGAGCCGATGGCGGCGCACCGGGCCAGACACCCCCTGGTGGCGATGCCGGGGCAGGCAGCGATGACGATGTTGTCGACGCGGACTTTGAAGAAGTTAAAGACGATAAGTAGCGCGAGTCTGCCTGGTTTTATCCATACCCCGCGGTGGCTGCCCTGCACCGTGGGGTTTTTTATTCCGCGTACGCGTGAGTACGCCGGATAGAACGCGGCATCCCTTTTATTAATTTTTCGCCGAGGTTGACACCGTCTTTGCTTTTTCCTATTTTTGCGCGGAAACCATAAACACGTGACGGCAATGGTAAAACAGACACTGGCAGGAAATAAACGGGCGGGAGGATCATTATCCGCCGCCGGATGGCTGGCAGGTATCCACACGTACGGCCGCATGATTAAATTCAGCCATACGGTTTTTGCGCTTCCCTTTGCGCTGGTAGCGGTGATTCTCGTCCAGCGGCAATATCCGGTCCACCCCGCCGATATCGGCTGGGTCATTCTGGCCATGGTGGGCGCCCGGTCGGCCGCCATGGGGTTTAACCGGGTGGTCGATGCGCGCATAGACGAAAAAAACATACGTACCCGCCTGCGGGAAATTCCCAGCGGCAGAATCTCCGCTGCCACGGCCTGGACCCTGATTGCCATCTCGACGGGAATTTTTCTCCTGGCGGCCGCCATGCTGGGGCCGCCATGCCTTTATCTCGCCGTTCCGGTTCTGCTTATTCTGTTTTCCTACTCATACACGAAACGATTTACATGGCTCTCCCATCTTTACCTCGGTTTTGCCATTTCCCTGGCGCCCTGGGCCACGTGGGTCGCCCTTTCCAAAACCTTTTCCGGGCCCATCTGGGTGCTTTCCGCCGCTCTTTTAACCTATATTGCCGGGTTTGACATCCTCTATGCCTGCCAGGATATCGATTTTGACCGGCGCGAAGGCCTTTTTTCCATACCGGCCCGTTTCGGCCCCCGGCGGGCCCTGCAGACCGCTGCCGCCCTGCACATCATCGCATTTGTCGCTTTTGCCGCCATTTTTCCGGTTTTCAAGATGACCGGGGCCTATCTGGTGACCGTTGCCCTGATCGGCATGCTGCTGATCATCGAACACCGGATCGTCCGGCCCGATGATTTTTCCAGGGTTCATGTGGCTTTTTTCTACATGAACAGCCTCATCTCCATCCTCCTGTTCACCGGCGTTCTGGTGGATGAAATCATTCGGCGGCAGGCATGAGACTCCCCACCTGCCGCCCGGCGATACCCGTGCGCTTATCGTCGACATCGCGCCGGACATCCCGTGAAAGAAACAATGGCCATGTACACTGATCTGCAGGAATTCATCGCCGCCCTGGACGCTGCCGGAGAATTGACCCGCGTCTCCCGGACGGTTGACCCGATCCTCGGCATCAGCCGGCGGACCGATGCCGAATGCAAGAAACCCGGTGGCGGCAGCGCGCTGCTTTTTACCCGGGTGAAGGGGGCCGGATTCCCTGTGGCCACCAATCTTTTCGGCAGTGAAAAACGGATCTGCCTGGCCCTGGGGGTTAATCACCTTGACGAGATCGGCAACCGGGTGACGCAGTATTTTGACCTGGCGCCGCCCCGATCCATCCGGGACATGCTGAAACTGATTCCCCTGGCCACGCAGACCGCACAGTTCTTTCCCCGGACATACCGCGGCAACGCGCCGCCCTGCCAGGAAATTGTGTATACCGGCGATGCCGTGGACCTGACGCGGCTGCCCGTTTTAAAATGCTGGCCGCAGGACGCCGGGCGCTTCATTACCCTGCCCCTGGTGTTCACCCGCAGCCTGACCGACGGCAAACGGAATGTGGGCATGTACCGGATGCAGGTTTATGACAGATGCACCACCGGCATGCACTGGCATATCCACAAGGACGGCGCACATCATTACACCGCCTATCGCCGGGCCGGCCGGCGCATGCCGGTGGCCGTGGCCATCGGTGCCGATCCGGCCGTTGTTTACGCGGCCACGGCGCCCCTGCCCCAGGGCATGGACGAAATGATACTGGCCGGTTTTATCCGGAAAAAACCAGTACGGATGGCCCCCTGTCTGACCGTTGACCTTTCCGTTCCCGCAGAAGCTGAATTTATTCTCGAAGGCTATGTCGAGCCGGGAGAAATGCGGCGGGAAGGCCCCTTCGGCGATCACACCGGATACTATTCCCTGGCCGATGCCTATCCGGTTTTTCATGTGACCGCCCTGACCCACCGGAAAAACGCCATTTACCAGACCACGCTGGTGGGGCGCCCGCCCATGGAAGACTGCTACCTGGCCCAGGCCACCGGGCGGATCTTTCTACCCATGCTGCGCACGGTGATGCCCGAAATCCGAGATTATTTTTTCCCCTGGGAAGGCGTCTTTCACAATATCGTCGTGGTCGCCATTGACAAGGCCTACCCCGGTCATGCCCAGAAAGTCATCAGTGGGCTGTGGGGCCAGGGCCAGATGAGTTTCTGTAAAACCATCGTCATCGTCGACGCCGACACCGGTCTCCAGAATCCCGGGCAAATCCTGCAGATACTCACCCAGCGACTGGACATCCACACCGATCTGATGCACGCAACCGGCATCCTGGATGTCCTTGACCATTGCTCGCCGCACCCCAATTTCGGCCACAAACTCGGCATCGACCTGACCGCGCGGGTTTCCGGGGAACCGCCGCGAGCGGAACCCCTTCCGAACGCCTACACCCCCCTGACGCCGGCAGAAGCGGCCGCACTCAAATCAGAGATCACCGGTGTGGTTGCACTGCGGGAACTCATGGCGGCACCGCCCGGGAAATCCAGCCGTCGAATGCGGATCATCGCCATGACGATAACCAAATCAGACCATCGGAACGGACATGTTTTTTCCGATGACCTGTTCACAGCCGATCGGATGCGGCAATTCGATATTGTCATCCTTTTTGATGCCGCTGCCGACCTGGCGGACGAATCCGGCCTGCTGTGGCAGCTGTTCAACAATGTCGATCCCGGACGGGATCTGTATATCCGGGATACCCGGGTTGTCATCGATGCCTGTCGCAAAGGACCCGCTGACGGCCATCTCCGGGAATGGCCCGACACACTCACATTTGATTAAGGAAAACAATATGCCGCCCGTTATTTCTATCGTGGGAAAATCAAAATCCGGCAAAACCACGCTGGTTGAAAAACTGATCCCCGCACTCAAACGCCGGGGGTACCGCATCGGTACCATCAAACATGCCCATCACGGGTTTACCCTTGATCAGCAGGGAAAAGACAGCGCCCGGCACCGGGCAGCCGGGGCCGATGCGGTCATCGTCACGTCACCGCATGCCATGGCGATGGTCCGGGATCAATCTTCGGAATCGATTGACGACCTGGCCGGTTTTTTAATGGACATGGACCTGATCATCGTTGAAGGGTTCAAAGGGATGGATCAGCCCAAAATCGAGATCTGCCGGGCAGGTAACCGCAAAGCGCCCATTGATCCGCCGCCCCGGGGCCTGATCGCGTATGTGACCGATCTCGATATTCAGCCGGCGGTGCCCCGCTTCGGCCTGGAAGACGTCGACCGTCTGGCCGATCTGATCGAAACGCGGTTTCTAAGCGCCCCATAGCCGAATGGCTCCGATTGTGCTATACAGATGTCAGTTTATCGCCAAACACTCGAAAGCCACACACAAAGGATAAAAGATGAAAGACATTTTAACGATTCTGGCCGTTATCGGCGTCTGGTTTTTTCTTCAGGCATATCTGTTTCCAAAACTCGGCGTATCCACATGAATGCGGGAATCCTGTCAGGTGACAGACAAGACAAAGCACACCGATAAATCCACGGAAATAATCGACCCGAAACCGTCCGAATAGCGCCAGGCCGGGTCGAATCCCGCCAATCCGGTGCGTGCGCGCCAAGGGAGATCTGTATGCATTGACCTTTGGATACGACATGGCGCCTGCGGGTTGCCGGTCTGATTCAGGATATGTTTCTGGACACCGTTAAATATTAACCCGTTCCCATCATTAATGATCACCCATGCACTTTCCGCATAGAAAGGTATGTCAATGACCGAATTTGCAACCCTCACGCTCAACGGAAAATCGTATCAGCTGCCTGTCCTCACCGGTACCGAGGGTGAAAAGGCCATCGATATCTCTCGCTTGAGAACAGATTCCGGTCTGATCACGCTCGATAACGGTTTCTCCAGCACGGGCAGCTGCCGCAGCGCGATCACGTTTATGGATGGCGAAAAAGGCATTCTCCGCTACCGCGGCATCCCGGTGGAACAGCTGGCGGAACAGGCCACGTTCAAGGAAACCGCCTACCTGCTCATCAACGGGCGACTGCCCAGTCGCAAGGAGCTGACCCGGTTTTCCGTTCTGCTGAACGATCTCTCCCCGGTACATGAAGACCTGCGGGAATTTTATCGGGGATTTCCACGGCATTCGCATCCCATGGGTATCCTTTCGTCCATGGTCAACGCATTGAGAAGCTTTTATCCCGAGCTGGAAACCACGGATGAAGGCATCAACCTTACCATGGCCCGGCTCCTGTCCAAGATACGTACCCTGGCAGCCATGTCATACAAAATCTCAAGAGGCCACCGGGTTGTTTATCCCCGTCCGGACCTGACCTATTGCGCCAATTTTTTAAACATGATGTTTGACTCTCCCGTCCGGCCCTACCAGATTGACGAAGAACTGGTGTCCGCCCTTCGGGTGTTCTGGATTCTCCATGCCGACCATGAGCAGAACTGCTCCACCACCGCAGTCCGGGTGGTCGGCAGCGGGCGCGTCAATCTATACGCCGCCATTTCGGCGGGCATTGCCGCTTTATGGGGTCCACTGCATGGTGGCGCCAACCAGGCTGTTATTGAAATGCTTGAGCATATTGCCAGAGATAAAGGAAATGTCAAAAAGGTAATCGAACGGGCCAAGGACCGGGAAGACCCGTTCCGCCTGTTTGGTTTCGGCCACCGGGTCTACAGGACATATGATCCCCGCGGTAAAATCATCAAAAAGATGGCGGATCGGCTCATGGAAAAGCAGCAGACGCCCGACCCCCTGCTGGATATCGCCAGGGAACTTGAAATCGCCGCCCGCAAGGACGACTATTTCATCGAACATAACCTGTACCCCAACGTCGATTTTTACAGCGGCATCGTCCTGCGGGCCATCGGCATCCCCACCAACATGTTCACGGTCATGTTCGCCATCGGCCGTCTGCCGGGCTGGATTGCCCAGTGGAAGGAAAGCATCGACGACCCGGGCTGGAAAATTACGCGCCCCCGCCAGCTGTACACGGGCCCCCCCCGTACGGATTATGTTCCGATAGATAAGCGGCCCTGAATGATGCCGGAATCCAGCATTGACAACCCGGCAGTGATCTGTCAGTTTGACCCAGATGTTTTTCGGAAAGGATTTGTGTCTTTCAGCCGATATCCGGATCTTTTTTCAAGTACATAAATCATATTACCATTATGGCCTCTATCAAAAAAATGAACTTTACCCACCTGGTCGGCCAAAAGGTGGGAACCGTCACGCTGCTGAAGGAGCTGGCCCGGGGCGGGATGGCGGTAATTTTTATCGGCTACCAGCAGTCATTAAAACGACAGATCGCCGTTAAGATTCTGCCCAAGTCGATCCTGACACCGGTGGCCGGAAAACTTTTTCAACAGGAAGCCGAAGCGGCGGCAATCCTGTCCCACCCCAATATTATCCCGATCTACGAGGTGGGCGAAACCGAGAAATTTCTGTTCTTCACCATGCAGCTGGTCAAAGGCCGGACGCTTTCGGAAATAATCGAAATGGCGGGGAAATCCCTGGTCTCCTTCCGGCGGGTACTGCCTGTGGCGGAAACGCTCCAGATCATCATCAACGTTCTTGACGCCCTTGATTATGCCCATAGCCAGGATATCATTCATCGGGATATCAAGCCTGCCAATATCCTGATCGAAGCGCACTCCCGGCGTCCGCTCATTACCGACTTCGGCATTGCCACCCTGGCCCGCGGAGAAAACCTGACGGCCGGATTGATCGCCGGTACCCCCGTCTATATGGCACCTGAGGAAATCTTGAGAAGCCACATAGACAAGAGAACCGATATCTATGCGGCCGGAGTCGTCCTGTTTGAAATGCTGACTTCCTTTCTGCCGCTGCCGCCATTTAAGTCAACCCGGGATCTGCTGGAAAAAAAGCTGACCCTGAAAGACCGTCTGTATACCAAAAAACCCTCTCAAATGAATCAGCAGCTGGATACAGAAATGGATGACATCATATTTAAGGCGCTGGCCTACAACCCTGACGACCGTTACCCGGATTGCGGGGCATTTATCGATCGATTGAAGGCTTACCAGAAAAATCTATAACCCGAAGTCATTGTTTTAGGGGGAGCTATGCCTGAAAACCGGATCTCCAAACAGGAAATGCATCGATTCAGCCGGGTTATTGTCATGCTGTTCAATCGGGCCACCATGTATCAGGCCAACCACCCGTATGTTCAGCAGACCATCGATGACTTCTTTCAGGTATCGGGCAAGCTGCTCGACAAGGTATCCCCGCTGGTTTTTATCTTAAACCGGGAACAATTGTTCATCGACGAAGAGCCCCTTGATCCCCGGATCATCGTTACCAAAATCGTCCAGCATTTTACCAAAACCGGGATCCAGTCCATCTCCTTCGGGAAGGGTCTCAAAAAGAATGATATCCGGATTTTCCTGGATATTTTTACCACCCTCGACAAATACCCCGATGCCGAGGCCATGAAAAAGGCCCTGGCCGCCAAGGGGATTCGCCACGTTAAAATTAATCATGTGGTTTACATCAAGGCCACGGAAGATGATGAGCTGGTATCGCGCGAAGCGCTCAAGGAGATGACCCTGGAGCTGTCCGAAGATGAACAGCTGAAAACCCGCAAGCAGTTCATGGACATGATCCTCGAAAGTGTTCTGGCCGAGGAATTTGAAAAAACCCTGACCATCGACAACCTGATTAAAAATCCACAGGAGCTGTCCCAGAAAATGATTGCCGCCGACCGGGAGGGCTTCCAGGAAAGCGATGCGGAGGATCGCCAGCCCGGCCCTGTCCTGATGCACCAGATCGAGATGATCAACCAGGAGATCATCAACAACCCGGAACAGATCGGATCGGAGATGGCCACGGATCTGGTAACCGCTGTTTTTGATATGAAAAACGAATTGCTTGAAGGCATGCAGGCCCAGAAAGCCGATAACATCAATTATGCGGAAGAAGACCAGATTATCGATAAAATCAATGAGGTGACGGATAATGTGGTCATGCAGCTTGTTAAAAAAGAGCAGGCTTCCGGAAAAGAAATATCGACGACAGCCCTGGGGAAACTGGTCGGCCAATGGGTACCGGAAGATGAAATTGCCGGTGTAGTTGACCGGATCCGGGTCGATGTGGCGGCCCAGCCGGTGGCGATCGACAATATCCTCAACGACCCGGCGGCCGTATCCAGACAAATGGTGGCCGCCGATGTTTCCGGGGCCAGCGGCGATGGAGAGAACCGGCGGAATCCCGGTTCCGTACTCATGCGCCAGCTGGATCATGTCAAACGGGAACTGGTGGATAAAGCCTTTGAAGCCGGGGGAACCAGTTTATCGGATGTTGCCGCCGCCGTCATCGAGCTGAAAGAACAGCTGATCGCGGACATGAACAGCCAGAAGGCTCTGGGAACCGAATATGCCCAGGAAGATAAAATCGTTGATAAAGTAAATGATATCACGGATGAAGTGATCTTAAAACTCATCGAAGAAGAGTATCTCGGCGACCAGCTGACCCCCCAGCGCCTGGCCCATATCCTGCGGCGCCTGATTCCCGAAACCAGTGAACTCAAGCGCCTGCTGCCGAAAATCAAAACAACGCTGATGAAAGCGGGAATGCCCGTTAAAAACTATCTGGAGCTGGTCAAGGCCCTGGGCAAAGAACTCCAGAGTGATGAACTGGCCATTGTTTTTGCCGAAAGCGCTGAAGAGATCGGCATTGATGGCGAAAGCCTGGTTCAGGAAATCAAGAAAAATCCGGGCCAGGCTGCTGAGCTGATTTTCCTGGCCGCCGAAATTCGCAAGGGAACCGGCGATGAAAAGGTCATGACGGATCTTCTCGTCGATTATGTGGAGCGCCTGGGCGCATCTATGGACGATGATGACGCCGCCAAAGATGACGTTAAAGGCCGACATCACCTGCGGCGGATTATCGGCAATATTGAATCCGGTATTGTGGGCCAGTTGAAAAATCTGAATGTCAAGGACGACGTCATCGACCGCCTGGAAAAACGGCTGGAAAGCCGCATGGACGATATCCTCGACAAGGCCAAATCAGAGTTCCTCGGTTCCCGCTCGTCCCAGTCGGAATCCGGGGCCGTATCGGACCTGAGCGTATTGCAGATCCTGGAACAAAGCGCGGGAACAGATGAAGATCTCACCGAAATCCTTGAAACTGTCTGCAATGACTTTGACGAAAACGACCTCGATCCGGATGATTTCGGGCAGATTTACGCAAAAATCAGGGCCGAGGAGGAACGCCGACGCCTGGAAGAAGCGCAGCGCACCCTCCCCACCGGCGTTCTCAAAGATGACACCCTGGCACTGCTCATCGAAAAACAGGTCTCCCTGGCCGAACGTTATGGTACGCATTTTGCCGCCATGGCTTTCTCTTTGATCAAAGTGACCGCCATAGATGAAGACCAGACTGTCACATTATCGCGCCGGGATATACTCAATACCATCTTGAAAAAGATAGTAAAGATTGTTAGAGTATCAGACATCGTCGGTGAATTTGGAAAAAACGAGATTGTTGTGTTGCTGCCTTTCACGCCCCCGGCAGGCGCGAGGCGGGCATTACGCCGCTGTCTCGAGCTGCTCTACCTGGAGCCCCTGGAAAGCAGTGGCACGGCATTCACGATTAAAATGGCCGGTGTCGTGACTATTTTCAATTCAAGTCAGATGCCCGACGCGAATATTTTTACGAAGACGTTATCCAATGATTTGATGCAGATGGAAGTGCGCATTCGAAATATTCAGAACTTAATTGTAGAATAATCCCACTGATCAGCCCAGATTACGTGCTTGCTGTCAGTGATACATACAGGGTATATGCGGCATGAATCCAGTTAATCCCCATAACCGACCGGCCAAATGGTATCTTGAAAAAATATCCGATGTCGGTACCACATGGGCGGTTCCCATCGAACCGTTTCCGTTCAGCATCGGTCGCGGCAGTGAGTGCGACCTGACGCTGCGGTCGAAATGGATTTCCCGGCGACATGCCCAGATCCATCTCAGCGGCGATATGCTGTGGCTCCGAGATCTGGGGAGCACCAACGGCACCCTGCACAATCAGAAAAGAGTCAAGGAAACCGAGGTCCTCGAAATCGGCGACCATCTCTATTTCGGGGATCACGAATTTGTTATCCGCAGCGGGGATTTTGTCAAGACGGCGTTGGCCGATGAAACCGTGGCGTTTGACCCCCTCGAGGACCAGGTCGGGTCCCTTATTTACAAGCCCCACCTTGAAAAGTTACTTCAGAACCGGACAGTTATTCCGCATTTTCAGCCCATTGTCCAGTTTCCGGACAATACCGTTGTGGGATATGAAATTTTGGGCCGGATTGCCAAAAACGGCCTGCCGGAAAGCGCCACGGAACTGTTTGACGTCGCCGCGCAACTGGGGCAGGCCGTCCAGCTCAGTACCCTTTTCCGGGAAGAAGGGATCCGCCTGGGCAAGGGACTGGCCGGAAAACCGGAACTGTTTGTCAACACCCATCCGGCTGAAATGTATCAGATGGATATTCTGGAAAAATCGCTCGGGGCGATGCGACAGATGGTGCCGACCATGTCGATTGTTCTTGAAATCAATGAAAAGGCCGTGACCGACCCGGGACAGATAGAACATCTGCGGAGTATTGTCGCCAGCCTGGATCTCGAGCTGGCGTACGACGACTTTGGCGTCGGCCAGACCCGGCTGGTTGAGCTGGCCGAACTGCCACCCGATTATTTAAAGTTCGACATGTCCATTATCCGCAATATTCATATCGCTCCCAAGCGGCTGCACCAGATCGTCCTGACGTTCATCAAAACCGCCCGGGACCTGGGCATTAAAACACTCGCCGAAGGTATTGAATGTCAGGAAGAATGCGATACCTGCCAGGAACTCGGTTTTGAATACGCCCAGGGATATCTGTTCGGCCGGCCGGCGGCTTTTCCCGATATCGTCCCACCCGTTCAAGCCTCTTGAAAAACACCGGTCCGAATTCACCGCCCGGATTTAAATCCGGTTTCATCGCCATTGCCGGGGCGCCCAATGTGGGCAAATCCACCCTTCTCAACCGTATTCTGGGCGAAAAAATATCCATCACCTCCCGAAAACCCCAGACTACGCGCAACCGTATTCTGGGTATCCGCCACCGCACCGGGTCCCAGCTTGTTTTTATCGACACGCCGGGCGTACATCCGGCCCGCCGGGCCCTCAATACCCGCATTGTCGAAACGGCCATCGCCGCCCTGGGTGATGTGGATCTGGTCCTGATGATGATCGATGCGGCGAATACCGATGCTGTCTGCGAAACACAGCTGCTGAAACAACTGGAAAAAACCGGGCGGCCGGCAATGCTCGCCCTGAATAAAATCGACAAGATCAAAAAGTCTCGTCTGCTCGAAACCATGCAGACCTGGTCTGAACGATATCCCTTTAAAGCCCTGATTCCCATTTCGGCAAAAACCGGAGAACAGGTAGATACCCTGATTGCCGCGCTCGAAGCCCATCTGCCGCCGGGGCCACCGTTTTTCCCTGAGGATCAGCTGACCGACCTGCCCGAACGATTTCTTGTGGCTGAAATGATCCGGGAAAAAGTTTTCCGGTTCACCGGGGCCGAGATTCCCTATTCAACGGCGGTAACGATTGAGTCTTTTGTCGAATCGCCCAAAAAGCCGCTCGTCACGATCCATGCCACTATTCACGTGGAACGCACTTCCCAGAAAGGCATCATTATCGGTCGGCAGGGTGCCAAGTTAAAACAGATCGGCACCGAGGCGCGTCGGGCCATTGAAAATTTCATGAACGTCCCGGTATTTTTACAATTGTTTGTCCGGGTGGATAAGAACTGGAGCCAAGACTCCCGCATGCTGCGACGTTTCGGCTACCTATGATTTTATCGTACCATCCCTTGTTTTCAGCCGATGAGAACCGGAGTTGTGCCGGACGCCAGCCTGACCGCTCGGATCAGGAAATGATTTCCCGGGCAACAGCCGTCATCCTGCCCCAGGGATGCCCACCCGCGCTTTACCGGATGGCCCGCAGCCATTGCCCGCGGGTTTTTCCCAACTATGACGCCCGGTTTGACTATCCTGAAAAAACAGGACAGATCCGGCTTTTTAAACAGATCGGCATTTCCCACCCCCGCACTGAAAGTTTTACGGATACCCGGGCCTATGCCGCAGGGGTTTCGTGGGGCAGCCTGCCGGCAGGTCTTGCCTTTCCCATTGTATTCAAATACGCTTGGGGCGGCGAAGGGAAAACCGTCTATCGGATCGAAAATAACGACATGCTGGCCGATCGCCTCAACGAGGCGGCCGTATTTGAAAAGTCCGGTCAGGGTGGGTTTCTCCTGCAGCAATACATCCCGACGGCAGGTCAGGTTCTGCGCGTTGTCCGGATCGGTGAGCAGGTAAAGTCGTACTGGCGGATCGCCCCGACCCCGGATCGATTTCCCGTCAGCCTGACCGCCGACACCCGCATCGATCCCGACGCCCATCCCGCCCGGCAGCAGGCCGCCATGACTGTAGAGACGCGGATTTACAACCGCACCGGAATCAACCTGGCCGGTTTCGATTTTATCTTTTCAGCCAGCGAAAAAACGCCCCGCCCGCTGGTTCTCGAAATCAATTACTTTTTCGGCCGGACCGGACTGGGCGGATCCGAGGCATTTTACGCCCTGCTGATTGACCAGATTCAACACCAGATTCGAAAGTGGACGGCCCCATCGTGATCACACCTTTTGCATACGATCTTTCCGAAGACGATTTGCGGCGCGAAAAAGCCCGGGCCCGTGAATTGAGAAAAACCCAGTGGTGGAAACGACGCCTGGCCAGGGGCAGATGTCACTATTGCGGGCAAGCCATTCCGGCCCGGGAGTTGACCATGGACCATGTGGTGCCCCTCTCCAGGGGCGGCCGGTCGATCAAAGCCAACGTGGTGCCGGCCTGTAAGGCGTGCAATGTCAAAAAAAAACAGAGCCTGCCCATGGAATGGGATGACTATTTATCTGATTTTTCAGACAGATAAATACCGCGCGCCCATCGATAAACGGCCGCCGGCCGCACAAAGGTTCAATGGAGAAAGACAGGATACAGATGATACATCACCTCACGACGGAAGATAAATCCATCACCCTGATCGGCACGGCCCACGTGTCCAAAGAGAGCGTGGCCCTGGTCGAATCGGTCATTGAAGAAACGCAGCCGGACACGGTTTGCGTCGAGCTGTGCGCATCGCGCTATCAATCGATCCGCCAGAAGGATCAATGGCGCAACATGGATATCATTAAAGTCGTCAAGGAGAAAAAAGCCTTCCTGCTGCTCTCGCATCTCCTCCTGGCCGCGTTCCAGAAACGGATTGCCAAACGCCTCGACATCAAACCCGGCGAGGAAATGATCCGCGCGATTGAGGCGGCAGACCAGGTCCACGCCGAAATTCACCTGGCCGACCGGGATGTGCAGGTGACCCTTGCCCGAACCTGGCGGGCCATGAAATGGTGGGATAAGCTCAAGCTGCTTTTCCAGCTTGTCCTTTCCATTGGCGAGGCCGACGAAATCAGCGCCGAAGATGTTGAAAAAATGAAGGAACAGGATGTGCTCACTGCGGTATTGGCCGATATCGGCCAGTCGTTTCCGGTGATCAGCCGGATTATCATCGACGAGCGCGACCAATATCTGGCCCGGCAGATTCACCAGGCACCGGGAGAAAAAATCGTGGCCGTGGTCGGCGCCGGGCATGTGGAAGGCATTAAAAAATATTGGGATACCGAGATTGATCTGTCGCCGCTGGAAACCGTTCCCCCGCCCGGCAAAGCAATGGGATTGCTAAAATGGCTGCTCCCCGCCATCATCATCGGAATTTTCGTTGCCGGTTTTTTTTACGGGGGCGCCGATACCGGTAAACATATGCTTGTCTGGTGGGTCCTGGCCAATGGCATCCTGGCCGGTCTGGGCGCGCTGCTGGCCTGGGCCCATCCGCTCACGATTCTGACATCCATCGTCGCGGCCCCGCTGACCTCCCTCAATCCCCTCATTGCCGCCGGCTGGGTATCGGGACTGGTTGAAGCCTTCACCCGCAAACCGCAGGTCAGGGATGTGGAAAATCTCCAGACGGATATCCTTTCCGTGAAAGGATTCTGGCACAATAAAGTCACCCGGATTTTACTGGTGGTGGTGTTCACAAACCTGGGAAGCTCCATCGGTACCTTTGTCGCGCTTCCGTTGATGATGCGACTGGTGTAAAGGGTGCGGCAAAGAGCCCTGTATCTGTTTTTCACGGTGCAATCACCCGTTTTATTGTAATTTGAGCAACACTTTTCACCTCGCCTGCGCGAATTATTTATTTCTTGAAACGCGGCAATTCGATTTATTACCATACCATCGATTTTCCCCAGCGCTGATAAAAATATCTGACTATAAAAATTAATACATAATACCAATGTATTGGTATTTTTTTCAGCACAACGAAAAAATCCCAGCAATGGATGTGATCTATTGGCATCTACCCCCAAACATCCCTTGCCTGCACAATTACTTTTTGGTATTAAAATTGCATTTATTTTATGCAAACTTAATCAAAAGGGTTTTTCAATGATGTTGATACATGCGAAACGTCGATGGTTGAATTTTAAGATCCTCGGATATCTATCATTTTTTCTGATTTTCTCTGCCGGACCGGTCCATGCAGCCCCCGGCGTCAATCCCCTGCCGGCCGGCGACAGCAACAACGCACCCCCGGTTTGCGGGGCCGCTGGCCGCGACGGCGGCGGAAACATATCGGGCGTGGTAAATACCTATTATCCGGTAACATCTAGCGCCAACGCCGGTGATAATTCCCTCACGCTGGGGCCAGCCAGGGGGAATACCGGCAACACCCTTGCCGAGGGGGATCTGCTGCTGGTGATCCAGATGCAGGATGCAGCAATCAATTCCACCAATACCGCCAATTATGGAGATGGCGCCAGCTCCACCGATGCTGCAGGGTCGACCGCCATCAACCAGACAGGTCTCTATGAATTTACCGTTGTTGATAGTTTCGCTGGTAATACGGTGACATTGCAATCAGGACTAACCCATGCTTACCACAGCGGAACCAACCAGCGGTTTCAGGCAATCCGGGTGCCTCAATACACGGATGTCCGTCTCACGGCTGATGTAACGGCGGCAGTCTGGGATGGCCGCTCCGGTGGCGTTGTAGTGTTTGACGTCATGGGCACACTCGATTTAAATGGCAATTCGATCGATGTATCGGCGCAGGGTTTCCGCGGAGGCCTCAACAATGGAGGCACTGCATCCGGCGCTCGGGATCTGGACTATGTGATTGCCAATAATGCGGGTAATGCCGCACAATTTTGTGAAAAAGGCGAAGGCATTGCCGGTACGCCGGATATTGATGGCGCATCTGGCCTGGGGGGCGACGGCTATCCAGGCGGCGATCTCGCCCGGGGCGCTCCCGGCAATGGCGGCGGCGGCGGCCAGGACCATAACAGCGGCGGGGGTGGCGGCGGTAATATCGGCGCAGGCGGCAACGGCGGCGACTCCTGGCCCAATACTGCCAACGGCGGTTTTGGGGGCGGTTCGTTTAGCGGCTATCCAGGCCGACTGCTGCTCGGCGGTGGCGGTGGCGCAGGGCACCAGAACAACAATGCCGGTGGAGATGGCGGCAATGGTGGTGGAATTGTTTTTCTTAATACCCATACCATCATCCCCAATGGCGGCAGTATTCTTGCCGATGGCATGGCTGGAGTCAGCAGCCTGGCCAATGATGGGGCCGGCGGCGGCGGCGGGGGTGGCACATTGCTCATTCGGACGGCGTCGGATTCCCTTGCGGGACTGACGCTTTCCGTAAATGGCGGAAATGGCGGAGATGTCAACCACTATGCGTCTCACGGGCCAGGCGGCGGCGGTGGTGGCGGTGCTATCTATGTCGACCAAGCAGATGCCACGATGAGTATGATAGGCGGTACTGCGGGAACCCACCTTCAGGGCTCGGCAGGCCATCATGGCGCGCAACCGGGATCTGCAGGCCGCCAGCAGGCTGTTTCTACCGCCATCCCCTATATGCTGGTTTGTGATTTTGGGGATTCGCCATCTGGTTACGGTGTACCGATACATTCGCTGGATATTGCTGCCGCGGCTGCCGGGGAATTAAAAATTGGTACGGTTATCGACTATGAATGGGCCCACAATGATTCTTCTAATGCTAATGGTGATGATATTTTGATTACCAGTAATCCGGATGCGGGAACAGATGAAGCAGGCGTTTCCTTTCGTTCACCACGGGGAACCGGTCAGAGTATATTTGCTGACGTAGTGGTTCAAAACAATTCGGGTGGTACGGTCAAAGTATGCGGGTGGCTGGATGTACCATCGGGCGGTGGTGTGGACGGCAGCTTTGATGCCGCGGACGGCCGGTGCACGACCACCAGCGATGCCAATCCAACGCTGACTTTCCAGTGGTCCGGTCTGCCGACTGATCGGGCCTATACCACCTACGCCCGCTTTCGGGCGACACCGGTAATGACGATGTCCACAACAGACCCATCGGGCCGCTTTGCCGGCGGTGAAGTTGAAGATTATCTGGTTATATTCGATTTCAGGCCCACGGCTGTGACCATCGGCAGAGTTGAACTGAAAGCGGTCCTGGTACCGGATTTTGTTGCCCAGCTCGGTGCCGATCGGATGGAAGTGCCGGCACTGCTCAACCTTCTTATCGGCCTGGCGCCTCGACAGGCGGCCGGGTTGACCGATGCAAATACCGCGACACTGCTGACAGCCATAGAGAAAAGCCTGGATCCGGATGGGGACGGCCGGGTGGCCGTACTGCAATGGGACACGCTGGAAGAACGGGGAACCATCGGTTTTTATGTGAAACGAACTCACGGTGACGGCAATTGGGTAGTGGTAAATAATAATATGCTCCCTGGCTTGATTAACGCGCCCATGGGTGGTAATTATATATTGGCTGATCCAGCGGCACGTTCCGGGCAGGTGTATAAATACCTGCTGATTGAACAGGAAGCCACTGGTAACACCCGGCAATACGGACCGTATCGCGTGGAGATGCCGTAACAAGGGCCTTCAAATCAAACTAAAAATTGGGATGGAACCGCAAACTGGTAATTCATATTGGAAACAGAGGTTGACGCTATGAACGCACGAACCAAATCATGCAGTGTATGGGCGATGGTTATGGGCAGTGTACTGGCAATGGTACTATTGGCAACGCCATCTCTTTGCCCGGCAACTGAAAAAATCGATAAGCAAGCCACGCATTGGAGTGCATGGAAAGCCCTCGACAGGGGATATCTCGCCCGCCGAAAGGTACCGGCAAAAATGAACCGTCCGGTCACCCAGCGCCGGCTGGCAAAGGTACAGGAACGGTTGCAGAAGGTTCAGCGCCTTCAAAATAGATTAAAAAAACAATGGCTTAAAAAGCGAGCGAATGATAAAAACACCAACGGACTCGACCGCCGGCTGGCAAAAATTGACCGGCGGATCGATCGGATGACATCACGAATCAACCGGTTGAAGCGGAGAAACAGGATCCGGGCACTCTGGTTTCGCACCTTCACGGAAGGCTTGCATGGCGTTTCGGTGAGTGATTTAGCAGAACAACTGGGCCGGAGACCTGAACAGATCCGGCGGCTGGCCGCCCGGGGTCGATTAACACTGACCAACCGGAGAAATCCGGCATCCTGGTATTTTGACGAATCCACAGACATGATTTTGTTTGCCGCTGAAACCTACAATTCCTTTTACACAGACGAGAACGCGTATCGGTTCCAACTGGGCGGAAAACGGAAAAACCAGCCCATGGCAGAGACAGAAACAGACCCCACTGATCTGACCGGAGACGAAACCGCCTTTCTCGACACCCTGACCTTTGAAGAAGAGCCCGATATGAATTTTTCCACCTGGGCCGTCAAATCAGAGCCGGATGCGGACTACTGGTTCTGGGATTACCTGTATGGCGGATACAAGGATTCCATAGAGGTCAACCTGGCTGTTCCGAATCCCGCAGACAGCGGATCGGCCGAACTGCGGATCAGGCTGCGCGGGTGGACTGACCTTGAAGATGGTGACGAGCATCAGGTTTTTGCCGAACTCAATGGAACTCCCGTGGGATCATCGGTGATCTGGGACGGGTTTGAAGAAGCGGTACTCGTGGCGGACTTTGATCAGAATCTGCTTGACCCCGCCGGTGACAACAAACTGATTTTACGCAATGTTTACACACCGGGGACCCACCCGGGTCAGTTTCTCGATGATATTGAGCTGGATTACTATCGCCTGCCAGTTGCCGTGAACAATCAGATCTGGCTGCATGATGTGGCCGAAGGGGTACAGACGGTAAGCGGCTATACCCATGATGATATCATAGTGATAGAATCACCGGGCGGGCGGGCGGTTTTGAGAAATGATGCTCGGATCGAACCTGACGGATCCGGCGGCTATGAAGTGACATTTCCGGCCGACGGTGGCACTGATTTTCTGGTGGTTGAAAAAGGGGTCGTGGCAACGCCCACGGTGACACCGAACCACCAGGCCCATCTGTGGAGTCGCAGAAACATGGCCGACTACCTGATTATCGCCCCGCGTGATTTTGCGGGCACGGCGAAAGCGCTGGCCGCTGTCCGGCGCAATACGTTTGGCCGGGTAAAAACCGTCTGGTTGGAAGATATTTACAACAGTTTCAGTTATGGGCTGGAGGACCCCTTTGCCATCAGCCGTCTGCTCCGGCGGGCACGCCGGGCTTGGCGGATCAGCCCGACGGTGGTTATGCTGATCGGAAAAGGCTCCTTAGACCACAAGGACCGGATGGGATATGGCGACAGTTTTCTGCCAGTGGTCATGACCGATACCCCTTGGGCGCTGGCCGCTTCCGACGATCGGTTGCTGGGCGGTAACGGCCACGCGCCTTACGTGATTGGCCGCCTGCCGATCACCAACGATGCCGAGGGGATTGCCTATGTGGAAAAACTGGTTGCCTATGAATCGACACCATCGGGAGATGAGCGTTATCAGGCCCTGCTGGTAGCCGACAATCCTGATGACGGAGGAAATTTTCATACCAATTCCGATGCGCTGGCCGATCGATTGATGAACACCCTGGGGTTCGACTGGGTCGCTAAGTTGTATCATCCTCTGGATGCGGTGCGCACCACCCTGATCCAAAGTGACTCCTGGGAAGTCGGTTATGTGAGTTACGATGGCCACGGTTCAAGGGGCCAGATCGGGGACGGCAGCGAAAAATTCATCACCACAACGGATGCCGATGCACTGCAAAACACGACCCTGCCGGTATTTACCGCGCTGACCTGTGCGGCCGGTGATTTTACGCAGCCGGGCGCCCGGTCCCTGGCCGGTGCGCTGGTGCTGAATCCGTCCGGCGGTGCGATTGTTTCCCTGGCACCCACTGGGTTATCACTGGATACTGATGTTCAGATATTGGGCAATGCCTTTGTGGACGGGTTGTTCAGAGGCTATACCATCGGTGATGCGATAAAGAATGCAAAAACGCAGACCGAGGGCGAGATCAACGGGTTCATGCAACGGGTTTATTCTGTTGTGGGTGAACCACTGGTCAATGCCCGGTAAGACGGTCTTACAACCGATTATGTATAATAAACATGTTACTTGTCAGAAAAAGAGGGAACGGATATGGGCCAGATAAAAAACACCCATAAAGGTACAGGAAACGATCGATTAGTTATCGATACCGCCAAACCCGGTCAATCCCGGCGGCCCTACACACCGCCTAAGGTGTTGAGCGCTGAGCAGCTGGAGGCGGCGGCAGCGACGTGTCGGCCGCCTGCCCCGCCCTATGGAAAAACAATTCCGAATCCATGCGGCCGTCTGGGTTCATGAGAACAGAAAAATGACCCCACAAGCAGGTGTATTTGCATGCCAGTCCTGGGGAGAACACATCCTGCAGCTCAAGCTACCGACATCGGATGTAAAACTGACCGGGCTGAGCGTATCTCAAAAAAATGCCCTCAAACAAGCGTACCCCCGGTTTGCCATAACAATGGGTCGAGATATTAGCAAAGACGGTATCACATGCCGGGCCTGTCGGCTCGACCATCCCCCGGCCGTCTCTCCTGATGACCTGACACGAGACGGGCTGTACACCCCCCGGATCATTCGGCGGCACATATCCGGCATCGAAGTAACCGGTATCAATTTCGAAGCGCGGATCGGCCTGGGTGCCGGCCACACAGAGACATCACTGGGGGTGGTCCAGGAAGACGAATTGCCCCGGGCCAATGTCATTGAAAATTTTCTACGAATTTTTTCGGCATACCAGGCACTGGCGGTCAACGGCGTGATGCTGCACAGTGCCGGGCTGGTTTTTAACAATCAGGCCTATATTTTTTCCGGCCGCTCCAACGCGGGAAAAACCACCCTCACCCGCAAGGCGTACGAAAAAGGCGCCTGGGTGCTGAGTGATGACATCAACCTGGTCCTTCCCGGAAAAGACGGCTACCAGGCACATGCCGTGCCTTTTTCCGGCGAGTTTGGCCGCACCCTTGATCATCGGGGGGGGAAAGATGCCTATCCGGTGGCCGGTATTATCCTGCTGGAACAGGGTGATCAACTTGGCACCGAACCGGTTCGTCCATCACGAGCGGCCGCCAGGCTGCTGACCGGGTGTCCTTTCGTCAATATGGATGCCAGAGAATCGGAACGGTTGTTTGACGCCGTCACCCGGCTAGTGGCGAGGGTGCCGGTGATCCGGCTGACCTCCCGTCGCGATGATGACATGGATGAGATTATCAATAAAATTCAAACCGAGTTTGGTTATGGCAAACAACCAAAATAATGAAACAATTCGCTTAACCCCGCGGGTCCGCTACCGCTCTGTTGGAGAAGACGGCGTACTGGTACACCTGGATAATGGCCGGGTGATCGTGGTCAATGAAGTCGGTCTCCATATTATTCGGCAACTGGACACACCCACGACGCGAAAGGCGCTGGCCGCATCCATTGCCGGTAATTTTGAGGCCTCTGCGGAACAGGCCCTGACAGACCTTGATGCTTTTCTATCTGAACTTGATGCTGAACAGGCGATTGAACGAAACATGTAGAAAACGGGTTTGAACCTATGTATCGGGATACCATCCTCCGCCGGGTCCGTGAGCAGCGTTTGTTACATGACGCGACCCTGGAACTGACCTATCGCTGCAATCTCGACTGTTTTTACTGCTATAACGACCGGGAGCAGACAGGAAAACCGCTGTCGCTGGATCAATACCGGGTTCTCCTTACCGATCTGGCCCGGGTGCAGACCCTCTTTCTCATGCTCACCGGCGGCGAGCCCATGATTCATCCTCATTTTTTCGAAATCGGCCGCATGGCCCGGGACCTTGGGTTTGTGGTTCGCGTCCGCACCAACGGCCACACCCTGTTGCCCCGCATCTGTGAGCGGCTAAAAAAAGAGGTCGATCCTTACACCGTGGAGGTCAGTCTGCACGGCGCCACAGCCGAGACCCATGACCGCCAGACCCGGGTACCCGGCAGTTTTAACCGGCTGTTAACAAATATCCGGACAGCCGGGAAATCCGGATTGCGGGTCGAGGTGGTCACGACTCCCACCGCCTGGAACGAACATCAAATTGATGAGATGTTTGAATGCTGTGACACCTTGGGGGTGCCTTTGCGTTTTCAAGGGCCGGTAGGGCCACGGGACAATGGTGACCTCACCCCACTGTCCATTCAACCCGCCAAAAAAACATGGGACCGTATCGCCATGCTTGTTGAACAGCATCGCCAGGAGGGAAAAGAGGCCCCCGGCCGAAACACCCCTTCTGTGACCATGGAAATGGGTCATGAAATGCCTGCCACTTGCAGCGTTGGCGTGGCTGGCGTTGATATTGACCCCTTTGGCAATGTCCAGGCCTGCATGCACCTGAAAAAAAGTGCCGGTAGCCTTCACGAGCAATCCATTGAGGAGATCTGGAATCATTCCCCTGTTTTTCTGCAGGCCCGGTCCCGCTCAATCGAGGCGGCCAGACAATTCTCAAACAAACCGCCTCGCCAGCTTGGCGCCCCCCTTTATTGTCTGGCAGTAGAGGAAAATCTGAATAAAGGATGCGGCCAATGTCCGAGATCATGATGGTTTCTGTTTATCCATTTCTCCGCGAAGTGGCCGGTGACGGGCTTGTTTTTCGCGTTCGCGGTACCTGTATGGGTGGCCATATTCCCGATAACAGCCGGATCACAATCCACCGGACATACCTGCCCTTGCCCGGAGATGTGGTGGTGATCCGATCCACCGGCGGAGTGATGGTTCACCGGGTGATCGGATTGTACTATCGGAGAGGTATCGGCAAGGTACTCACCCGGGCCGATAATGCTCATCGCCCGGATGCAGGCGTTCCGTTACCATGTGTGCTCGGAAAGGTGACCGCAGTGAATGGCAGGAAAATGACCGTTTCCCTGAAACTCCGATTTGTCTCGGCGGCCCGCTTTATCGGATTTGTTCTGGGACGAATTTTTCATTAAAATCGGTGAGAAACGACTATTAGAAGGGATCTGCAGATGAGAACATATCAAACATTTTCAGGTTGGTGCGCCGGGCTATGGATGCTTCTTTTTCTGGCAACACCCGCACAGGCGCTCTATATCACAGACACCCTTGAAATTCTGCGAATTCCGAACATCGGGTCCGGCTGGACATCGGTGTCCACCCAGAACAGCTATACATCTCCGGTGGTGGTCTGCACCTATGATCTCCCATCCGATTCTGACAATGAAGCCGTGGTACGAATCCGGAATGCCGCATCCAGTGGGTTTCAGGTGCGTATCCAGCGGCCCGAAAACAGTGCCAGTGTCACGGCATCAGATGTGTATTGCCTGGTGGCCGAGGCTGGAAATGATACCCTGCCGTCTCCGGACAGCCGTGTTTTCGAGGCGCATACGGTGACTTCCAACGGCACCAATGGCCAACGGAGAGGCTGGGGGGTCGGCGGAGCGAATGGGGCGGAAAACGTATCGACAGCCATCAGTGGCACTTACCCGGCAAGCTCACACCCGGTGGTACTGGGCCAGGTAATGACTTATAACGATGCCGAGTTCAGCGCCTTCTGGAGTTTTGACTGTGACAATCGCCGGAATGTGCCTTTTCAATCGAATGTCGCCGACGGCATCTGTGTGGGCAAACATGTCGGTCAAATCAGCGGCACCAGTGGCGACCGTAATAACGAGACCCTTGGCTACATGGTAATCGCTGAAGGTACCCCCACCGGCAGCTTCGGCGGGATCTCTTATCGGGTCGATCTTGGGGGAAACAGTATTGCCGGCATCGGCAATTCACCACCCTACACCTATGCCCTGGGCGGTCATTATGATTTTGCCGTGGCCACCAAAGAAGCAGAAAATGGCGGCCAGGGGGGATGGGCCGTGATGTATGGTTCTGATCCGCTGAATGGCAATAATATTGATCTTGGCATTGATGAAGAAACCGTCCAGGGCGATACATCCAGAACACATATGAACGAGGAAGTGGCCTATTGGGCTTTTCGGGGCACGGACCACGGTGATGCCCCAAGCAGTTACGGCGATGCGTCCCATACCATCACCGGACTGCTATCCATTGGCGGCGCCGCTTCGGGAGACGCGGACGCCGAAGCGGCGCAGTACTCGACAGCGGCCGATGCCGATGACACAACCACCGGTACGGATGCCGGGATTGATGATGAAGACGGGGTGGCCTTTTCGGCGCCGGCCGGCGGCGGCGATGACGTTGTGGCCACCGTAACAGTTACCAATAATACCGGTGGATCAGTGACGCTGTGCGGCTGGATGGATGTGAATAGAAATAATACTTTTGACTCAGGTGAGCGGCAATGCAATACGGCGGCCAATCCGGGCACTGATTTTACCTGGACTGTCGGCGATACTGTGAATCAACGAAATTATTATTCACGTTTCCGTGTCTGTTCCACCGCTTCTCAATGTAACAACCCGACAGGTAATGCCGATGACGGCGAAGTGGAGGATTATCGTATTACCTACAACCCAACGGCGGTCACCATCGGCAAAGTGACACTGGAAGCCGTCCAGGCGATGAGCTTTCTATCCGGTCTGGGTGTTACGCAGATGGCCAGGGTAAAGCTGCTCGCATTGCTGACAACATGGGATCCGGAAACAGCGGCGGCGCTGACAAACGCCAGCCGTAAACAGATCGTCAATGCCCTGCGTGATTACCTCGATCCAGACGGAGACGGCCGGGTGGCCGTACTCCAATGGGATACCCTGGAAGAACGGGGGACCATCGGCTTTTTTGTCCAGCGAGCCAGTGGCAATGATAACTGGGTACTGATCAACAACGATATGCTGCCCGGCCTGATTAACGCCCCCATGGGGGGAGAATATCGGCTGGCCGATCCGGGAGCCACAAGCGGCCGCTACCAGTATCGAATCATTGAGCAGGAGGCGCAGGGCACAACACGGACGTACGGGCCTTTTGATCTTAAGATGGAGTAGCCGTCATGCTGATACCACTATTCGTCAGCTGAAAAACCGAGGATTATTCTTTTTTCTAGTACAGAAAAACGGTTGGGAACGCTTTCTGCAGCTCAGAACAGGAGACTATTAATGTTGAAAAATCTATTGCTTGGAAACATGGTTGTTTTTCTGTTGTTGGCAGCTTCGCAGGTACATGCGTACACCATGGTTGATTCCAGCGACCCATCCTGTGCGCCGGCTTTTATTGATATCAGCGGAACAGGTACTGCTGCGGTGTGGGAAGGTGGTGGAGGCTATCCCGGTGACGACGACGAGGAAAATCTCACTCTGCCTTTTTCGTTTCTGTTCTACGACACCCTTTCCTCGGCAGTACGAATCAGTACCAATGGTGGTATTCTTTTTGGTGCCACGTCTGGAGCACTGCCATACACTAATGCAGATATCCCTACGAACTCCCCGGCACGAACCATCCTGCCATTCTGGGACGACCTCAATCCCAACCAGGGAGGTAATGTGTATTGGGAGGTGCAGGGATCTGCACCCAATCGCAGATTTATAGTTCAGTGGGATAATGTCCCTCATTATCCCAATGTGGGTGATGCGACCCTTCAGGTGGTCCTGTACGAGGGAACAAATAATATCTTTTTTATCTACAATGATGTAAATTTTGGAAATAATGCCTATAACAATGGACAATCTGCCACCATTGGTCTGAATAACAACGCAGTCGAGGCCGACAGGTATTCGTATAACAGCCCAAGCCTCAACGGCA
>CAZNZW010000002.1:102623-107444 GCA_964577615.1 uncultured Desulfobacterales bacterium | reverse complement strand
TCCATTTGCCGGATTGGCATCCGAATCCAGCCCATCGTCGCCCCCCTGATCCTGCTGCGTAATTGCATAACCGGCTGGCGGAGTAAAGGTAACCCGGTAGTTGCCGGGAGCCAGGTTATTGAACAGATACGAGCCGTCTGCCGCAGTTGTCGTCGTTAGATTGACGGTGTTCCCCTGACCATCCGTGCCGGTGAGTCTGACCGGCACGTTGGCCACCGGCGTCTCCCCGGCATCCTGAATGCCATTACCATTACTATCTATCCAGACGTAATTTCCCAGGGAAGCCGGCAGAAAATAACCCGCATCCCAGTCCGGATCGTTTTCGCCGGGGGTGAGGGTTGTGGTTGCCGTTCTCCCGGTGACCGTGTCCGCATCACTGTCTGCATTGTCGGCACCCAGATCCCGGCCGGTGGGCAAATAAGCGCCATTGGCCGTAGAGGCATCAAATACCGCATAATAATCGCCCGGCCAGAGGTGGGTGAACTGGTAATTCCCACTCCCATTGGTTTGGGTCGCAGAAATCGAATTGCCGGCGCTGCCGAACAATTCTACAGTCACATCTTCTATTCCCGGCTCACCGCCGTCCTGAACGCCGTTACCATTGGAATCGTCCCAGGCCAGATTGCCGTAAGAGGCACACTGGTAGGGCAGCGTACCACTATTATTAGCTTCATTACATTCACATTCCGCATCACCGCTGTCTACCACAGCCGTAAAGGTACCTGCCGTACAGACGGTACAGTCAACGCCCCAGCCCGAAGCATCAATGGTCACGTTGCGCAAGGCCCCGGCGGCCAGACCGGCGGGCAAGGTGCCCGTGCCTACCGGTGCGCCATCGTACATCAGGGTCACGGTGGCAGGGTGAAGGGTCGGCGCATCACCCTGGTTTCGAATGGCGACGGTGATCGTACCGTCGAAGACGTTTCCGGCATTGCAGCTGAAATCAACGTTAATGGCGCCTACCTGTAAATCGGGCATCCGGAGGTTGTACGCACTGGCGGTCACCCAGGTGGCGTCACTGCAGTCGTAGTTTTGCGTCCTGGGATCATTGTCTCCGGCGTCCCCGGCCGTCCCGCACCCCCACATGGCGCGAGTCCGGTTATGCCGCAGGGACTCGGTGCAATCCGATTGAGGCGCGCCATCAGGATTCAAGGTGCCGACCAGGGTAAAGCTCCGCGAAGCGCCAGGCGCCAGATTATTTATTTCCCAGCCGTAAACGCCATGGGTCATGTCGACGAGCCCCGGTGACGCGGCCAGATTAACATCGATCCAGGCCCCGGGTGTATCCTCAATACGCACCACCTGGGCATTCCCCGCACCGTTATTGGTTACACGGATCGTCCAGGTCTGGTCGTCGCCACAATCCACCTGGTTTGAGGCAGCTGTTTTGGTGATGGCCAGATCCGGCGTGGTACCGGGAATCGTAAAGGGTTGTTCAGTCGTGTACTGCGTATCGCCACAGCAATCGTAATAATACAGAGTAAAATTGATGGGCGCCGGTTCGTAGCAGGTGGACTGCAGGTCAAACGCCAGGGTGATGGATTGACCGGCAGGGAGTGAATCACAAAGATTCGTGGCGGTATCGTTGATATCGTAAAAAATCAGATTGGGACCGGCACCGCCGGCCGGATCGCCAGAGCCACCACCGCCCGGGGGACAGGTCACGGCGACAGTTCCGCTGTTATAAACCAGGCCGGCGGGTAAAACCGCCCGAAGGTCAATGGATGATGCATCTGTCGTACCGGTATTTTGGATGGTCACCGAAAACCTGGTGCTTTCGGCGCATGAATCAATAGAGCCCGGCACGATACTCATTGTCATGTTCGCATCCGGTTGACGCCGGGACAGGTGTGTGTCTTCAACAGTACCGTTGGCAAGGCAAACACCGCCTTCTGTAGCCGGATTTGTTGACGACAGGCCATCCACGATTCCGCACCCCCAAAAGACCGTAGCCGTATTGGTCAGTTCGGTTCCGCAATTGACGCCGTTGTCTGTCGTGGCATTCAATGTTAGTACTTCAGTTGTTCCCGGCGCCAGACTGACAATTTCCCACTGAACATGCTGGGGATCAACCATATATCCGCCGTCGGCGCCACCCGCGTGCCCGGTCACGGTAAAAAAGTCACCCACAGTGTCTTCCACCCATATTACCTGGGCGGCAAAAGAACTATTATTGGTGACACGAATTTCCCAGGATACGGCATCGCCGCAACCAATGACATCATTGCCCGGCGGGGTGATACGCACCTTCTCAACACTGATGTCGGGCATATCCAGCTCTATGGCAAAGCGACTGGGATCCGTTGCATGCGGATCTCCGCAAAGGTCCTGGTAGTCAACCAGGGTTGTTGTATCTCCACCGGTAAAATCACAGTCCACCAGGACATCGTATTGGATAGTGATCACCTGACCGGGGTCGATGCTGGCCAGCACAGGCAGCTGGCCTTCCGTCCAGTGCATGGGAGAAACCGCGGGAACCGGATCTCCGCCGGCAGCCCCGTCCACTTGTGTACTGCCCGGCACATACGTCAACCCTGCAGGCAAAGTCTGGGCAATATCCAGGTGGTAGAGTGTGGTTACCCCGGTATTCCGAACGGTTATCGTTCCGGTGTTTTGCGAGCACGCATTCATGGGCGTGGGAAAACTGGACGTAAGGACCAGTTTTCCCTCCGGGACAACAACACTGGCGCTGTCGCCAACCGACGGCGGGCAGGCATTATCCCAACCATCGGACGGGTTGTTTTCATTACAGCCAAAAGAGGTGGTGACGTCGTTCGTCAGCCCCTGGCAATCGACGACATCGGCTGTCAAGGTAATCGTCCGCCGCTGGGCGGCGGCCATTTCATCGATGATAATTGAAGCGCCGTTGATGGCTGCGCCCGTATGGTCACTATTTGGAAGTATCGTCACATCACCGTTATCCGGGCTCACAACAGCACTGGCAAATGTCAGACCGGCACCGAGCACATCGTCCACCCACACATTTCGGGCAGGGCCCTGGCCGGTACTGGTCACGTAAATGGTCCACTGGACCTGGTTGTTTTCGGCAAAGACGATCTCGGGATTCTTTTCGATGATCACGCGGCCATCGAGATAAAGCGGTGGTGCATAGTTAAAGGAGGCGCTGCACTCCTGGTCGCTTGTGGCATCATTACCACAGTTGTCATCGTAGTAAAGGGTGGCGGAAAAACCGGCATCCCCGCCGCAGACTTTTCGGATGGTGGCATGGATAACAGCCTGGGTATCGCCGCCGGCAAAAAGATCCGCATAGTTAAAAGAAACATAGGCCCCATTGTCAGTCGGTCCTGATACCGGATGGATGCCATCATAGCTATTGAATCGAACGAAGGTATAATTTGTCGTATCCAGACGCAGTTCGACATCATAAGGTCTGCCGGTGGCACTGGTCCGGTTGATGGTAATATCTACATCAAACGTGTCGCAGGTCGTCATCAGGGTTGGAAAGCCACTGATGTCCAGGGTCATCACCGGAGGTTCGACTACCGGTTGCACGGTTTCATGCAGTTGACCGTCCGTCAGGCATTGACCGGCAGCGCTCCCCAGGTCGAGGGTGGACCAGTCGTACCATGTATGTGGATCGCCGCAGCCGGGATTCGGGGTGGAATTTTCCGTTAGTTCCAGGCGATAACCGATCATCAGGCTGGCGCTCTGGACCGGCGTCACGGGACATCCTGAAAAGTCCAGATCGAGTGTGCCGCCCGGTGTATTGTCGGTGATGGCAACACAACCACTGAGATCGGCGCCATCCAGAGTGGCTGCCAGTGAGCCGGCGATATACTGCTGGTTATTGGCTGCGTCTTCTGAAAAAGTTAACTCGTCAAGCGTAATGCCGGCCAGAGCGGCATTATTGGTGAATGTATACGTATTGGCATAATCGAATGCTTCACAGCTTTGAATGGGCGCGGGCGCCACGGATTTATCAGTCGTTGCAATGCCGCCGCTGCACTCAATGGCCGTGTCGGCGGTGGCGGTGGCATTGCGGACACAATTGCCCGCCACACAGCAGTCGGCCACAGACGCTTCCACCGTATTGGTAAGGACCCGGTTGCAATAGGCCGCACAGTCATCGGGTAATTGAAGTGAAACATCCGCATTAAAATTGGGGTTTACGCCGGGATCGTAAGTCCAGGTGATGGTATTACTGTTGACGTCAATAACACCTCCGTCGGCATTGCTCACGGTAAAACCAGCGGGATAGGTATCGGTTACCGTGACCGGAGCGGTGGGATTACCATTACAATTGGTGGCACCTTGATAGTCGACATCAATATGATAGCTTATAATGTTGCCGATCTCAATTTCAGAGACGCCCGTTTTGTTAACGATGAGCTCCGGAATATCGCTGGGCTCGGTATAGCTGGTTAAAATGACCTGAGACAGATATTCATTGCCACATTCATCATAATATCGCGGCTCCCAGGCCAGAGAACCGGAACCGGAACCCGCGCACAAATCAGTATGGGTGAGATCGTAAAGAATTTCCAGATTCCCGCCACCTTCAATTCGGGGCAGATTGAAACAGCCATTGGTATAAGTCACTCCGCCCGGTCGTACATTGGAAACCACCAGCCCCCCAAAATTGACGCATACCTGGGAGTTGTTGCCGGCACCGTCGTCGGGAAAAGAAGCGCCATCGCCGATATTTTCGATTTCCAATTGTCGATCAGACAGGGTGCCTTCGCAATAGTTAAACGCTACCGGCCCCGGAGAGACCGTTAAATCGGGCGAATGACGCACCAGTTCAACCGAGGCTGTGGCCGTACCGCCGTCAATGGCGGTGTCATAACAGGTATTACCGCC
>CAZNZW010000002.1:0-102523 GCA_964577615.1 uncultured Desulfobacterales bacterium | reverse complement strand
CCGAGGCTGTGGCCGTACCGCCGTCAATGGCGGTGTCATAACAGGTATTACCGCCGCCGCACCCCCAGCGGACATCGGCCATGTTGTCGAGGTTTTCACAGGAAACCACCGTGGCGTTCACGGTAATATCAACCGTATCACCCGGGGCGATTGCCGCCAGCGCCGGCACCTGGGCAGACGTCCAGGTCGTTGTCGCGCCGGTGTTGTTTCCGGCCGGAACAGAGGAGTCATAGGCCAGGCCGGCCTGAAGCAGATCAGTCACTTCAACATTTTCAATAGTGCCCAGGCCGGTATTTTCCACTGTGATTGTCCAGGTCGCCGTTTCTCCGATGCCCGCGGAAACAATTGCAGGCGTTTTACGCACAACCACATCTCCGGGAAGAATTTCAATGGACAGAGAATCGGTATCCGTAAGCACCGCACCATTGGGGCAATCGGTATACGAAATATTTACCGGATTGGAGCCGGACACGGTTTCACAATTGGTCGAAATTGCATATTCAATGGTAAAAGATGCCCCTGGGGCAAGCGTCGTCGAACCACACAGGGTATTAATGTCCCAGGTGACATTGTTGCCGTTGATCACAGGTTCATTGTTGGCGCAGCCAAGACTGATATTGCTGGTATTGCTGACATAGGTGAAGTTCGAATTGGGTAAAGAGGAGGTCACTACCAGGTGACAGGCGGGATCGGCGCCGTCATTTGTCACGGTAATGGTATAAGTCTCCTGGTCACAGAGATTCATCTGCAGAGCGCCACTGATACCGCTTTGGGCGAATGCCGGAGTTCCCAACCAGAAAGCCATCATCATTGCGACCCAAACAAGGCAGCATCTCGTCAGCATTGTTCTCTTATCCATTATTCTATCCCTTTTACCCGCTTTGGTTGTCCGTTTTTTCAAATTCAATTATTTAATATGCGGCTCTAATCACTCGCCGGATGGCTGGATTTTGATCTTCAGCCTTGAAGGAATCATGGGGATGTCCAAGCCGTTGTGGCCTGTTTGGATATCCACTTTTTTCGATATTCTTTTACCTCCGGCGTCAATCATCAGCGTGTGTTGCCCCGGCTCGAGACGGGAAAAAAGCACCTGCCCGTTTTTCCCCCTGGATTTCGTTTTTCCATCCAGCAAGGCTGTAAAGGTCTCCACGACCGGCTCTTGATCGTCAAACGCACCATTCCTGTTCCTGTCCGAAAACACCCGGACAACGAGTTTGCCTATGCCGGGGTCTATGTACAGAAGAAATGGCGAATCTGCTGATTCACCTTCAAGCAGTCTCACCACTCGTGAGGTATCACCGGATACATTCACATCTTCGGCCAGTTTCAATTCATTGACCGCCACCACATACTGGCCCGGCCTGAGTTCGGTAAAAACCGTCTCGCCTTTTTCATCAGTGGCCTGTTTCAATCCCGGCGGAACCAGAATGATTTCGACGCCTGCCATGGGTTGATCCGACCCATCGCGCATCTCATTATGGTTGCGATCGCGATAGGCCAGCACCTTAATCTGGCCCAATTCCTCGATATCACCAGCGCCCAGCATCACCAACGCGCTGTCCGATCCGCTGACCCGGTTCCCGCCACCGTCTTTTCCTGTGGCCGTCGCCGTATTCTCATTTCGCCCGGACGCCGCGTTGGTTCCAACGACAGCCTGGTAAGTGATGGTTGTGCGTTCACCCGGCCCCAGATTTCCCAACCGCCAGGTATAGACCCTGCCTCGACGGGCCGGATCGCTATACGCTGATCCATCCCTAAGCGTCTTACCCGCCGGGATCTTGAACCCGCCGGGCATCCGGTCTTTCAGCTCAATATCGAAAACCGGACCGGCCTGACTGATATTTTTTACTTCAATCCGGTAAGTTAGAATACCGCCCACCCGCGCGTCGTGCTTCAGCGCCCGCTTGGTCACCTGGATGCCATCCGGTGTCACGGCAACATATCCGGTCGTCGCCGTCACCGTGTTGGACACCACCGGTGTCGGCATCTGATCGGCAACAACGATCGCCCGGTTGGAAATACTTCTTCCCGCACGGACAAAGGCATTGACCCGGGCATTGACGTTAAAGGTCAAAGATGCGCCGGGCCTGAGCGGCTTGTTGAAAATCCACGTATGCGTACCCGCGGCAACGCTATGCGTCGCATCCACCGCCGTATCGCTCACGTACGAAAGATCGGATGCCATTTCGTCGATTACCGTCACACCCGTGGCCGGCGCCAGGCCCTGATTTTCCACCCGTATGGAGTAGATCTGGACCATGTTTGGATTAACGGCCGTCTGACTCTGGCGTTTGGTAATTTTCAGATGGGCTGCTTTGACAATCAGCCTTACCGTTACATTCTGATCTTTCTGTCCGCACCCTCTGCCCCTTATAACGATATTATACTCACCGGGAGCCATCTCAAGGCCCACCCGCATCATTAGATCCGTATCATTATCATCGGGCGTCAGTGACGTCCGCAGCAGGCGTGCTACAATTTTATCCGGCGTATCAACCTGATTAAAATCCTGCGCGGTTTTGGTCCCCACAACGCAATAGGAATCTTTAATTTTGATCGTGAGCGGACCCTTGCAGTCGCCAAAAAACCGGCTTCGGATCTTACCCGAGACCGTCTGGCCAATCTCCACTTCGATCCGTTTCGGCTTGGCGGCCAGCGTAAATCCGGACTGGCCGACAACCAGATCGACTGTTGTCGTCCGGGTGACCGCTCCTTTTTTACCGTTACCGGTACCCGTGATTGTCAGGGTATAGGTCCCCGCGGGCGTATCCAGCGCAGACGTAACCGTCAGATGGCGCAGCTCACCATCTTGCGTTACTGTTTGAGTGTCAAACACCGCTACAGCTCCGGCCGGCAAACCAGCGGTAACCGCCAGGGTCACCGGGCTGTTCCAGGTTTCGTTGAACAGGGCCGTGACATCGTATGCCGCCGCGCCGCCCTGATTGATATGGCGGGTTGACGGATCGGCTGACAGAGTAAATCCCCCGGGAGGACCGCTCTCGACCACAACCAGCTCCACCCCGGCGGTATGCGTCACCTGCCTGGAACCATGATTGTCTCCATGATCGGCCGTTCCGGTCGCCGTGATCGTCATGGGATAGGTACCTGGCGCCACATTTGTCAGCGTCACGGTCAGGGTACCCGCCCCGCCGTCGGCCGTTATCGTTGATGGAGAAAAAACCGCTTCAGCCCCGGCCGGCAGACCGGCGACTGACAGGTCCACGTCGTTATCCCAGACCCCGATCCAATCGATCCGAACCGAATAGGTCGCCGTATCCGTCGGGGACACCGATCGGGTATCCGGTGTGGCCGTGATATCAAAATCGTCATCGGCGTAGAGATAGAGGGTGGACCGTTCAATCCGCAGGACCCAGCCCTGGTTCAGTTCATCGGGGTCAACCTTGAAAGCGTTGCTGCCGGCGTGGAGATCGCCCACCGAAATTGATTTTTCATTGGTATAAAGTTGATTGTTGCGCCCCTCAAGCAACCCATAATCCCGGCCGTTGATCGTTAACCGGTCATGCTCGGTGCCTCCCGGATAATCCACATCCCACGCATCGACGATGACGCCGCCACTGTTTGCGGCTGCAATATCGGAAGCGGATAGTGAGTGTGTCCAGTGAATGGGGTTACCGCTGCCGTGAGAAACGCTAAAATCACCACCCCCGGCACCGGAAGTGACAACCTGTTCGAAAAACCGCCCCTGCCGCTGGGCGTGCACAGGAGCTGCCCATGCGCCGATAACCATCAACACACACATCCCCGTAATTGTCAGATGCGCCCATCCGGATCGCCGTCTATCCATTTTATATCCTCCCGGTATCGATACCCCAACTTCAGATTCAAAAAAATATTCCTGCATCATCTTCCCGGATTTTTTTCCATATCAAGCAACCGGTGTCAGATTTTTCCAATCAAGCTCACATATCCCACATTGGATTCAAACGTTTCGCCCGTGTCTTCGTCCGTATAATCGACATATTCATATCCCACGGCTACCTTGAGAAACGTAAAAAGCTGATACCCCACCTCGGCAAAATATTTCTTGCGATGGTCTTCGACGGCATCTTCCACTTTTTTATCCTTATATCCGGTGAGCACATCCCATTTGGCGTTGATCCGGTATTTCGCGCCAAATACCCAGGTGGTCGTCCGGGTATCCGTCGTGTCCAGAGGCGGCACCCTGACTTTTTCGTTCTCCAGCCGATATGCCCCGAACAGGCTGAACCAGCGCCTCAGCTTGTAGTCGAGCCGCAGCGTCAGGTCGTCATTCGTTGTCTTTTCATCCGGCTTGGCCGGTGCGGTCGTTTTCGATTCTTCATATTCGTACTTGGCCGTAGCCAGCAGATTGGAAAAGATATCCCAGAACAGTTCCCCGCCATAGATGTTGCGGACGTTCTCCCGAGGGGCCCGTCTATCATCAGTTTTGCGATATTCGTATTTAAGCCGGGTTTTTACGACATCCAGCGGCTGACTGGTCCAGTGAATCGTATAGGTCTGTTCTTTTTCGGCCGTGCGATGATCAATCAGATCCACTTCCCGGGAGAATTTGGCGCTGATGTCCACATCGGCGTACCGGTTAAAAATACCCTGTACGCCGGCCATGGTCGTATCCGTCCGGCGGGTATAGTCGTCTTCAGCATTTTCATACAGAAACCGCTCTCCCTGCTCGCCGTAAACAGTCACTTCCCGGAGAGGGTGAAATTCGATCCGGCCCAGGGCATCGTGGGTTTTGGTGTCGTTGTCACTTTTGATATTATCGCTGAAATCCTCAAACTGATAAGCAAGCTGCAGATACGTATCGCCCACATACCGGAACGTGCCCACCGGCTGTTTGGCAGCGCCGATCACCCGGCTGACAGTGGTGTCCAGGGTCGAGGGCGTGTCATCATTTTCGTTATCGATCCTTTCGATTCCCAGAAGCCAGCTGGTTTTTTCCGGATGAATCCGCTTGTACGCGGCAAAGAGACTGCGTGTTTTCTGCCGGGGATCTTCCGCCTCCGGAATATCATCCTTTGTTTCCCGAAATCCGGCCGATACACTCTGATAAGATGTCAGGTCATAGGCCGCGGACAGGCCATATGACTCTTCGTTGGTGCCATGGTTCACACTGATATTCGGATCCAGATCGAATTCCAGGCTGGCACTTTTGAATGCAAACGGCTGGTCCAGATCAATCTGGTCAACAACGTTGTCCGATTGAAGATTCAGGTTGCCAAAAGTAAGAAAATCCCGTTCAACCCGCCAGTAGCGACCGTAAATCCGCAACGGATCGATGGGGTTGGTATCGATATCAACCACCATGGCGTCCGATTTCTGCCCGCCGGACAGTTCCGGGATCTCGCTGAGGGCCAGTTCGACGCGCATTTTATACCGCTCGGTAAACTTGAGGGCGAGATCGGTACCGTAAATCTGGCGCCGATGGTCCAGCGCGTCGCCCGTGTCACTGTCTTGCCACGGACCGTCGGCCAGATAGGTCACGCCCAGCTGGATCGAGTCCGTCGGCGCTATCGTGAGCCGGGTTCCCCAGGCCACACGCTTGTAGCGTCCGCCCGGAGAGTCGAACTGGTAGGTAACCACAATAAAGGTTGGATTGCCCCGAAAATCCTGTTCATCCACCGGGCGGTCAAACCGGATCTCGCCGTCATTATAATCGATCCGGTAGTCCCGCCCCCGGCCCAGGGACCGGCGCTGGATCACCCGGTTCGGATTCGATCGGTCACGAATTTCGATGGTGACGTTTTCACTGCCCTCGATGACCGGCGCTTCCTCCAGCCGGTACGGACCCGATGTCCCATCCCCACGAATCTCATCTGTTGTCGTTTCGCCTCTAAGGGCGCCCGCCATGACCGTGGCGCCGCCCCGGGCATATCCGGCGTGGAGCGTTATTCCCCGTATCTTTTCATCCAGGGCCGTAAAAACCGTATCCTGAAAAGCGCCGTCCTCATGGTCGCCCAGAATCATGAAATGCTTGTCTTTGTGAAGTTCAAACAGGATGGTAAAATCGTTTTCGTTCTGGTTGTCGGTAGCTTCTTCGTCGTAGTGACTCTTTAAGGTAAATGTATAGTCATGGTAAAGCTGGCCTTCTCCATACACCGACAGCTGCGACCGATTGGTATACCCTTCCGTCAATCCATCGTCGCTGTCTTCAAACAGATCTTCCGGCCCCTTCACTGATGTCAGGTTCTGCCGAAACACCCCCAGACCGATGATGGTGAAATCATGACCCGCTGGCGCATTCTGGTAGCGAAAGGCGACCGCCGGATACGGAAAAATAATTCCCAGGGTAAAAATAGCCAGAATCAGCAGGTATACCGTGTGCTGTAATCTTTTCCCATGCCCGTTATTCTGACCCCCGGACCTGTTCTGGTTCATGCCCAGCCCCATTTGATCGCCTCCTCGATGCCTTTTCACGGCCAACTCAATTGACATTCTGTTCAAAACTCATTGAATCCATATCGGACGAAATTCATTTTTTTTGCATTTTCATAGCGACATGCAATTTATACGCCACACCCATTCCGGCTGCATCTATCAACTGACCAGCCCGAGTTGCGCCAATCGGGTAACAGCTTTGTTTTCCCGCATCAATCGGCTGATTGAGGCGGTTATCAACCCAGGTATTTTTATTACAACCGGTTAACACTGAGGACGGTCAACAGAAAGGAATGGTGCTGATCAGAATTCTACGTGAAAAAAACAATATAGTCGGGGCTTTTCACCTATAGGCTCAGGTGACACCCGCATCCGTTATCGTATCACGATCGCTTTCCAGCGTCTTTTTTCCGCGCCGGGCCATTCCATTTCCGTCAGCATTCCCAGTCAGTTTCAGATCCAGACAGTACCATTGGCGCTGGTAGACACAATGTATTACACACGGCCAAGGAAAAGTAAAACAATATATTACATACAATAACGTTTTATATGTAAAATTTTACATAAACCGACCAAATTCGCGCGAATTTTGGTTGGATTTTTCCGAATTCGTACCTGTCCGAACATTTTTTTTCACGGAAACTGTATGGCAGGATGTAATAAAGATGGCGGAATTTCTAAACAGAAGGGATGGCGGCCTTTGAACATGCCCCCGCACTGATTTTCAGATCGGGTACCTGAAAGTCAACGATGGTTTGCCGCTGTCAGGCGGTTGCCATAAGGGGGCCACAATGTCCAAAAGCTGAATGCATCAACCGGGCGGCGTTTCACCCGCACGGGAAATCGCTTCTTCAGCCGCCTGCAATGCCGCCGGCAGCTGATCCGGACGGCTGCCGCCGGCCTGGGCCATGTCCGGCCGGCCGCCGCCGCGTCCGCCCACTGCGGCGGCTGCGGCCTTAACAATGTCGCCGGCGTGAAAACGACCGGTCAGGTCCCGGGTGATTTTGACAATCAACTGGGCCTTGCCGGATGTTTCACTGCCCAGCACAACAATACCGCTCTGGAGGCGGTCGGCCAGGTGATCGGCCAGATTGCGCAGTGCGGCCGGAGAATCTACCGATACGGTGCGCAGAATGACGTTGATGCCGGCAATCACGTCGACATCGTCCTGATCGCTGTCGCCGGCGGTACCGGCGGCCAGGCGGGCTTTTAGCTGCTCGATCTCCTTGAGGCCGGCCCGTTGATCTTTGAGCAGTTTTTCAACACGGTCGGCGGCGGTTTCCGGCGTTGTCCGCAGGCGGGCGGCGATTTCGCCAAGGACGCGTTCTGTCCGCTGCACCTGGTCCAGCGCGCCCCGGCCGGTGACCGCTTCAATTCGGCGGATACCGGCCGCCACACTCGATTCGGATACAATCTTAAGCAGGCCGATATCACCGGTGCGGGCCGTGTGGGTGCCGCCGCACAGTTCCCGGGAAAAATCGCCCAGGGAAACAACCCGTACCCGGTCACCGTATTTTTCCTCAAACAGCGCCGTGGCCCCGCTTTTAAAGGCGGTTTCGGCGTCCATCTCATCGGTCTGCATCTCCGCATTCTGCCGGATTCGCGCATTGACGCCAGCCTCAATGTCATCAAGATTTTCCCGGGACACCCTTGTCGGCTGCGTAAAATCAAACCGGAGACGATCGGCGGACACCAGGGATCCGGCCTGCTTGACGTGATCGCCCAAAACCCGCCGCAGTTCGGCATGCAGAATATGCGTCGCCGTATGGTTCCGGGCCGTATCGGCCCGCCGGCTCTCATCCACATGCAGCGCCACGGTCTGATCCTTTCGAATCGTCCCCGACACAACCGTTCCTTTATGAATTATCAATCCCGTGGGATCCTTGACTGTATCGGCAATGGTTATCTCCAGCTCGTCACCGGAGATTTTTCCGCAATCTCCAACCTGCCCACCCGACTCACCATAAAACGGCGTCCGGTCGGTGACAATTTCCACGCTCTGCCCGGCATCGGCGGCCGTGACTTCCCGGCCATCGGTCACCAGCGCCAGCACAGTGCCCTGATCGGTCAATGTTTCGTAGCCGGTAAATGCCGGGCGAATACCGGCGGCGGACAGTTTCCGGTAGGCCTCGCCGGTTTCGGTAAACCGGGATTTGCTGCGCGAACGCGAACGCTGGGCGGCCATTTCCGCGTCAAACCGGTCCATGTCCAGGGTCATCCCCTCATCGCGGACCACATCCCGGACGATGTCCACGGGGAAACCGTAGGTATCATACAGTTTGAAAATCAGATCGCCGGGCACCTCGCTGCCGCCCCGGGCCCGGATATCGGCCAGCTCGTCGTTGAGCAGGCGAAGGCCCTTGTCCAGGGTCTCGCCAAACCGTTTTTCCTCATTTTCAATCGTGGTCGTGATAAAGGCCGACGCGTCGGCCAGTTCGGGATAGGCCGGGCGCATGACATCAAACACCGTCCGGGCGGTGACATGCAGAAACGGGTCGATCAGGCCGATATTGCGCCCGTACCGGATGGCCCGCCGCATGATCCGGCGCAGGACATATCCCCGGCCCTCATTGGACGGCAGAATACCGTCGCCAATCAGAAAAGCCGCCGCGCGGCTGTGGTCGGCAATCACCTTCATGGCCACATCGGTTTCATGGGACCGGCCGAATGCTTTTTCCGACAACGCCTCGGTTTTACGGATAATCGGCATGATCAGGTCGGTATCAAAATTCGTATCCACATTCTGCATGACGGCGGCCATCCGCTCGAGCCCCAGCCCCGTGTCAATACTCGGTCTCGGCAGCGGGGTCATGGTGCCGCTTTCATCCCGGTTGAACTGCATGAAAACCAAGTTCCATATTTCGAGAAACCGGTCGCACTCGCAGCCCAGCCGGCACTCCGGCCGGCCGCAGCCCATGGCCTCGCCCCGGTCCAGGTGGATTTCCGAACAGGGGCCGCAGGGGCCGGTATCCCCCATCGACCAGAAGTTGTCCGCTTCGCCGAAACGGACGATCCGGTCGGCGGATACGCCGATATTTTTTTCCCACAATTCGTGGGCTTCGTCGTCATCAAGGTAAATCGATACCCAGAGTTTGTCCACCGGCAGGCCATAGCCGTTGGTCAGCAGGTCCCAGGCAAACTCGGTGGCCTTTTCCTTGAAATAATCCCCAAAGGAAAAATTGCCCAGCATCTCGAAAAAGGTATGATGCCGGGCCGTGTAACCCACGTTTTCCAGGTCGTTATGCTTGCCGCCGGCCCGGACGCATTTCTGAGACGTCGTCGCCCGGCGGTACGGCCGTTTTTCCTCGCCGAGAAAGGTCCGTTTGAACTGCACCATTCCGGCGTTGGTAAACAGAAGCGTGGGATCATCCTGCGGGACCAGGGATGCGCTGCGCACGATCTGGTGGTGATGTTTGGCGAAATAATCGAGAAATACCTGACGCACTTCGTTTCCGGTCATTTTGGCTCCAGAAGGGTTCCCGCATCGACACATGGCATGGATCGGGAATCGTTGTTTTCAGGGATCGGCCCGGCGGGGCGTTTCCCTGCGGATTTTATGTCTAAAAAACTGCGCACTATCGGGCACCCGTGCCGGCCGCGGCCGGCGGGCAGTCACCCGGCGTCGGGGGCCGGTTCTTTTTCCTCTTCCTCGCTGCCATCATCCATGCCCAGCGCGGCCTTGACCTTGCTGGATATGGCCGCAAAGATATCTTCGTTGTCTTCGAGAAATTTCTTGGCGTTTGCCCGCCCCTGGCCGATCCGTTCTTTTTCATAGGAATACCACGACCCGCTCTTGTCGATGACCTCGGTGGTCACGCCCAGATCCAGCAAATCCCCTGTCCGCGATATGCCTTCGCCGTACATGATATCAAACTCGGCATCCTGAAACGGCGGCGCCATTTTATTTTTCACGACCCGCACCCGGGTCCGGTTGCCGATCACTTCCTGGCCGTCCTTGATGGCGCCGATGCGGCGGATATCGAGGCGGATCGACGAATAAAACTTGAGTGCGTTGCCGCCGGTGGTGGTTTCGGGGTTGCCGAACATGACGCCGATTTTCATCCGGATCTGATTGATAAAGATGACAGTCGTCATGGTTTTGCCGATGCTCCCCGTCAGTTTCCGCAGGGCCTGGGACATCAACCGGGCCTGAAGCCCCATGTGGGAATCGCCCATATCCCCTTCGATTTCCGCCCGGGGGACCAGCGCGGCCACGGAATCGATGACGATCAGATCGATGGCCCCGCTGCGGACCAGCATATCGGTAATCTCCAGCGCCTGCTCACCAGTATCGGGCTGGGAGACGAGGAGTTCATCACAGTTCACCCCGAGTTTCCGGGCATAGCTGGTATCCAGGGCATGCTCCGCGTCGATAAAGGCAACAATGCCGCCCTGCCGCTGGGCCTCGGCCACTGCATGCAGGGTCAGGGTCGTCTTGCCCGAGGATTCGGGGCCGTACACTTCAATCACCCGTCCCCGCGGGAGCCCTCCGATACCCAACGCCTTGTCCAGAGACAGAGATCCGGTGGCAATCACCGGCACCTTCACAATCGGCTGGCTGCCCAGCTTCATAATGGCACCCTTGCCGAACTGGCGTTCGATCTGACTCATGGCGGATTCCACCGCTCGCTCTTTATTCATGGTTTTACTCACCGCATCCCCCTTATGATTGTTGTTTCAATTTTTCGACAGTTCATCCCAGACCGACACTGTACAGTTTCGTGTAAACGGCGCCGCCGGGCGTAAGATCGCTCTTAAAAACATGGATAGCATCGACGGTCAAGGGGACCGCCGGCACTTTCTGCAGCCGCTTCATGGCAATGGCCAGCCGACGACTGTCGACGCGTCCCCTGATCCGGCCGATCGTCAGATGCGGTTTAAACTGCCCGGTGTCCGCCGTGGCCAGTCCGCCCTCACGAGACAGAAGATCCGCCAGAACGTTTCTCAAACCCGCCAGTGGCCCGGTGTCACCGGAGAGACCGGCCCAGATCACCCGGGGCCGCCCGGCGCCGGGGAAAACGCCCACGCCCCCCGCCGACAAATGCATCTTCGAGTACGGCCGCGCGGCGTCTTTTACCGCCCGGAAAACACCCCCCAGCGCACCGGGTGACAGGTTTCCCAGGAAAGCCAGGGTCAGATGAATGTTATCCGGCTTGACCCAGCGGACACGGAATCCCCCGGACGCCAGATCATTCTGCATGGCCGCCAGCGCATGCCGAACGGCCGGCGCCGGATCGACAGCGATAAACGTGCGGACCTTTTTCGCCTGTTTGTCACCGGGTGCGTGCGGCGTCAATCCCGTTCTCCGGGCGCTCCCGGCAGGGTCATCTGGGGTTCACCAAGCAAAAAATGTCCGGACTGGATATCCGTCTTGAGCCGATCGGCGATTTCCCGGGCTTTAACCATGCTTGACAGGGGAACGGTCTGAACTTTCCGACCCTCAACATCAATCTGACCGCTCTTCAACTCCGCATAGCTGACTTCTCCCAGCGAGCGGGCGATGCCGTTGGGATAATCATGCCCGTAATCGATCACCTGGGTAAAAATATCCGCGTCGGAAATACCGGTAGCCGCCGCGATATCTTCATTCAGCAGGGGGATTGGAACGCCCACGCCGACCGCCAGAGAGCACCCATACCCCTGGATGCTGACACCTTTCAGCCAGCGGGCATCCATCTGCTTCAGGTCCCCCATCACAAACAGCGTTCCGGCCGGTTTCCGGGGAACCCCCCGATCCGTCCGGGGCACATCTGGATTGTGCTGGGTGCCCGGCCAGGTGACGTACCCCGTGCCGCCGCCAAGAAATATCCGGGTTCCCAGACCGATGGTCCGGTAAAGCGGATCGTTCATCAGGGGGCTGAGTTGACCGGCAGAACAATAATTGGCATTTCTCAATTCGGGCTTGAGGGTACCCATATATGTGTAAACCGTCTTTTTCGTCCGGTTCACGGCGCAATTATAATTCTGATATCCGTTTCTGGGGTTACACAAGGTGGCAAAGGGCAGATCCGCCACCGTTACATCTTTTTCCATTTCCCGGCCGGGGTAGCAGTCGGTCCCGTACCCCGTCGCCTTTAAGTGAACGGTGCGCCCGGCCACCAGGTCCCCGATGACATGTCCGCCGCCGTAGTTGAACTCTCCGGGATAAACTTTGTTGAGCGGGTCATCGCCGCACGGTTCGGTGGCGCCGATATAGCAGTCCACGGCCGCAATCCCCCCGTAGGCCGGCACATTGTTCAGCCAGACTTCGGCGGCCTTGACGCCCGGCGTGGCATGACCGAAATTGATAAACGCTCCCGACGAGCACATGGGCGCAAACGTTCCCGTTGTGACCACATCGACCCGGCGGGCCGCCTCGACCGGCCCTTCGGATTCAACGACATCGATAATTTCCTCCGCCGTCATGACAACCACTTCGCCCCGGCGAATCTTCGCATTGATGTCAGCAAAGGTTTTATTGATCTTATATTTTTTCATTCTTATTCAGGCCCGTGCCGTTTATTAATTATGATCAAAAGACAGATAATTGTCAGGGAATCCATGTAACACATACCGAAGAAACGCATTTTTTTAAAACAGCGCCCTACCGTTCAACATATCGAATATTATTGAAGTGCTCAGTGCTCAACAGATTGGGCGCAACGCGCGCTGAACTTGGCGTCATTCCGGTCTCCGTCACATGGCCGGCCGGATTCTCAAAATTTGGTCATCCGGGCCGCCTGTATCTTTGACGTGATATTGTTTTTAATCCAGGAGGCATCCCACCACTCCACTGGATTGACGAAGGTATTGTGGACGATCATGCTTAAATGCAGATGGTCCCCGCCGGCCAGCCCGGTTTTTCCGGTCAGTCCGATGGGTGCGTTTTTTTCAACCATCTGGCCGACCTGGGCGTCAATCCGGCTCAAATGGGCATACAGACTGAACAGCCCGAAGCCGTGATCGATAATGACCGCCTGCCCGTAAATCCCCAGCCGGTCAGCAAAAACCACTTTACCGCCGTTGGCGGCCATCACTTTGTCGTGGCTGTACGCGGCCAGGTCGATGCCCAGATGCGTTTCTTCGTCGATCTCCTTCCCTTTATAATAATACGTCCGGTGATCGGCAAAACCGGCCATCCGTTTGGCATTTGCCAGCCGCCGGAAAACGCCTTTCCACAAAATGGCCGGCTCGGTATGGGACGTGACCGTCATGATCCGGGCGGCGTTTTTCTGCCGCAGCGTTTTGTTAATAAATAGAAATTTGTCCAGCAGCGGATTGCCGGCCGCTTTGTCGCCCGGCGTATATTCGGGAACATCAAATTCGGGCATCTTGGTTTCCAGAAAACGATCGCTGATATTTATTTTATCTTTTCGAAAACGCTTCTTTTTCAAATATTTCGGGAAACCGGCTCGGGTGGTGTTACCCGCCGCATCCACCGCTTTGATAAAAATCTGCGTGGCCGTATCCTGGGAAAAGGCCAGGGCGAAAAAAGCGGCGTAGACCGTATCTTTTTCCACCAGCCCGGTATACCCCGGAAAAAACCGATCGCCGACCTGAACGCCGCTGACCGGACATTTCTCGGACAATTCATAGATAACCAGTCCGCTGCCGCCCTGGTTGATATTGTGCGCCCGGGTGATCACCGTCACCACCGGCGGTTTAAAGTCGATGCTTATTTTTTTTTCGATGGTGGTTTTGTTGCCATGCAGCCAGCCCCGCCAGGATAAATCCCGAACCACAATCCGAAGAATGGCCGGCCCTTCGGATAAACCCAGCTTTTTGGGTTCAATCTTTGTTGTCAGCGTCACATTTTGTTTCCCCCCGCCCAGGAAAAGCCCGCCCTGGTTAAAATGCTCTTCAAGCAGATCAATTTCCCTGCCATTTTCGCTGAGCGCAATACGGACGTTTCGCACGCCGCTTTTTTGATCGCTGATCTTAACTTTCAACTCTTTTAAGATTCCCAGATACGGTGAAGTGAGGTTCAGGGTCACGGCCGGCTTTTCTCCCTCCAGACGCGTCACCAGCATAAAAAGAATCGGGAGCAGAAACAGAACGGCTAAAAAAGCCAACAACCGCTTTTTATAGCTCTTTTTTTGTGAATAAGCGTACACGGATATCCTCATTTATACATATTGGATCTGACCGAAACAAGGTCATCATCAGACCACCGGTTGAGATGGTCGCGAATATCTTTCCATTCGGGCAGCCTCAATCGCCCGTAAAACAAGCAGATAACAAGTATCCTCCCCGTAATCAAGGGGTCTTTCGATATTTTCACAGCTTGACATTTCAGATGAGACCATATAAATTTGTCTTCAGACATTGCAAAAACTGTACCGAAAGAGAAAAAATGACCTTTCACCCGATTTATATTGATACCATTGCCATCGGCCAGGGCCATCCACTGGTGTTTATCATGGGCCCCTGTGTCATTGAAAATGCCGACATTACCTTTCAAACAGCCCGGTTCCTGCGCGATCTGACCCGGAAACTCGACATCCCCTTTATATTCAAGGCATCCTTTGACAAGGCCAACCGGACGTCCATCCACTCTTTCCGCGGCCCCGGCATGGAAAAAGGGCTGGAAATTCTATCCGAAGTCAAACATCGGCTGGGCGTCCCGGTCATTTCGGATATTCACGTTGCCGAGCAGGCCGCCGTTGCGGCCGAAGTACTTGATATTATCCAGGTACCCGCTTTCTTATGTCGTCAGACGGACTTCCTTCTGGCCGCGGCCCGAATGAAAAAGCCGCTGAATATTAAAAAGGGCCAGTTTCTATCCCCCTGGGATGTCGCTAATATTACAGAAAAAATTTATTCCACCGGCAACCGGCAGGTGACGGTGACAGAACGCGGATCCAGTTTCGGATATAACAATCTGGTTGTTGATTTTCGGGGAATTCAGATCATTCGGGATACGGGCGTTCCCGTTATTTTTGATGCCACCCACAGCGTCCAGCTCCCCGGAGGAAGCGGCGACCGCTCCGGCGGTCAGCGCGAATACGCCCCGCTGCTGGCCCGGGCCGCCGTTGCGGCAGGGGCGGACGGCATTTTCATGGAAGTACACCCCGATCCGGATCAGGCCCTCTGCGACGGCCCGAATTCATTGCCGCTCACCGCCCTGGAACCGCTTTTAAAAGAGCTGGTGGCCATCCGGCGGGCAATCGGGCAGCCCGGATGAATTTTCTCACCGCCGGTGCCGAAGCGGCATTAAAACGAATTCGCCTGCTCATTCTCGATGTGGATGGGGTTTTAACCGACGGGAGTATTATTTACCACGACGATGGCAGTGAAACAAAAGTTTTTAATGTCAAAGACGGATTTGGCCTGAAGTTGCTGCAGATGGCCGATATAAAGATATGCATCGCCACCGGCCGCATGGGCGATGCGCTGCGGCATCGATGTGAAAATTTAGGGATCCGGCTGGTTTATGACGGGCTGCGGCATAAAGCGGATATTTTAGACGCCCTGGTGGCTGAAACGGGAATCGCCGCCAGCGACATGGCCTTCATCGGCGATGATCTGCCTGACCTGTCCCTGATGGCCCGGGTCGCCCTGCCCATCGCCGTTGCGGATGCCCACGAAGACGTCCGGCAGGCGGCCGGCGCGGTTACCCGCCTGAACGGAGGCCGGGGCGCGGTTCGTGAAGTTTGTGACGCGATTTTAAAAGCCCGGCATCTGTGGGAACCGATGATTGGCCAGATAAAGCACCGTCGGTTTATTGACTGAAGAGATCGGCTGCCCGGCCATTTCAAATTTTAACGGGAGCGTTTGAAATCGAAAACATATCCTATGAAACTGAAGAGTCGAACCATTATTCTGTTTGTTTCCGTCGGGATGATTGTTGGTATTCTGGCGATGACGGCGCTGTTGATGCGCCATCGCCAGCCACCGCCTCCACCACCGCCGGCCCCGCATCAAAATACGCCGGATTCGGAGACATCCATGAATCGATTGTACCAGGTGTCCACCCGCGAAGGTCGAACGGAATGGAAACTGGAAGCCGCGTCGGCGGAAATGGTCAAAAATAAAAAAATGGCCCGGCTGAAAGATGTTTCCGTCATATTTTTTTTAAAAGATGGCGGCGAAGTCAAGCTGACGGCCGACCGGGGAACGATCCAGACCGACACAAAAGATATTGAGGTATCTGGAAATGTCGTTATAATTAACAAGAATTATAAAATGATTACCGACGCATTAAGATACGAGGACCGGAGCCGTACGTTGACATCACCGACGCCGCTGGCTATTACAGACAGATCATCGACTTTGATGGCCGACTCCATGATTTACAATTTAACCAAAAACCAGTCCCTTTTTAAGGGCAACGTCATGGGTATCTTCAGTGGAGACAAAAAATTATTATTCTAGTTTAGGGGGGCTGCTTGTCGTGATCCTGGCAACAGCCGGTTTAATCAGCGGCGGCTTTTGGATTCAGGCCGCCGGGGCAGATGAAAATCCGTTGTATTCGAACATCCATTCCGAAAAGGATAAAATACAGATCAAATCGGATACACTGGTAGCCAACAGCACGAAAAACACCGCCGAGTTCAAGGGACATGTCCGGGCGGTTCAGGGAGATACGGTGATTACCTGTCAACGCTTGAAACTCTTTTTTAAAAAAGGCTCGCTGGTTGAGGGACAATCGAGTCCGGGCGACAATTCCATTGAACGGATTATTGCGATGGAAAGCGTCAAGATCCGGATGGATAACCGCGTTGCCTTTGCCAAACGGGCCGAATACAGGCTGGTGGATAAAAAAATCATTCTCACCGGCACCCCGGCCAAGGTATCCAGCGGCAATACTTTTATTACCGGGAATAAAATCGTCATGTGGACGGATGGCCAGATTCACGTGGAGCGCAACGAGGGAGAGCAGGTGGAAGCCATCATTTATCCGGACAAAGGGCTTAAGAAACAGTAGTTTTCCAAAAAACGTTCACATGACAACATTAGGATAGACAACGGTGCACCGGCTCGCATTAAAAAACCTTCAGAAAACCTATGGCGGACGCCGCGTGGTCGATTCCGTCAACATGGATATAGAGAGCGGACGTGTTGTGGGCCTTCTGGGGCCCAACGGCGCCGGGAAAACAACAACGTTCTACATGAGCATCGGCATGATTCGGCCCGATAGCGGCCAGGTTTTTTTCGATGACGTGGATATAACCGATAACCCCATGTACCAGCGGGCCCGCAAAGGGGTCGGCTATCTGCCCCAGGAAACATCCATTTTTCGAAAACTCACTGTCCGCCAGAACCTGCTGGCCATTCTTGAAACCATGCCGCTGTCCGGTGCCGATCAGAAAAAGAGAGCCGATCAGCTGCTTGAAGAGCTGGGTATCAAACATCTGGGAAGCCAGAAAGCCGCCGTGCTGTCCGGCGGTGAAAAACGCCGGCTGGAAATTTCACGGGCCCTGGTCACGAATCCGGCCTTCATGCTGCTGGATGAGCCCTTTGCCGGGATTGATCCGCTGGCTGTCATCGACATTAAAAAAATCATCGGACATTTGAAAGATCGTGGCATCGGTACCCTGATATCAGACCACAACGTCAGGGAAACCTTGACGGTTTGCGACAAGGCTTACATCTTAAGTGATGGAAAAGTCATCGAATCCGGATCTCCGGAAAAGATCGCCGCCAGCGAAACCGCCAGACGTATCTATTTAGGGGACGAATTTCGGTTATCATAAAATGGCTCTTGAACTCAGACAACAACTCAAACTGACCCAGCAGCTGGTGATGACGCCCCAGCTTCAGATGGCGATTAAACTTCTGCAGTTATCCCGCCTGGAGCTGATGGAAACAATTCAGCAGGAACTGCAGGAGAATCCGGTACTCGAAGAAGCTGTTGAGGAAGAAATACAACCGGTTAAGAAAGAATCCGAGACCGCTGAAACAAAAGGCCCGGATGAAGTCGAGTTTGACGGCAATATCCCCGACGACGTCGACTGGCGTAATTTTATCGATGAATACAACACCCCCGGCCGGACCAGTTATGAAATCGAGCGGCGGGAGCATACTGAATTTGACCGTTTTCTGGTTAAAAAACAATCCCTGCAGGACCACCTGCTCTGGCAGCTGATGATGACCGGCCCCAGTGACCTGGAAAAAGAAATCGGCAGTCTGATTGTGGGAAACCTGACTGCCGATGGGTATCTGGATGTCTCCGTGGATGAAATTGCCGGGCTGGTCACCACGTCACCGGAAACCGTCGAGCAGGTGCTCGGCTTAATGCAGCGGTTCGATCCACTGGGCATATGCGCCCGCAATCTGCCGGAATCGCTTCTGATCCAGGCCAGACACCTGGGGCTGGAAAACAGCCTGGTGGAAGATATTATTTCGCACCACCTGACAAATCTCGAAAACCGGAACATCACCGCCATCTGCCGGGCGCTCGGCGCCGATCGCCAGCAGGTACTGCAGGCCGTTAAGATCATCCAGGGGCTGGAACCCAAACCGGGGCGGCTATATTCAGATGAACCGCCGCGACACATCACGCCCGATGTGCATGTTTATAAATACGACGACGAATTCGTCATCCTGCTCAACGATAACGGCCTGCCCCGATTGAGGATCAATGCGCTTTATCGCAGATGTCTCACGGGAGCCGACCAGGTATCAGGCAAGGAAAAAGAGTATATCCGCGAAAAACTTCGCTCGGCCACCTGGCTCATCCGAAGCGTTTACCAGCGGAAAAAAACCATTTACCGGGTCATGGAAAGCATTCTGCGTTTTCAGCGGGATTTTTTCGAAAAGGGCGTCGGCCACCTAAAACCGATGGTATTGCGGGATGTGGCCGAAGATATTGAGATGCATGAATCAACAATCAGCCGCGTCACAACCAACAAATACGCATACACGCCCCAGGGCATTTTCGAGTTGAAGTATTTTTTCAACAGTCCCATCAATCGATTTCATGGCGAGGCGATTGCTTCGGCCAGCGTCAAAGATAAAATCAAACATATTATTGAATCGGAAAACCCGAAAAAACCATACAGCGACAAGAAAATCTGCGAAATCTTAGAAAATGACAACATCAATATTGCCAGACGGACAGTTGCAAAATACCGGGAACTGCTTAATATTTTACCATCGAGCAAACGCAAACAGCTTTGTTGATCCATCATGCGCCTGCATGAATGACCGATTCCAATCCTCCGACGCGCATCGGTTAAAACCTCATTGCGCAGAAAGGCCCGGCGTATTTCGATATTTTCCCAGACCACCCGATACAGTCAACTGGCAACCCAGGAACAAAAACACTGTCTCACCCCCGTTAGGCGCACCCTTAAACTGTTTCTTTAATAAAAAGGAGGCCTGCATGCAAACATCTGTTACTTTTAAAAAAATCGAACCATCAGACCATCTGTCGAATTACGTCAGCTCGAAACTGGATCGATTCGATAAATATCTGGACAATCCGGCCAGTGCCAATGTCGTTCTTTCCGTGGAAAAATTTCGTCACACGGCAGAGATTAACATTATCGGTGACCGTTTAAATATAATGGGTAAGGAAGAAACCGAGGATATGTACTCTTCCATCGATAAAGTGATGGACAAATTAGATATTCAGATCAAGAAAAACAGGGAAAAGGTCCGTGACCATAAAGGCCAGCGACGGGGAAAAATACAGGCGCTCACCGAAGAAGCCCCGGCGGCACCCGAAACCGCCCAGCGCATCGTCGTCCAGTCCATCGAATACAAGCCCATGGACATCGAAGAGGCGATCATGCAGTTAGAATTAATCAAAGATAATTTCCTCGTCTTTACGGATGCCCGCAGCGAAACGGTTAATGTATTATACCGGCGCAAAAACGGAGACTTTGGACTGATTCAACCCAACAGGTAGTTTCCCCATGAAACTGTTAGACATGCTGAAAAAAGAAGCCATTGTCACCGATTTGAAAGCAACGGACAAGATGGGGGTGATCGAGGAATTAATCACCCCCATTGCGCAGCTGACGCATACGGATCAAAACACCCTGGTAGAGGGCATCATGAGCCGCGAACGGCTGGGAAGCACGGGTATCGGCAATGGCATCGGTATTCCCCACGGCAAACTGAAAGGCCTGCCTTCCCTTGTGATGGGGGTTGGCTTGAGCCGCAAAGGCGTCGATTTCGAATCCATTGACGGCAAACGGACGTACATTTTCTTTCTCCTCCTGGCGCCCGAAGAGGCCGCCGGCCTGCACCTCAAGCTCCTGGCCCGGATTTCCCGGCTGTTAAAAAACGACCTGTTCCGTCAGGCGTTGATAAACGCCCGGAATGCCGATGAAGTATACACGGTTATCCAGTCCAGCGATGAGGATTTTTAACCGGTGCCCTCGCCTTCCGAATCACTGCAGTTCATTATCATCACCGGCCATGCCGGTTCCGGGAAGAGCACCGCACTCGCGGCCCTGGAAGACACCGGTTTCTATTGTGTGGACAATATGCCGATGGCCCTTTTACCTAAATTTACAGAACTGATTACAAGCAGGGGATTGACGGCCAAGGGCTACGCGTTTGTCATGGATTCACGGGAAAAAAATTTCCTCAATTCATACCAGAATATTATCCGCAATCTGAAAACACAGGGGTTTGCGTTCACCCTGCTTTTCCTTTGCGCAGACACCGAAACCCTGATGCAGCGTTACAGTCAAACCCGGCGGCACCATCCGTTTCACGACGGGACCAACCTTCTGGCGAGTATCGAGGCAGACAAAAAACAATTGCGCCACCTGGAAAATGAAGCGGACCGGATTATCGACACCAGTCGATATACGGTGCACGACCTGAAAAGCGTTATCCAGCAGATTGCCCGGGCCCACAACATTGACATTCCCATGCGTATCCATATTATGTCATTTGGTTTCATGCATGGCATCCCCCATGATGCCGACCATATTATGGATGTCCGCTTTTTAAAGAACCCCTATTTTGATCCGGTGCTCAGGCCCCTGACCGGCACGGCCGAGCAGGTGAAATCATTCGTCCTGCAAGACGCCCAGACCAGCCGATTTATGGCCCGCTATCTGGATTTGCTTGACTATCTGATGCCATTATATAAAAAAGAAGGAAAGGCGTACCTGACGATTGCCATTGGATGTACCGGCGGCCACCACCGGTCAGTGGTCATTGCGCAGGAAGTATACACGCATATTGCCCGTCCGGATCGCGAAGTCGTGGTCACGCATCGGGATATTAACCGTAATTAAAAAATCATATCAACCACTATTGAAAGATTGAAAATGATTGGTATATTACTTGTCACCCATGAACAGATCGGCTCGGTACTGATCGATGCCGCCGGATTTATTATCGGCGCCAGGCCTGAATCCGTGATGGCGATATCCATTGATTTAAAGGATGATGTCCAGAAGCTGCATGATAAAATCAGTGCGGGAATCAAATCAGTATACCACCCCCGGGGGGTCTTAATTTTAACCGACATGTTCGGCGGGACGCCTTCGAACCTGAGCTACTCGTTTCTGGAAGAGGACCGGGTGGAGGTGCTGACCGGCGTCAACCTCCCCATCCTGATTAAGGCAATCGATACCCGGGAGGGTAAAAACCTGACGGAGATGGTCCAGGCACTTGAAGAATACGGGAAGAAAAGTATCGCGATGGCGTCACGGATTTTAAAGGGAAACAAGCGAGAGTCGTGCTGACGGGCTGCCCCCCTGTCATTGGTCACAATTGCTCCGGGCACTGACGAAAAAAACCGTCCCGGCATCGAAACAGATCCAAATTTTACCCACATAAGGAGAAATCATGAGCGTAAAAATCGGTATAAACGGGTTCGGCCGTATCGGCCGTATGGTATTCAGGGCCGCCCTGGCCCACCCCGAGGTGGACGTTGTCGGCATCAACGATCTGACGGATATTAAAACCATGGCCCATCTGCTCAAGTACGACTCGGTTCACGGTCGTCTGGCGCACACGGTGGAAACGGGAGACAACGCCATTATTGTCGATGGCCGGGCCATTCCCTACACAACAATTTCCGACCCGGCCAAATTAAACTGGCAGGATAACGGAGTCGATGTCGTGGCTGAATGCACCGGTATTTTCAGGGACCGGGAAGGTGCCGCCAAGCATCTGGCGGCCGGCGCGCGTAAAGTCGTCATTTCAGCGCCGGCCAAGGAGCCGGACATCACCATTGTCATGGGCGTCAATTCAAGCCAATACGACCCCAAAACCCATCATATCATTTCCAACGCCTCCTGTACCACCAATTGTCTGGCCCCCGTGGCCAAGGTCCTGCTGGAAAATTTTGGTATCAGACAGGGGTTGATGACAACCGTGCATGCATACACCGGTGGCCAGCGCCTGGTCGATTTTCCCCACAAAGACCTGCGCCGGGCCCGGGCGGCCGCCATGTCGATGATCCCGACAACCACCGGCGCCGCAAAAGCCGTCGCCCTGGTGCTGCCCGAGCTTTCCGGCAAGCTCAACGGTCTGGCGATCCGCGTCCCCACGCCCAATGTGTCCATCGTGGATCTGGTCGTCAACATTGAGAAAAAAGGCGTAACGGTTTCAGACGTGAACAACGCCCTGAAAGAAGCGGCCGAAGGCCCCTTGAAAGGGCTCCTGGGATACAGCGAAGAGCCCCTGGTCTCCATCGACTACAATGGCGTAACCATTTCTTCAAACGTGGATTCGCTCAGTACCTACGTCATCGATGACATGGTCAAGGTCATGTCCTGGTATGACAACGAAACCGGATATTCCAACCGCCTGCTGGATCTGGCAGCCATGGTCGGACAATCCTGATTGACATAGTGTATTGATTTTACATAATTATTTTTATCGCAAAAAACACTGATCAGATCAGACAGAGGTGGCTATGTCTCTCCGAAAACCGATGATTGCCGGAAACTGGAAAATGTTTAAAACCCAGACCGAGGCGGCCGAAACCGCCCGCCGGCTTGTTTCCCTGGTAAAGGATACCCGGGACGTGGATGTGATGGTGGCGCCGGCATTTACCGCTCTTGCCGGCGTGGCCGCCGAAATCAGTGGCACCCCGGTGACCCTGGGCGCCCAGAACCTGTTCTGGGAAACCGAAGGGGCATTTACCGGTGAGATTTCCCCGGCAATGCTGGTGGCCGTTGGCTGCCGATATGTCATTATCGGCCATTCCGAGCGGCGTCAGTATTTTGGTGAAACCGATACCGGTGTGAACAGAAAAACAGCTGCGGCCATCGATGCCGGCCTTGTTCCCGTGCTCTGCATTGGCGAAACCGCCAGTGAACGTGAAGATGACAAAACGCTGCCGGTCCTGCAGCGGCAGCTGAAAAAAGGGCTGGACGGCTTTACCGCCGAAGCGCTGGCTTCGCTGGTTATTGCCTATGAGCCGGTGTGGGCCATCGGTACGGGAAAAGCCGCGACGGCCGATATCGCCCAGAGCGTCCATGCGGCCATTCGACAATGGATTGAAACAAATTTTGGAAATTCACTTGCCAAGTCCATTCGAATCCTGTATGGGGGGAGCGTTAAACCGAATAACGTCAAGGAGCTGATGAGCCAGCCGGATATAGACGGCGCGCTGGTCGGGGGGGCCAGTCTTGACGCGGAAACATTCAGCCAACTGATTTGCTATAAATAAAAAACCGGAAAAATTATGTCGATTCTTTTAATTATTCTCCACGTTGTTGTCAGTATCGCACTGATTATGATCGTTCTTCTGCAGACCGGCAAGGGCGCCGATATGGGCGCCGCATTCGGGGGCGGCGGCAGCCAGACCCTGTTTGGTTCCACGGGCGCATCCACCTTCCTGGGCAAGGCCACGACAGCGGCAGCCGTTGTATTTATGGCCACATCGCTGGCGCTGGCGTATGTATCCAGCCACCAGACGACCAGTTCCGTCATGACCGGCGTCGAGACGCCCGCTGCGCAAACCTCATCGGCAACACCGGAAAAATCCGCAGACAAAGCCACTCCGCCGAGCACGAGCACATCGGAAGGAACCCAGAAAGACAAATAATCGTTTTCCCAATATGCCGAAGTGGTGGAACTTGGTAGACACGCTATCTTGAGGGGGTAGTGGGCTACGCCCGTGCCGGTTCAATTCCGGCCTTCGGCACCATTAAAGAATAAAGCCCTTGCAGATGTCATCCATTTTCCGCAAGGGCTTTATTCTTTGCCGTCAACATCATTTTTTCGATAAACGGCCGGGCCGTTTCCTGAACAAATTACCTCCGGTGCCGATTCCCGGCGGGTAGGCATTGGACAACCTAGTTTTTTCCCTGCATTCACCGGCCGCGCCACGGAGACCGACCATGATAGTGGATTCCTTTTATATGCTGCTGCCGCTGATCCTGCTCGTTCTGGGCGGTTTTGCCTTCTCCCGCCTGTTCGCCCTCAACGAGGAGACGCTGGTGCGGTCCGTAACCGACTTCTTCATGCCGATGCTCGTTTTTCACGCCCTGATCACCTCCAGGATCAACCTCGTCCAGACCCTGAAAATGGGCGCGGCCGTCAGTATTGTCGTGCTGACCCTTCTGCTTCTTTCGGCACTTTACTGCCGGTGGTTCCGGCTGGACTTCCGGACTTTTACCCTTCCCATTATTTTTATGAATTCCGGTTTTCTCGGCATCCCCCTGATGGAACTGTGGGGCGGGGTAACCGCCATGAACCTGATCATCATTTACGATCAGGTGCAGACCTTATACATCTTCACCATCGGCATCCTCGTCGTCAGCGCGGGTTTTACGTTTAAAGGGCTGGCCGAAATGGTCAAATCCCCCCTGCTCTGGGCTGTTGTCATCGGGTTTGCCGGCCGGTCGGCCGGTGTCCACCTGCCGTCTACCTGGCTGCGGGCCATCGAATATTGCGGGGCCAGTGCGCCAGCCCTGGCCACTTTTGCCCTGGGATGCTCACTCAACAAACACGGCCTGCGCCCCGACCCGCACCTCATCGCCGGGCTGATCCTCCGGTTTGTCTTTGGATTTGCGGCCGGGTGGGCAGCCGTTTCCATCCTCGGCATCGACGGCACGGCCCGCGCCGTCATCCTGATCGCCTCCTGCCTGCCCTCGGCTGTCTTCTCGGTGGTGCTGCCCCTGCGCTACGGCATCGATTCCCGCTTTGCCGCCGGCATGGTTCTGCTCTCGACCATCCTCAGCATTTTTACCATACCGATTGCCATTTACCTGGGCACCATCGGATAACTTGTTTTTTGGGCCACCGCGCTGTAAAGAGGGTATTCATCTGAAAAACCGGCGGCAACCTATTAATTCGAAGAGAGACAATCGAATGAAACTCAATGAAATTCGCGCCAATATTGATAAAATTGACCGGGAACTGCTGGTCCTGCTGCAGGAACGGATGGGCCTGGCCCTGCGCACCAAAAAATTCAAAACCTCGGTCACCGACACCCGGCGGGAACAGGACATTCTGGCCCGGATCGACCGCATGAGCCGCGACCTGGTGGAACGGACATTTACCCGGCAGCTGATGCAGACCATTATAGAAGAAAGCAAGCGGCTCCAGGGAAAAGACCGTCCCCTGGTGGCCTTTCAAGGCGAGCATGGCGCCTTCAGCGAGATGGCGGCCCGCCGTCTGGTGCCGGACGGCGCCTACCTCCCCTGCCCCGAATTTACCGATGTGTTCCGGGAAGTCGAAACCGGCAACCTGGACATCGGCGTGGTGCCGGTGGAGAACTCCCTGGAAGGGGCGGTGACCCCGGTCAACGATCTGCTGACAAAGACACCCCTGCACGTTACCGGCGAGGCGATTATTACCGTCAACCACTGTCTGCTGGCACCGGCATCCACGCGTATGGAAGATATTCGCGTGGTCTATTCCCATCCCCAGGCACTGGCCCAATGCCGCCATTTTCTGGCACGCCACCAGATGGAACCGTATCCGTATTACGACACGGCCGGCGCCGCCAAAATGCTGGCCCGGGAAAACCCGCACGCCACGGCGGCCATTGCCAGCCGCCTGTGTGCCGATCTGTACGATCTTACCGTCCTCAAAGAAGGCATCGCGGACGGACCGGCCAACTCCACCCGTTTCCTGTTGATTTCCCCCCGGCCATGTACGGCGCGCGGCGACAAAACATCGGTCATTTTTGTTACGCCTCACCGCGCCGGCCGGCTGTATGCCGCCCTTGGCCTGTTTGCCGACGCAGGGATCAACCTCACCCGGATTGCCTCCATGCCGCTGCGGTCCGATCCGGGCAATTATTGTTTTTTCCTTGACTTCGAAGGATCCGGGCAGGATGCAGACGTTCAGGAAGTGTTGAAAAAGATGGCCGCACTGACCGTTACGCTGAAAAATCTCGGCAGTTATCCGGCCGATACCCGGCAGTCTGCCGGCCCCGCCGCCGCCGGATGATTATTGCCCGGCCGCAGTTTCACTGGCCGCCGACAAGGTCAGCAGCATCGACAGCATGATCACGTAAAAGGCCACGAAAAGGTTGCGGCCAAAGATCGTTTCGGTGAGTCCGAAATGGATGTATCCGACCGACAGGATCAGCCCGGCATAGGCCGCGGCCGGCGGATCGGGCTTTGTCCTGCGGATCCGGTCAAAAAATATTCCCACGGGTAGAAAGAGAATCGCCAGCAGCACCGCCAGACCGGTAATACCGCTGTCCACAAGCACCGCCAGGTAAATATTGTGCGGCTGGGTATAATAGACATCCACGGCATAGGGTAACCGGCCGGCTTTGGACATGGCCACGATGGTCGGCCGGTAATTCCCCGGTCCAATGCCCAGCAGCGGATGCTTTTTCACCATCTGAAGGCAGGCTTTCCACGATGCCAGCCGCAGGCCCACGCTGTTCTCGACCGTCACATCTCCCCGGGCATATTTTTGAAGATCATTCCGGGCCAGGTGAAAGCGATCGGCCACGCCGGTGGACGGCACCAGATACGCGCCCAGAAGCGCCAGACAGAAGGTGCCGGCGATCAGGGCCAGTTCCAGGCGCCTGAGATTCTTCCCCAGATGACAGAGGGTGATCCCGAAAAACGCAACCGTGGCGATCCAGGCGCCGCGGCTGCCCGTTAAAATACTCGCCACCGTCCCCAGAAAAAAGCCGGCCAGCGGGACGCTGACCAGCAGGACATGACGCCGGCGGAAAAAGCGGTATCCCTGGATCGCCATAAACGCCATGGTCAGAGACAGGCACCCGAACATGATCGGATTGTAGGCGCCGCGCACCCGGTAGCCGATATCAATCCAGCCGAAATCAGCCATGGCATAACATCCGGCCAGAATCCCCCCCAGGGAAACGCCCCACCAGAGAACCCGCTGGGGAACCTGCAGGCGGCGGAAAAAAAAGCCGATCGGAATAAAGGTCAGCAGGTAGGCTTCCTTCTCAAAGTGGCGGCCCCGGATCTCTCCCAATACCCCGGTAAGCACATGGAGCCCGGCCGACAGCAGGTAAACCGACAGATATGCAACAAAAAATCCCATCAACCACTTTTCAGCGCGACTGAATACCGGCCGGGGAGACCGGAAACCAACCCCCAGCCCGGCCAGGGTCAGCAGAATCAGGGTGCCGCTCCCCATGTTCTTGTAAAGGTTGGCCATTGCCGGAAACAGAATCAAAAGGGCGATGAGGCTGCTCCGAAAATATTTATTTTGAATCATAAACGATTATTCCTTCCGGCAAACACCCGGTCCAGTTTTGCGGATACATCCGCCAGGCGGATTAAATCCACCACATCGGGGTCCCGCACCCGTTTCCCCCAGGGAATCTCGTCCACCGATTTTCCAAAGCGGCGGCGGACCGCCTCGGGATACACGTTGACCACCCACTCCCGGTGCAGATACGGGCCGGTGCGCAGCGGATTGCTGCCGGCATACAGGCCCACCGGCGGCACGCCCACGGCGTTGGCCAGATGAACCGGCCCCGAATCGGGCGATACCACGGCACGGGCGCCGGCAATTACCGCCAGCAGCGCCTTGACGTCCGTGCGGCCGATCAGGTTCAGCGGCCGGTGGCGGCAATGCGCAACAATCCGGCGGCCCATATCCCCTTCCCCGGCGCCGGGCCCGCCCGTCAGTACCGTTGGCACCTGGTACCGGTCGGCCGCGTCATCAATCAGGCGGGCATATTTACGTGCCGGCCAGTTACGGAAGTTGCGCCGGCGAACACTGCTGCACGGGCTGACAACCATATAACCCGCTGTCAGTTCTCCCAGCAGCCGTTCCGCTGTTTTTCGTGCGGCTTCCGGAAGGGGAATATCCCATCTCAGATCCCGCTGCGGCAGACCAATGGTTTCGAGAAACGAAAAAAAACCATCCACCACATGGGGATGGGTCAGCGCCCGGGTCGTGGCGCCGGTAAACAGCCATTGACAATCCTTGGCCATGCTGCGGTGAAACCCCACTCTGACAGTCGCGGGGACAACCAGGGAGACCAGACTGGCCCGCAGCGCCGCCTGCATGTGCAGCAGGACGGAAAACCGCCGCCCGGCAAGGGTTTTTCTTAGCTGTAAAACACCGGGGAGTCCAGCCTTTTTATCAAAAACGATAAACTCCACGCCTGGAATATCTCCCACCAGCCGGGATTCCAGTCGACCGATAATCCAGGTAATCCGGGTGGCCGGCCAATGGGTCTGCAGGGTACGGATCACCGGTACCAGGTTACAGACATCCCCCAGGGCCGACAGTCGCAGGATACAGACACTTTCCGGCGGATGATCGAAAGGCAGCTTCTTTTTCATGCGAGTGGTCTTTCCCTTTCCATCAGGATGACGGCCCCCGATAAAACCGGGCGGCCTGATCCATGACCTGCTTAACCACTTTGTAATGCAGCTTGGCGTTTTTAAGCACGCCATTGGTCAGATCGAAGATTTCGTAGTTTCCGGTGGCATACGACATGGTGATCCGGTCGCGCTCCCGAATCGCATAGTTGAAATACCCGCCCACAACGAGCCAGTCGCGGCCGCCGGGTGTCAGCAGATGGTGGCCGTCGCTGTAGTCGGGAATGGGATTGCGGCATCCGAAGACATCCCGCATCAGGGTCGGAACGATATCCAGATGACTGGTGGGATAATCCACAGTGATTTTACCGCGTCCCGGCCAGTAAACGGCCAGAGGAACCTTGATCTGGTAGTCTGTATAATTGCCGCCGTGTCCCCAGAAATTGCGTTTGTTATCGTTGAACTCCTGCCCGTGATCGCCGGTAAAAATGATTATCGTATTCTCCAGCAGACCGGATTGCGTGAGGTCCGACAATACCTGCCCGACCAGCGAATCGATAAAATGAACCGCCACCTTGTATCGGTTGAGAAAAGGCAGCGGATCAAAATCAGGTCCCAGGGACAGATAGTTGACCTCATCCCAGACCGGCTTGAAAATCCGGGGGTAATCCGGTGGAAACGTATAGGCATGGGCCGAATCAAAGAAAAGAAATCCAAAAAAAGGCCGCGCTGGATCGCGCGCCCTGATCCAGCGCGACCAGTCGGCCAGCGCATTCAGATCCCGCCCCCAGGCGCCGGTCCCCCTGGAAAATGACCGCAGGTTTTCAATGTCGTTAAACACCGTCCGGTTGAACGGCGGGGTGGTCAGTTTGGCGCTGGCGAATATGCCCATCTGGTACTTCCGCTTCAAAAACTCACGGATCAGGACCGGCCCGGTCTGCTCATTGGCCATGGCGTTCCAATGCACACCGGACAAACCGTAAAAAAGCGAAAAAATACCGATCCGGGTTCCGTTGCCACCGCTCAAATGGTTGTTGAACCGCCAGGCCGGGTGCCGGGTAATAAAGCGGTAAATGTGCGGGGTTACCATCGGGGTCAGCATGTCAAACCGCCAGGAATCAATGGCGATCACCAGCACATTTAATTGTTTATCAACAGGGGCAAAGGTCAGTGGACTGAGCGGATACCGGATGGTTTTTCCGGCGACAGCATGGATTTTTAACTGGCGCCGGACCCGATTGCGGGTCAGGTCGACCAGACCGTATTTCTGCAATACCCGTTTGGCTGTCAGTGGATAGTAAAGGGGAAAATGGCGGTCCATGGCGGTGACGGGACGATAACAGGTGGCATCCGCCCAGGCATGGATCCCATGGCCGGCGGACAGGAAAAAGATACCGACTATAAGGCCAATGGCAATCCCTTTGAGGCGACGCGACCGTTCAACAATCGTTCGCCATAAAAGCCAGGCCGCCACAGTTTCAACAGCCAGAATACCCGCCACAGCCACAAAGGCCATCAGATAGTTCTGCCAGGCAAGATCAAAAACATCCCGTCCGCCGCTGATGATCAGGTCAAGCATGACTTTATTCAAATGAACGCGATACTGGGAATACACCACAAAATCAAGCATCAGACCGGCAATCCCGGCCAGGGCCGCTGACACCCCGATGCCCCAGACAAAAAACCGATTGGGCCAGATCAGAATAACCGGCACAAGGATCGCCAGCCCGATCCCGCCGGCCAGAAAAAATGCGTGCCCGATGAGAATGGTTGCCGCGTAAAACAGGGGCAGCGCACCGCCGATCGATCCGGCAAAGCGAAAATACCGGCTGATGACCGCCATCAGTACAAGGGCGTTGAATACCGTGAACCCGCCGGCCCAGCGCAACAGCCTGCCGCGGGCCGCCATCCGGGGGCCAAAGCGTCTGTGTCCGTTCATATCTATTGTCTTCAATCCCGTCTGCCGAAAAATAATCTCCGCCGGTTGTTTTCCGGATCCATCCACTCTTTATGCCAAAAGAAACATTCCCGGCCCGGTGTCTATATCGGCGCCATCAAATCCTTTCCGATGCCGGGCGATGATAGCAAAATAAATCGATATTGAGCAACCCCCATTGACATGGTATGGACAGCCAGAAATAAACGTCATCAAACGGGAAAAAACATGCAACTCAACACCGCCGTCATCATGGCCGCCGGCCTGGGCCTGCGCATCAATGAACATCTCGACAGCCATCCCAAGGGATTTATTCAAATCGGCGGAGTCACGCTCATCGAACGATCGATCCGCATTCTGTCGGAAAACGGCATTCAGCGTTTCATCATCGGGACCGGATACGAGGCCGGTTATTATGAAGCCCTTGCCGCCCGGGATGCCCGCATCATCCTGAGAAAAAATCCGATCTACGATCAGACCAACAGTTTTTATACGCTTTTCAACCTGCGGGACCTGATCACCACGGATTTTCTTCTTCTGGAATCCGATCTCCTTTATGAAAAACGGGCGATTGAGCACCTCCAGCAGACTGACGGCCGGAATGTGGTTCTGGCCAGCGGCCGTACCGATTCGCGGGATGAAGTGTATATCGAAACCGATACGGACGGCGTGCTGGTGAAGATGTCCAAAGACAGATCGGCTCTCGGACAGGTATTCGGCGAACTGGCCGGCATCACCCGGTTGTCCCTTGGTACATTTACCCGGATCTGCCGCCTCTACGCGGCGGACATCCCCCTGGCCCGGCAGATCGATTACGAAACCGCATTGACCACGATTTCCCGGCAGGACCCCGTCCGGGTGGATAAAATAGACGACCTGATCTGGACGGAAATCGATATGGTCTCCCACCTGACGCGGGCCCGGGAAATAATCTATCCCCGGCTCAGACAGGAAGAAGATTCAGATTGAAAACAGAACCCGGCTGAAAGCAACCGGCGCGAAACCACACCGGTCCGCCTATCTCCAGCGGTAATATCCCATCTCTTTTCTGATTTTCAGGCGGCGCACCAGGTTGAGCGGTTTACGCGCCAGCCCCCGGCGCCCGGCCGCCATCCATTGATCCACGGCCGCCAGTACCCGGACACTGGACTGCCCGTCCCGGCAGGGATGAATCCGCCGGGCGTACTCCCGGATGGCCGTCATCAGTGCCGGCGGCCGGGACAGGGCCGTTTCAATGGCCGGCGCCAGCGCATCCGGATCGGAAATATCGATCAGATGCGCGCCGGGCCGGCGGTTTCGGAACGTGACGGCCGGCTTCTGCTGCAGACAGAATTCGGAGACGATTGAGGAGGTATCCGCGACGATGAGATCCGCCTGACGAAGCAGAGGAACGATATCATCGGTCTCGACATAGCTGAGATCATCCGTCTGGATCGACTGATAATCGGCCACCACAGACCGATCCATCTTGGGATGAAAATTCACGATCCAGCGCCATTTTCCGGTGGCGGCCAGGGCGGCCACCGTTTCCCGCAGGGGCCGGGCGCAGCTGAGCCGGGGGGTAAAGGTCGACGCCAAGAGGATAACCGGCCGGGGATCGGATCGGTCGACGGCTGGAGTGGAAACGACATCCTGACCAAAAATCTCCGGGCTGAAAAGGGGATCCATTTTGGGCCAGCCGGTCTCGACAACCCGGAAGTAACCGTGTTTTTTCGCCAGTTCCTCAAAATGCCGGGTCGTATCCGGCCCCTGGGTGCAGTACAGGTCAAAAAATCCCCGCAACCGGAAATGCCCCCGCGCCGGGTCCCGTTTCCAGACGTGGAACCCGTGAAAGACTTCCACCTTGATCCCGGGAAAAAAATCGGGCACCACATTTCCGGCCACAAAAACGGCCGCAGGGTGATATTTTTCAACGGCGGCGATTGTCTTCAGCAGCGTTTCGTCGGCCCGGAGATACGATTTCAAGGTATCAGACACAAACCAGGCGGCCCGGTCCCCCCGCTGCCGGATAGCCGCCTGAATCGGTCGCAGAATCGCAAAAGCATATAACTGGGTCGCAAAGAGAAGATACGATCGCATGGTCCGGTTTGAGAGTCCTGTTGGCCGCCGGATCGGCAGCCGGGTTATGGCCGATTCTGTTTCTTCATCCGATCCCCGCGCCGCAGGGTCCAGAGACCGGCATATTTATTAAATGCCCCCTGACTGTACATAACGGCCACCAGGAACCCCACCCGGCCGTCTAAAAAACCGCCGCGAATAATATACACCTGGATAAACACCCAGAGCGCCCGGAAAACAGCACCGGTCAGGCCCTGGCCGTTTTTTCCGGCCCGGTACCGTTTCTGGGCGCCCAGCCAGGCATACTTCGCATTTTTACCCAGATAATGGCCAAAATCCCGATGCGTAAAATGGTTCAGGCGTCCTGTCAGCCGGCCGATCTTACCCGGCGGCAGAATGACTTTTTCGTGGACCATGTCGTCGCTGAAGCGGGCGCCCTCGCGGCGAAAAAGCCGCAGCGGCGCCCGGGCGCTGCGGCCATGATCGAGGCGTTTGCCGAAAACAATAACGGCCCAGGGCAGGCGATAGGCGATCTCCGGCGGCGGTGTCTGCAGCCGGTTCCCGATTTCTTTCTGCAGCGCGGGGGTCAAGGCCTCGTCGGCATCGATGGACAGGACCCAGTCGCCGGTGGCCATGGCCAGCGCGCGCTGTTTCTGCGGCCCGTATCCCGGCCAGTCGGTTTCGTGCACCTGCGATGTAAACTGCCGGGCCACTGCCACTGTTTCGTCGCTGCTGCCGCTGTCGAGAACAATTATTTCGTCGGCAATGGGCTTCACCGACGCCAGACAGCGACCGATGCGGTCCGCTTCATCCTGGGCGACAATAATGACAGACAGACGCTGCCGCTCGTCTGGATGGGGCGTGGTCTGATTCATTTCATCCCCTTTGCGTGCTATTGTGCCGTGGTTTCAAGATAATCGGCAATCCGCACGGATACGCGCCCGTCCGTCACACCGATCAGCCGGGCGGTGTATTCCCGGCGTTTGGCTTCAAACTGGCCGCGATGCCGCAGCTGATGCCTGACGCATGCCCCGAGCGTCTCAAAATCCGGCGCATGCCGGCCGATATCGGAATAGCGGTCTATCCGCTGATCCATGCGTCGCCGGAAACGATACCGGAAAGGCCCCCGGTATGTCCAGCGAAGCTTTAAAAAATCGCACCAGATCACCGGTTTGTTCAAGGCGGCAAATTCAAACAACGCCGAAGACGCATCACTGATCATCAGGTCCGCCGTGTTCATGTACGGCAGAAGGTTGAACGCGGCGGCTTCGACCAGCAGGCAATTGGCATGCGTGGCCCATCTGGCGAGTTTCCGGCGCTGTTTTTCGTAGCGGGGTTTACTGTAAGTAAACATGTGCGGCTTGACAATCAGGTTGAACCCGGCAAAACGGGCCGGCAGGTCGTCGGGCATCATCTCGATGGAACTGGGATAGAAAGTCGGCGCATAGAGCAGCGTCGGCCGGGAGGACGACAGCCCCGCCCCGGCAAGATCAACAGCCGGCCGGTCTTCCGCCGGACCGAAAAGCGGATCGAGTTTCGCGTACCCGACCTCGCACATCGGACGCCCGGGAAAAAGGCGGGCCAGGATATCCGTATAGTGCGGTCCCTCGGTAAAACGGATATCCATTTTCATCAGCCCCGGCTGGTAAACATCGTTCTTCATTCCGATCCCGTGGTAAAGCTGGGCGGTCCGGGTTGGGGAGCCCAGTTTCGCCAGCGGCGCAAATCCGTTGCCGAAAACGACCCAGTCGGGGCCCTTCCGCCGGTACAGCGCCGCCGCGTCTTCGGGCGTATCCACCCAGACGGCCGGCAGTTCCTCGGTGTCAATAATATATCTGGCCGCTGCATCAGATGCCGGATTCCGATAAAAAACAAAAACCACCGATAACCGGCGGCGGGCCAGCTCCCGGTACACGGGGAGATACTGGGTAAGGTAGTAGAGGTGCAGGGTGTCAAAATAGACAATCATCGGGTTCCCGCATGATGGGATGAATTACCGCCCGGTAAATCCAGGTCGCCATACAGGCTCCCGTCGTTCTTGATCGGGTCATGATTTTTATCGGGCACCCGCCAGTTGCCATAGAGAAATGTCAGGTAGGATTCCACCTGATCGGGGATACGGATCTGCCGGCCGGCGTATTCGATCGTGTCGTGCCGATCAAAGTAGACGGCCGGGATCCGCCATATTTTCCCCATGGCTCCCCGCCAGAAATATCCGTCGTGCCGATACGTCAGGGTCACATCCATGACAATCCGCCCCCGCCCAAAGCATAAAAAATAGGAGTTACGGACCTTGACCGACCGGGAATCGCCTTTGTGCCAGCAGGGGCCGTCGGCAGGCATGAAGGAATCTTCCTTGATCCGCCAGCCCCGTTTTCTGAACCGGCCGTACAGCTTCCTCAACCTGGGCAGTTCCGTCACCGGGATGGAAAGATCAAGGTCATCATCCCAGGGAATCAGGTCGCCGTCGCGGATAAGACCCAGGAGACCACCGGCGTCGAGGAAGTAGTTGATTTTCCCGGCATTGAGAATATCGGCGGTGTCAATCAGCATCCGGCGGGCCGTGCGGTAATTTCGGCCCGTCAGCGTCAGCGGACGACGGTACTTCTGTTTCAGCCGGGTAAAAAGATCGTTGTTCTTAGGCATCGTTTTCCATTTCGGTGTTTTCGTCTTCCGGCATCAGCACCGCCCGGGCATTATGACCGTCGATCATCAGGCACATGGGACGGTCGAGTGAAACGTGGCGGGCATGGGCTTTCTCTTCGACCACAGGCAGGCGGTCAAGCCACTGCCAGTCGATCTGATCCCCTGCTTCCGGCCGGACAGTGATATATCCGATCCCCAGGGAAGTGATATTGTGGAAAAAATGCGACCCCTGGGACGGGTCGGCGTGCAGGTTCTTGACAGAGGTCTCGATGATGGTATCCACACCGGCAATATGCCGCCATGTTACCGGAATCCCCAGCCACCGGTCCGCCGATCCCCAGCGGCCCGGGCCAATGAGCAGATACTTTCGCCCGGCCTGTTCCAGCTTGGCATTAAAGGCACCTATCTCACTGGCCATCTCCACTGTTTTGTTCGGGTCAAAATCATCGGGCTTCACGTAGACAATATCGGTGATCCGGTCTTTCCGGCTCAGCCCCAGCGCCTGACCCGAATGGATCACCGCCCGGTCGATTTCCTTTTTACCGATGTGGATGCCGTCTTTTTTCCACCGCACGGCCATGGGCCGGATCTGAATCAGGCTGAAGTCCGGTTTCCGGTCCTTTTCCGGATAGATATGGGCGCAAAACTCGATTTCAACATGCTCGCCCAGCCCCTTGCGGCCTATCTTCAGTACTTCGGTCAAAATGTCCGGCAGCGGAAAATCGTTATGTTTCAAAATCCGGGCGAACGTCATGACTGGATAGCCGTCCGGCTGCCAGCCGTCCCGGATGCGGTTGTCCTGGGGCAGGTAGGTGCTGCTCAGGTACCGCACCGCGGGATGATCGGAAATATCATCAATATCCATCCGCACCAGGGTGGCATCATCCGTATGGACAAAATCTTCGGGCAACTGGTTCATGTTGAGCGCATAGGCATATCGCTGGGCGTTTTTAAGGATATCATCCACCGTGGAAAACTGGGGCAGCAGCTCGGGGTATTTCGGGCAGAAACGCAAGACATCCATACCGTCCACCACGGTTTTGCCCAGCCCCATGGCAACATGAGCGATACCGTCGTCGGATGCCATCGGCGCCACCGGATAGAAGTTAAACGATTTGACCACGCCGGACAGGGTCGGGTAGAAATACCCGTCGCGGGCTTCGCCCATGAGCCGCTGAATAACGATGGCCATCTTTTCTTCCTCGGTGCGGTGGAGCGTGTTGCGGGCAAATGAGCGGGAGTCTTTTAAAAATGTCGATGCATACACACAGGTAATCGCCTTCACCATCTGCTCGATGCGCCGCTCCAGCGATGGATCATTGTTGGGCAGCATATAGGTGCGGTAGATACCGGCAAAGGGATGAAAATAGGCATCTTCGAGCAGGCTCGACGACCGAACGGCCAAGGGAAAGGTATTGAATTCAAGATATTTCTGCAGATCACGGTAGAGCCAGTCGGGGAACCGGCCATTTAAAAAAATATGGCAGACTTCTTCATCGCTGGGATCGGACGAAGTAAACCCGTCGAGACGGTTTTCGGTCATGAAGGCGTCAAAACCTTCCGTAGATACGACCATGGTTTCCGGAACCATGATATTGACGCCTGGAAATTTTTCCTGCAGCACCTCGGATTCCTTTAAAATCTGAGACAGAAACGCCAGTCCCCGGGCCTTGCCGCCCAATGATCCCCGCCCGATTTTGACAAAGTCAATATCCGGATCGTAATCCGCCGAATCAAAATCGGTGATGATTCCGCGCTGACGCCCTTTGCGCCGTTCGTGAAAGCAGGACACCAGAAAATTACGGATATCGGAAATACTGGAAAAATCGGCGATTTTATAAGGCCGCAGCTTGGTGGCCAGCATGATTTCCGCCCGGGCCATCAGCCAGGTGGAATAATGATTATGCTCGGCATGGTAGAGCATGGATTCATCGGGAATGGACGGCAGCGCCTTCTCCATTTCCCTCAGGTTGGATGCCCGGGCAATTTCCCGGCCATCCGGCATGCGGAAGATAAACTCGCCGAAACCGAGATATTTGACAAAAAATGACCGGATATGCGTATGCAGGGCCGGACTGCTCTTGTTGACAAACATGGCCGGGATGGCTTCGGCTCTTTCCCGGTTTTCTTCTTCCGAAGAGAACATCAACAGCTGCACATCCGGCGAGTCTTTTTTGATCATCGACAACAGCTCGATGCCGGCCCGGGGACAGATTTCCCCGTTCTTGGGAAACCGCGCATCGGACAAAACACCGAGCAGATACGGCTTGTACTGTCGATATAAGTTTTCCGCTTCCTCAAAGGAGACGGCGGTTAAAATTTTCGGGCGGGCCCGCATCCGCAGCAGGCGGTGCTCTTCGTTGAGGGCGTCTTCCATCACCGCCTGGGTCTGCAGGACAATCTCTTTATATAAAAGCGGCAGAACGGACGAATAATAGTAAGGCGAGTCTTCCACCATGATAATCACCCGGACCCTGGCCAGTTCGGTATCCCGGGCGATGTTCCAGCGGTCTTCAACGTTTTTGACCTGGGCCAGCAGCAGATCCGCGTTACCGTTCCAGAACAGGATGCGTTCGTAGAGGTCGAGCGTATCGTCCTCAAGGTCCATCATCATGTCAGCATGATTGTGGCTTAAAAGAAAGATGGGCAGTTCCGGGTACTTCTTCCTGGCCCTGCGGGCAAAGGTATGGGGTTCCATGCCATCCACCCGGGGCGTGGTAATGACAAAGTCAAAATTCTTTTTCTCCAGCCGGGAAAAGGCTTCACGGGCCGAAGACACCCAGGTCAGCCGGGGGGGACGGGAAAGATTCAGGCCACGGTATTCTTTGATAATCCGCTCGGCCAGGCGCCCTTCTTCTTCTAAAATAAACGCATCGTACGGACTGGAGAGCAGTAGAATATTGCTGACTTTTTTGGCCATCAACTCATGAAAAACCTTGAATGAGAGGTCAAAATTATCGGCGGCTTTACCATCTGGAAGTGTCATGGGACCTCGTAGTTTATCTATGCATAAATAGTGGTTAAGCGGATGAGTATAGAAAAAATCGCTTTCAAATTCAACCCAATATTCCATTCAGGATGCCCGGCATGTCAATGCCGCTTCTGAAAAACCCGGCTACACCGGCTCATACTTTTTTCCCTGCCGGGAATCCCGGCGCACTAAAACTTCCCGAATCAGGTTGAGGGTCCGGTTCTTGTCCAGGGGCCAGTGCGGCGCCACGAGCTCTTCGGGATGCGGGTCCCCGGTGAGGCGCTGGATGACAACATGGGGGGGCAGGCGCTCGATCACGTCGCACACCAGAGACACATATTCGTCCCGTTCCAGGCAGGTGTACCCGCCCTGATGATACATTCGTTCAAGGGGCGTCCCCCGTACAACGTACAATAAATGCAGTTTGACGCCGTCGATGCCCATGGCCGCGACAGCCCGGGCGGTCTGCAGCATCTGCTCCCGATTTTCACCGGGCAGTCCCAGGATCAGGTGGGCGCAGATTTTGATTCCCCGCCCCTTTGTCCGGGCGACGGCATCTTCGAAACACCGACAGTCATGGCCCCGGTTGATGCGGCGCAACGTATCGTCATGGGCGCTCTGCAGGCCGTATTCCACCCAGACCAGACATCGCCGGGCATAGGATTCCAGAAGTGACAAAACCGGATCGGACACACAATCGGGCCGCGTACCGATGGACAGCCCCACCACGCCTTCGACGGACAGGGCCTCATCGTACAGCCGCGTCAGGGTCTCTGTCGATGCATAGGTATTGGAAAAAGACTGAAAATAGGCAATAAATTTATTGGCCCGGTAACGGCGCCCGACAAAGGCTTTACCGGAAAGAATCTGTTCGGTGATCGACATTCCCCGGGCATGCGCGCCAGTACCCGCCCCCTTCGAATTGCAATAGATGCACCCGCCGGTGGCGACCGTGCCGTCCCGGTTGGGGCAGGTCAGCCCCGCATCAACGGTGATTTTCTGTACCCGGCAGCCGAAGTGCGCACGCAAATAGGCATTCAGGTCATAATAGCGGATTTTATCAGTGTCCATCAGTCATCCTTGACCTCGCTCTGGCGGGGTAATACTATGCCGCAGACATAAGGGTTTCCGGTCAAGCCTGCCGGATTTCAGCCGGATGGCCGGGCGGCCGCCCGTTAAATTAAATGTGAATGGTACCCCATGACAGCATATTATTCAAACAGGTACGATATTATCGTGATCGGTGCCGGTCACGCGGGATGCGAAGCCGCTCTGGCCGCTGCCCGGATGGGCCATCGTACTCTGCTTCTGGCCATCGACCTGGACAAGGTGGCCGCCATGCCATGCAGCCCGTCCATCGGCGGCATGGCCAAGGGCCAGCTTGTCCGGGAAATCGACGCCCTCGGCGGCCAGATGGCCCGCGTGACCGACCAGAGCGCCATTCAGTATCGGGTCCTTAACACCAAGAAAGGCCCCGCCGTCCACTCTTCCCGCACCCAGAACGATAAAGGCCGCTACCACGCGGTCATGAAGGCTGTTATTGAAAAACAGCCCGGTCTGGATTTGAAACAGTGCCTCGTTGAAGAACTGGTTGTCGAAGAATCTCCGTCTGCTTCAACATCTGGTGCCGGCCGGGGGCGCGTCACCGGGGTCATCGACCGGACCGGGTTTGGTTACCTGGCTCCGGCGGTAATTCTGGCCACGGGCACGTTTTTAAGCGGACGGGTCCATATCGGTTTTCATTCATACAAAGCCGGGCGCGCCGGTGAATTTGCATCCTACGGCCTGCCCGCCCAGATGCGACAACTCGGTTTTGAGCTGGGCCGCATGAAAACCGGTACCCCTCCCCGGCTGAAAAAAACGAGCATCGATTTTTCCGCCTTCACGGCCCAGCCCGCCGATCCTGATCCCCGCCCGTTTTCGATCTTTACCGACAAAATCACCCTGCCCCAGCTGCCCAGTTATATTGGATATACCAATTCAACAGTTCACCGGCTTGTTGAAAAAAACCTGAAGCGATCCGCCCTCTACAGCGGAAAAATCAAAGGGGTTTCAGCCCGCTACTGTCCGTCTTTTGAAGACAAAATCGTTAAATTTCCCGATCGGGACCGGCATCAGGTCATCCTGGAACCCGAGGGGCTTCAAACCGATGAGATCTATGCCAGCGGTCTGGGCAACAGCCTGCCCATGGAAATCCAGATCGCCCTGATCCGGGCGGTGGCCGGTCTGGAATCGGCCGAAATCATGCGCCCGGCCTACGCCATTGAATACGATTTTGTCAATCCCCTGCAGTTGAAAGCCACCCTGGAAACCAAGGCCATCGACGGCCTGTACATGGCCGGTCAGATCAACGGTACCTCGGGGTATGAAGAAGCGGCGGCCCAGGGGCTGTGGGCCGGCATTAATGCCGCCTGCCGCCTGCAGGGGCGTCCGCCGTTTATTCTCGACCGGTCCCAGGCCTATATGGGCGTCATGATCGACGATCTGGTCACCCGGGGCACCCGGGAACCCTACCGGATGTTCACCTCCAGAGCCGAATATCGACTGATTCTGCGGGAAGACAATGCCGATCGGCGACTGGCGGAAATCGGTCATGAACTGGGGTTGATTGACGCCGATAAGGTCAAAGATGTACGCGCGCGCGAAAAAATGATCGCCGCCGAGATGGACCGGGTCCGGCATACCGTTATCAAACCGACGCCGGCGGTTAATGCCTACCTTGACGCCCGGGGCAGCAGCGCCCTGAAAAGCGGCGTCCATTTGAGCCAGCTCCTCAAACGGGCCCAGTTGGATTACCAGGCGGTCGACGCCCTGGCCCCGGCCGCCCGGCCGCTGCCCGCCCAGGTGACCGATCAGGTACAGATTGAAATCAAATATGAAGGCTATATCCAACGTCAGCGCAGGGAAATTGCACGCTATAAAGACCTGGAACGGATCAAATTACCCCCCCAATTTGACTTCGGAAATATTCCAGGCCTGTCCAATGAATTAAAACAGAAACTGGGCAGGGTCCGTCCCGCTTCCCTGGGCCAGGCCTCCCGGATTGAAGGCATCACGCCAGCCGCCATCTCCGTGCTGATGGTAGCCCTGAAGGTTTTCAATGCCGGCAAGCCCGGCCGGCAAAAAGATTCATTCCCTTGACATCATGTGTTTTTTAATTACTTTGAACCCGTCAGTTCACCAGACATGCCAACCGGTTTACCCAACAGGAAAAGCAACCTTATGGCCAGCTCAGATTACTATAAAGCGCTAGGCGTTGAGAAAAACGCATCTGCAAATGAAATTAAAAAAGCATATCGCAAACTGGCGATGAAATACCACCCCGATCACACCAAGGGCGACAAATCCGGGGAAGAAAAATTCAAAGAAATCAGCGAAGCATATGCGGTGCTAAGTGATAAGGAAAAGCGGCAGCAATACGATACTTTTGGTTCCAGCGGATTCCAGCAGCGGTATTCCCAGGAAGATATTTTCCGTAATTTTGATTTCGGCGATATTTTTCGTGAATTCGGATTTGGCGGCGGAAAACCGGGCGGCTTCCGGTTTACCTCCGGCGGTGGCCGGAACCATCCTTTTGGAAATATGGGAGGCTGTGGCCGATCACGGCAGGCCCCGGCCAAAGGGACGGATCTGGTCTATGAACTGCCCCTGACGCTGGCGGAAGTACTCAGCGGGGCCCGAAAGAACATCAATTTTCAGCACAACGGACGGTCGGAAAATTTAACCGTCAAAGTCCCCAAAGGCATGATTACCGGAAAAAAACTGCGCCTGGCGGGCAAGGGCGAACCGAGCGCATACGGCGGCCCGGCCGGGGATCTGTATATTAAAGCCCGGATGACACCCGATCCTGATTTTTCCGTCAAGGGGACCGATCTTTATTTGAACCGCACCATCCGCCTGACTGAATCTCTGCTGGGCACCCATGTCACCATTCAAGCGCCGGACGGCAGTGAAAAACGGCTTAAAATTCCGGCCGGTACCCGACACCAGACCCAGATGCGCCTGGCAGGCCAGGGGTTGCCGATCATGAATACGGATCGCCGGGGCAATCTGTTTGTTAAAATCAACGTGGATATTCCTGCAAAGCTATCCGAGCTGCAGACAGAACTTGTTAAAAAATTATCAGAAACAGGCCTTTAACGGGCTGCGACGAATAACCCGGCGGCACCTTTCTCCCAAAATCAATACGGATATTGTATTCGGAAAGACAAAATTTGGATTGTAAGGAAAATTATCTCTTTTATCCCCCCCCTGGAGAGCGGCTGACGCATGCGCGCCGGTCATAAAATTAATTTGACAAATCCCGCCATTGTTGCTTTAGAAGACAAAGAAGTGTTTTTATTAATATATATTGATTGAGAAAATGGCAATGGGTGCCGTGATCGGCAATATCGCTTTTATGTGGCTCTAACGCCAAGGTCATGGACGGGTCAACCGGATATCTGGTTTTAGTCAATTATTTCTTGGCGTTACAAACTATTTTGTCTGGTTGATGTATTATAAAAGCCTTGTACAATACAAATATTGACGCTTTTTTTGCCTGTACCAGGAAATACGGCCCATCCTTTTTATGTTATGGCATGCATATTGCTTGTTGCTAGCCTGATTAATATTTTTTAATGCCGGACACACCGATATTTGTGTTTTATTCGCTCGATTCTTTCACAGGAGCTTAACATGATCATTACTTGCAAGCAGTGCGCTACGGATTATTTCCTTGATGACGACCGCATCAAGCCATCGGGGTCCAGGGTTAAATGCTCCAGATGCCAGCATCTTTTTGTTGCCTTTCCCCCTTCTGCCGAAGATGTCCAATCTCCCCCCCCGTCGCCCCGGGCAAGCGGAACGGAACTGACGGATGAGGCAACACCGGATGTCCCCGATGCAGCGTCTTCAGCAAAACCCGGCGGCAGCAAAATATCGAATCTGGCAGCGGGGATCGGTGGAACACTGGGAGCGGCGGCGGGCGCCGCTTCGCTATTCGCACAATCGGACGAAACAACGGACGGGAAACACCTGGACTCCCCGGCTACCGGCGGGGCCGAAGACCCGACCATGCACGATCTAACTGACGAACTGGATAAAATCCTTGGTTCAGATGAGATGGATGATCTTCTTTCCGCAACGGATGAAACAGATCAGGCGAAAGGGATGGCAGAGCCCGGCCTGAAGGAAGAGGATGATCTTTTATCTGATCTCGATGAGGACCTCGATCTGTTATCCGGCGACCTGGCGGAAAGTGCGACAGACACGAATGAACCGGACCCGGCAGGATATGATCCGGACATTGATGTCCTGGACCTGTCTACTCTTGGCGACGAGCTTGATGGGGCGGGAGATGAACCTCCAGTACCCGATGGCGGCATTGACCTTGATTCAATCCAGCTTGAGGACATTGATTCAGAAATACAAGCCATGCCGTCCGGCCCTGCGGCAGCATCTTTAACTGATTCTGAAGATATTGAGATGGCTGACCTGACCGCCGGACTTGACGAGCTTCTGGGACCCGATACCCATAAGCCGCAGGCGGCGCCATTGAGCGAAGAAGCACAAAACACCGATTCAATGGATACGACGACAGAAGATCAGGAAATTAGCGATCTTTCTGATAAACTCGATAATATTCTCGGAAACGATGAGATGTCTGATTTGTCTGTCGACAAAAGCGATGCACCGGAATCGGAATCAATGGATCTCGACGGTGAACCTGGCATGGCGCTGGACAGCCTGATCGATGAGGTGGAATCCGAAGAGCTGGACTTATCCGATCTTGACGGTGAACTTGATGAAATGTTCAAATCAGAATTGTCTGCATCCAAACCTGAGCATCCGGATATAGACGTGGAACTGGACGGTGATATCGATCTGGACACCATTCAGATTCAGGACCTTGATTTAGAACTGGAAAATATCGAAGAGATACCTCCCCAGCCGAGTGAGGCGGCCACTGGAGAAAACATCTCGGAAGTACAGCAACTGAGCGATCTCGGTATCCAGCTGGAAGAACTGGAGATCCCCGAAGCCGCTCCCGAAGCTTCTGAAGCAGAGGGCTCTACTGAAGAGGATATTCTGAGTACCGAACAGATTGACGATATCGATTTCGATTTCGAACCGGAACAGCCGGATAGTAAAGACGAGGTCCTGGATGACAATTTCGTCCTGGACACCAAACAAATCAAGAATCTTGACCTTGAACTGGATCAGCTGGACCCGGAAATACCCGATCCATCCACGGAGGAGATTTCTCTGGACACTCAGCAAATCGAAGGACTTGACCTGGACTTTGACGACCTTGAAGACGAAAGCCTGGATGAGGCGTTTGGCCTGGATACGAAACAGGTAGACATGCTTGATCTGGATTTGGATCCTGGCCCGAAAGCCACCGCGCCGGCCGAGCCGGCAGAACCGCCGTTAAACGCCAAAGACCAGTCCCCCAATACCGATGAGCCACTGGATATTGAGATAGAAGACATCGAAGAAGTGGCCCCGGCCCCGAAAGAGGCCTTTGACAAGGATGTCAGTATTACGCTGGATACTGACAAGGGAAAACAGGCGGAAGTGCTTAACGTCAACCTTGAACGCCCCGACCTGGAAGACGGGTACAGCGAAGATGACGAGATCGACCTCCCCATTCTGGACCAGCTGCTTGCGCCGGCGGAAGTCACCGATGAGTCTCTCATGGAAGCAGACAACAATACCCTGGCCGTGGAAAATATGGGCCTGAGCGACCAGGGAATGGCCGATCCGGGCATGGATGACCTGAGCCTGGAAGATCTGGAGATAGACAGCCAGAGCCCGAAAGCGGGGGACCTGCCTTCCAAAGAAAATTTATCGGATGTAAATAAAAGTCAACCGGCGATTGAATCCGGAAGCCTCGATTTCGAAGACATTGACATGGCAATGGAAAAGACCCTGACCGACGAGGCTGAAACAGGCGCCGAAAAGCCGGCTGAATCCGCCGCGGCCGGGCCGCCTCCTCTGGACAGCACGTCACCCGCGGAGGAATCCAAAACAACTGCCAGGCTGAAATTAGATCCCGTCAAAGACTCCGAAGCCAAAACATTGGGCCCTGTTGTGGAAGACGCCGCGTTCCCAAAAAAGAAAAGCCGGAAGTCATTGATTGCCCTTTTACTCATAGCGCTGCTGCTGGGCGGTCTGTATCTATTCAATATGATGGGAATTAAAATTCCCTACTTGAGCAACATGATGGGCGCCGGCACGCAGCAGGTGGCCAATGATCCGGGTAACGCGCAGCTGAAAACAGTGGGAATCGACAGCAAGTTCGTCACCAGCAATAATTCGGGACGGCTGTTCGTCATTACCGGCAAAGTGCTCAATCAGTACAAACAGCCCCGGGGATCGATTCTGATCAAAGGCAACATTTTTGCCAAGGGGGGAAAACTGATCAAGGCCCGATCAGTTTATTGCGGCAATTCCCTTTCTGATCAGGATCTGGGCACCAAAGCCCTGGCCGACATACAGAAAAACCTGTCAAATAAAGCGGGCGCCGGCAGTCTCAAAGTGCCCCCTGGCAAAACAGCGCCATTTATGATTGTTTTTGCAAATCTGCCATCTGACATCGAAGAATTTTCCGTTGAGGTGATCCGCTCTGTCGCCCGGTAACCGGGACAGACCATAAAAGACCGGGAAGAAAAATTACGGGTGACTCAGCTGTTTTTGGCTTGACTCCAACCCCCGGCGCTGGTAGATAGCGACGCAAAGAATCGGCGATGTAGCTCAGGTGGTCAGAGCATGCGGCTCATATCCGCAGTGTCCGGGGTTCAAATCCCTGCATCGCCACCACTAAACACCAAAGGCCGCAATCCACATGGATTGCGGCCTTTCCCGGTTACCGCCGGTATTTCTTCTGCCGCCGCCCGCACGCGCCCGAAACCGCCTGGCGGTTAGTCAAAATGATTGTACAATTCCTCATAGATAACATGCATGTCCATAATCCCCGTCCCGCCCTTGAAAAGCACGTTCAACATGGCCGCCTCCAGGATTTCCCTTTTACCGGCATTATTCATGACGGCGTTACGGATATGAACGGCCATGCATTTTTCACACCGGGTGGCACAGGCCAGGGCCACCATGATCAGGTCTTTGGTTTTCCTGTCCAGGGCGCCATCCTGTTCAAGTGAGTGGCTCAACGCTTTGAACGCGCCCAGCGCCTCGGGAAAATCAGCTTCCAGTTTTTTAAACAGATGAGCAATATCAATATGTCGCTGTTCCGTCATTACCTACTCCTTCTTATTAAAATGCGCTTCGCATCACAAAGTACCATCGCGGAAAGACCGGCCCGGCACTACAGCATCAGCCGCGTCTCTTCGATCCGATCCTTGATGGCCTTCAGGAACCGGGCGGCCAGCGCCCCGTCGATAATGCGATGGTCAAAAGTCAGGCTCAGGGAAATCCGCCAGTCGGCCACCACCGCGCCATCCCGGATCCACGGTTTTTCAACCATTCGGCCCACACCGAGAATCGCGCTTTCGGGAAAGTTGACAATGGGCGAAAAATGATCAATATCCCAGGCGCCCAGATTGGTAATGGTAAACGTGCCGCTGGCGAGTTCATCGGGAAGCAATTGTTTCTTTCCGGCCCGCATGGCCAGATCGCCCAGCGCTTCTGAAAGGGCCGGGATGGACAGGGTATCCGCATGGCGAACCTTGGGAACAATCAGGCCCTGGCCGAAATCCATGGCAACACCAATATGCACCTGGTTCCATATTTTAATTTTGTGACCATCGACAGATGCGTTGATCAGCGGGTATAACCGCAATGCCTGTGCCGCCGCCTTGATAATAATGGCGTTATACGACACCCGGGGCGCATCATCTGCCCGTCTGGCGTTAAACACTTTTCTCAGCGCCCTGATATCCCGGGCCGACGCTTCGGTCTGCAGGGTCAATTGCGCCTGACTGGTCTGACTCAACTTCATGTTCCGGGCGATGATCTTTCGAATGCCCCGGATAGGAATCGTCTCCCGGGCAGTCAGCAGGTCGGATTCCCGGACCGCCGATTCAAATTCGTACCGCGCCGTACTGCGTCGGACGGAATCAGCCGCGGCGAACTTTTCCACATCGGCCAGTACAATCCGGCCGCCGGGACCGGTTCCCGGGATATCATCCAGTTTAATGCCGATCTGCCCGCATCGCTTACGGGCTGCCGGTGAGGCGATGATCCGGTCGCCGGTTTGTTTTTTCACGACCGGCGGCGGTTTAACGTCCGCCGCCGGTGATGGGGATACCGGCGAATCGGCGGGTGCCGCCGCCGGTGCCGCATCAGCATCATCTTCCGTCGACGCTGCTGCCGCGCCTGCCTCAACAGCGCCGGTATCGGCCACGGCAAACCGGGTTTTCAAATCGTCCAGTTCCGCTTCATCCGCCGCCACGTAGCCGACGACCTCTCCCACTTCCACCCGGATCCCGGCGGCAATAACGGGGTGCAGCCAGCCGGTGCATGGCGCCGGTACTTCAAAAGAGACCTTATCGGTCTCAAGCGCACAGACCACCTGATCGGCAGATACTTCCTCTCCAGCGGAGACCATCCAGCCGGAAAGCACCGCATCCGTCATGGTGAGCCCGAGCTTGGGTATCCTGATTTCCTCAGCCATGATGACTCCTTGCTATCGATAGGTGACTGCATGGGCGGCCGCCGCCACATCGCCCGCGCTTGGCAGCACAAAATCTTCCATGGGCGGTGAAAAGGGGATGGGCACATCCCGGGCCGCCACGCGTTTAACCGGGGCATCGAGTTCGTCGAATAATTCATCCTGGATCCGGGCAGCCAGCTCGGCGCCAAAACCACCGGTCAGACAGGCCTCATGGACAATGACCGCCCGATGGGTCTTGGCAATCGATGCGGCGATCGTCTCCATGTCCAGCGGTTTGAGTGTGCGCAAATCAACGATTTCAACGTCAATCTTTTCCTTTTCCAATATCCCGGCAGCCTCCCGGCACAGATAGTATCCAGCGCCGTAACACAGGAGGGTCACATCCTTTCCCTCTTTTTTAACCGCCGCCTCTCCCAGGGGAATCACATAGTCTTCCTCGGGCACCGGGCCTTCCATGGCAAACAGTTTTTTATGTTGAAAAAACATCACCGGATTGTCATCCCGGATAGCGGCCTTGATCAACCCCTTGACATCCCGGGGGTCACTGGGCACAACCACCTTGAGGCCCGGCACATGGACAAACCAGGCTTCCAGTGACTGGGAATGCTGAGCCGCGGCACGCAGGCCCGCGCCATCCGGACACCAGACAACCATCGGCAGCTTTACCTGGCCGCCAAACATATACCGGAGCTTGGCGGCCTGGTTGCACAGCTCGTCCATTCCGCAGGTCACAAAATCAGAAAAATGAAAATCAACCAGGGGGCGCATACCGGTCAACGCAGCGCCGACCCCGCAGCCGGCAATACAGGCCTCTGAAATAGGCGTATCGATAATCCGGCCTGGAAATGCTTCGGGAAGGCCCTTGAACTGACCAAAAACACCGGCATGGGAAACCAGGTCTTCGCCCATGATAAATACGCTCTCGTCCCGCGTCATTTCCTCGTGCAGCGCCTCGGCCAGCGCAGCGGAACTGGATAATATTCTATCGGTCATCTGTTTCTCCCTTTATGCTTGATAGTATAGATCAGTCAGCGCATCGGCCGGTTCGGGGAGGGGGCTGTTTTCGGCAAAGGCCACCGCCGCTGCCAGCTCAGCCGCCACTTCAGCAGAAATCTGATCAACCACTTTTTTGGACAGCGCCCTCTTTTTCAACAACACCCGGCGGAACCGGTTAATCGGGTCTTTATCCGACTGCCATTTTTTGACTTCCGCATCGGTGCGGTACCGCTGCGGGTCGCCTTCATAATGCCCTTTAATCCGGTAGGTTTTATTTTCAATGAAAGTCGGTCCGTTGCCGGCCCGGGCCCGGGCCACGGCCCGGGCCGTGACTTTACGCACCGCCAGAATATCGTTGCCGTCAACTTTTTCTCCGGGCATGTTATAGCCGGCGGCCCGGCGATAGAGATCCGTTACCGAGCAGGAATATTTCAAAGACGTGGTGGATGCCCACTGATTGTTTTCAACAACAAAAAGGACGGGCAGTTTCCAGATCGAGGCCATATTCATTGCCTCATGCACCGGTCCGCGGTTCGTGGCGCCGTCGCCAAAAAAGCAGACGGCCACCTGATCGGTTTTGCGCATCTTGATGGACAGCCCCGCGCCGGTAATGATGGGAAGCCCCCCGGCCACTACGCCGTTGGCGCCCAGAATACCGATGGAAAAATCGGCAATATGCATCGAACCGCCCTTGCCTTTGCAATAGCCGTCCTTTTTGCCGAACAGCTCGGCCACCATCCGGTTCACATCGGCCCCCTTGGCAATCATGTGGCCATGGCCCCGGTGAGTTGTAATCACATAGTCATCAGGCCGGAGGCAGGAACAGACGCCGACACTGCTCGCTTCCTGGCCAATGGAGAGATGAATAAATCCCGGTATTTTCCCGGCGGAAAAATACTCCCCGGCCATGGTCTCGAATTGACGGACCCTGACCATCTGACGATAAAGATCAAGCAATACTTTTTTACTGTCTGCCATGTATGCCTCCTGATTCAAAGCAATCTCAACGGCCCTTGCGGGCGAGATCAACCTTCATCGGTTATTATGCCACATTTTCCGTAAAACCGTTTCGGGGCCAGCGGACGAACGCCCGGCACCATCCTTTCCGGTCATCAGATCATCAAAGTTCCGCCGTTACTGTCGATACAGGCGCCGGTAATATTTACCGCCGCATCGGAAATGAGAAATTCAATCACGGCCGCCTGCTCCTCCGGTACCGCCCACCGGCCCCTGGGAATATTCCGGGCCACGGTCTCGATCTGTGCCGGCGAAACAGCGCCGGTAATCATCGGCGTCAGCGTGGCGCCGGGGCAAAAGGCGTTGACCCGTATCCCGGAAGGCGCCAGCTCCAGGGCCATGTGGCGGGAAAGTCCGACCACGGCGTGTTTGACCGATGTGTAATGGGCTCCCCCGAGCAGGCTGACCGATCGGCCGGCCAGGGAGGAGATATTGACAATGGCACCGCTTTTCCGGGCGACCATCTGCCGGGCCACGGCCTGACAACAGATGAAAATACCGCGCAGATTGACACGGGTCATCAGGTCCCATTCTGTCAACGAAATATCGAGAAAAGGCGTTTTTCTGAGAATACCGGCGCAGTTGACCAGAAAATCGATTCTGTCAAAAGTGAACGCCGTCATTTCCACTGCCCGGCCAACGGCCGCCGCATCAGCCACGTCGGTTTCAAATACCAGCGGGGGCAGATCGGTTTCAGCCGCAATCCTTTCAGCGGTGGCCTTCAGCCCGCCCTGATCGACATCGATCAGCGCGACCTTCGCGCCCCGACGGGCCAGGTACAGAGCGGCGGCCTGACCAATTCCGCTGGCCGCGCCGGTGATGATGCCGCACCGGCCGCTGCCCTCTCCTGAATTATTTTCAACGGAATGGTTCATGGCGTATCCCTCCCTTCCCCGCCCGCCTGGCTCCATGCCAACGGGTCAAAGGCAATGGCATTTTGAATCACATCGTTGTGGTCCTCCAGACGTCGCATCAGGGAGCGGGTTGTCTGGTCCATATGCCCGCGCATCTGCGCTTCCGCCGCTTCCGGATTCCCTGTCGATAACGTATGAAATATCGCCAGATGTTCGTCATGGGCCTGCGCCAGCATGTCCGAGGTCACCACGTTGAAAGTTTGAATGGCCCAGATCCGCTCGAGAATGCCCCGGCCGATTTCAGCCAGGGGAATATTGCCGCTGGCTTCCAGAAGCTTCATGTGAAAACTCTGTTCAAGCTTCAGAGAGCGGGCAATCTCTCCTTTTTTTATCCAGTCGGCCGTTGCATTGAGGCTCGCTGCCAGCTGTTTCCGGATTTTATCGTTGATCCGCCTGGCGGCCTGTTTAACGGCAAGCAGTTCAATGGCCGTACGCACATCAAACAGGTCGGCGATCTCTTTCAGATCGGTCCCCTTGACGGCAAAGCCCTTCATCGGCGCCCGGACGACGAGATATTCCTGTTCCAGGCGGCTCAGGGCTTCCCGAACCGGCGTCCGGCTGATTTTCAACGCCTCGGCCAGCTGGCCGATGGGCAGATGGGTCCCCGGTTTTAAACGAAATCCCAGGATCCATTCCTTGATACGATGATACGCTTTATCGGCGAGTGCGATCTTGGCCATTGTTCTCTTTTTATCATTATGTTGCAGCCAGCCACCCAGTCAGGGGCATCGCCGCATCTGTTTCATGGCTGCCCCGTGGATGATGCCAAGTATTAATTTAGAAACGCACGGATTGTCAATAATAAAATACTAAATAATATATTATAATATATATGAAATAATATTCACTTGCACCGGATAAACCGGCCCGTCTCTCCCGGTTCTCCTGATTCAGGCGTCAAATGTTTTCAGGTGTTCGACCAGATATCCATCCATCATCAGATGAACAATGTGATGAAGCACGCAGACAATCAGCGCCAGACCATATTGCGGAAATAGAGACACCTGCAGAATAATCGACAGGGGCAGGGTTTTCTGCCCGCCCATCAATAGAATACTTTCCCGCTGCCCTTTTTTCCTTTTCGATAACCGGATCCATCCCCATCCGGAAACAAGGAGACACCCATGGTAAAGAAATACCAGTAACACGATCAGGCCAACGGTCGCCCCGCTGTGGATCAGCCGCTCCCGGGCCTGGGAAAACCCGACCCAGACCATAAACAGGATCAGGCACTGGTTAACGATATGGATCCCTTTATCGGCCCGTGCCGGGATCCTGGACAAAAAACGGCTTAAAAGCATACCGATAATCAGAGGCAGAAGAACCAGCAGACCGATCGTGCGCATGATGGCGCCTTTGTCGATGGAGATGACCACCGATTTCCCGATGGTGAGCAGCAGCAGGGAAAGGACGTGGGGAATCGTGACAACGGCCAGGCTGTTGGCCAGGATCGTAATCATCAGGGCATGGGCCGCATTTCCGCCGGCCGCCGCTGTCATGACCACGCCGCTGCTCAGGGTTGACGGCATGACAGCCACGAGAAACAATCCGATCATCACGCCCCTGTCCAGAGGCAGCCAGCCGAACATCGCCGCCACGACCGGCGCCACGATAAAAATATTGATCTCTGCCAGACAGATACCCGTCAGATCCGCCCCGCCCCGGCGCAGCGGGTCCAGACGCAGGGAAAGTCCGGAAAACAGAAAAATGAAGATAATCACCAGGTCAGGCCCATGGTGTTCCTTCACCCAGCGTCCGCAGAAAGCGAGCCGCCCCGAAGAATCGGCCAGCGTCATCAGACAGACGGTGATCAACCCCGCCATAAACCAGTATCGTTTGACCCAACGGAATAAAGACATGGTGCCGGTCCATTTCAGGCAGCCAACAGTCCCCGCCGGCTGTTCAGTTTGATTCGGTTAGCCCGGGGCGGTCCTGGCCGGTATCTTTCCTTTTCCGGCCGGTTCGACACCGCCATATACGCCGGTAAAGAGTATTTGATCGGTCAGCGAATAATATTTGACAGACCAGATCGATGGCCGCTGCCGGGGAGGACGCGTCAGCCGGCCCCAGGCCCCCTCTCCCATACTGGAGGCCGGGACCTTTGGCAAGTCCGAAAAGCCGGGCGCAAAAAACCTCTTTTCCGGCGCCGGCCAACGCCTGTCACTTGACAGCCGGATTCCCCGCTTGCTACCTATACGCCAGAAAAAACGAGATGTGCGCAACCAGCTGTCACCTTTATACATTCCCCAGGGAGTATCTCCGCCATGACATCCCATTCAATACCGGCCGGACCGGCCCCAAAAATCAGCCGCCGAGTCGCCCGGATCGAAATTTCGGCAACCAAGGAAATGCCGGTTCTGGCCAGCCGGATCGGCGGGTGCGTGTCCCTGGGACAGGGGGTGCCGTCTTTTGCGGCACCCGCCCACATCATTGATGCGGTCTGTGATACCCTGCGCCAGACTCCGGCGGCCAGCAAATATTCCCTCCAGGCCGGCATGCCTGCCCTGCGCGAGCGCATTGCCGCCACCCTCTGGGAAGAAAAAGACATCCGGGTCGATCCGGACGGCGAGATACTTGTCACCGTTGGCGCCATGGAAGGCCTGATGGCAGCCATCCTGACCGTCGTTGACCGGGGCGATGAAGTTATTCTCCCGTCGCCGACCTACGCTTCTCATATCGAACAGGTAATCCTGGCCGAAGGCACGCCTGTTTTCGTGCCCCTGCGCACCGCGGACTGGGGACTGGATATCGACCGCATTGCGGAGGCTGTCACCGATCGCACCCGGGCGATTATCCTGTGCAATCCCGGCAATCCCACGGGAACCGTCTTTGATGACGCTGATTCCCGCGCCCTTTGCGAGCTGGCCGTTTCCCGGGACATCCTCATTATATCCGACGAAACCTACGATTATATTACCTACGACACCCCGATGCCGCGCAGCCCGGCGGCCATTCCCGAATTCCGGAATCATGTTGTTTCGGTTTTTTCCTTTTCAAAGAAATACGCCCTGACCGGCTGGCGGGTCGGCTATCTCACCGCGGGGACGGCATTGATGACCGAGATCATGAAGGCCCACGATGCATCGGCCATCTGCGCGCCCACGCCCGCGCAATACGCCGCGCTGGCGGCGCTGACCGGGCCTCAGGATTGTGTTGACCAGATGACGGCCGCGTTGACGGCCCGAAAAAACCTCTGCTGCCGACGGCTGGACGAGATGGCCGACACATTCGCCTATGTTGCGCCCCGGGGGGCATTTTACGTCATGGCCCGCTATCTGTTCACCAACCGTCCATCCCGGGACGTGGCCATTCAAATCCTGAACGAGGCCCGGGTGATAACCATTCCCGGCGGTTCCTTCGGCCCCCAGGGGGAAGGCCACCTGAGAATATCATTCGGCGCTGAAGAAAAGGAGTTGACCGAAGCATTTGACCGCATGGCGCGCTGGACAAAAACAATTTAAACCGGCCGGCCAGTTTCCCGGCAGCCGGCATTACGGCGGATTACCCCCTTTCTCTGATTTCCAGGCGGGGCGCTTCCTGCATGCGGAGAATATTTTCATCCAGATCCGCCCGGTCCGGATTGGTCGGACTTTGTGCCATCAGCGCGGCAAACAGGTCTTTTTGCTCCACCGGGTGCGCGTCATCCGGGGACGCACCACCGGCACCGGCCTGCTGAACATGCGCCGCCCAGGGGACAAAATAACTGGTTGGGGGCGCCCCCTGATATTCTGAGATATCGATATTGAGCCCGGAGATATAGAGAAGATTGCGTCCTTTGTATTCTTCACACCGGCGGATCGACTCAAGCACCCGGGCAAATTCCAGTTGAATATTGGTTTTGGCCGCCTCAAGTGCCGGATAACGGGCACTGACAATGGCCGGCATGAATTCGATCAGATTTCTTTCCAGCAAAAGCGCGTCGTCCGTCGCGTGAAATTTTTCTCTGAAAAAGAAAAGATCCGCTGTCAGAAGCTCACCAATGGGCGCCCCCCGCCCTGTTTTCCAGACGTGGCCCCCGGCTTCCAGGCGCCGCTTGAAATCAGCGGAAATTTCATACGTCTGAGTGGCGCTTGCCGCCGCAATCGGCCGGATCAGCCCCTGCGCATCCGGGTCAACCATATTGGGCAGGCGTAAAACAAACCCATGCGCCACCGGGCAGGATCCGAAATCGACAAATGAATTTTTCACTGTAACGAGGCAACGGTCGCTGTCATCCCGGCTGAGAAAAATCCGATCCCGGGCAAACCGATAGCGCGCCAGATAGGGGGCAATCACATGGGTCAGCTTGCCGCAGGAGGCGCAACGGTTATCCCCGGTCAGGCGGGCGCGACGATATGTGCCATATTCACCGCTGCCAGGGTCATACCCGACATGACTGGCCTGCACAATCACCAGATCGTCGCCATGCTGGGCATGCGGCCCATGCCGCCCGACAGCCAGAATGCCGCCCACCCGGCCATGATTAAACGGGAAAACGCCGAAATGCTGGGTAAGAAGAATGATGGGAAGGCCCTGATTCTCATCGGAACAAAACGCCCGGGAGGGCATCATGCGCCCTTTGTGAAACCCCAGGGATCGGCAGTAATTGTAAAGACGGGCAACAAAATCCGGATAAGGCATGGCCAGACCGTCAATGTCAAACGGCGCCACTTCCCTGACAATGGTCGGTTCCAGGTGGGGATTGAGCATCGGTAATCCTCCCGGGCGACGGCGTTACCGGATACGACATGCCGTAATCCGGGGCCGGTCGCCGCTAATTTTTAAGATCATATTGTTTTCAATCAACGCCCAGTCTTCCCGGCGGATTCCTTCGGCCGACACAGGTTCCGAGGCCAGAAGAACGCCGCCGGGCATCTGGCGGCAATACAGGGTATAATACGCCGCATGGGTTCTATACCTGCGGATGGCAAACAGGTCCCTGCCGTTGGCCAGAAAACCGTTTAAGGCCGTGTAATCGATATCCACTTGCGCAACAGCCCCGGACAGCACCCGGACCATTTCCCGGGGTTCGGCCCTGTTTTTCAGGCACGACAGCAGGTAGTGAAAAAAATACTCGGAATCGGAGCCGCTCGAAGTGGGCGTGAGATCAGATGCGCGGGGAAGTTTTTCGGCCTGATAAATCGTTCCATTATGGACAAATCCCCACCCGCCGGCAAGGAAGGGGTGGATATTTTCCGGCGTCACGGCAATACCCGGACTGGCTTTACGAAGATGACAGATGAAGATGGACGGCTGTGGATCGATCCCGGCCAGGGTCTGTTCGAAGAGCGGATCGTCGGCTGCGGAACCCGGCCGGCGTATCAGCGTCTCCATGGCCCTTCCCCGCAGATCGGCGGCGGCCATTCCCCAGCCGTCTTTGTGGCCGGGAAGCATGCCTTTCCTGGGAGGTACTTTGCCGGTATCGGCCTGTTGGCGGAAGGCCATGACAATCTCCTTCCAGTGATTTATTTTTCCGTAAATGGCCAGCATGCGGCACATGGGCGGCTCCTTTCAACAGTCGGCGGATCTACGCTCCGGCATTTGTCTCACGGGCAAAACGCCGGAGCAACCGGCAGTCATTCCGATTGATATACGTGATTCTGAATACATGTACAGGCCCATCCAATCGGGTATCAACGGCAATCACCTTGGCATAGATATCACCGAACCGATGCGGCGTCTCCCCGCCCAGCCGCAGCCTGACATCGGTCAGAACCGGCAGCCGGCGGCTCAAGGCAATGGTCAACCGGTGCTCGTCCAGGGTAATGGTCCGACCGGATATCGGTTCCGGAACAACGATTTTATCCTTGATTTCCCAGCACTGCACCGGCAGTTCCCGCCGGGCCGGGTCAGCACCGCCGACAGATGACAGTGTCAAATTGTACGGCGCGCCAATACCCGTCACCGGATAGCAGACCAGAGGGTTGCGGATGCCCTTCATCATAATATGCAGCGGCGGGTCGGTCTGAACACTGTCCTTGACCAGTTGGCGGGTTGTTTCGCCGATAACAATCTGGCCGCCGATCGTCTGAGACTCCAGCCGGGAGGCGACATTTACCGTGGCCCCGATAATACTGTATTTCATTCGTGTTTCCGAGCCGATATTTCCCATGATCACCGGCCCGGTTTCGATCCCGATCCCCATTTCAAGCGGCGGATCGTCTTTCCGGATGGCTTCCCGGCTGAAAACGTGAAGGGCCTTCTGCATGGCAATGGCGCAGGCCACGGCGCGGGCCGGATCATCGTCATGTTTTTCCGGCGCGCCGAAAACAGCCAGAATGGCATCGCCGATAAAATCGTCAACAATCCCGTCATAGGCGTGAATCACTTCGGACATCCGGTCGAGATAGAGGTTCAGCAGTCCCACGAGATCTTCCGGGCTCCGATCTTCCGACAGGCCGGTAAAGCCCCGTAAATCCGACATCAGCACAGTCACCGTTTCCCGCCGGCCACCGATCTGCCGCCCCCGGGGAGATTCCAGGATTTCATCAACGACTTTTCCGGGCATGTAGCGGCCAAAAGTCTCCCGGATGAAATTGGCCAGTTTGAGACGATCCCCGGACACTTTTAAAATCGCATTGAGCATTTTCAGGCGCGTGGCCGCAATTTCACGAATTTCCCGCGGCGTATCGTCAGATAAAGACAGGGTTCGTCCCCGGGTGTCATCCGCCATGAACTGACGGTTGGCGTCGGCGATAATTTCCAGAGGGGTAATAATTTTCTGATCGAGAAACCGGCGAAGGGTCACAACCATGAAGGCAATAATAATGGTGATCAGGAGAATAATCCGGACCGCATACCAGAAAAGCATGGTCAGGTTGTGGCCGGCAGAGAAATATCGCGCCGCCAGAGACCCGACCAGCAATACGGCTTCGATTAACAGAATCCGCCAGAAGATCCCCGTCAATAGAACACGGCGAACGCTGTTATGCTTTTCCGGTGATGGCGCCGCGGCCTTTTTCATGGTCATTCCCGTGTTTATCCAGAATCGCCCGGCAATGCCGGGAAATTTCGGTTATCCCGCCTTAAAACAGGCAACGCTGTGGGTATCGGTCAAAGGGGTCATGGCGGGTTGCCGGGTCGCGCACTGATCCGGATCCGCCCGCCGGCAACTGACAAAAAACGGGCAGTGGTCCTGATCGGGCAGCTGGCGATCCGTTTCCATGAGCGCATTGTAAAACCGGCAGGCCGCATGCTGACAATACGCCGGCAGAGCATCGATGAGCGCCATGGTGTACGGGTGCGCCGGATGCTGAATCACCTGCCGCGCCGGGCCCATCTCCACGAGGTTGCCGTGGTAAATGACGGCAATGCGGTCGCACAGAAAATTGGCCGCCGCCAGGCTGTGCGTTATAAAAAGAAACGCCACCCGGTTTTTTTCTCTCAGATCCGAAAGGATTTTGAAAATCTGAAAAGAACTGGTGGCATCAAGCATGGACGTCGGTTCATCCGCCACGATAAATTCCGGGTCCAATACCATGGCCCGGGCAATGGCCGCGCGCTGACGCTGACCGCCGGACAATTCATGGGGATAGCGGGAGAAATAGTCCTCCGCCGGATGAAACCCGACAGTTGTCAGTACGTCTGCCACTTTTTTAACGCGGACGTCTTGATCGCCCGCACGATGGACAATGAGGGGTTCGGCCACGGTTTCAAAAATCGTCAACTGCGGATTCAGGGACTGATACGGATCCTGGAACACCATCTGCACCCGGGCACGCAGCGCCTTTAACGCGCGGCCCCGGAGACCGGTGGTATCCTGCCCGTGAAGAAAAATCTGGCCGCTGTCGGCCTTGTCCAGTTTGACCAGCAGGCGTCCCAGCGTGGTTTTTCCACTGCCGCTGCCTCCCACCAGCCCGAATATCTCTCCCGGCCGGATATCGAGGGACACATGGTTCAGCGCCACCACAGGGGCGGCGGGTTGTGCGTTGCCGAGGCTGTGCCGGGGACGGTATATTTTGCTGATCTGGTCAACTCTGATGATGGGCGATGCTGTTGCATTCATATCGAAGACCCTTTTTCCATGTTAAGGCAGAAGACATGGTGGGATGACGAAAGGGCGACCCGCGGGGTGACATCGGTCCGGCAGGGGGCGCTGTTCTCCGGACAGCGGGGCCAGAACGGGCAGCCGGCCAGCTCCTCGCCGCAGCTGTCCCGGGCCGTGTCCGGATCGGGAAGCGGCGGCAGTTGATATACATGGTCGGCCAGGGTCAGATTGGAGGCCAGGAGCATTCGGGTATACGGATGCGCCGGACTCGCCAGGATCTCTTCCCGTCGGCCGATTTCGATGATCCGGCCGCCATACATCACGGCGATATTGTGGCAGATATCGGCCACAACGGAAATATCGTGTGAAATAAATACCATGGCCACCTGCGTCTTTTCCTGGATGGTCCGGATCTCTTTCAGAATCTGTCCCTGAACAATGACGTCCAGCGCAGTGGTCGGTTCATCGGCAATTAGAAGCGACGGCCCGCAGCTCAATGCCATGGCAATAATGGCGCGCTGTTTCATGCCGCCGCTGTACTGATGGGGGTAGTTGTTATGACGGCTGTCAGGAATTCCCACACTGTCAAACAATGCCCGTGTTTTGTGCAGGGCATCCTGCCGGCTCAGGTCGGGGTCATGAACCCGCAGCGCTTCGGCCACCTGTTCGTTGACCCGCTGAACCGGATTGAGCGCGTTCATGGCCGCCTGAAAAATCATGGCGATCCTGCGGCCGCGAATCGCCCGAATCGCCTCATCGGACAGGGTCAGAAGATCCTGGCCGTCAAACAAAAGGGTGCCGGACAAAACCGAAGCATTATCTGGCAGCAGCCGCAGAAGAGACATGCCGATGGTCGTTTTACCACTGCCCGATTCTCCGACCAGTCCGAGCGTTTCCCCCCGCCGAAGGGAAAATGATACCGAATCGACCGCTTTGATACGTCGGTCGCGAATCCGGTAGCCGATGGTTAAATCAGATACTTCCAGCAGCGCCATGTTATTCAGGTCCTTTTTCTTTTCTCAAACGGGGATCCAGCACTTCATCCATGGCCCGGCCCACCATATAAAACGACAGGGTAATCAAAGAGATGCAGATTCCCGGTGGCAGCAGCCAGTACGGGGCCTGAAACATATGCCCTGTTTTCCAGACCCATTGAAGCATCATCCCCCAGCTGACCGTTCCCGGATCGCCGAATCCCAGAAAGGCCAGGGCCGCTTCAATCAAAATCGCCGAAGTGACCCTGAACGTCATATACAAAAGCGCCAGCGGCAGAACGTTGGGCAGGATATGCCGGAAAATAATTCGAAAAACAGAGGCTCCGGTCACCCGTGCCGCATCAACAAAGGGGCGTCGTTTCAGGGAAAGGGTCTGGGCCCGAATCACCCGGGCAACCGCCGGCCAGCGGAAAACGGCAATCAGCAGAACAATAATCCATATGCTGAGTTGCCCGAAAAGCGCGGCCAGAATCAGAATAACGAGAAGGGTCGGCATGACCATGACAATATCGGCCGTGCGCATGAGCAGCGTGTCAACAATCCCGCCGGCATAGCCGGCCACCATGCCGACGATGGTCCCCACCACAATGCTCATGAACGCAGAAGAAACCCCCACGATAAATGCGATCCGGGCGCCGGTTAACAGCTGGCTGAATATGTCGCGGCCAATGAAATCCGTGCCCAGCCAGTGATGCAGGCTCGGCCAGGTGGCATGGGAGATCAGCGGGTCCACCCCGGACATGGGGTCGTAAATCGGATTAATCAGGGGAGGAATAAAGCTGGCAGCCGCCATGAGGCCAAAAACGGCCAGCAGGATCAGGCCGATACGTCCCAGCAGATTTTCTCTGTACACTGCCCATCCGGATCTAAAACGGTATAGAAGATGTGACCGTCGGGGATGAGATGTAGAAAATGATCGTGTCGCCGCATTTTCCGGCATGTTTTGACTCCTTGGGGTTAATATCGAATCCGGGGATCCAGATACGCATAAAGAACATCCACAATCAGGTTGGCCACCAGGACAACACCGGCAATAAGCAGAAAGCAGGCCTGGGCCAGCGGGTAATCATTGCTGCTCACGGCAAAGACCAGCTCCCGGCCGATGCCGGGCCAGGTAAAGACCGTTTCGGTCAATGCCCCGCCGTTGAGGGAAAAGGCAAGGCTGAGTCCGATACTGGTCACCAGTGGCAGGGCGGCGTTGGGCGCGGCATGATGATCGCGGATACGCTTTTCGTCGAGCCCCTTGGCCCGGGCCGTGATAATGTAGTCTTCGTTCAGCGTATCGAGCATGCTGCTCCGCATGATGAGGAGATAGCTGCCGAAATGGATAACCATCAATGTAACCAGCGGCAGGGCCATGTGGTGCAGCACATCGAAAAATTTTGCCGCCGCGCCGGTTGAGGGCGTCACCCACAATTCCGGCGAAATCATACCGGACAACGGGAACCAGCCGACCCTGTATCCAAAAAACCAGATCATGATCAGGGCCAGCCAGGGGAGAAAGAGCGTATGGCAGAAAAGCGCCACAATGGTCATTACCGAATCGGTACCGGTGCCCCGGTGCCAGGCCGCAATTTTCCCAAGAAAAATACCCAGCAGCGCCGACAAAATCACCGCAGTGGTAAACAGGTAGATCGTGTTGGGCAGCCGGTCGAGGATGATATCGGTCACCGGCAGGCCGTAGTGAAAGGAAAACCCCATAAACCCGGTACAGATATTCTTAAGATAGTAGAGATACTGGATCGCCACGGGCTGGTCCAGTCCCAGTTGCGCGATCAGGTAGGTCGCATCCTCCGGCGTCAGGCTGGGGTCGACCATCCGCGACACCGGATCTCCGGGGGCCAGACGAAACAGAATAAACAGCAGGGTCAGAATAATGAAAAAGATAACGATCACCCCTGCCAGCCGCCGAAGAATATATTTTTTTAGACCCATTATACCTGTTCCTTAAATCGCCGAATCATTGGGAAGTCGCCGGTGACCGGCCGGCCACCGGCCGGACTTCACAAAACGACCAGATGTTGCCGATGCCTTCAATCATGTTTACCCAGCCCGTAAAACGCCCTTTGCGAACCGCCTCAACGACTGACGGTTTATACAAAGGCAGGTAGGGGATATCGGCCATGACCATTTTCTGCATCTCAAAAATCAGTTTGCGGCGGTCTTCACGATTCATGGCCGAACGGGAGGCCTTGGCAATCCGGTCAAAATCGGGGTTATGGTACCCGGACATGTTCCACCCCCGGGGTTTATCGTTTTTGGAATAGAAAAAGACGCGCAGGAAATCCGGGTCCAGGGATAAATTGCCGTATCCCAGTATGAAGACATCAAAATCGTGTGCGGATTTTATCTGGTTAAGCAGAGCGCCAAATGCCATGGGCCGTGCAAAGGCCGGCATACCCAGGGCCCTGAACCATTGCTGGATCATCATCCCGCTCATGGCCCTTAAGGGATCGTAATCCGCCGGAGGCGTCAGGATGGTAAAGCGGGCCATCAATTTTCCATCGGGCAGGCGAAAACCGCTGGCCGGACGAATGCGGCCATCCTCACCCACGGGCGGGACATCCCAGGAATACCCGGCATTGGAGAGAATCCGGAAAGCCCGTCTGACCCGCTCTTCCCATGTCAGGTCATCACCATAGCGGGGAACATCTTCACAGCACCAGAACCTGTTTTCGGCCGGAACAATGGAGTACATGGGGGCCCCCTGGTTCTGCAAAATGCGATGGGTGATGAATTTTTTATCAATCAGGGTGGCCATGGCCCGCCGCAACCGGACATCACTGAACGGCGGTCGACGCAGATTAAACCCCATGAAATACAGCGCACTTTTTTCATTTGAAAAAAGCCGGATATGAGTGTCTTTACGCAGATCAGCGATATATCCCGGCTGCAGCGTCCACCAGAACATGTCAAGCGTCCCCTTTTTCAGGGCAAGGATGGCAACATCCGACGTGCCATAAATCTTGAACAGCAGACCGTTGACATAGGGGCCAAGCAACCGGCCGGCAATGCGGGAATGGGTACCGAAAAAGTAGGGGTTCCGGGTCAGGTACAGATAGGTCCCCTGTCGCCATTCCCTGAGAATAAACGGCCCACAGCCGATCGGATGAGAAATGGCGGTATCGAGCAGGGCCTTGAGCGGCTTCTTCTTCTTTCTGGCTGCGGCCGCAATGGGCTGCCACTGCTTCCGCGGAACAATGGGAGTCGTCAGGGTCCGGGTGGTAAAAATTGCCTTGGGCGACTTCAGGTAGAAGACAACCGTCCGTTTATCCGGCGTGGTAATTTTTTTGACAAATTTCCAGCGGGAGTAGCGCCGCGGAATCTTAAACGAGCGGATCAACCGGCCGGTAAAGGCCACGTCCGCCGATGTCACCTCGCTGCCGTCCGACCACCGGGCCGGGCGCAGTGTAACCGTATAGGAAATGGTCGTCGGATCGTAAATGGGCGGGGCGGCCGCCAGCCAGGGGACCTGTTTCAAGGTCACCGGGTCACGGATGTACAATGGCTGATAGATCAGGGACAGAATTTTTCTGGAGTTGCGGTCACTGGCCAGCCAGATATGCAGCGTCTTGGGTTCGGCCACCAGGCCGACGCGAAGGTAATCCGGCACCCTGGCCGGCCGGCAGGCGGTCACCAGGGCAACGGTTGCCAGTAGAAATGCGATTTTCACCCAGGGCCGCATGTACATATTCCGTCTCCTCATGGGCCCTCGTTTCCATTTTTCATGCGGGTTACCCGGTCTTCGATAAAATCGATCACATCCTTTTCCAGCTTTACGTGGTCAAGCTTGTTGATGCGGGGAATCCCGCCGGGGCTGACGCAGTTGATTTCAACCAGTCTGTCCCCGATAATGTCGATCCCCACAAAAAAAAGACCGTCGGCCCTCAGCCGGTCACCGATGGTCTGGCAGATTTTACGTTCCGCCGGGGTTACCCGGTGCTTGAATACCTTGGCCCCGGCATGGACATTGGCCCGGAATTCGCCGGCGGACGGTTTGCGCTGCATGGCGCCGATAATTTCGCCGTTGAGCAGTAAAATACGAATATCCCCTTCTGTGCGCACCTGGTCAAGATACTCCTGTACCATTATCGGTTCACGGTTATGGTACGGTTCATAGGCCCGAACGTAGTAGTTGATCAACGAAAGCAGATTTTCCTGGTCCCTGGTGCTGACCTTGATCACGCCTTCGCCGCCGAACCGCTGCAGCGGTTTGACGACCATGGCGCCCCCGAAGTCGTCGATGATCTTTTTTAAACGGGCCGGGTCGCGGGAGACATGGGTGACCGGGATGATATCGGGAAAATTCAAGGTATACAGTTTGCCGTTTCCCTGCATCTGCCCCAGTGTATGGTTGAGCATAAACACCTGATCGGAAAAGGGAGACAGAAATTCCATGGCCTGATACTGGAGGGGGGGGTTTTTTCGGAGAAACAGCGCATCGATTTTGGACAGCGACTCAAAAACCCGCCCTTCTTTCTTCAGACAGCGGATGGCTGACCGCCAGTACTGCTTTATGGACTGCTCCGCCGCCACCGTAACATCGTACATGCGGGCCATGACCTTATTTTTTCGGATGTAGATATCGTGGGGCTCAAGAAAATAGACGGTATGTCCCCGCTGGTTGGATTCGTACATCAAATGGCTGGTTGTCTCCCAGACGGGGTCGATATCTTCCAGATGGTCCATCATAAAAGCAATTTTCATGGAAATGCCTTCAAAATTTAATTTTTAAATGTCAAACAACCGATTGGCCGAAACGGGCCGGAACATGTTCAGGCTGCCGATCTGTCAGGGACCGTCACCCGCATCCGTATCCTTGCAGATTTCTCCGGCTTTTTCGTCCAGCGCACGTAATCTCCGGGTCAGTACCCGGCAGAAATTAAGTGCGATTTTCGGATATTCGTCGATAATATCCATAAGTTCCTGCTTGTGCAATGTTAAAAAACGGGATTTTTTTTCCACGCGGATACTGGCGCTGCGGGGCCGACCGTCTTCCAAAAGCGCCATTTCGCCGAAATAGTCATTGGCGCCGATGCGCGCCAGTTCCATCTCTCTGTCGGTTTCGATATTTTTGATAACCGACGTTTCGCCTTCGATAACCAGATAGAGGACCTGGCTCATATCCCCTTCGCGAATAACAACATCTCCTTCGGAAAATTCCGCTTCCTCGGTGATGGCGGCAACAGCGGCCAGTTCACTGACGCTGAGATCCTTGAAAATCTCAACTTTTCTCAACTTGAAGATCTTGTCCGGCAGAGTAAGCATGTCTGTCATCTTGATTTTCCCGGCAGTTGAATAAAAAACAGGTTGCGTATCGCTGGCGGGCGCGCCGTTGGGCGCCATTGGAAATATTTCGTCCATTTTCTTCGGACGCATCTGGCCCGGTGCGATTTTCTCTGAAATATGATGGATCAGGATACAGGAAATCCAGTCTTTCTTTCCACAAAAATGTTCGGCCAGCGGCGCCGGCCGGGTGGGAATGACCGGCAGGTCGAAATATTTTTCCCCAACCGCCAGCTGCCGCGCCGGCGCCATTTCTTCGAGCAGTGGGATCAGGCCCCGGGAAAGCGGTTTGTCCAGCAGGTTTTCAAGGGCCTCGACGCTGTTTCCTCTCCGGTGTCGATCTGAAGAATTCAGGCCCCGGTAAATCAGCTTCATTCGGCCGCTGGGATCCAGAATTGAAAGCACCCGTAAAATAATATTGACGCGAAGCATACGCTGCTCATTGAGGTGCTGGATCAGCAAATTTTTATATGTACTGTCTGGAAAGCCTGAAACAGCCAGGGTTTCAGCAATATGGGTGTAGCATAGCCGGATCTGCCGGTGAGTATATTGAACACTGTCAATATCCTTGACATTCATCGTTTCAATCAGCTGAAAGATCCCCTCCCGAATACGGCGTTTGGGTATGGCCAGCATTTCCACAAGCAGTTGACTGTTATGATACGGCGCGTTTTTGATTTTGTCCCGGATTTTCCGAACCACTTTATCGGAAGTGTTTCCCAGAAGCAACAGCAGGACATGCAGGGAAGCGTCATCTTTGATTTCAAACGCCTCCACAGCATTCAGCCGTACGGTTTCACTCGAATGCCTCAGGAACGGCTGCAGCACCTGGTTCAGTTCCGGCGCCTGCAGGCGACGAAAAGCGGTCAGGATCTCAGCAATGACGGCGGGTTCTTTTTCACCAGACAGTAATGCCATCAACTGATCAACATAAGCTGCCCGGTGCGTGCGACCGGCGGCCACCACGCCGGCCTTGCGTTCAACAGCATTGTCTGACGCCAGCCATGCCTGAATCGTCTCCTGATACGTATCCGGATTTTGCTCAAACAGCTCCGCCACCGCATACCCCCGGGTTTCCGGGCAGGAACTGGTTTCATATTGTTTTAAAATGAAATCATGAAAGATATCCCGCGACAGGCGGCCGGCGGTTCGAACCAGGGCCGTGCTCAGGTCGGGGGAGGCGGATTCGGATAAACGGTTGAATATGTCAACGGCTCTTTCCGCGGCATCTCGTGAAAGCAGATCGAGAAGGCCGATCCGGGTGGTGACGTCATTTTCCGTTTCTATTTTTACCAGAATCCGGCTGTCAAGATCGGAAATCCCCAGCGACTGCATCAACCGCGCATACCAGAGACAATCCTGCCCATGAGAAGATTCAAAGGTATCAACCAGATGTTTCGTCAGGTTCTTGTCTTTGAAAAGATGAAGAACTTCTTTGGGTTCAAAAGAATTAAAATCGACCCTGTTTTGAGATATTAAATCGAGGAGAATACGGGAATACCGCCTTTTGAGGATAAAGGGCGTTATGACCCAGATCAGGACAAAAGGCAGGGCAACCAGAGAGAGGTAGCGGGGATGAAAAAGATCGGTGGACAGAAGGATCATCCCCGAGCCTAAAAACAGGGCGATCCGGACCACGGTTCCTCTGAGAAAGGGACGGATCAACTCCCGGTAGGAATCTGGAAAAAGACCGTTCAGGACGGCCATGGTGGGAATATTGATCGTTGACCGGATAATATTTGACGACATACGCGCATAGATGGCCGTAAAGGCGTCGAACCGGAAAAAAAATGCCAGAAAAACAAACATGTAATTAAAGGGATGAAACATCAGCGCCACGGGCAGCCCCCAGCGGCCGTAAATCCGGCCGACAAACAGCAGGATCACCAGGCTGATGGAATTCAAGATGCCCCGAAAATAACCAAAAAATTCAATCAGTTTCATTTCAGTGGCAAATTGATCGTTGACCGCGTAGTTAAACTGATAATTCATGATGGGAATGACCACGTTGGGAATAAAGGTCAGGATAATCATCAACATGATCAGCGGAGACGTCTTGATCAGCGGGATCATTTTTTTGATTTCGCCCACCATGGAGTCCCTGGACGATTTCTTCGCCTGCTCCCGGGTGGAGAACAGAAGCGTCGGAAACCGGTTTCGCATCAGCTTGATGACAAGGGCGCCAACCAGCGTGATGGCCAGATAGACCGTCAAAAGGTTGTCGATGGAGATGTTCCGGACAATGATGGGAGTGGAAAAACTGCCGATAATCTGCCCCACAATACCGCCGGCGGTGATCAAAGGAAACAGCCGTTTGGACTGGCGCGTATTGAAAATGTCGTTGGCCAGATTCCAGAACAACAGGGCCAGTACCACTTCGTATTGAGATTTGAGCATAAACAGGAGCGGATAAACCAGGTCGTATCCCAGAGGGATGATCAGACGAATGCCCGCGATGGAAAGGCCGCAGAATAAAAAAAGATAGGTCAGCAGCCGGGCCCCGGAAAACCGCCCAATCAAACCGGTAATGACGCCCATGATGAAAAAAGTGACCACCGCGTTGGCCATGTTGACAATGGGCAGATATTCTATCCCGTAACGCTTTAAAAAAGTCGTTTCCGTATAGTTGTTCAGGTAAACCCCACAGCTGCGGATGATGAAAAGAAGTGCGGCAGCCCATAAAAACAGCGCGATCTCGCTTTTGTAGATATTGAGCCATCGGCTGAGGAGTTTGGTCATCGATTTTTTTCGATTCTGGTATTATTCACAAGGCGATTGATTATCGGGCTTCCCGGACCAGACGAAAACCGGTGGTCCGGTAACGGACGTTCGGATTGCTGTAGGTGCGGTTGGCGGAACGGCAGGAATACCCCGACCCGAACCAGCTGCCGCCCCGCCGGATTCGATTACCGCCGGAGGGACTGATTACCGGGTCGGTTATCTCATATGTCTGGTACGGATCCATCCGATGCCGGTAGGGATCAAACCCGTCCTGACACCATTCCCAGACATTTCCATGCATGTCGAACAGGCCCCATTTGTTGGGCGGATAGCTTTTTACCGGCGCCGGCATGTCCGCTTTCAGGCCTTTTGCACGCACGTCTTCCACGCACTTATTGGATTTATTCGTATTATTACTGAACATGGCTCTGGCGCAATCGATGGCCGCCCCCCAGCTGTAGGCTGTGGTGCTTCGCGCGCGGGCCGCGTATTCCCATTCGGCATCGGTGGGCAGGCGATAGGTCCCCTCGCCGCGGGCATTCATCTTTGCGATGAATTTGGCGACGTCATACCACGATACCTTGACGATCGGAAATTGATCCGGTTTTCTGGGACCGCCGAACAGGGGACGGCCCATGATCCGGTGCCACTGCTTAACGGTCACTTCGGTGGTTTGAATATAAAAAGGGTGCGTCAGCGTGACGTTATGCCGGGCTTCGGATGTTCCCCGCCCCTTTTCATCGTCCGGACTTCCCATGATAAACGTACCGGCGGGTATCAGAACAAATGCCATACCCAGTGAGTTGGTATAAGATGCCGGCGGCCCGGCCCAGCCAGTATCGATACCGCCAAAAACGATACAGACAAGCGCCAGGAAAACACATGCGGTCCGGGACAATCTGATCAGTGTTGGCATCGGTACTCTCCTATTTTTTTTCGACCCGGTCCGGTTGATGAAAAAAGTGCCTGAACTTTGTATAGGGATACGAAATCCCGATGGCGGCGTTGACAAACCGCAGGCGATTGCCTTTTTCCAGCGGATACCGATTGGTAATGCCCATGTGGGTATCGGTATACTGAAGCGTCACCGCCTCCTGTTTCAGCGGGGCATTGTGAAAAAAACAGTCGAACCAGTTATACCGGTATACGCCTTCCTTTCCCCGGCCCGGATCGTATTCAACCGTCAGCATCAGTTCCTGCTGATAGTGCAGGAGATCCTCAAGGACCGCATCGATGGCAATGCCTTCTCCTTCGAGAAACGTTCTCAGTGCCGCATAAAAGGCATCGGTCGTCTCGCTGACGGCCAGCCAGAGGTAGGTCCACAGATGCCACCCTTTCCGTCTGGGGTTGAAAGAGGCAAGAAAAGCCGACATGTCCGGCTGGGTCAGCATTTTGGCGATCTGCGGAATGCTGTCATCGCGGCAGTAGGCGGCGATCAGGTCGCGGACCCGTCTGAAAGCGGCATGGGCCGGGTCGCTGGAATGCAGCATGACGGTCAGCAGCCGGTTATAGAACCGCCTGTAGGACATCTGGCCGGTGTCATTAAGATAAATGGACAGAAACCGCGTATAGGCGCCGTTATGCAGGGCCTGGATCATTTCCTCAAAAAGATAGCAATAGGCCCAGTCGGCCTGCGGCAGGGTATTGGTTTCAAAAACGATTTCGACCGTCTCTTTTTCACACCCGCTGGACGGAATGCGCAGGGCCCTCACTTTTGTCTTAAGACCGAATGCTTCCCGTTTGCGCGGCTGGTTTAAGGGAGCATTGGGCAGCAGGGCCAGTTCGTACACACGGATATCGTCATGGATACCGATTTCCATCAGGGTACAGATGCCATCGATAAACGATGTTCGGGTTTCAGCCGGCAATCCGAGGATCAGCTCGGTGTACGTGGGAATGTCCACCTGCCGGTAGCGGTCTTTCAAAAGCTGGTAGTTACGGGTCCCGATCTGGCGCCGGTTGACAGCCGCCAGAACATCGTCGTCAACACTCTGCATCGACAGGGTGGTGCCCCACAGCATATCCTCGGCATGGAGCATCCGGCTGATTTCAAAAACCGTATCGTTGGAATTCTTGGCAAACTGGATCCGCACCCGCTTGGGATAGCCATATTTCCGGCGGGCGGCAACCAGTTCTTCGGTGATCTTAAGATCCCGTTCCAGAATACCGAAGTTGCAATCGGTGATATAAAGATCTTCGATTTTCCGATGGGCAATATAATCGATTTCAGCGGCAATTTTCTTCATGTCGTGCCGCCTGATTTTATTGGTGCTGCGCACGCCCCAGTCACAGAAGCTGCAGGCATACGGACAGCCCCGGTTGGTTTCCCATAATCCGATTTTATTTTTTTCCCCGTCGGCCAGAAAACGGTCAAAAATCCCATTTAAAAAAGGGCTCGGGATCGGCAGGAACGCCGGCTGGCCCGGTTCTGTTTTTTGTCCGGAGGCCGTCGTCAGGCCGGGGGCGGTGCGGGTTTTCAGCGTTTTCCCGTTGGCATTGCAGCTGATATTGGCAATCGACTCCAGCCGGGGAGAATCATCTCTCAACGCCAGCAGCAGATGGTAAAAGGGTAATTCGCCTTCACCGTGAACAAGAATATCCACTTCAGGGCGTGCGGCAAAAAACCCCTCACTGTTATCCGGCACATGCGGGCCGCCGAGAATCACCCGGCAGTCCGGATGGGCGGCCTTGACCCGCCGGATAATTGCCGCCTGCTGGTTGTCGTTCCAGACATAGCAGGACGCGCAAAGAATATCCGGGGATTTGATTCTCGCAGCCGTTGTTTCCACGGCTTCGATGCGGGTCAGCGGTTCGTGCCAGGCATAGCTGCCGGCAACGCGCGGGTCGGTTTCCGCAAAACTGCGCAGCAGCCCGTAAGCGTAAGGAACAAATTCAAGTGCATTTAATGATAAAAAATAAATCGATTTCATGATTGTTTGTCTCTGTCTGCGACCCATCGCCGGCCACCGGCGGAACCGGGCCGGTGTTCCGCTGAATGCCGATAACTGTAACAGTTGTCGTCCATTCGCGTCAATCCTTACATCGCCGGGATTCTGCGCCCGGCCGGCCGGGCATTCAATCAATCCGGCCGGATTGACATCGCATTAATTCCCGCTTAAAATATGGACGGAAAACGTTTTTCACAGCCCATATGACCCGATACAGCAGGGGGATTTGACGATGGACCCGCTTGAAGACCACCCGCTTCACATCCGTCCAATCTCTCCGGCGCCGGTTTCCCCCGATTTCCCCTCCCTGTCACTGGAACGGGTCTTGACCGTTTTTGCGGAAAATGACCCTTCAGAATTGCCGGTTTCGCCAACATCCGCGGCCGCGTACATCACGGCGCAGGCCCGGCTTCTGAAAATCGGAACCGCATACCTGTCTTCCCCGCTCAGCCGGGCCCAGGTTCTCGCCCTTGATGCCGCGCTGGAACTGCCATCGGCGGCCCCTGGGCTGGCGGTGAGGGTCCGGCTGGATGATACCGGCCCAGACCCGGACAACGCGCCGGTTTCCGTGTCCCGAATCCGTCTCATCGAATGGCTCTCGCCGCGTGGCCCGCTGCCCCGCCTGATCCGGATTTTGCGCGCGCACGCAAAGGCCGGGATCTGGAACCACGTGGTTTTCCCCCCGGACGCTGGATCGGATCCCGACCCGGCCCTGCTGCGCTTTGCCATTGGCAATCCGAATATCGTCCATTCCTGGCAATTGGCGACGCCGGCCGCGGCCCGTTTTCCAGGCCCGGAGGCTGCCTTCAAATCCCTGACCGAAAAGCACGCCCGTCTGCCGTTTCTTACCGGCCGGCCGTTCTGGCGCGCCCTGCCCGGGCCGGCGCACCTGCTCCTCTATCTGGACACCTATGGCTCAGTCCGCGTCCGGCGCTGGTGGGTACGGCAGCAGCCACGGGGCGTGGTGTCCCTTGGCGAAAACATGCAGCGCCATTTTGCCCGTCCGGCCGCCGCTCCCGAATCGCTTTCCGCCGCCCGCCTCGATGATATCTGCCAGCTGGTCGAAGCCGGCGGTTCCGTGAGCACCCGGTGGATGCGGCATAATCTGACGCGGGCTTTCCTGGTTGTCTATGCGACTGAACTGGATCAGGTGGTAGCCGTTTCCAGCCTCAAACATCCCCGCCGCGAGTATATCACGGCTCTGAGTGAACAGACCGGTCTGGATCTGTCCGATTATCTGGAACGGGGGTACACATCGGTCCGACCCGAGTACCGGGGGATGGGTATCGCGACCCAACTGCTGGCGGCACTCACCGCCCGGGCCGACGGTCGACCCATTTTTTCCCTGATCAGCGAAGATAACCGGGCCACCCAGACGATTGCCCGGCGCAACAATACCCGCAAGGTCACCTCGTTTTTCAGCACGCGCGCCGGCAAGCAAATGGGGGTCTGGATGCCGGAAGCCCAGGCCGCACACCTGCGGAGAAAAACACCATGACCTGTCGAATTGGAATCATATCGGTGAGGGGGCCGGCCTATCACCCGACCCGGCGGCTGATGGCGGCCGCCGCGCAGCAGGGTCATATCGTCGATGTGCTGAACCCTTACCGGCTGTGGCCCGCTTTCCTGAACAGCAGTGCATTTTTCTGCCGGGAAGACGAAAATCCGCTTCCCGATGCCGTCCTGCCCCGGCAGGGCGCCGATGTCGGCCCGTCGTGTCTGGCGCTGGTGCGTCAGTTCAGCCAGACCGGCATTCCCGTGATCAACGATTTCGACGCCATCCGGATCAGCCGGCATCAGTTCTATACCCTCCAGGCCCTGGCGGCGGCCGATATCCCCTTCCCCGATTCGGTTTTCATCAATGCTTTTTCCGGGCTGCCCCGGGCCGTCGATGAACTGGGCGGCTATCCGGTGGTGATCAAACAGGTCAGCAACCGCCAGGGCAGCGGGGTTTTCAGGATCGACAGTGCCGAGACGGCCCGGACCATGCTGGCCGGGCATCTGGGCCGGCCGGCCGGTAAGCGGCCGGGGCTTCTGGTGCAGCGCTATCTGCCGCCGGAAGACCGGCAGGACATCCGTGTGCTGGTGATTGGGAACCGGGTGGCCGGCGCCCAGGCCCTGACCCCGGCGCCAGGGGATTTTCGGGCCAATTTCCACCTCAGTGGGCGCAGCCGCCTGTTTGACGCCCCGGCATCGATCCAGGAGCTGTCGATCCGCGCAGCCCGGGCCGTGGGCCTCGACATCGCCGGCGTTGATCTGATGATGCAAAAAGGATGCGATCCCCTGGTGGTGGAAGTCAACTACGCCCCTGGTTTCAAAGGACTCGAAGCCGCCACGGGCCGGAATATCGCCGGGGAAATCATCGACTGCGTTGTGGAACGGATAACGGCCGGTAAACAGGAGAAATATCCATGCGGATAATTGATTTTAAACGGATTGAAAAAAACAACCGGATCCGCGTCCAGGCCCGTGTTGTCTGGGAAGACGGGGATCGACCGGCGCAAGACATCTATATCGAAACACCGGCCGCCTTTGGCGCCGGTATCACCATTTCTCCCGAAGCCTTTCTGGCGGGCAGCCTGATCCCCGCCACGCATTTCGGGGAAAAAAGAATCGCCATGACACCCGCCATCTGCCCTGATTTCAAAGAAGGGCTGGATACGGCCATGGCCCTGGTCCGCGTCTGGTCACACGGCCGCTACCGGCCGCCTGACCTTCAGATACCGGTGCGCGCGCAGGCTGCAACACCGCCGTCGCCCCTCCGCGCGGCCATGGTACTCTCCGGCGGCATCGATTCGCTGGCCACCCTGCGGCTGAACCGGCGCCACTTTCCGGCAGATCACCCCGGCGCCATCCGGGACGGTCTGATCATTCACGGGTTCGACATCGGCGGCGTGGTTGAACGCGGCATGAAATATCCGGTTTTTGACCGTGCCCGGCAGGCCCTGGCAGCGGTGGCCGATGATGCCGACATTTCCCTGATCCCCGTCTATACCAATATCCGCCATCTGTGCGACGAGCGGACACTCTGGCTGGATTACTTTTTCGGCGCCGTTCTGGCGGCGGCCGGCCACGCGTTTTCCAGTCGGATCAACCTGCTGTACATTGCCTCTTCCTTTGACCTGCCCAACCTGGTCCCCTGCGGATCGCACCCACTGCTCGACCCGTTATATTCCAGCCATGAACTGCGTATTCACCATGCCCATGCCGAACTGCCCCGGATGGAAAAACTGCGCATCGTTTCCGAGTGGCCGGCGGCCTTTCAGAACTTCAGGGTCTGCCTGGCCAACGTCCCCGACCGGCTCAATTGCGGAAAGTGTGAAAAATGCGTGCGAACCATGCTCGGCCTGGTCGGCCTCGGCCGGCTGGACCAGACGCGCGCCTTTATCGAAGACGATGTCACGCCGGACATGCTCGCCCCCTTTGACATCACCATCCGCCACCGCCCGCCTTTTTACCGGGAACTGATCGAGCCGCTGAAAAGCCGGGGCCGGGATGACCTGGTTCAGGCGATTACCGGCAAACTGGCCACACCGGATCGTTACCCGGGAGCGCCCACCGGCAATGATCGATAAACCCGGCCTGTCCGATACGTTCGACTATATCCCGCCGGACAATTTCAGGTGCGAGGCCAAAAGGCCGCTTCCGTATGATACCGGCAGTACGCCCAAGGACTGAATGGCATGTGTTTCGATTAAATATGGATCGGGTGTGAAAATTTTTCCATAATTTGTCCGGTTTCTGCCCTATTTTAGTTCATATTTTTCACTATCCCGTCGGTGCAAAAAGACAAATTAAACCTATCTCACTGATATTAAATCAACTATCCACATATCCGCCAGCTGGCACGGAGTTTGCTACATTTATTCTTCAGGTATGCACGCAGTTAACCGAAAAAGAATGACTTGAGAGGGAGCGCTCCATGATTATCAAAGCCAGAAACGGTGAGCTTGAAATGAATCGCAACAAGGAAGTGTACGTGGGCGGCGCGGCCACCGGCCAGGTATTCAAAAGCTGGGAAGATCTGGACCAGCGCGTCCGCAGGCAGCTGGAAGAAATCGAGCTGCAGGCCGTGAATTTAATCCAGCAGTCCCAGAAAATCATTGCCGCTGTAAGTAATTGACCAAAAATGGCGACTCATCTGCAGATCCTGTTGGTCGGGGTGTATTCGGCCTGCAGGTTTTATCGGTAACATCTCCAGCTGATACATGCTTTTTTCGTTATTTCTAACGGGAGGTGGATTCATGGATAAAGCCAGATATGGGAACACGGGCGTGAAGCGCCTGGTTAAATCCGCCAGAAAAAAATTTCGGATACCCGAAAACCTGAATCATTATTCGAAAAAGGATTTTAAGCGGGCGGAAAAAAAATTTCTGAAGGTTTGTGTGCTGGGCGGCAGGTGTTAGCAAGAGGGGGCGGCTCTACCTGTTAAACGCCGGCCTTGACAATCCCTCCACCCACGGGTGCCTGACCGGGAACATCTAAAACCGTCAACGCATGCCCGGTGGCCGCCATGAAACGCTCAATATCCGCCTTTGACATCACCAGGGTGCTGGTATTCACCAGCGGGTGAAAAAGGAAAGCTTCCGATTGCCACAAATCCCGGTCCATCACGACTTCCACGGCGTGCCGGGGATCATTGTAAATGGCCAGAAGGGACACCGCGCCGGGATCGACCCCCAGGTGTTTTTTCAGACGCCGTGCCGACCCGAAGCGGATGCGTTTTGTGCCGAGCAGGCCTTCCAGCTTATTGAGATTGACCCGCTTGTCGCTCCGGATCAGGATCAGAAAATGGCGTCTGCCTTTATCGTCTCTTAAAAATAAATTTTTGGTCCGGGCACCGGGAAGATCCGGTACCAGCCGATCAGCCTCCGCAACGGTAAAAACAGCCGGGTGGTCGTGTCTTGCGTACGCGACGTGATGGGTTGTCATAAAGTCAAAAATATCCGTCATCTGTCTCACTTTTCCGTATCCCGCCCGCCGTCACCGCGGTCCCTTATACATCGCTTCGATCAGGTCAGAGAAAGCATCGTTGATGAATTTGCGTTTGACCTTCATCGTGGGCGTGACCTCACCGTCTTCTTCGTATAGTTTTTTGGGCAGAATCGTAAATTTGCGGATATTTTCCACCCGGGCCAGAGTGGCGTTGACCTGATCGACTTCCTTTTGAATCAGTTTGACAACCTGTCCGTCCCGGGTCAGATCTTTGTAGGTGGAGAACTGGACCTTGTTGTCCTGAGCGTATTTGATGACATTATCCTCGTCGATCATGATCAGCGCCGACAAAAATTTGCGCCGGTCGCCGATGACCACGGCATCGTTGATGTAGATACTCGCTTTCATTTTGTTTTCGATGTACTGCGGTGAAATATTCTTGCCGCCGGCGGTGACGATAATATCCTTTTTACGGTCGGTAATGCGCAGATAACCGTCCGCATCGATTTCCCCGACGTCGCCCGAATAGAGCCAGCCGTCTTTGAGCGCCGCTTCGGTGGCGGCCGGGTTTCTAAAATACCCCTTGAATACCCCCGGGGATTTGACGAGAATTTCACCGTCACCGGCAATTTTTATCTGGGATCCTTTCAACGGCGGCCCCACCGTCCCGAATTTCACCCGGCCCAGCGGCGACAGGCAGGTCACCCCCGTGCCCTCGGTCTGCCCGTAGCCTTCAATCAGGTTCACGCCAATGGATTGAAAAAAACGCAGTACCACCGGCGCAATGGGCGCCGCCCCCGAGTAGGCCACCCGGATCCGCTCAAATCCGAGCCGTTCCTGGAGCTTGCGAAAAACGGTCAGATGGGCCAGATAAGCCAGCGCCTGCAGATATCCCGGAACAGGCTTGAAGCGCATGGCCAGATCCGCCCTTTTTTGTCCAACCGCGTAGGCCAGATGGAACACTTTTCGTTTGAACCAGGTGGCGTCGGACATACGAATCAGCACCGCTGAGTAATACTTTTCCCAGATCCGGGGAACGGCATGGGCGACGGTTGGCGAAATCTCCTGCATATTGTCGGTAACAGTATCCAGTCGTTCCACGAAATTCACCGTATAGCCGACGGTAATATGTCCGAGAATCGAAAAAAGCTGCTCAAAAATATGACACAGGGGCAGAAAGGACATGATTTCATCGTTTTTGGCCATCGGGTTGGCCGAAGTGATTGCCCGTCCCATCCAGATGCAGTTGCGATGGGTCAGCATGGCGCCCTTGGGGGGACCGGTGGTGCCGGAGGTGTAAATCAGCGCGGCCAGGTCGTCGCCATCAATTTCCACCGAGCGGGCGTCGAACAGACTCGGATCGGCGTCATCTATTTTGCGCCCGATCGCGAGCAGCTCGTCAAAAGTCATCACCAGTGGGTCTTTGAAGTTACGCAGGCCTTCCGTATCCCAGACAATCACCTTTTTAAGCGACGGCGCCCTGTCACGAAACATCAGCCACTTGTCGAGCTGTTCCTCATTTTCCACAAAGAGAAAATCGGATTCGGAATTATTGACCACATATTCCACCTGGGACCAGGCATTGGTGGCATACACCCCGGTGGCCACGCCGCCGACACACTGAACGCCCATGCTGGCAAATATCCATTCCGGGCAGTTATCGCCGATAATGGATACGCGCCCGCCCTTTTTCAGTCCCATTGATATCAGGGCCACACTGACACGCCGCACCCGGCGGTAGTACTGCATCCAGGAAATATCATGCCACAGGCCCAGCGCCTTGTGCCGCATGGCCACGCGGTGGCCGAAAGTCGACACGGCCTTTTTAAAGACCTGGGGAACAGTCTGGCGGGTGATATGGCTGGCCGTCATGATTTTTTACCGTCGCTGGCCGTTGTTTCCATTGGCGCCGATTGCCGGTCTATCTCCATGCTTTTTTCCGTTTCCAGCGTTGATAGCCCTTGGCGGACGCCTCGGAGCGGATGCCCATGTAAAATTCCTTCACATCTTTGTCTTCCATCAATGTCCGGGATCTGCCTTTCATGACAAACCGGCCGTTCTCCAGAATCAGGCCGGTATCGGAAATCCCCAGCGCCATCCGGGCGTTCTGTTCAACCAGTAAAATGGTCACGCCCTGTGCGTTAATCGTCTGGATGATGGCAAAAATCTCTTTGACCAGCAGCGGGGACAGGCCCAGGGACGGTTCGTCCAGCAACAGCAGCCGGGGCCGGCTCATCAGCGCGCGGCCAATGGCCAGCATCTGCTGCTCGCCTCCGGAAAGCGTGCCGGCCCACTGATTTTCCCGGTCTTTGAGTACCGGGAAATATTGAAAAATCTGCTGACGATCCGATTCGATTTCCTTTTTGTCCCTGCGGGTATAGGCCCCCATGGACAGGTTTTCAAATACCGTCAGTTCTTCAAACACCTCACGGCCTTCGGGCACGTAGGAAACGCCCAGGCGGACGATCTGCTCGGTATCCATGCCGTCGATACGGCGACCGCTATATTCGATGGTTCCCTTGTCCGGCTGATCGTCAATCAGGCCCATCACTGTTTTCAAAATCGTTGACTTCCCGGCGCCGTTATTGCCGAGAATCGCCGTAATGGACCCTTCCGCCACGGTCAGCGATACGCCCCGGATGGCGTAGATCAGGTCGTAATAGGTTTCGATATTTTTAATGTCAAGAATCGGGTTCATGGGGCCTTAATCAACGGGTCAGCGGTTACGGATCAAACGCCGGGATAAACGGCGGCCACGATCGGGAGATTGACGGATATCCGCGGGAATCATTGTTCCTCTCCCAGGTAGGCCTTCAACACTTCGGGATGGTTCTGGACTTCGGCCGGCCGGCCTTCGATAATCGGCTGACCGAAATTAATGGCCAGAATCCGGTCCGATATATCCATTACCATGGACATATCGTGTTCGATCAATAGAATCGTCACTCCCAGCTCATCCTGAATATCCTTTACCCAGAAAATCAGATCCTGTTTTTCCTCGGCGTTCATCCCGGCGCAGGGTTCGTCGAGCAGCAGCAGAGCGGGTTCCAGCGCCAGGGCCCGTCCCAGTTCAATCCGTTTCTGGGTGCCGTAGGGCAGGCCGCCGACCGGCTTGTCGCGCACGGCCTGAAGGTCGAGAAAATCGATGATCTCTTCCACTTTTTTTCGATGAACCATTTCTTCCCGGGCGGCAAAAGAGCGTGCGCCCCACATGAATCCGCCCCGGAAAAGGCCGGTTTGCATATAAAGGTGGCGGCCGAGAAGGATATTCTCCATGGTATTGATATGCGCAAACAGCTCAATATTCTGAAACGTCCGGGCAATTCCCATGCGCGCCACCGCATCCGGTTTTTTCCCCTGAATCATGTCATCGCGGAAGCGGATTGTCCCGCCGGTGGGCGTGTAGATCCCGTTGATGCAGTTGAAGAGCGTGGTCTTGCCGGCACCGTTGGGACCGATAATAGAAAAAATCTCTCCGGCCGATACGGAAAAGCTGATGCCGGACAACGCCCGCAATCCACCAAAGGACATGCTCAGATTCTGGACACTAAACAGGGTCATAGAACGCTTCGTATCTGATGATCGGTTCGGGTGTCACCCAGGGGCAACCGGGGCCGGGAGAGCGGTTGCATCATGGTCAGGTATTATTGATGAACCGCCGCCCGGCCTGTCTCATGTCAGTCGGTCACAGTGATCCAGTCTGACAGTTTCTTGGCCTTGCCGCCGTCCAGACACTGAACGAGAAACGCCTGATTCTGTCCCATCCGGCTGGAAACTTTTTGGGGATCAAACGGTTCGTAGCTGATTTGTCCGCTGATTCCCTGAAAGTTTTTGAAGCTTTCCAGCACGCTGACCAGTTTTTCCCGGGTCAGATCTTTGCCGCAGCGTTTGATCGCTTCGACCAGAGGCTCGGCAAAGGCGATACCGGCATAGAAAAACAGCCCCCACCGTTCGTCCTTTCCGGCAAATTTATCAAACGCCTCGGCCTTGTATTTTTTCATCAGCGGATTGTCGGAATCGGGCAGGTCGGCAAACGTGGCCGCAATCACGCCTTTCCACAACCCCTTGCTGATATGCATCATAAAGGGGAAATCCGAGCAGGTACTGGTGCTTAAAAACTGCGGATGAAACTTCATCGCGGCGCTGATTCCCACCGTCATGACGGCGTGTTTGACGCTGGTCCATAAGAGTACGGCATCGGCGCCGGATTTTTTCAATTTCATAATATGGGGTTTTAAATCACCCTCTTTGACTTCAACGGCCACTTCCGCCACAAGTTTCATGCCGTGTTTGGCCAGTTCCTTTTTGGCGCCAAGGACACCGTTTTTACCATAATCGTCGTTCTGATAAATGATGGCAATTTTTTTCTTGCCCATTTTTTCGATGGCATGGCGACAGAGAATCCGGGCTTCGGTCGCATACATGGGATAGACGGTGAAGAGATATTTTTCCGGGGGCGTAACCCAGTGCAGAGAGCCCGAAGACGGACCGATCCACGGGATCTTGCGCTTCATCAGATAGTCCTTCACCGCCATGCCAGGGGCCGTGCCGACGCCGGAAACCCAGGCAAACATGCCGATCCCCTCCTGGAGTTCTTTAACGCCCGCCCGGGTTTTGGCGGGATTGTACCCGTCGTCAAACATATGATGGATGAGCTTGCGGCCGTTAATCCCGCCGGCGGCATTGATCATTTTAAAATAGGCATCGGTTCCCCGGGCCACAGAGCCCCAGGCGGCGGCCGGCCCGGTCTGGGGGCCCCACTGGCCGATGTGAATTTCCGTGTCCGTCACGCCTTCTTCGGCCGATGCGGCAAAGGTCAGCGCGAAAATCATTGCAACAGAAATGAGCGCGGATACAAGTATACGTTTTTTCATGTCCTTCTCCTTTTGTTGAACGGTTACCAGGGCCCTATACTTTTTTGATATAGTGCCGCGCCAGCAGGCCGCTGGGCTTGAAGCACAATACCAGGACAATGACGGCAAAAGCCACCACCGATTTAAATTCAATGGAAACATAGCCGCCGAACAGGTTTTCGACGATACCGAGCAGATAGGCGCCGAAAACAGCGCCGGGCAGGGATGTCATTCCACCCAGAACGGCAGCGGCAAACCCTTTGAGCAGCGGGTCCCACATCATGTAGGGTTGCATGATCACCGGTGCGATCAGCAGTCCGGCGATGCCGCCGACCACCGACGAAATCCCCCAGGTAATCATCAGCACCCGATTGGCCCGGATGCCCATCAGGCGGGCGGCCATGCGGTTCTGCTGGGTGGCTTTCATGGCCACGCCGAGTTTCGAGTATTTAAAAAAAACAAACAGCGCGATCATCAAAACCAGGACCACGCCACAGGTCAACAGCTCAAGGGTGCTGATAAAAATATCGCCGATGACCACGCTGTCGTAGGGGGTAATGGGAAACGGCATGGCCTTCTGTTCGGCTCCGAATTTCCAGGAGACGAGTCCCATCAGGACCATTTCCAGCCCGATGGTAATCACGATCATGCCCAGGATACTGGGATCCTTGGCACGGCGCAAAATGGTGAATTCGAGCAGGCACCCGAGAAAAAAGGCAAACCCCAGGGCCGAGACAAAAGCGACCGTCATCGACAGGCCCAGGGAATGCAGCAGCATAAAGGTGAAATAAGTGGTCACCAGCGCCATCTCGCCCTGGGCGAAATTGGGCACTTCCGAGGTCTTGTAGATGATCACCATGGCCAGGCCCATCAGGGCGTATGAACTTCCGGCGGTAATGCCATTGACGATCATCTGGATAAAATCAATCATAAAGCGATTCCTTGCCGATGCACGGCGTCATCCCCCGGTATCAGTTCCTTAAAACGGCCAGGTTTTCCAGTATTTTTTGGTTCGTATCCAGATGCCGAAGAGGCCCAGGGGTTCAAAGAGCATAATCAGGATCATGATCAGGCCGAAAATAATAAACTGAATATTCGACACGCCGGTAATGGAAAAATAGTTTTTCGACAGGTTTTCAAGCCAGTGCCCCAGATAGGGAATGCTTAAAATGTTACGCAGTTGCAGATCCAGCCAGCTCAATAAAACCGCTCCCACGATACCGCCCATGATCGACCCCAGCCCCCCCACCACCACCATGGCCAGAAACATGATGGACATGAGCAGGGAAAAGATCTCCGGTTCGATATAGCGGAGCACGAATGCATAGAGCCCGCCGGCGATTCCGGCATAAAAAGCGCTGATGGCAAACGACAGCGTTTTGTAATAGACCAGATTCACGCCCATGGTCTCGGCGGCGATATCGGCGTCACGGATGGCAATAAAGGCCCGGCCGACGCGGGTTTTAATCAGATTACGGGCAAAGACAACCATGATAATGGTAATGGTCATCACCAGATAATAGAAGGACCGATCGGTGTCCAGGTGCCAGGGGCCGATAATCAGATCCGGGGTGTGCAGCCCCTGCCGGCCGCCGAACAATTCGATTTTACCAATGATCTGGGTAATCGTTAATCCGAATCCCAGCGTGGCGATGGTCAGATAAGGGCCTTCCAGGCGCAGGGCCGGCAGGCCCAGGAGAAAACCGAACAGCGCGCTGACCGTCGCCGCCAGGGGCAGCGCCAGTAAAAAGGGGATGTGGCCGGCGGTCATGAAGATAATGGTACCGTACGCACCAATGGCAAAAAAACCGGCATGGCCCAGTGAGATCAGCCCGGTGTAACCGACCAGAATATTCAGGCCGATGACGACGATAATATTAATGGCAATATAATTGGCCACATAAACAAAATAATTTTTGAACAGAAAGGGAAACGCGGTGAGGAAAATCATCAGGGCAGCCAGCCAGAAAACGACCACGCCAGAGCTGAACAGCTGGATATCTTCGTAATAATTTCGTTTCATGTCCATAGGCGCATTACCCGGATATAAAATTAACAGTCCCCTGCCGCTGCAAAAGATGCCGGGAAATATGTCAGATTGGCTGTGGCGTGTCAACTGGCCGGCGACTGCCGCGTTGTCCCCGGTCGATTTTTATTTCAAGTTCCGAACAATATAAAAATACCCTTTGGAATTGTTGAACATTTTTCCGGGGAATGATATTTTGCCGGGCCATCACCTATAATTAACCGATACCGGCTTCCGGCATTAACCGGGCACCGGCCAAAAAAGGGTCCGACGGCCGCATGGCTCACTATCGATATATTGTTTTTTTATTCCTCTGCGTTACTGCGTGCGCCACCGCACCCCACGGGCCGGATCCGGCGGCCAGTCATCTGTCTCCGGATATCGATCAGACCCTGTCCGGATGCGCCAGCGGCCAATACCCCTGCGGCAGCGAAACGCCTTTTTCCCGGCTGATGGAAAAAACCCGGACGCCATCGGACAACGGCCCGGACCATTATATCAATCTGCTCGAACAGGGCGACGATGCCCTGGTGGCCCGGCTGCATCTGATCCGGTCGGCCCGGCACGCCATCGAGCTTCAAACGTTCATCTGGGGGTCTGATGATGTCTCGGATCTTTTTTTTCAGGAACTGCTGCTGGCTGCCCGGCGGGGTGTGCGCGTCCGGGTTCTGGTGGACCAGCTGACCGGGAACCGGCAGGGAAAATGGCTGAAATACGGGGCCGTGGCCCATAAAAATCTTCAAATCAAATTGTACAACCCGACGTTCTACAAAGGAAAAAACACGGCGCTGGACCTGATGGCGGCCTTTCTGTTTTATTACCGTACATTCAATCAGCGCATGCACAACAAGGTTCTCATCGTGGACGGGGCCGTGGGGATCACCGGCGGGCGGAATATCGAGCGAAAATATTTCGATCTGGATCCGGAGTTTACGTTCAAGGACCGGGATGTGCTGGTCATCGGCCCCGTGGTGGCCGATATGCGGCATTCGTTTTTAGAGTACTGGCGGGATAAGCGGTCGGTGCCGCTCTGCCGGCTGAATGACATTGCCTCCCGCCGCGTCCGGCCGGTCCCGCGGGTCTTTGCGCCCCTGGCCCCGATGCTGGCGACCCTGAGCCGCCGGGCCTCTGACAATCGGTATATTCAGCAGACATTTATCGATACCGCCACGCCGATATCCGGGCCGGTCTGGTTTTTTGCCGATCGGCCCGGGAAAAAACCGCGCCGGGGAAAAACACGGATCATCTCCTGTGCCACCGGCCTCAAACAGATCCTTCTGGATGCCGACCATTCCCTCGTCATACAGACGCCGTATCTTCTGCTCAGCCGGAAGGCATTGCGCGGTTTCAAGCACCTGAGGAAAAAAACCCCGGCCATTGACATCATCGTTTCGACCAACAGTCTCGTAACGTCGGACAGTCTTTCCGTTTACGCGGTCGCATTTAAACAGAAAAAAAAGATGGTCAAGAAGCTTAAGTTCAAGATTTTCGAGCTGAAAGCCATGCCGGCGGACGTCCGGAAAATGGTTCGCGGTTACGACCAGCTGGCGGCCGCCTTCAGACGGCGTGTGAAAAACACGGAGCAGAGCAGATCAGACGGGCGGATTCACCCGCAGGTAAGTATTCATGGCAAATCATTTGTGGTCGACGACACGGTGGCATGGATCGGGTCGCATAATTTTGATCCCCGGTCGGAATACTACAACACGGAAGCGGCGCTGGCCATCTGGGATCACACGGTTGCCATTCAAGTGAAAAACAATATATTGCGGGACGCCGCCCCGCAAAACAGCTATTTCATTGCCCGGCAGCCCCAGGTGCCGGTGATTTCCCATCTCAGCGGTCTCATCGGCAGTCTGTCCCGGGCTCTGCCTTTTCTCGATATCTGGCCATTTCGATACACGACCAGTTATGAGCTGCGGGCCGGAAAAACACCGGTCCCCCGCGATGATCCCCGGTTTCTGGATCACTATCGGAATGTCGAGGCTTTCCCCGGCATCAATATTTCCATCCGGGCCATGGAAGCCCGCCTCCTGACGGCCATGGGCGGGTTCGTATGGCCGATATTGTAATCCGCCATGCGTGTTTCCGGATGCAGATGACGCCAGGCATGGACACAGGCGGGAACAGATAATCCATAATCCACCGGCAGGGCATGGCATACCACCCCCTGCCGGCGGCCGGCGGACGGCACCTATTCCTTGATTTCCTTTACCGATACGATATTGAAGATCTGCCCGGCATCTCCCTTGGTCACTTTGCCGAGCGCTTCAACTTTTTTACCAACCAGCGCCACCAGATCCGCACCCGCGACGGCAAAATCACCGTCGGCGGTTTGAATAACCAGGCCGGCATCCGTCTTGGCAATGGTTCCGGTCAGCGTGGTCATGTCTCCACCGGCCATTGCGACGCCGGCGACGAATGAAATAACAAAAGCCAGTAGAATCAGTTTGGTCATTTTTTTTCTACGCATGATAATCCCTTCTCCTTTTTTAATGGTTTGGTTCAAAATTCGAGCGTGTCAACGTGTCAACCGATGCGATATCACCTCCCTTTCTTTTGGATTCAGTTAATGCACCGCCATGAAGAGAATGCATCTGAAGCGACTGTTACTGCAGATCGCATGCCAAACACATACCTATTTGTATTTATTAGTTTTATAACGTTTATGGAGCACGGTTCCATCTGCGCCGCTGTTACCATTTCGGCCCCGTCGGTTACGATTCTTGCCCACCGGAGCGGCGCGGTATCCCGGCGCATTAATGACAAAGGCCGCAGGGGAACGGCCGCTTGCTAAACCCGGACGGGATTGGTAAGGATTCGTCATCGCGCAGTGACTGCGCATGAACCGACAACAGGGAGCCGCAACGTGATTCGCACTGTTCTGGGGCTGATCGGAAACGAGGTCCTGCTGGCCGATTTTCTTTCCGGATTATCGACAATTGTTCTGGTGATCGTGATTGCCGCTTGCGTGGTTCTGCTTTCCAAAGGGGCGGACTGGATGATCGAAGGCGTGGTCCACCTGGCCGAGCGGACCGGGCTGCCGCGGATATTGATCGGTGCCACAGTGATCTCCCTGGGAACAACGGCGCCGGAAGCCTTCGTATCGGTCATGGCCGCATTTATGGGCAATCCCGGCCTGGCGCTGGGAAACGGCGTGGGGTCGATCATCGCCGATACCGGTTTGATTTTCGGATTGACGTGTCTGGTGGCCCGGGTGCCCGTCCGGCGGGATATTCTCAACCGCACCGGCTGGGTGCAGGTGGGGGCCGCAACGCTCCTGGCGGCCATTGCCATGGCCAAGCTGATGGCCGCGCCGCCGGCGCCGGTTCTCGGCCGCGGGGTCGGCATTTTATTTCTGTGTTTACTGGCGGGGTACCTGTTTGTGTCCTATCGGTGGGCGGTCAGCGGTGTTTCGGATGCCGGGGCGGATGGGGCCGGGGCATCGGACGGCAGCCCGGCAAACGGTTCAGCCGGCAACGAGATGAGCCTGCCCGCCTGCTGGGCGTGGATCGTAACGGGGCTTTTCATGGTGGTTGCCGCTGCACGGATTCTGGTTCCGGCGGCATCGGAAATCGCCATGCGTCTGGGCGTGCCCGACGATGTTATTGCCGCGACCATGGTCGCCTTCGGCACCTCACTGCCCGAACTGGTAACCGCAGTGACGGCGATTCGCAAAGGGTATCCCGAAATCACCGTGGGCAATATCGTGGGCGCCGATGTGCTCAACTGCCTGTTTGTCGTTGGCGCGGCAGCCACGGCCAGACCCCTGACCATCGAACCGAATTTTTACCGGCTCCATTTCCCGGTCATGCTCATTGTTCTGTGGTCGCTGCGCGGTTTTATTTCTTTCAACCGCAGCCAACACTTCAAACGCTGGCAGGGGGCCTGGCTGACAGGCGTATATGTGGTGTATATCGCCCTGCAATACATTTAGCGGTATTTCGCCATCGCTTTTTCAAATCCGGGACGGGCATTCTCGATGACACTGTCATCGACACAATAGGCGATCCGGACATGGCCGGGCCCGCCGAACCCGCTGCCCGGGACAACCAGCACCAGCTCGTCGGCGAGTGTCCGGGCAAAGGCGACGTCATCCGCGATGGGCGCTTTGGGAAACAGATAAAAAGCGCCGGCCGGCCGGGTAAATTCATAGCCGCAGTCGCCCAGCAGATCGCATAATTTATCCCGTTTCCGCCGGTATTTCGCAATATCAACGCTGTCGCCCTGCATTCTGGCAACGATCCGCTGCATGAGCGCCGGGGCATTGACAAACCCGAGAATCCGGTTGGCCAGGGCAATCCCCATGGACAGCTGCTGCTTGAACGTGGCATTGGGACTGATGGCCACAAAACCGATCCGTTCGCCGGGGATGGAGATATCCTTGGAGTAAGACGTGCACATGACCGTATCCGCATAACAGCTGAAAATACTGGGCACCGGGATATCGTCGTAAATAATTTTGCGATACGGTTCATCGGAGATCAGGTAGATGGGGTGTCCCGCCTCTCTGGATTTGGCGGCCAGCAGCGCCCCCAGCGCGTCCAGGGCCGCCCGGGAATAAACCTGTCCGGTCGGATTGTTGGGAGAATTGATAATGACGGCTTTGGTCCGGGGAGAAATGGCCGCTTCAAACGCATCCAGGTCCAGCGTAAAATCCTCGTGGGTCGGTACGGTCTTCAGCACGCCGCCGTGATTATCAACATAAAAGCGATATTCCACAAAAAAAGGGGCCGGCGAAATCACCTCGTCGCCCGGGTCGAGGATGGCCTTGAAAACAATATTCAGCGCGCCGGCCGCGCCGCAGGTCATGGTGATCTCGTCCCCGCTCAGGGAGGTATTCTGTTCCCGGCTGACAAATTCGGCAATGGCATTGCGAACCCCGGGATAGCCCGTGTTGGGCATGTAACCGTGGCCACTCGCTTCCAGAGTGGCGATTGTTTCTTTGAGGATATCATCAAACCGGGCCGGCGGCGGCAGATTGGGGTTCCCCAGGCTGAAATCGAATACATTTTCGGCCCCGTGCTTTTTTTTCAGCCGGGTTCCCTCTTCAAACATTTTACGGATCCAGGACGATTGCTCGATGAACCCCTCGATCTTTTTCGCAATGGTCATCATTTACTCCTTGGTGGGTTGAAACGTGTCAGTCATTTTTTATCCGGCGATATCCCGGGCCGGCGGACCAGAACCGTGTCTGTCACACCGGAACCATGCCTTTCAGAAACGTAAACGCCGCCGCCCCTTCCGCGGCGGTCTCTCCGTGGCCGTTGATGGCCTGCCGGAAACCATCCACCTGTTCGCCGTTTGCCGGATCGACGGGGCCATCGATCACCCGCAGGGCGTTGTTTTCCGCGGCATAGACCGCCACCGGGCCCCAGACCGGTTTACCGGTGCCCGTTGTTTTCACGGCCCCCCGGATCCAGTGGCGCGGCACCTCCAGCACGGCCGGCACCGGCCTAAAATGAAGCAATTCGGCGAAAAGCGTCAGGGCTTCCATCACGCCGTCGGCATATCGGTTTTCAAGCGACGCCCGGCCTTCTTTTTCGATCTGGTCGATATCATCCGGCGAACAGGTCATATCCAGTCCGGCAAGGATCATCCGCTGGACGGATCGAACGGAATCTTTTTTTTTGCTGATGACCACGTCCCTGTCGCTGAGAATCCGGATGGCGTTACGGATGCTCACCATTTCCCTGATCGTCGGGCTTTTGCGCAGGCACACATCGGCAATGGTCGTGTGGTAAATGGCCAGGCCGTTGTCCAGAACAAGGATTTTCTGTTTTTCCCCATCGTCTGTGAGAATGTATAATTCCAGATCCCGTTCTCTGCGGGCGGAAAATCCCCCCCGTGCGAGCAGATCCCGCATGGCCTGTTTATCCACCCGGCTGCCGTTCTCCGATGTTTTCAAGGATCGAATCACCCGGCGGGCCAGACGGTCAACGTCGATTTTCTTCAGCAGATTGTCTTTGAATCCCATTTTTTCCACCTTTTAAAAAGCGGTTCGTCCGGCTTTTTTCCGTTTTTCCTCGTTTTCCTGAATTTTGCGGCGTTCGGCGTCAATCAGTTCGTCGATATTCGATCCATAATAGATGGCAATCCGGTATTCCGGGTCCCCGAAACGATCCCGTACTTTGGACACCACGAGAAAATCGTTATCTTTCCGCCATAAATACGACGTCCCCGGTTCATGGGACCATTTGATTTTTTTGGGGGCGCCATATTTTTTCTGCATGGTGTCGATAATATCGGCCCCCTCCTTACCCGCAACAATTTTGAAAAAAAGCGGTTTCCGGCTCTGCCCCGAAAAAAGAAGCGTCACTTTTTTGAACACCCGGCTTTTTTCCTGGGGATACCGGTACATCAACTTGATCGTATCATGTTCCCGGCGGGCATTGGCGGCATCGTTCAGTTGCCGGTTCCGTTTAAAAATCGGCGGGAAATACGTTTCAATAAATCCGGGATAGTTGATCTCCAGGTCGATGGGGGTCTGGTACGACACGGCCGCCGTGCCCAGGGAATTACCCAGATTGTCACGCACCGAACGCGATAAAACGGTATCCGCGCCCATATTCAGAAACGTAAAACCGGTGGCTGTCGATGAAGCCTCGGGCGGGGGCGTTTTATCATCGCAGCCGGTAACGGCCAGGCCAGCAGCCAGAAAGATGAGACCCGCAATGACTGTCATCAGGGATGATTTTATTTTTAACCGCATCGTATCCTGTTGATTGAGGGAAAATGAGACGCGCCTGCCTGGCGCTCCGGACGAACCGGTAATCCTCGTTCAGGCCACAATGAGCCCAACGGGTAACAGCATTATAAATATACGTTTTTTTATGGGGCGGGTCAAGGCAGCGGATTCCGTTTGAACCCGGCGGCCGGGATGTTTCAGATATTTGTTCTATTGTGATACGGTATGAAACAGGTTGCGGACAGTACCGGCCATACCGGACAAAAACAGCAAAGGATACGAATATGCTTAAGGTGGACCAATTAACGGCGGAACAACTGGCCGGTCAACGGCTCATGGTGGGATTTGACGGAACGGCCCTGACCCCGGACCTCAAATATCTGATTGATACCGTAAAAGTGGGCGGCATTATCCTTTTCAGCCGCAATATTGACAGCCCGGTGCAATTATCCAGACTCTGCCGGGACGCCCAGGATCATGCCGCTGCCGTCGGGCAGCCGCCGCTGTTTGTGGCCGTGGATCAGGAAGGCGGCGAAGTCGCCCGGCTGCGGGCGCCCTTCACCGAGTTTGCCGGTAATCCGAGCATGAAAAATGAAACCGATGCCGTTACCTTTGCCGCCATCACCGCCGATGAATTAAAATCCGTGGGCATCAACATGAATATGGCGCCGGTCCTGGACGTCGCTTTTCCCGGGGTCGACAGTATCATGGCCCGCCGGGCCTTCAGCGGTGATCCTGAGCGAACGGCCCGCCTCGGGACTGCCGTCATTGACCGGTTTCAAAAAAGCGGCATCATGGCCGTGGCCAAGCATTTTCCCGGGATCGGCCGCACCACCCTCGATTCCCATCTCGACCGGCCGGTTCTGGACACCGATGCCGGCGTGCTGCTGGCATCGGACATCATCCCCTTTACCGCGGCCATTTCCCACCGGGTGGCGGGCATCATGTTGTCGCATATCGTCTATGCGGGGCTGGATCCGGACTGGCCGGCCAGCCTGTCGCCGGCCATTGTCTCGGATCTGCTGCGAAAAAAACTCGGCTACAACGGGTTGATTCTGACCGACGATCTCGACATGGGGGCCATCAGAAAACACTATCCCCTGGATACCGCCATCTCCCAGATCCTGGCGGCCGATGCCGACCAGATCCTCATCTGCCACCGCAGCCCGGACATTGAAACCGCCGCGGAAAAAATCGCCGCCCTCCAGCATGAGACGCCGGGAATACGGATGCGCACCCGTCAAAGTGTTGGACGGATCCTGTCTGCGAAAGCGGCCTGCTTATAGAGCGCCGCCATGGCCGGCGGCTGAATATTCAGGGGGCAGGGCCGGCGGCCTGTCTCTTTAAAAAACAGCCCCGGATCCCTGCCCCCTGGGCCCCCCTGGCCCGTAACCCGTAATTATTTCAGTTCACGGACATCGATCACGTTAAATATTTTTCCGCTGTGTCCCGCGGCAACCTTGCCGGTGACTTCTACTTTCCTGCCGACCAGATCAATGATGTCCACGCCCATGGCCGTATACTCCCCCTTGGCGGTCTGTATGATCAGACCCGTGTCCGTCTGCGCGATCGTGCCGGTGACAACGGTCATATCCTTCTGCATGCATCCCAATACCGTCAATATCGAAACGATCAGCGCGTACCGAAGCAGTTTTGCCACTGCCGGATATGGATCTGGTTTCACCACGTACTCTCCTTTGATTACCTGCGCCTCATCATCAACCCAAACGGGAGCGCTGGACGCGCCGGCCGTTAACCGGCTCTTGGTAAAAGCAAGCGATGTGCCAACTGATCAAGACGGCCGGTTTACAGTCAAAATGTCGTCCCGGCGGGAAATGACGTGCGTTTTTGTTACGATTTTTTCCCGGTCTGTTACGAAATCCGCACACTGTCCGGCGGGTGCTGTTTATATTTGTTGATTGCCCATCACTATGGTACATTTGGAAAAACCCGTTCAACACGGGTAAAATTAAATCAAGCGGGAACAGGTGAATGAAATTAGGTTTTGGCATCAGCAGCCGGCTGCTCTTATGGTACGCCCTGCTCATCTTTATTTTTTACGGGACGCTGTTTACCCTTTACCTTGATGTCAATGAAATGATGCGGCTGTCCGATGAAATTATCAACAAACATCAAAAAATATCTTCATCTTCCAGAAAAATGATAGAAAATTTACTGGGCATGGAGGAAAACGAGAAAAAATATTTCCTACTGAAAAAAAAAGACTATCTGAAATATTTCATGGCCGCCAGAGAAGCATTTGAATCGAATCTCAATGATATCATGCAGCTGGATTCCCCTGAATTTAAATTGACGGATATCTGGAAAGAGATATTCAACAGCTATTCAAACTGTTCCCTGCCCGAAAATCCCGAAATAAAAGACGCGCCGGCGGGCCCGCTGTGGATTCCCGAGCGGCAGATCGACGAATGGATCGGAGATCTCAAACGCGCGCGGCTGGAAAACGAGCAGAGAATTGCAGTGGCCAACATCGAGTTGAACCGCTGGGGCCGGCGGGCCATACGGTACGGTATTGCCGGTCTCGGCGTCTCTGTTGTGGCCGGTTTGATCTGGATTCTGTTTATTGCCCGCACAATGATTCGACCGCTCAGGGCCCTGCGGAAGGGAATCCGGTCAATTACGGAGGAGCGATTCAGCCATCCGATCAACATTCATACCAAAGATGAATTCGGGGAACTGGCCGGCGCTTTTAATGAGATGGCCAAGCGTCTCAAGGAAGAAGAACAGATGCGGGCCGAATTTATCACCACCCTCAGCCATGAGATCCGGACCCCCTTGACTTCCATTCGTGAATCGGTCAACCTGATAGTGGAAAAGGTGATGGGCCCGACAAATCCACGGCAGACCAAGTTCCTTAAAATTGCCAGTGCCGAGATTGGCCGGATCTGTGAATTATTAAACCATTTGATGCACGTCTCACGCCTGGAGGAAAATGTATTCAAGGTCACCCCGCTGCCGGCGGACCCACTGGTATTTGTCATCAAAAGCATTGACCACTTAAACCCGAATGCCAAGGCCAAAGGGATCCATATTGACCTGAAAATACCACCGGCCCTGCCAAAAATAATGGGAGACACCAAACATCTCCAGCAGGTGATGTTGAACCTGCTGGGAAACGCCATTAAATTTTCGAATCCTGGCAGCATCATCAACGTATCCGTTTCACCGGAAGCCGGCGGCAGCGCCGTGCAATACATGGTTACGGATAACGGCCCCGGTATCCGGCCATCCGAGAAGAAACTGATTTTCAACAAATATTACCGGGGTAAGGAAGTGCGTGAGCACATGGACGGCGTCGGGCTGGGGCTGAATATATCCCGGCAGATCATCGACGCGCATAACGGTAAAATCCGAGTCAGCAGTGAATTTGGAAAAGGCAGTACCTTTACCTTTTGGCTGCCGACAGCAGAGAAGTAGGAAAGCCCCATGCTGAAAAAAGTTAAAACCGCCTGCCCGTCAGCTTATCTGCATATAGCGCTTCTGTTTTTTGTTTCAATGGCGGCGGCCGGCTGTCTACCGGTATTGCTTCAGCAGGCCGCGGTAACAAAAGACTCGTCCGGACCGGACCGGAAAATCCTTGAAAAGGGCTACCAGGCATTCCAAAACGGTGATGACAAACAGGCGGAAACGATTTTCACATCGCTCCAGCATGCCAAAGACCTTACAATCGCCCGAAAAGCCGGATACGCGCTGGCCTGCCTGAAACTGGCGTCCGCCAGAAATTCACAGGCAAAAGCCGACGCCTTTTCCCGGTGGAAAAAATGGCGGCGGCGAAATCATGGCACTGCCGACAGGGACGAACTGCAATTGCTGGAAATGGTGATTAAAAAGCAGGCTGACCGGCGTTCCGGCAGCGCGCAGGCGATCTCAACACTCAGCCCGGCGGATAAAAAGCAGTGTGAGCAGCAGTTGGCCCTGCGGGACAAACAGATCAAACTGCTCAACCAGCGGATAAACACAATGAAGGGAGAAGTTTCCCTGCTTAAAAAGAAGATAAAATCAATTGAAGAGATCGATCAGAAGATACAGGAAAAAAAAACAGAACCACTGCCGCTTAGGAAGCACATGTGAATTCACTACAGACAATACTGGTTGTTGATGATGATCCGAATGTCCTGGAAGTCCTGACCGCGCGCCTGACGTCCGCCGGATTTAAGGTGATCAAGGCCGATGGCGGGCAGAAAGCGCTGGCGCTTGTCCGGACACGGCAGATCGATTTTATCATATCAGACATGAAAATGCCGAACATGGGCGGGATGGATCTATTTACCGAAGTCCATGCGATCAAGCCTGCCATGCCGGTGCTGTTTTTAACGGCCTACGGAACCATTCCCGATGCGGTCCGCGCTGTTCAGGCCGGCGCGGTCGACTATCTGGTCAAACCCTTTGACGGCAGGGAACTGGTCAAAAAGCTGAAGAAAATCATTGCCAGAACTTCTCCCGGTCTCCCCGATGAAGGCAGTGCCGAAGGGGACGCCGCTTTTTCCATGACAACCCGGAGCCCTGCCATGCAGGACCTGTTTGATCTTGTTAAAAAGGTGGCGGCCAGCAGTGTCAATATCCTGATCCTTGGCGAAAGCGGTGTCGGGAAAGAATATATCGCGCGCGGCATTCACCGCATCAGCCCGCGCCGGCATTCCCCCTTTGTTGTGGTCGATTGCGGGTCAACGCCCACCGGCCTGCTCGAGAGTGAATTATTCGGACACGTCAAGGGATCTTTCACCCATGCCATTCGGGACAAAAAAGGACTTATCCGGGAGGCGGACACCGGGACCCTCTTCCTGGATGAAATCGGAAATATTTCCCCGGAGATGCAGACACGCCTGCTGCGGTTCCTCGAAGACTACAAAATCCGGCGCATCGGAGATCTGACGAAAACGGCGGTGGACTGCCGGATTATTTCGGCCACCAATTCGGACCTGCCCAAAGATATCGAAAACGGCAAATTCCGGGAAGATCTGTACTACCGGTTACGCGTGGTGACAGTAACCGTTCCGCCGCTTCGCGAGCGGAAAGCGGATATTCCCGTCCTGTCCCGCCATTTTGTGTCTCGATTTCTGAAAAAAAACAAGATGGGGCCGGTCAAAATTTCGGCGGAAACCAGCCGCTGGCTGTGTGACTACCCCTGGCCCGGAAATATCCGGGAACTGAAAAACGCCCTGGAAGCGGCCGCCGTGCTCTGCCAGAACGGCATACTGACGCTGAAAGACATACGCCTCACCGGTCTGCCCGAACACCCGCCGGACAGGATGCCCGCATCCGAGCCGCTGTCTCTGGAGGAAAGTGAGCGGAATACGATTATCCGCGCCCTTGAAAAAACCCGGGGAGTGCAGAAGCATGCCGCCGACCTGCTGGGGATCAGTCGACGGGCCATCCACTATAAAATCAAAAAGTACGGCATTGACATCCCCCGGTTTCAGTGAGGCGCGCCGGGCGGCACCAGGCGCGGGCGGAACCGGCGGCCCGGCCATCTGTCGGACCTGTTTCCAATATCATCCGGCGGATCATCAATCATCAATCATCAAACAATTCCGGCGCCATCTCCACCGTCAGGCCGTCCGCTTTCATCAGACGCACGGCCAGGCCTCTGGATCTGGGCAATTCGTATTCAAAGAAAAACCGCATGGTAAGATGCTTTCCATGATAGAAGCGCCGGTCTTTTTTTCCGGTTTTACCAGACAATGCGCGCTGCACCGCCACCCCCTGCGCCAGCCACTGCCAGGCAATGCAGATGATGCCGAACAGGTCAAGATACAGCGTTGCATCGGCCAGGTAAGTCTCATCTCCCTTTTCCCGGCGAATCTTTTTCAGATGATCGGTCACGGCATTAAGCGTTCCCACGGCATCTGCCAGCTCCCGGGCATATGGCGCCAGCGGTGACAGTTTCCCTGCGGATTCCATGGTCTGACCGACTTCCGCCAGATAAAGGCGATAGGCCTTCCCATGAGCCATCGAAACCTTACGGCCAAGCAGGTCAATCCCGTGAATGGCGGTTGTCCCTTCATGGATGGGATGGATTCGGCAATCCCGGTAATACTGCTCCAGGGGATAATCATCGCAAAACCCGGAGCCGCCGAAACACTGCAGCCCCTGGCTGATGGACTGGATGCCCATTTCCGAGGAATACGATTTGGCGATGGGTGTCAACAATTCCAGCAGCAGGGCGTATTTTTCCTTCTCCGCCCCGTCTGATACCGTCAAGAGATCGAGATACCGGCCGCACTGAAGCCCCAGGGAGAGGGCGCCTTCCACCACTGCCCGCTGAAACAGCAGCATCCGCTTGACATCGGCGTGTTCGATGACCGGCACCGGCGGCAGGGCCGGATCTTTCTCACCGATCCTGCGCCCCTGTCTGCGCCGGCGGGCATAGTCCAGAGAGGCATAATAGGCGGCGGTGGCCATGGCCGCGGCCCCGAGGCCAACACCGATCCGGGCCTCGTTCATCATCTGGAACATGTATGTCAACCCGCGATGCGGCGCGCCCACCAGCCATCCCCGGCAGTCATCCCCGTCCCCGAAACTGAGCTGGGCGATCGGACACCCCCGATACCCAAGCTTGTGATAAACGCCGGAGACATTCACATCATTGGCAACCAGGCGGCCATCATCTTTCACCCGGCGCTTGGGGACCACAAACAGGGAAATGCCCTTGACGCCGGCCGGCGCGTCCTCAATCCTGGCCAGCAGCAGATGAACAACATTTTCCACGGCATCATGGTCGCCCCCGGAAATAAATATTTTCTGCCCCTTGATCAGATAGTACCCATCCGCCGCGGGGCTGGCCGTGGTGGAAATATCCGCCAGGGAACTGCCGGCTTCGGGTTCCGTCAGCGCCATGGTTCCCTGCCATTTGCCGGCACGAATGCCGGGAACATACCGTTTATACAGTTCCCGGTCACCAAAATTTTCGATCAGCCGGGCGGCGCCGTCGCACAGACCGGTGTACGCCGCCGCCGAATAGTTGGCCGCCATGAAAACAAACTGGCAGGCATACGCGATCACATGGGGGAGCTGTTCTCCATCCAGGTCGTACGGCACGGTGCTCGACAGCCACCCCCCTTCCCCGAACTCCCGCAGTATTCTCTTGACCGACCGGTGAACCTTGATCGTTCCATCCGTCAGCTCCGGCGGGTTCCGATCCATCTCCTGAAAAACAGGCCACAAAAGGTTCCTGGCAATCCTGCCGGCGGCGCTGAGGACCAGATCGAAAACCTTCCGGTCATGCTGACTGTAATAGTCGTACCGGGTCAGGGATTCCGCGTCGAACATCTCATAAAGCAGGAACTTCAGGTTTCTTTCGCTGAAATATTTCTGTGCCATTCAGGTGTCTCCTCACTTGGATTTCACGTTTCTCAAACCGAAATTGCACGACTGCCATGAAAACTTATGGCATAATATCAGTCAGATTCGGCGTAACGATTCAGCCGTGGATCTGCGCGGATCATCACGGATTGTTTATTATCAGATACAAATCTTTTAAATTCCGGTATTTTCACAGACAGATTCGACAAAATCCATCGCCAGGCGCATTATCAACTTCACAAAAGCCTTAAAGTATAAAATCCGGTATCTCTATAGCCGGGTTTATCCGCGTGAATCTGCGGTTGAATAGTTCCAATTCGGTTTTACTAATACCGGGCATGCCCGCCGGGTACGGCAAGTATTTCCGCCCCCCCCGGCACGGCATGCGGATCAAACATACCGGGACACAATCAGATTTCCCTCACCCTTCTCTTTTATAGGTGGCAAAAAAGTGTGGCACCGGCGGATCCTGAGTATCGTCATAGGCCAGAAAACTTTTCTCGGTTAAACCCGAATCCTTAAAGCGGCCGATCTCCTCGCGGTCAAGGGGAAGCGGAATCATGTCTTCCTGCTCGCCGCTGAACCGGCTGCGGCAGGATACCAGAATATACCCCCCTTTGGCCACAAAAGAGGCCATCGCCTCTCTGGCAAGCACTCTATATTTTCCGGGTAAGACCTGAATCGTGTTACACTCGAATACCAGATCAAACGCCTGGAACCATAACGGATCATAATTAAACAGATCCGCGACCAGGTAATGGACCGCTGTATCCGGATACCGTTTTTTGCATAACTCGATCGCGCTGGGAGAGATATCAAAACCGATGACCTGATACCCTGCCGCTGCCAGTGCCTCCGCATCATCCCCCACGCCGCAGCCGACAACGATCGCCTTTTTGTCCGCTTTTTCCACGGGATGGTTCTCCAGCCATTCAACCAGATAGGGATTGGCAACAAGATCCGCCCAGAAAACATTCGTATGATCCCCTTCGGCGTCACGATAGATACTGTCAAACCATCCCAACGGGTCATCTCTCTCCTGAAAAGAACGGACCATCTCCCGATATTTTACAGGATCAAACTCTGCCATGATTTCCTCCTGTATCCCGAATGATTCTGCCTGATTGATCAAAACGCCCCGGTCGGGTCTGTTTTCAATGCCGTGCATTCATCAGATGTCCGAAGCCGCCCGCCATCAGCCTGTCATCGCGATTGTTGAAAAATCGACTGTTTATACCTTCGGGCCCCATATCGTCAACATATGTAAAACCGACCGCTTTGAGATCAATTGTCAGCTGGTGCGGATCAAATGAACTTTGCCAGGGTTCGCCAGCCATTGCCATTCTCATGGCCAGCAAACGGAAAACCAGTCGCCGCAAAAAACCCTGCGAAGATAGCGGCACCACATAATCAAATACAATGGCACTGCCGGAAGGCGTGACCGAGGCGACGTATTTCAACGTATCCATCACCGTTGTCCGGTTTAGATACATGGTGCCCCCCAGCCACGAAAAAAAACTGGGTTCACCTTCCTTGAACCCGGCTTCCTGCAGCCGCTCGGCCGTGGTTTGATTTTCAAAGTCAATTGAAACGAACGTTAGAGAATCCGGAACGGGTATTCCGGCAGCGTCCAGCAGCTCACGTTTCCATGCCTGTGTGGCCGGGTAATCAACTTCAAAAACGCTCAAGCCTTTGTCGGAATACGGATGGCGACAGGAAAATGTATCGAGCCCGGCGCCAAGAACGACATACTGACGCACACCGCGCTTAATCGCCGCCGCCAGTTCATCCTCAACCAACCGGCTTCGTGCAACCACAATCGCACGCAGACAACTGGATAATCTTGAGCTGAATTGTCTTTTTTTTAAATGGATATCGGATACGCCTTGAGTACCGACAATGGTTAACGCGATGGGGTCGTCGAATACTTTCGGATGATCGAGAATCTGATGGGCGGCCCGCATCATCGCCACTTTATGCGCCGTCAGGCTGGAACAATCCTGCTTCACGTGTTTCTCCGAATAGAAGGCGATTCAGGCCAGGCCGGCACGGTACTTTCCCATAATTTCGGCTTATTATTTCCCACCACTTCTCCACCTTGGTTTATGCCAGCAATAAAAAATGCCCACCAAAGCAAAACCGAAAATATAGTACCATATAATTGGTGGTAAATACGAATACTTTAGAAGAATTTTTTCCACGTTGCCGATGGGAAATCCATCCAGCGCCGTTCGCAACGCCACATGCTGCACCGCCGCCGCATCCGGTACGATCATTCCAGCTGTTCGCGGCATATCGCTCCCCCCCTGGATTAGTGAGCGTTTGTTTATCATTATTGAGCATGAGGCGCCTGTACAGGGTCACATGCGGCTTGATAATATTATTTACCTGTTTGATGTCTTTTTTCTTATCATTCTCCCCGATAATTTAGTCTGTGTACTTTGTTAACAACGCCTAGGACTTACAGGAACCCCTAATTATTATTCAATTCAAGGTGACACCTTTCCCAGCCTTCCCCATTTTTTCCATTGCTCAACCAATATATTTTTCTCCCGCAAAGCCTATACCAGCCCCTAAAATAATAGAAAATATTATCATGGGAATTAATGCTTTTTTGTCTTTTGGATATACTATTATCATTATAGGGATGGCGCTAAGTAATGCCAATAAGACACCCTTTAACCAAGGTTGCATTTCCCAATCCACGTAAGGAATAAACAGGCCAAGTACTACCCAGTGCACAAAAGCAGATAGTGACGCATATTTATCTATTTTTTGGATTATCATTGGAATGACATCAATTGTTCCTGCTATAATTCCAATAATTAATGCAATAAATATATCATTCATTTTATTTATTTTCACCTCATGAAAGCAGTTCAGTTTTATCTATTTGCTTTGCTGTAATATTAGTGAATGTATGGGAATTAACAGTTAAAATTGCATTCTTTTCGAAACATTTGAAATAATAAATTTTCCCTTTTGCTTCAACATGCTTAAGAGGAGTTGATAAGATGATTTTTCTTAAATAGGATTCTGTTTCCGTATCTGAAAAGTGTGAAATTTTCAGATTTTTCTTTATTCTCAAAAAGCCCAAAGGCGTATTTTTGAAATTTCCAGCTATTAATATTTTTTGTGAAAGCAAAGGATAAAACGCCCCTGCAAATTATATCCGCCATTGCCTGCCCATTCTTTCTTTTAGCAGTTTCTTACCAGATGCCTTTTATTACTTTTTTCAAGGTAACACCTTTCCTCATTATTAGTTCCTTTCAAGTCTTTGTAATAATTTTCTTCCTCTCGATTTAACAGCTGGACTTCCTGTATCTATTTGATTCTGTATAATAGCTAAGATTTCATCAAATATACTATTATTCCTTTCAGCAAAATATACTAATGATTCCATCGCGGAAACTCTGACTATTTTGCTTTTATGTAAAAGATATTTTTTTAAAATATTTATTATTTTGGACTCTTCATCTTCTTTGCATGTAAGGCGTGGGGCAATTTGAGCCATGTGCCAACATACTTCCTGCTGCAATGATGATTCCATTATAGATATGACTTTATGAGTAAATCCCAACAACAGTTCAGGTTTCTTCTGAGTCACTTTCTCAATTACATCAGCTGCTCTCATTCGGATGACTGGATCTACCTCATCGATACCGTTAAACAATTCAACAAATAAAGATTCGTCTATTTCGACTTCCCTTGTAACTTCATTTGCACGACCTATTGATCTAAGATCTCCACCGCTTAATTTTTGAAGTATTTGCGACATGAGAATAGGTTTCACCTTGAATTGAGCTATAAGCGTATGAGTATTTTTATTAAATATCCAAGAAGGGTTATAAAGCTGACCCTGTCGGTATCATCAGAAAATTTCAATTTCTCATCGTTCCCACGTGGAAGCAAAGGATAAAACGCCCCTTCAAATTTTATCCACCATTGCCTGTCTACATATTCTTTTAGCGGATTTTTAAGCGGATGTCTAATTATTACTCAATTCAATGGGTGACACCTTTCCTTTACGGTTGCTCTCCTTTGTTCTGATCATTCTCATAGAGAGTTTAGTTTGTGTACTTTGTTAACAACGTCCCCTACTCACTCCCTACTCATATCCGTAATTTCTTTGTGTTTTAACATAGCTGCGTTTTATCTGTGTGAACCTGTGGCTGAATAGTTACATCTTCTTTTCTATAAAAGCGCCTTTTTCGTATCTTTTATACATAATTTCACCAAACTCTTGTATCATTTTTAATGTTGGCAGTATCTCTTTTCCGTAATCTGTTAATGAATACTCAACTTTTGGGGGAACAACGGGGTAAACCTCTCGGTGGACTAGTTGAAATCTCTCTAAATCTCTCAGCGTTTGTGTCAGCATCTTTTGTGTTATTCCATTTATCAGTTTGTTTATCTGGCTATAGCGTTTAGTCCCATCAGATAAATGATATAAAACTAAAGAGTTCCATTTTCGGCTAAACATGTCTAATGCCAACTCAAATGAGCAATTGTAATACTTATCCTTAAATTTGAAACACATAGTATCCTTTTGGTATGTATATTACTTTCATGTACGTACTTGACCGCATAGCATATTCAACATAATATACAACATATAAATTTTCAAGGTTTTTTAGATAGCGGTAATTACTAAAGAGCAGCTTTAGTATTATTCAATAGTATTGAGAGTATTACAGGGAAAAATCAATTTTATTTAAACAGCTTGTTCAAGACTTTAAAATAAGTTGGTTTTAAGGAGTAAAATGAAACCGGAAATAGAAAAACAAACAACAAAAGATGATTTGATTCGAAAAGGTTACACACCACTTACAAAACAGGAATTGTCAGAACTTATTTCTAATACGACAGTGTCTGGGGATTATGAATATAGTGGTCATAGAAGATTTAAAACGTTTATGGATGCAAATGGTGAAATGGAAGGAAAAAACGACTGGGGTAGCGATGAGTTTGGAAAATGGAATATCGATGATAATGGATATTTAAGTGTAAAGTGGGAAGGATATTGGGAGGATTGGACTGCTGTAGCTTTTAAAGTTAATGATGAAATTAAATTTTATAATATCAAAGATGGTACTTGGCAGACAACTTTTAATAATATCATGCCAGGTGAGCAGGATTTGGATGTACAATAAATATCAGTAATTACACTTATGGCTGCTATGGCAAATCAAAATTTTCCCATGGATTATCAAACCATAAAGAAACTAAAGGAGGAAATTAAAGTATATACGCATAAATACCACTTCAAAATGCTGCATGTATCATTGAGCTTTCAAAAAACAATGAATGTTTAGGGATTAAAGTGGAAAAGAATTTGTCCGAAAAATTGTCTGGAAGTTTCAAAACTTTATCAGTTATCGATGCAAAATAATTTCATTATATTGCATTAAAATATTCGATTTAGTTTTAAAAAAAGGAGATAATCAATCATGAAAAATATACTGAAAATGAAAAAATCATTCATCCTGATCGCTGTAATATCTGTGTTAATAGCCATTTCCTATAAAGACAGTCACGCAACAGAGTTCCCTGACACTATAAAGATAGAGGGCATCGCACTGAACCCTGAAGGCATAGAGTATAATAAAAATGATCATACATTTTTATTATCTTCAC
>CAZNZW010000001.1:110116-117040 GCA_964577615.1 uncultured Desulfobacterales bacterium | reverse complement strand
TGTGCGGCGAACCAGCCCAGAAAGAGGGTTATCGCCAGGAACAGGGCGGTTATGAAAATCCGGTGGCTCATGATGAAAATGAAGAACCTCTGTTTTACCGGCATTGGGTGCCTTTATTTTATGACTTGCATTCAACTAAGTACGCTTTAGTCGGATGAACCTTTATTTTCAGGTACGCAGGTGGTTGTTCTGTTTTAAATAAATGAAATTTAAAGGTTTCTGGCGGCGCCTCTGGATGGTCAAGGTATTAATGTGGCCGCGATTAAACATTGAACGATATGTATCAAAACTCGATAACTTTGTCAATCCAAACGGTTAAGGGATAATTGACAGGTCCGGATGTAAAAATGTCCCTGATTTATCCGCCCAATGGTGTGGCATGTACATCGAGACATCATCTTTAAATAGCTACGACAATTTGTTTCGATAAAATAACCGGAAAGATTAACATTGATTCCCATCGCCAAATTTGTCATAGGAACGACCGGATGTTGATATTATTATCGTAACATATATCAGGAATGGCTTTATGAGCGAATTCTGGAACTGGTGGCAGCAGTTGCCGTCGCATATCTCCCCGGTTCTATTTCAAATGGGTCCGGTGAAAATACAATATTATGGCCTGATGTACATCGTCGCCTTTACCATTACTTATACGCTGGTGACATTTCGTCTCAAAAAGGGCGAAGGGCCAGCCATGTCGGCGGAGCAGCTGCAGTCCCTTTTTACGGCCATGATTGTCGGGCTGCTTGTTGGCGCCCGGATGGGGTATGTTCTTTTTTATAATTTTTCGTATTATCTGCGCCACCCGCTCGAAGTGATTCTGCCGTTTAATTTTTCCCATGGCATGACCTATACCGGGATTGCGGGAATGTCTTTTCACGGAGGGGGGATTGGTATTACCATTGCGGTATGGCTCTACACCCGAAAAACAAAATTCAGCTTTCTCCAGGTGGCTGATCTCATCGCACCGATGATCCCTCTGGGGTATACCTTTGGCCGTATCGGCAATTTTATCAATGGCGAACTGTACGGACGAATCACGTCACGGCCCTGGGGCATGTACTTTCCCCTGGCGCCGACCCATGCGCTGCGGCATCCGTCTCAACTTTACGAAGCATTTTTTGAAGGTATTTTCCTCTTTGGTGTTTTATGGATCGTGAGAAACCGCGCCCGCGTTCCGGGAACCATGCTCGCCCTTTACCTGGTCGGATACGGCTTAATCCGCTTTTGCATCGAATTTTTCAGGCAGCCGGATCCCCAGCTGGGGTTCGTGCTGGCTGGACTCTCCATGGGCCAGATTCTCTGCACCATCATGGTGTTGATCGGGATGGGGGCCCTTATGTACCCGCGCCGGACATAGCCCGGCCGTGGCCATCCGCTTTTCCCGCTTGTCAAAAAAACAACGGCCCGCCGACCATTGACCGGTCGACGGGCCGCTATCGTTTCGCCTGTACTGTGTGCACGTCTATCCGAATGAATCCGTTATCAGTGCGATTTCGCCCGGGTCCAGGCTTCGTCCATGATCCGGTTGTCTTTGCCCAGGTCTTTGGTGAAATGCAGGGTTTTCATGATTTCCGGCGTCGGCCAGACACTGGGGTTGCTCAGGTCCTCTTTCAGCAGAAAGGGTTTGGCCGCTTCGTTGGGCGTGGCGTAGTGGTTGTAGTTGGAAAGGGACGCGCCGACCTTGGGGTCCAGAATCCAGTTGATCCACTTATGCGCCGCATCCACATGGGGCGCCTTGATCGGAATGCACATATTGTCTATCCATATTTCGCTGCCCTCGTGGGGAACGGTAAAAGACAGGCGTTTGGGATCTTCGGCAATGGCCTGGATGGCATCCCCGTTATAGACGATGGCCGCCGCCAGCGTGCCCGCCACCACATCGTTCTTGCCGCCAACACCGCCCTTGAATCCCATGCAGGATTTTCTTTTCTTGGTCGTCACCAGCAAATCCGCGGCAGCTTTGAGTTCCGCGGGATTTGTGGAATTAAAATCGTGGCCCTGGTACAACAGGGTAATGCCCATCATTTCACGCACCGAATCAATCAGGGCAAACGGGCCCGGATCTTTTTTGGGATCAAAAAGGACCGACCAGGATGTCGCCGCTTCAGGTGTCAATTTGGTTTTGTCGAACATCAATCCAACGGTCCCCCACTGCCACCCGACAGAATACTTGTTGCCCGGGTCGAAACTGGCTTCGCGAAAACGCTGGCCCAGGTTTTTCAGGTTTGGAATCTTGGAATGGTCCAGAGGTTGAACCAGCTTGAGATTGATCAGACTGGGCATGATGTAGTCCGATGGGACGATGATATCATACTGACTGGCCCCGCCGGCCTGGAGCTTGGCGACCATTTCTTCGTTGGATTCGTACAGATCCAGGCTGACCTTGATACCCGTGGCTTTTTCAAAGTCCTTGGGCATATTTTCTTCATCCATGTACTCCGACCAGATAAATATCTTTAATTCATCGGCGGCCACCATTGCTGTTGCGCTCAACAAAATCGTCAGCGCCATCAGCGCCATCATTACTTTTCGCATCATTCTTCTCCTCTTTTTGGGGGTTATTTATTTTCCGCTTTCCGGGTCACGCGCTCAACCCCGACAATCAGCACAATGGTGATCAACAACACCAGGGTGGAAAGCGCATGGATCTGCGGAGTAACGCCGCGCCGCACGGCGGCAAAGATATAGAGCGGCAGAGTCACCGACTCGGGGCCGGCGGTAAAAAAGCTGATGACAAAATCGTCCAGAGAGAGGGTAAAAGCCAGCATGCCGCCGGCGACAATCCCCGGCAGCAGCAGCGGCAGGGTAACGTGCCGCAGCAGATATCCGGTATCGGCAAACAGATCCCGGGCCGCTTCCTCCACATCCCGTCCCAGGCTGACCAGGCGGCTGCGCACGACCAGAGCCACAAAGGCCACCTGGAAGGTGATATGACCGATAATCATATTGATCAACCCCGGTTCAAAGATCGTAGACACCGCCCGCAGCAGCCCGAAAGCGATGACCAGCGACGCGGCCAGAATAATATCCGGAATCACCACGGGCAGGTGCAGGAGCAGATCAAGCGTGGTATTTGTGCGACCCGACCAGGGAAAGCGATCCATGCCGATGGCCAGGATCGTCCCTAGAACCGTAGCGATAACCGTGGAAACCACGGCCAGCACCAGCGTATTCCAGGCGGCCGTCAGGATCAATTCGTTGGAAAACAGTTTAATATACCATTTCAGGGTAAACCCGCGCCACACGAGGCCGTACTTGGTGGCATTGACCGAGAAAACCGCCACGGCCACCAGAGGAAGGTACAGGAACCCCATGGTACACATGGCCAGGGAAACGATGAGGGGATGGGAACGGTTCATAGGATATCAACCCCCTTGTTTTTGCGTCGGTAAAGATAAAGGCTGAACATCGTCAGTATCATCAGGCCGATGCTGATCGCCGCGCCAAAGGCCCAGTCCCGGCTGGAACCAAACTGCTGCTGAATCAGATTCCCGACCAGCATGTACTTGGCGCCGCCGAGTAGATCGGGCACCACAAACATCCCCATGGCGGGCACGAAAGTTAAAATAACGCCAACAGACAGTCCCGGCAGGGTCTGGGGTAAAATGGCCTGCATGAAGACCCGGACCCGGGAGGCATACAGGTCCTGGGCCGCCTCCACCAGATTCCAGTCGATCCGCTCGACGCTGGAATAAAGCGGCAGGGTCACGAATGGCAGAAACATGGACACCATGCCCAGGTAAACGGCAAAAACGCTGGGATAGAGCGGTGATCCAGGGGCGACAAACCCGAAGAAAGCGGCCAGCTTGGCCACGGGCAGCTCCGGCGCCAGGATGAGAAACCAGGCGTAGGCCCGAATCACCATATTGGTCCAGAACGGAATGATGACCAGGGTCAGCCACAGGTAGCGCGTGCGTTCCGGGCGGCTGCTGATAAAAAAGCAGAGCGGATAGGAAAGCAGCACCGATATGACCGTGGTAACAAACGCCACCCAGACCGACCGCCAGACGATCATCAGGTAGTCCGGTGTCCAGCCGAAGATGCCGAATCCGGCCAGGCGCTTGTAGTTTTCCAGGCTGAACTGCCAGACCAGTTCGCCATACGCCCCCCGGCTGGCAAAGCTTGCAATCACCAGGACCAGCCCCGGCAGGACCAGAAAAATCATCAGCCAGAGCATCCCCGGGCTTAAAAAAAGGAGCCCCCTTTTTGTCAGACGCCGGCTGGTCGTCAGTTCGCCATACCAGACAAGTAGTTTACTCATTTAAGACCACCAGTTCATCGGGTGCCAGTTCTAGCCAGAGCGTATCTCCCACCTTGAAGTTTCTGTAGGTATTGGTCCGGACCCGAATCGGGCCGGGATCGAGCCAGAGGTCAAAATCAGATCCCCGGTAAATCACCTCCCGGATCGTGGCCTGGATACCGTTGACTTCCGGCATCTCATCGTGGATGCGAATCCATTCGGGCCGGATAGCCACGGTCCCCTCGGTCCAGGGCGGCGTCTTTTCCAGTTTCAGAAAACCGATCTCCGTCTGAAGGCCGCTGTCTCCGGCCGTCCCCTTGAGCAGATTCGCCGCGCCGAGAAATTCCGCCACGAACCGGGACTCGGGCAGGTCGTAGACCTCTTCCGGCGTGCCGTACTGAATCACCCGCCCATCGCGCATGACGGCGATCCGATCGGAGACAATCAGGGCTTCGTCCTGGTCATGGGTCACCAGGATAAAAGTCCCGCCCAGTTTCTGCTGCAGCCTTCGGAGCTCCACCTGGACCTGGGCCCGCAGCTTGGCGTCCAGGGCGGACATCGGTTCGTCAAGGAGCAGAACATCGGGCTCATTGACCAGGGCCCGGGCCAGGGCCACCCGCTGTTTCTGGCCCCCCGACAGCTGATCAGGGCGGCGCTGACTCATTGCCTCCAGGCCAAGCATCTCCAGGCGGCGGGCCACCCGCTGGGTAATTTCATCGTTGGGAAACCTGCGCGACCGCAGACCAAAGGCGACATTTTCGAAAACCGTCAGGTGGGGAAAAAGCGCATAACTCTGGAAAACCGTGTTGACCTGACGTTTGGTGGCGGGCAGGGCGGTAATATCTTCCCCGCCCAGGAGAATCTGCCCGCTGTCGGGCAGTTCCAGGCCGGCGATGATGCGCAGCAGCGTGGTTTTACCGCAGCCCGACGGTCCCAGCAGGGTAAAAAATTCTCCGGCCGGTACCTCCATGCTGACATTGTCAACCGCGTGGACGTCTCCAAATCGCTTGTTGACACCGCGAATACTCAAATCTTTCTGTTGTTTGCTCATGGTCTCTGCTTCCAGGTTCAGGTTGTCCGGTTTGCCGGCAGACCGGGCAGATCCGGGCCCGCGTCAACTGCCGGTGGATTTAATCCAGCGCCCCGCTCATCAGCTCCAGCACACATCGGGCGGCCAGATGCGCGGTCGCCTCGCTCTTGTTGTCTGTGAACGGGCTCACTTCCACCACATCAAACCCAATGATGCGGCCCCGGCCGGAAATGACATGGACCAGATCCGAAAAATCAGGAAAAAACAGGCCGCCCGGTTCGGGCGTGCCGGTTCCCGGTGCCACGGACGGATCAAAGAAATCAATATCCAGGCTCAGGTAGTAGTTGCCGTCCGGAAAGAATTCGGGATCGGCAGCCACCCGCCCCTCCCGCAGTTCCCGGGCCGTAACGATCCGCACCCCCTGCTTCCGGGCCCAGGCAACATCATGGCCGGAATTGGTCAGCCCGCGGATACCGAGAATCGTGATGGATCGGGCCAGACCTTCTTCCATGATGCGGGCCACGGGACTGCCGTGGGTATCGCCACTGCCGAAAATCCGGTCGCAATCCGCATGGGTATCCAGATGAACGTAATGAAACTTCTTTTGCTTAAATGCCCGGACCACTGGATGCGTAATGGAGTGGTCCCCGCCGATGACCGCCGGCACCGCACCGGACTTCAGGATGGATGCCACCGCCCGGGTCGTGGCGGCCTGGTTCTTTTCAAGGTAAAGCGGCTCAATGGCCACGTCTCCCGCATCGGCAATGGTTTTCCCGGCCAGCATCCAGCGGTCCCGGTCGGCATCGTAGAACCGGTCGTCCTGTCCCTCATAGGTATAAAACATGGATGCATTTCGGATGGCCCGCGGACCGAAGCGGGCGCCCGGCCGATAGGTGGTTCCCTCGTCATAGGGCACGCCCAGAACAGCGGTGTCAACCTGTTGTTTCGGCGACCACAACGGATAGCCGGCAAACGTGGCAATCCCCGTGTACGGCATGTGGCCTTCGACCGGCCCCAGGGGGGACACGGTGGATGCGGCGGTCATATCGTTATCTTTCATGGGAGGCCATCCCTTTGGTCAATGATAAATAGTGCTGAATCGTCTATACTGCAAATATATCTTTCAGGCAAACGGCTTGAAAAGCGGCTCTCCACCGCCCATGATCCCGTATACTCCTCATCCCATATAATTGGTGGTTCGCGGTACCCGGACAGCGCCCGTTAAGATATTCTCAGCCAGCGCCCGGCGTTTCTCCGCGGCCGTTCCCTCTTTACTTCGCTGTTGCATCTGCTGTCCCCGCAGCTTCCGGGAAATTTTATCCGGGGCCTTAAATACCAGCGCCCCGAAGTGGCATTCTCCCACACAGGCCGGATCCCCTCCGCACAGGTCGCATTTATAGGCGATCCCGGATGCGTACTGCTCGATCATCCCGTACGCGCAGGCGTCCACACAATCACCGCAACCTGTACACTTTCCACTTTCAACCACGACCACGCCGCGTTCGTTTCTAACGATCGCCCCGGCCGGGCAGGCGCTCAGGCAATCCGGCCGGGAACATTGAAAGCAGATGTTGGGAACGGAATACCCCTGATGGGGAAAATTATTAACGGATAAACGAGCCCTGGATGGCATAAACATCCCCTCTTT
>CAZNZW010000001.1:85991-110016 GCA_964577615.1 uncultured Desulfobacterales bacterium | reverse complement strand
GGGGAAAATTATTAACGGATAAACGAGCCCTGGATGGCATAAACATCCCCTCTTTCACCGCGCTGCAGGCGTAGGTGCACCGGTTGCACCCTGTGCACCGGTTGGGGATCGCCAAAAGGTGTTTTTCCATTTTGTTCCTCCGTTTACATTGAATATTTTTTTATATTGAAGTTGAAGATCATTTGAGTTCTACGCGGTCCGGCACCGTCAGCAAATGTCAATCGGTACTGGCCAGTGACAGGGCGCTCATCCCCAGTTCCTGCAATTTTTCTTGCCGGGGCCGCCCCTCTTCATCCCATCTTCGCAGATAGTAGTAGCGGGCCTTCATCTCTTCCAGGATCTCGGCACTGAAAACGCGCCCGTCATGGGGACCGTCCTTCAGCGCTTTTGTGGCCATTTTCTCCGACAAAACATCATCAGCCGCGGTAAATCCGGCGGCCAGGTTGTATAACCGGATCAGGTTCCAGACCCGCTCGCCGGTTTTGTCGAGATCATCAGCCGACACCTGCCGACCCCATCCGGTGGTCAGCAGTTCCGCCATGATCGTCGTGTCCACCGACCCCCAGAAATCACAGAAGCACATGCACCACTTAACGGCATTGCTGTTCTGGTTTTCGATCACATCACCGACCAGATCCTGGACCTTGAACGGATCATCTGCGGTGATGGTAAAAGCCCGCAGGTGGCAGGCCCCCCGTTCGCTGGTGGCATAGGCCAGCCCCATCCCGTAATTTCCCCTGGGATCGTAGGCGGGCATTTCAAGGCCCTTGGCATGGGCCACGGCTTCTCTGGCATCGTATTTATCGGCCAGCCGGGCGGCCCCCAGCGCCAGATCCCGGCCCCGGTCCGTGGAAAGGTAGGCCATTTCAGTGACGACGGCCAGGTAGTCTTTCTCTTTCCCAAAGGCCAGGCCGAAATCATGACGGCCCGATTCACTCAATTCCATGGCCAGTCCGATGGTATTGCCGGTGGACATGGTATCGAGCCCGACATCATCACACAGGCGGTTAAACTGCATCACCGATTTGAGATCATTGATTTCGCAATTGGACCCGCCCAGACAGAGGGTTTCGTATTCCGGCCCTTCCAGCTCCACCCCGTCCATCGAGGTAAAATTTCCGCACCCCAGGGGGCAGGACGCACAGGCCCGGTCGCCGATTTTGACGGATTTGATGGCCTCGCTGTCGAGACCCCGGCGGTCGGGATTCACGCCGGCGGTAAAATTCCGCGTGGGATGAATGCCCAGTTCATTGGTCAGGTCAACCAGCACCGGGGTCCCGTCGCTCTGGGCCCAGAGATTGTCCTCGGTGAGCAGGTTCGTATCCTTGGCCGCCGAAACCTTTCCCCAGAAATTGCCGATATCCGCCACCTGAACCCCGCCGGTCCCCTTCACGGCAATGCACTTGAGGTTTTTGGCGCCAAAAATCGCCCCGCCGCCACCGCGGCCCATCTGCCGATATGCGTCAGAACCGATGCAGGCAAAGGGGATCCGGTTCTCTCCGGCCGGGCCGATGGAAAGACTTTTGACCTGGGGGCCCATGGTATCGATCAGCCAGGCTTCGGTATCGAAAATCCCCTTGCCCCAGAGGTCGCCAGCATCTTCGATACGGACCTGATCGTCTTCAATCTTCAGATAGACCGGCTGATCAGCAGCACCGGTGATCACGATGCCGTCATATCCGGCAAATTTCAGCTCCGGGCCAAAGGCCCCGCCGATATTGGACTCAAAAATCGTTCCGGTGAGGGGCGACTTGGAGACCAGACACATTCGGGAGGCGGTGGGCGCCAGCGTGCCGCACATGGGCCCGGTCATCAGCACCAGGGCATTATCCGCCGAGAGCGGATCCACATCCGGGGCCACCTGGTCGACAAAATAGCGGACCCCGAGGCCCCAGCCGCCAATGTAATCCCGGATCCATTCCGGGTGGGTGGGCATCGTCCGGGTCGTGCGGCTGGACAGATCGACGTGCAGCATCTGTCCGGTATGGAGATAGGCGGATGTGGCCTGCCGGGACGGTTCAATGGTTTTGAAAACATCCTCGATGCGATTCAAAATTTCGTCAAGGACATTCTGCGGGATATTCAGCGCCGGTTCAAACCGGATATTGCGGGCATTGGTCAATGTGCCGGCGGTGAGCACACCCCGTGAAAACAGACCGGCCGCAACTTTATAGCCGATGCCATCCGTGGGAAACTCCATGCCGATGAGCAGGCCCAGTCCCCTGACTTTGGCCAATACCCCCGGGTAGCGTTCCTGAAGCTGAGCCAGCTGCTCTTTGACGTATTTTCCCTTGGTTTTGGCCTGGCCGGCCAGATCTTCATCGAGCAGTACGGTGATGGCGGCCAGTGCGGCGGCACACGCCAGGGGATTGCCACCGGTGGTGGTGGTATGCATAAAGGGGTTGGGCTCCATGCATTCCCAGATTTTGGCGGTGGACAAGAAAGCAGACATGGGCACCACACCGCCGCCCAGGGCCTTGCCCAGGCAGAGAATATCCGGGGCCACATTCCAGTGGTCCACACCGAAAATTTCGCCGGTCCGGCCCATGCCGGTCTGGACTTCATCGGCAATGAGCAGCACACCGTAATGATTACAGACTTCCCGCAGCCGTGGCCAGAATTCGTCCGGCGGCACCACGGCCCCGGCTTCCCCCTGGACCGGTTCGGCCACCACGGCGGCAATGTCATCCCCCACGGCCCGGGCCGCGGCCAGAACGGCTTCCACTGCATCGGCATCGCCAAAAGGCACATGACGGACGCCTTCAAGGAGCGGCAGCAGGGGCTTGCGGTAGGTTTTTTTGCCCATCAGGGACAGCGACCCCAGGGTTTTTCCATGAAACCCCTTGAGCATGGCCACAAATCCTTTTTTACCGGTATAAAATTTGGCCAGCTTCATGGCCCCTTCCACGGCCTCGGTACCCGAGTTGGAGAAAAATCCATACTGGATCTTACCCGGCGTTAACAGCGCCAATACCCTGGCCAGCTGGGCTCGGAGTGGATCGAGCATCTCCTGGCTGTATTGGGGTGATCGATCGAGCTGGGCCTTGACTGCCGCGATAATCCGGGGATGCCGGATGCCGTACGAATAGAGTCCGAATCCGCCCAGCAGATCGAGGAATTCACGATCTAGGGCATCGACCAGGACCGACCCTTTCCCCGTCCATTCGGTCAGGGCAAAGTTGGTCGCCTCGGTCACGGATTTCCGGTAGGCCAGAAATCCTTTGTTGATATGGTCGCGAAAATTGCGGACCGTTTTCTGGGCGACTTCTTCCCGCACCTGTCGCGATGTTTCCTCGGGCGGGGTAAGGATGACATCGACCATCTGCCGGGCTTCCTCCCCGGCCGTGGCAATCTCCCGGCCCTTGTAATCGCTGGTATAATCGTCGTCAAAATCACGCATGACTGGCTCCTTGTCCCATCAATCTATATTGATATTTATTCATTAATTGCCTGTTAACATGTTGACTGCCAGCCCCTTTGCCTGGTCGGCAAACCGCTCAAAGGGGTGATCGTCGGAGAGAAACTGCGCATGGAACTCCAGGCCCTCCATCAAGGTCACAATCAGGTCGGCCGCCACGCGGGCATCGCTCACCTTGACCACGCCCTGCTGCCGGTATTTTTCAAATTCCTTCACCAGATAATCCCGGAACCGCCGGATGATCCGTTCGTAGCGCTGACGGATATCCGGGTGACGAAAACTCAAATAATAAAAACAGAAGTGGACGCCTGGATCGATGGTCCGCGACCATTCAAATGAAAAAATCGTATCCATGAGCGCGCGAAAGCGATCTTTAATATCCGCAATATGGTCAAATTCCAGAAACTCGGGCGGCTCATATTTTTCAATTAAAAAATCGGCCAGAGCCAGTGTCATGTTCTTCTTGTTTTTAAAATAATGAATGATCAGGCTGGGATGGATGTCCATCCGCCGGGCAATCTTGCCAATGGAAGCGCCTTCGATCCCCTCGGCGATGATCACCTGATAAAAATTTTCAAGGATTTCAGGCTTGCGGGTTTCGGCGGTCTGCGTTTTCCGCATGCGACCGGCCCGGGTCTTTTGCATAAGATGACTGTCCTGTACAATTCATTAACCGGAATATATTAACCGAATGTTCAGTTTATATTATGCGACCCGAAATGTCAACCAACAAACAGGAAGAAAAACAGATAGTCACATCGCGCAATCGGTTTGTTTATCTCTTTAGGTACTTAGCCGTTTTTCGCTTGACCTGACAGATCAATTATTGTATTTAGTACGGTCGATACGCAAAGAATAAATATCATTTTTTAATATCTTTAACGCAATGGCGCCCTGCCCCGGCACAGGAGAAATAACATGACCGATGTGGAACGACGAAAAAGCCTCAGGCTTGCGGTTTACCTGGAAGCATACTTTCCGGAACTGGACCTGAAAGGACGTGTTTCCAATCTTTCTCTGGATGGATGTTTTGTCCGTGTGGGCGCCAAGCTGGAAAAAAAGGGCCGCGTCGACCTGATCATTGATCTTCCCGTGGTCGGGCCGGTTTTGCTCAAGGGGTATGTCCATCACAAAGCTGAAGATACGATAAACGGCGTTGGCCTCCAGTTTATTCATGTTGGCTTTGCCCCGGAAGAATCCATCTGTTACAAGGTATTTTCCCGCTCAGTTAAAATCATGTCGCAACTGCAGGACGTCCGGAAGGAATATCATCAGCTGGTTAAGCTGGAGGGGCTTGAGCCGGTCGTTATCCCCTGACCTGACTGGCCATCTCTCCGACAATCCAACGAAAAAAAGGCGCACAAATCATCGTACGCCTTCAATTCTTCAAGTCATTTACCGCTTCAAACGGCGCCGCGCCTCACCGGACTCAGGGCAGAACCACTACTTTTTCAATGAGAATCGTATTCACCGGCACATCCTGATGACCGGACTTGGTCGTGGTGGCTTCCGCTTCGATGGCATCAACAACATCCATCCCCTTGACCACCTTGCCAAAGACACAGTATCCCCACCCTTGTGCGTTTTTGGCCTTAAAATCAAGAAACGCATTGTCCACCGTGTTGACGAAAAACTGGGAAGTGGCTGAATCCGGATCCATGGTACGCGCCATGGCAACCGTGCCGCGCAAATTTTTCAAGCCGTTATCCGCTTCATTCTTGATCGGTTTTCGCCCTGGCTTGTCCTGCATTTTCTCGGTCATCCCGCCACCCTGAATCATGAAACCTTTGATCACCCGGTGAAAAATGGTGCCGTCAAAATAACCGGCTTTCACATATTCCACAAAATTGGCGACCGTCTGCGGGGCCTTGTCCGGGTAAAGTTCCAGCTCAAATGTCCCCTTGTTCGTGGTCAGAGCCACATGCACCTTGTCAGTGTCGGCCGGGCTATCGGACGGCAATGCAAATAATACCATTAAAATAACTCCTGTCAGCATTAAGGTTAACTTACTTTTCATCGTCAGGCTCCATAGCCAGATGGATCGTATTTTAACATCAACGATCCTTTTTTACCATTGCGAAAAAAACAGCGGTCAGCCACCGGATACGACTTTTTGCATTTTCAGGCACATTTTGAAAAACCGCAGAAATGGCAGGTCATGCACCCTTCTTCGAAACTGATCGTATTCCCGCATTCAGGGCAGGTTTCTCCCATGAGAGTATTGCCGCCCTTGCCGCCGGCACCGGTGGCCTTTTCTTTTAAATATCGATTGTCCAGTACCCGGGCGATCGCATCCGGAATGGAAAGCACCAGCCCCCCTTCCTGAAACACCGGATGTTCGCCGCCAATCCCCTTGAGCTGGTTGACGATTTCCTCCGCCCGGATGCCGGACCGCAGCGCCAGCGACACCAGGCGGCCAATGGCCTCGGTCTTGGCCGTGGTGGACCGGCCGGATTTGCCGATGGTGGCAAAAACCTCAAACGGCTGACCCGCATATTCGGTCACGGTCACGTAAAGCTGGCCCAGACCGGTTTTGACACGGGTGGTAAATCCTTCCAAAGTTTCAGGGCGATCCTTGACCGCCGCCATAAAGCTGGCATCGGCCATTTCAGCATCGGTGCCGGAAAACGACAGCACCTGATTTTCCTTGCTGCCATCCCGGTAAATGGTCACGCCTTTACAGGCCAGCTCATACGCAAGATCGTACACCTTTTCCACGTCTTTTACGGTGGCGTCCCTCGGCAGGTTGACTGTTTTGGAAACCGCGTTATCCGTATACTTCTGGAACGCGGCCTGCATGCGGATATGCCATTCCGAAGAAATGTCATGGGCCGTCACAAAGACATCACGTACATCCTGGGGAATATCGGCCATCTGATGAATCGTCCCGTGAGCGGCGATCGCATCCATCAGTTCCCGGCTGTAAAATCCCCGTTCCCGGGCCACTTTTTCAAAATACGGATTCACTTCCAGCAGGGCATCGTTATCCATGACGTTGCGCACAAAGCTCAAGGCGAACAGCGGCTCGATGCCACTGGAACACCCGGCAATGATACTTAGGGTCCCCGTGGGCGCAATAGTGGTCGTGGTGGCATTGCGGGGCATCTTGCCCTTGCTGTTTTTATAGATACTTTTGCCGACGTTATCAAAGGCGCCGCGTTTTTTGGCCAGCCGGCGGGAAGCCTTGTGGGATTCCGTTTGAATAAATTCCATCACTGTTTCGGCGGTTTCAAGACCGGCTTCGGAATTATAGGAAACCCCCAGCTGGAAAAGCAAATCGGCAAATCCCATGACGCCCAGGCCAATCTTGCGATTGCCGCGCACCATCTTCGTGATTTCGGGCAGGGGGTATTTGGCCACCTCGATGGTATCATCAAGAAACCGGACGGCCAGATGAACCGTTTCGGCCAGGGCGTCAAAATCCAATGCCGGGCCATTGTCTGTGGCCTTCACAAACCGGGCGAGATTGATGGATCCGAGATTGCAGGCTTCCATGGGCAGCAGCGGCTGCTCGCCGCAGGGATTGGTACTTTCGATCTGCCCGATGGCCGGCGTGGGGTTGTCCCGGTTGATCCGGTCGAGGAAAACAATGCCCGGGTCCCCGCTGTCCCAGGCACTGTCGATGAGTTTCTGGTACAGCGCCGCCGCATCAAGCTGACCGGCTTTACGCCCGTCCCGGGGATCAATAAGATCGTAGGGCTCGTTTTTTTTCGCTGCCTGCATGAACGCCTCGGTGATCCCGACCGAAATATTGAAATTGTTCAGTTCGTGATGGGCTTTCTTGCAATCGATAAATTCCTCGATATCCGGATGGTCCACCCGTAGAATGGCCATATTGGCGCCCCGGCGGGTGCCGCCCTGCTTCACCTGTTCGGTGGCCGTATTGAATATCCGCATAAACGAAACCGGACCGGACGCCACGCCGCCCGTGGTGCCCACCCGGCTTTTTTTGGGACGCAGGCGGGAAAAGGAGAAACCGGTGCCGCCGCCGGATTTATGGATCAGGGCGGCATTTTTGAGCGAATCAAAAATGCCCTCCATGCTGTCTTCGACCGGCAACACAAAACAGGCCGCCAGCTGGCCCAGTTCCCGGCCGGCGTTCATCAAGGTCGGTGAATTGGGTAAAAAGTCCAGATCGGTCATCATTTTGAAAAAGGCCGCCTCGATCTCGGCGGCCTTTTCTTCTTCTTCGCCAAAAATCCGTTCCGCGCCGGCAATGTGGCGGGCCACCCGCCGGAACATCTGCTCGGCCGTTTCGATCACTTTCCCGTCGCCATCCTTTTTGAGATACCGCCGATCCAGCACCGTGACGGCATTGTCCGACAGGGACAGGCCGCCGTTGACAAAGAGAGATTTGTCCAGGCGCACCGGGGAGGCTTTGGTGATGCCGTATTCCATCAATTTGGCTTCGATCATCTTTTCGATTACGGACAGGGTGATGGTCCCGAACTCCATTTTGTCGATCTGGGCCCGCATGAACCGGCTGATGTCCATGGCCTGGTCCATGTCGATGGGATTTTCCCGGGTGAGCAGTTCGGAAAACCGATTGTCATCCCACAAAACCGCATTCAGGTCGTACGTCCCCTCGTCTGTAATCAGAATTTTCCCCTTGCTCCCCATTCGAATCCGCTCCTGTTCCTGTTTGAATTTGCCCCTGATCTTGAAAGCGCCGCTAAGAAACTGCCGTCCGGTTGATGCCATGATGGTATCGGGTTGGATGTAATCGCTCTGTGTGTGTTTCATACAAGATATTGTATGTCAAGAAAAAAATAACGCAATATATAAAGAAAAACGCGGTTTCCCGCTAACCGCCTGAAAGCACGGCAGATGGCCGTCCGCTGCAGATATTGACAGATTACCGGCACGACAGAAAAGATCAGCGGCCGACCTCGACCGCGTATTTTTCCAGGGGCGGCAGGGTCTTGATCAGGCCTTCTTTTTTAAGAAAGCGGGCAAAGCGGCGATAACGGTGCCGGTCCAGGGCGCCGGGTCGCAGGGCAAACCGCGGCAGGGTGTTTGCCCAGGCCCGCCGGTTGAGTTCGTCATCCAGATCTTTTCGCCCACGGATGAAAAGCCGCCAGCTCTCATCTGGATGGTTGACCATGAACTGGACCCCGGCTTCCAGCGCGTCAACGAATCGGCGCACCATCGGATCGCCGGCCCGGTCCCGGCGGCTGATCAGAATCAGTTCGTCGTAAGGAGGGATCCCATGTTCTTCTACAAAAAAAGCGCGCCCGGGCCGGCCTTCAAGCGCCATCTGATTCAGTTCAAAATTGCGGAATGCGCCGATGACCGCATCGGTCTTGCCCGACAGAAGCGACGGAGAAAGGGAGAAGTTGACATTGACCAGGTGTACATCGTCCAGCGTCAGGCCGGCCCGCGCCAGCATGACCTTGAGCAGAACGGTTTCAAATCCGCCCACGGAGTATCCGATGGTTTTGCCCTTCAGATCCGCCAGCGTGCGGATACCTCCGTCGGCCAGCACAACCAGACAATTGAGGGGGGTGGCCACCAGCGTCGCCACCCGGGTCACGGGCAGTCCCTCGGCCACCTGGAGGTGGTGCTGATACTGATAGGAAACGGCCAGATCCGCCTTGCCCGCCGCCACCAGTTTCGGAGGATCATTAGGGTTGGCCGGGGCGATGAAGGTCACATCCAGGCCCTGATCTCTGAAAAAGCCTTTTTCCAGTGCCACGAACAGCGGGGCGTGATCCGGGTTGACGAACCAGTCGAGCAGAACAGTCACCGGCTGCCGGGCCGCGCCCGGGGTCCCGCCCATGGCCGGCGCCGCCAGGCTGGCAGCCAGCAGCAGACAGATTCCCAGATGACACATCATTTTTTTAATGGATACGACCTTCATTATTTTCATTATTCCGATTCCTTTTCCAGGTCTTTTTGCCAGTAAACCAGGCGCAGCATGAGCCGGTCCACCGTGAAATAAAGTCCCCATGCCAGAACGGCCAGTACCGCCAGCGCGGCAAACATCAGGTCGGTCTGCATGCGGGCGTTGGCGTGAAGCATATAAAACCCCAGTCCCCGGCTGGCCCCGACCCACTCGCCAACCACCGCGCCGATGGGCGCGACGGCAGTGGCCACGCGCAGGCCCGAGGCAAACGCCGGCAGCGCCGCCGGCATGCGAATCTGCCGCAAAACGGCGCCGGCCGGCGCATCCATGACCCGGGCCAGTTCCAGCCATTCCGGCCGGGTCTGCCGCAGACCGTCAAAAAAGGCGGCCGTCACCGGAAAAAAAATAATCATCACGGCCATGGCAATTTTGGAGCCAACGCCGTACCCGAACCAGAGGACGAGCAGCGGCGCCAGTGCAAACACCGGGATGGCCTGGCTGATTACCAGCACGGGAAGGAGCCAGCGTTTCACCGGCTGAAACGCCGTCATCAACAGGGCGCCGGCCGCGCCGACCCCGGTGCCGATGATCAGTCCCGCCACAATTTCCATTCCGGTGACAAGCGCATGGGTCCACAGGATACCGGCATGGGCGTAAAAGGCCTGCAATACCCGCAGCGGACCGGGAAGGATATAGGGCGGCACTCCGGACCCCCATACGATCAGCTGCCAGATCCCGGCCAGTCCGGCCGCCAGTATCACCAGACGAAAAATTACCGGCCGGGCACCGGGCATCATGCCGCATCTCCCATCAGGCGGCTGAGAAGCGAGGCATGCAGCTCGAGCACGGTCGGGTCGGCCGGGCGGCGGGGCGGGGAAGATGCCGGGACCCGGGCCGGTACGACAACTGCCGGTGGACCGGTCAGCACATGGATATGATGGCCCAGGCGCAGGGCTTCCAGCGGGTCATGCGTCACGAGCAGCACGGTCGCCCGGCCAACCAGGTCGGCGGCCAGGTCCTGCAGCTTCATCCGGGTCAAGGCGTCCAGGGCGGAAAACGGCTCGTCCATCAGAATGACCGGACGATCTTCCATCAGGGTCCGCAGCAACGCGACCCGCTGGCACATGCCGCCGGAAAGCGCCGCCGGCAGCCGCTTTTCGTATCCGGCCAGACCGGCGGCATCGATGAGCCCCCGGGCCCGGTCCCGCAGATCGGCCGTCACCTCACCGCGCAGGCGGGCGCCAAGCCATACGTTTTCTTCCACCGTCAGCCAGGGCAGGAGCATATCCTTCTGGGCCATCCAGGCGACGGTTCGTTTTTTGCGGGGCCGGTCATCAAAGGTAATGGTGCCGGCATGGGGGGTGAGACTGCCGGAAATCAGCCGCAGCAGGGTCGATTTTCCCGCGCCGCTGGGCCCCAGCAGGCAGGTCCAGGTGCCACCGGGGAGCGTGATATCGAGAGAGTCAAAGATATGGGTGCCGCCAAAGGAAAAAGAAACATCCTTCAGTACCACTGTGGGGACCGGGGCAGGTCCGGCCACGGTTTCTCTGGCGGCGTTCGTCTGGGTGCGGGAAGTCATTGTCGGGCCAATTTCATCTCTTATCCGGCCGCTCATCCCAGAGGCGGTAGTAGTGATGCACGGGGCCGTGACCGTGACCGAGCCGCCGGGCCGCCGCGGCCGCCAGAGCGCCCTGAAGATACGTTTTTGCCTGGCGCACGGCTGTTTCGATGGCTTCTCCCCGGGCCAGATACGCGGCAATGGCCGAGGACAGGGTGCAGCCCGTGCCATGGTTATTTATTGTCTCGATACGCGGCCCGTCGATTTCCACAAACCGGTCTTCCGCTGCCAGGTAAAGCAGGTCCGTGCTGCGCGGCCCGCTCAGGTGGCCGGCCTTGATCAGCACCGCCCGGCTGCCGCATTGGGCCAGGGCCCGGGCCGCCGGCCGCATCGCCAGATCGGCGGTGGCCGGGCGGCCCGTCAATACCGCCGCTTCGGGAATATTGGGTGTCACGACCGTGGCCAGCGGCATCAGGCGGGTTTTAATCGCTTCAACGGCATCTTCACGGACCAGCGGGTCTCCGCTCTGAGCCACCATGACCGGGTCCAGAACGATGTTGTCAATTCCGGCTGCCTGCAGACTATCAGCCACCCCAATAACGATCTCCGCCGAAAAAAGCATGCCGATCTTGACGGCATCCACGCCGATATCCTCGACAACGGCCCGGATCTGCGCGCCCACGAAATCCGGAGACACGCATTCAATGCCACGCACCCCGGTGGTATTCTGAGCTGTTAATGCCGTGATGGCCGTCATCCCGTAGCATCCCAGCGCGCCGAAGGTCTTCAGATCCGCCTGGATGCCGGCCCCGCCGCTGCTGTCTGAACCGGCAATGGTCAGACAGCGATAATCGCGCGGCGACCTGGATTTTTTCTCTTTATCAAGCGCCATCGGACGCCTCCTTTCGAAAATGGTTCCAGCCACGGGCAGAAACGCCGGTCGATCTGCCGTCAGGATCCATCCGTTCGACGCTGCCGCTGCCGGTGATTTCACCGATCCGGTAAAGCGGCCGCTTGAATGTTTCTTCAAAATCGGCGCACAGGGCGGCCGCCGCCCCGGCCGCCACCGTACAGAGCAGGATATAATCCTCCCCGCCGGAAAGCATGGTGTCCACCGGATCGATGCCAAACCGGCGGCAAAACATCCGCAGGGACGGGGATACGGGCAGCGCGGCAGTATCGATCCGGGCGCCGACGCCGCTTTGGCGGGCCACATGTCCCAGATCCGCACCCAGGCCGTCACTGATATCAATGGCCGCATGCACCTCGTCGTGGCGGCCCAGCCAGTGTCCCTCGGCCAGGTGCGGCCGGGGCCGCCAGTGACGGCGGCGCAGATGGCCGAAGGCGGGCCCGAATGCGCCGATCCGGTTTAAAAGCAGATGGAGTCCGGCCCGGCTTTCCCCGGGATATCCGGTGAGACAGATGATGTCGCCCACCTGTGCCCGATCCCGGCGCAGCAGATGTTCTTCGGCCACGTGCCCGCTGACCGTGATACTGACAACGAGATCCGACCGGGCCGCTGTTGTGTCGCCGCCGATGATATTGACACGATGTTCGGCCGCCAGAGACAGCATGCCACGGTAGAGGTCCTCGATGAAGTCAACCGTGAAGTCATCGGGAACAGCGATGCTGACGAGCGCTTCGCGGGCCGTTCCCCCCATGGCGGCGATATCGCTGAGGTTGGCCGCCAGCGCCTTGTAGCCCAGATCGGCGGCCGACGTCGTGTCTCGCAGAAAATGGATTCCCTCGGTCATCAGGTCGGTGGCCAGAAGAAGCAGGCCGCCGGCTGGCGTCACCGCGGCGGCGTCATCGCCGATGCCCCGCACGACCCCCTGCGGGCGAATCCGGCACCCGGCGGCAATCCGCTCGATCAATCCAAATTCGCCGACGTCTTTAAGTGTGGCGCTCACGGGCTGTCTCCTGTGTTTATCCGGGCGTCCCGCCGAACCTGTGCCGGCGTGAGGGTATCCAGTGCATCAATCAGGGCAACCTTAAAACTGCCGGCCCCCGTTGTTTTCCGGGCCGCCGTTTCACCGGCCAGGTTAAGGCAGACCAGGGCCGACAGCGCCGCCGCAAACGGATCAGGATCAACAGCCAGAAACGCGCCGATGAGCGCCCCGGCCGCACAGCCGGTGCCAGGCACTCGCGCCATCCGTACATGGCCGTTTGCAATGCGTCCCCACCGGCGTCCCGTCGTCAGCAGATCCTCGGCGCCGGTGACCACGGTGGTCAGGCCCAAGCCGGCCGCCAGTTCTCCGGCCATGGCCTGCGCCGCATCAACCGGATGCGCCGTATCCATTCCCCGGGACCGGACCGTATGATCGGTCAAGGCCATCATTTCCGAAGCGTTGGCCCGCAGAACCCGCACCGGAAACGCATCGAGGAGCGCCCGGGCCGCTTCGGTGCGGGGCGAAAGCGCGCCGGCGCCCACAGGATCGAGCACAACGGGCCGCCCCAGGGCCGCCGCCTGAAAGCCGGCCGTCCGAATAACATTGAGGCGGGCCGGGTTGAGGGTGCCCAGGTTGAGGATCAGGGCATCGGCCAGCGTCACGGCCGCTTCGACCTCATCGGGCGCATCGGCCATGAGGGGAGAAGCGCCCACGGCCGCCAGCACATCCGCCACCCATCCCATGGTGACAAAATTGGTAATGGCGTGCACAACCGGCGTGGATTTCCTCAGCGTATCCAGATTAAGGGCCGCTGTTTCGGCAAAAGAAGGCATGATCCCAGCTGATTTATTGGTTTCCATCCATGTGGCCGCATAAAAAAACCGCTTCCGGATGGAAACGGCGGCTGAGATCATTGGCATGGACGGCTTGGCCCATTCCCTACGCTGGCATTACCCAGATCAGGTTCAGCGGGTATAATCTCAGACCGGCTGACCGGCCACCCCAGATATGATTCTATTATGCTGTGATTTTTTTTCGATTAAACCCGGTTTCTCGATGGATGTCAAGAAGAGAAAGGCGGGAAAGGGGATATCAATGCATCCGCCGGGAGGAATGGATAAGCCGGTTGAGGATAAGGCCGAAAAAGCGGTCCGTTGCTGAAATAAACTGCCAGCCGATATGATTCCGGCAGCCGCCGCAGACGACCACCCGCCACCGGTAACCGGCAAACCAGGTAAATTCGACCGTCGACGGGCCTTCGCCGACACAGCCGGGCGCGGCGTGAAAACAGCCGATATCGAAGACCTGGCCGGCGGGGTTGGCAAAAGTATGGGCATGGGTCCCCCCAACGGCACACCGCGCGGATTCGCGGGTAATGCCCCGGCCGCATATCCGGCACAAGATGGCATCCGGATCCCCGGACGGTCGGCGCCCGCGCCGGTCATCCGCATCGGGCCGGGCGGCCAGGCGGTTCGGTCGACCGGCGCCGCGGGGCCAAAGTGGCGGCCGCAAGCGCTGCCCGCCGGGGGCTGTTCTCTGGTCGCTCTGAAATGGTTCCATCCGCCTCTCCGCGTCATCATCGACCGGCTGATATTATCCTGCATTTCAACCGGTTGCTATTTTAATTGACTTTCCCGCCCGCATTTTCTATAGCCGACAGGTCGCTGCCCGGATCCCGCTGCCCTGTTTATCGTATTTATCTTATACAAGGATATCATGGACGCAAAAGAAAGAAAAATTATCGGCCTGTCCGTGGGCGCCCATGGCCTTGTCCACCTTTTTGAAGGCGTGCTTCCCCCCTTGATCCCCCTGCTTCTCGTTCGATTTCACACGGATTATTTCCACATCGGGCTGGTGGTGACCGCGTTTTCGTATGCTTTTGGCATCGGTGCCCTGCCCACCGGTTTTCTGGCCGATAAAATCGGTCCCCGGCGGCTGGTGACCCTCTTTCTTTTCGGGGCCAGCCTGCTCAGTATCGCCGTCTGGCCGGTGACCGCGATATGGCAGTCGCTCTGGGGGTACGGCATCGTCATGGCCGGCATCGGCCTCTTTTGCAGCATCTATCATCCGGCCGCCAATACCCTGCTGTCACTGGCCATGACCCGGCGGGGCAACGCATTCGGCATCCATGGTATTGCCGGCAGTACCGGGGTGGCCCTGGTGCCCCTGCTGTCCGCCCTGATCGGATCGGCCCTGGGATGGTGGACGCCCCATGTGATCTTTGGCGTTTTCGGAATCGGAGCGGCGCTTTACTCGCTGACCATTCCGGATGCGCCGGCCGTTGCCGACCGGCCGGCCGCTTCCCGGAAAACAGCTGCCGGAAAAGACGCCGCCGGCACCGGCCTTAAAATCGTCCTTTTTCTCCTTTCCGCCACCGCCCTGGGGCTGACCTACAAAGGCATCATGACGTTTCTGCCCACCTACATGGGCCAGCGCGTCCAGCTCGCCTTTCTACCGGCCAACCCCGTGGCCCTCGGCGGCATCGTGGCCACCATGGCTCTTCTGGCCGGCGCCTGGGGACAATTCGTCGCCGGCCGGCTGGTGGACCGCTACGATGCCGAAAAGCTGTATCTGGTCATGGTTCTGGCCGGTATGGGGTTTGTTTTCTGCATGGCCTTCAGCCGGGGAGTTCTCCTCGTGGGTGCCACCGTTATCTATGCGTTTTTTTATTTTTCCACCCAGCCGATTCAAAATTTTCTCGTGGCCCGTTATTTTCCCCGGCAACGCCACGGAATGGGATACGGTATTCATTTTACGCTGACCTTCGGCGTCGGGTCCACGGCCGCGGCCGTCGCCGGTTTCCTTGCTGACCGATTCGGCCTGGCATCCGTGTTTATCGCCATGGGCGGCTGTTTTGCCGTTTCCGCCGGGATGATCGCCCTGCTTATCCTGTCATCCCGACGGCCGAAACCGGAAACCGATCAACAGAGGCCGCGGGGTGCCTGATAAAATACCCATCGCCGGGATTATCCTGGCCGCCGGCCGCTCGCAGCGCCTCGGCCGGCCCAAGCAGCTCATCCAGGCCGGGGGAACAACCCTCATTGAACAGGTGGTTGACGCAGCCCTGGCCGCCCGGCTCGACCGGATCATCCTCGTTGTCGGCCACTGCCACGAGACGGTCCTTGACCTGATGACAAAACGGGCGGCTGCCGTTTCCCCGCGCCTGGATATCGCCGTCAATCCCCGGCCGGCCGATGGTCTCAGCCGCTCCCTGCGGCTGGGTCTTTCCAAAGTCTGCGACACACACCCGGCCGTTATGTTTCTTCTGGGCGATCAACCGCTGGTCACAGCCGCCGCCATCAACACCCTGCTGGCCGCTTTCCGCCGCACAGATAAAGATATCTGCGTCCCGTTCCGAAACGGGCAGCATGGCAACCCCGCTGTTTTCAGCCGCCATTTTTACAAAACGCTCCAGCGCCTGACCGGCGATGCGGGCGGCCGCCGGGTCATCCGGCAGAACCCGTCCCGGGTCCATTTTTTTCAGACCGACAACCCTGCTTATTTTTTTGATATCGACACCGAAGCCGATGTCGCCGCATGGCAGGCCATGGCCGGTTCCCAAAGGCCTGGCAGCCCAGACAGCTAGGTTATCGCCCGCCACCGTCCCCCTTCTCTTTGGCTGTCAACTGTGTTAAAGATCGATCTTTCCGGATCGCTCCATGTATCGATCCCCTTTAATCGCTTATTGAAATCAGAATTATTCCGGAGGATTTCCCATGGCCCCTGCTCCATCAAAAAGCCCCTTTTTCCGCAGCGCGCTTGAAAGCGCCCGTATGGCAAAAGAACGCGCGGATAAAACCCAGCCCCAATGCCAGTCCAGCGCCTACAAACTGGCCTTTCAGGATAACGAATTTCTCCTGCGGGATGAGCTTCGTCCCATCCGGCTTCAACTGGAGCTGCTCAAGCCGGAAATGGTATTAAACGAGCAGGGCATCCAGTCCACCGTGGTGATCTTTGGCAGTGCCCGGACCCAGGCACCGGACACGGCCGCCGAACAACTGGCGGCGGTCCAGGCCCGGATCGAGGCCGAAGGGATGACCGCCAGCCTGGAAGCCGACCTGAAAAAGGCCAAACAGGCGGTGCATCACAGCCGCTATTATGGCGAAGCCCGCCGGCTGGCCGCAATGATTTCAGAAAACACGGCCCGGGACCAGCTGGTGGTGATTACCGGCGGCGGCCCCGGCATTATGGAGGCCGCCAACCGCGGCGCCCACGATGTCGGCGCCCAGAGCATCGGGCTGAATATCGTTCTGCCTTTTGAGCAGCGCCCCAACCCGTACATTACACCGGAATTGTGCTTCCAGTTCCACTATTTCGCCGTTCGCAAAATGCACTTTCTCATCCGGGCCAAAAGCCTTGTCGTCTTCCCCGGAGGGTTCGGCACCATGGACGAAATGTTTGAAGCCCTGACGCTGATCCAGACGCACAAAGTCGACTCCATCCCCATCCTGCTTTTCGGGCGGGATTTCTGGAAAACCGCCATCAATTTCGATGCCCTGGTGGAAGCGGGAACAATCGGCGCCGGTGATACCGGTATTTTCCGTTTCGTCGATTCCGCCGAGGAGGCCTGGGAACTGATAAAAACGGCCAATCATCTGTAAAATAAAGAGGCCCGCACAAAAGGATATCCATTCATTGTTTACCTGGAAGGAAATCATCGATATCGCCGTTCAGATCGAGAAAAACGGTGAAAAAATATACCGCCGGGCCGCCGGGCAGATAGCCGACCCCGACCTGTCCGCCGCCCTGGCGCATATGGCCGCCGAAGAGGCCCGGCATGCGGCCTGGTTTGAACAGATGCCCCGGCCCGGGGCGGTTGAACCAGCGCACTCGGATCTTGATAAAATGGCCCGGATATTTATCCGTGACGCCATGACGGACAAGGCCCTGTCGCTGGAAACGGCCGATTTTACCGCCATGAAAAACGTACGGGAACTGATCCGCACGAGTCTCGAATTTGAAGAAGATACGATTCTATTTTTTGAGATGATCCGCCAGTTTGCCGATCAGAAGACGATCAAGACACTCCTCGACGCCATCATCGCCGAGGAAAAGAAACATATTACCACCCTGAAAAACTGGACCGGGCCGAAACGTCTCTCCACCGCAGCCGAGCTTCCCTGATCGGAAGCGCGGCAGACCGGGTCCGTCCGTCGGCGGGCGGTCCTACCTTTTTCGCGCCCCCAGCAAACCGCCGAGGGTGGCTTTGACCCTGGCGGCCAAAGGCGTCCGGACGCGGACAACAAGGTATAGATCGCCCGCATCGCCCCCGCCCCGGCCGGAGCGTCCCTGGCCGCTCAACCGAATCTTCTGGCCGTCCCGGACACCGGGCGGAATCTGTACCACCAGCCGACGATTTTTTTTACGATGCGTATACGCGTAGGGGCCGCCCTGCCGGGCGGTTTCCCGAGACAATACGATGGTATCGGTCAGGTCTTTTCCGCTGCGCGGCAGGGTGATCCCCGTCATTTTATTTAACAAATGGCCGGCCAGTTGCCCCGCGCCTCTGGATATCAGGCGACGGGCCACATCCGGCCGCTGACCGGTCCGGCCCGAAAAAATAAATCCCCCGGCAAACAGCCCGGGCCGCCGATACTGAAAATGCGTCACGCCGTCGCCGTAAAGATCCTTGAAAATCTGGTCAACCCCCCGCAGGCCGAATGACCGGGCCATTTCCTCAAAAATCTGTTCGATATTGGTGCCTTTAAAAATATCGTCGGTGGAATACGTTTGCCTGAAATGCGAATAAGCCCGATCGCCAAACCGATCCCTCAAGGCATCGTATTCCCGCCGTTTGGCCGGATCGGACAAAACAGCGTAAGCTTCGTTGATCTCCTTCATCCGGTCGGCACTGCCAGGGTCCTGATGCCGATCCGGATGATATTTAAAGGCCTGTTTCCGGTAAGCGTCCCTGATCTGCCCGGCGGAAGCGCCTTTCGAAACATTCAGCACCTGATAGTAATCTGTCTGCGTCATTGCATGGATCTGCCTTTTTAAAGCTTCCGGATAGCCGAACATACCATACATCCGGCCCCATGGGCAGAAAAAACCCGTCCCGCGCGGCTGGCGCCGCCACCGGATCTGTGTTAAAATATCCAAAACGCCATGAACCTGCACACCATCACCGACCAGCTCACCGCCGCCCTTGCCCCCCTGAAATTCGGGCCACCGGTCACCCATGTCTACAACCCCCTGGCGTATGCCCGGCCGGCCTTTGATCAATACCTGACCCGGTTCGGCCGCCCGCCCCGGGAAGTGGTGCTCCTGGGCATGAACCCCGGCCCCTGGGGAATGGTTCAGACCGGCATTCCCTTTGGTGAAATCCAGGCGGTACGGGATTGGCTGGGTATCCAGGCACCCGTGGGAAAGCCGGAACAGATGCATCCCAAGCGACCGGTGACCGGGCTGGACTGCCCCCGCCGGGAAGTCAGCGGAAAACGGGTGTGGGGATGGGCGCAGGATCGCTACGGCCGCCCGGCGCCTTTCTTTAAGCGATTTTTCATTGCAAACTATTGTCCGCTGGCCTTCATTGAAGCCAGCGGCCGCAACCGGACGCCGGACAAGCTGCCCAAGGCGGAACGCGCGCCGCTGCTGGCCGCCTGCGATACGGCGCTGTTGCAGACAATTCAATATCTGGCGCCGCGCTACGTCATCGGCATCGGCGCGTTTGCCGCCCGTCGAATTGAAAAGGTATGGAACCGCGCCTGTCGGGAATCGCATCAGGAGGCCGAATGGATGGTTGGTCGTATCACCCACCCCAGCCCGGCCAATCCACGCGCCAACCAGGGCTGGGCGGCGGTGATTGAAACCGAGCTTGAAGCCATCGGGATACGGCTTTAAGCCGGCGGGATAATGGTTCGGGTTACCTAGGCGTAGAATGGCTGCCGCAAATGCCCGGCGCCGCAGTAGAACCGCGCTTCCGGGCGGGGAGCCCGGTCACAATCCATCGGGTATTCGGCTTCCGGCGGCCGCCCCGCATCTGGACGAAATCCAACAGCCGTCCTCCGGTTCCCGGCCACCGCGCCGGTCAGACGACCTGTTTCGGGCACCGGTTGAAACCGATTCGGCGGCGATAATTTGAGCCCTTCGATCTTGTACAGCAGCGTTTTATAGCTGATGCCCAGCTGCCGGGCGGCATGGGTCCGGTTCCAGCCCGTTTTTTCCAGCACGGCGGAGATCACTTCCCGTTCCACCAGATCCAGGGCACTTTTGCGAATTTCTTTCAAGGGCCGGCAATTGTCACCACGAACGGATGTTTCCAGAAGCGTCCGCATGCTTTTAATAAACAACGACGGCATGTGGCCTCCGGGTACCGAGGGCATTGCCGTGGCCGGCGACCGAATCGGATCTCTCAGGCAATCAATGATGTTCTGGCAGTCACCAACCACGAGAATCCGCTTTAATACATTCTGAAGTTCCCGTACGTTTCCCGGCCACGAATAGGCCGACAGCTCCCGGATCAATTTTGCATCCAGCCGCACCTGGCTGTTGTATTTCAACGCATACCGGCGGGTAAAATAGGCAATCAGCAGCGGAATATCTTCAGGCCGCTCCCGCAGAGGCGGGATATGAATATTCACCGTATTGAGGCGGTAATACAGATCTTCCCGAAACTGCTGCCGCTCGATCTGGCTTTCGAGGTTCTGGTTGGTGGTGGCGATGACCCAGGTATCGACCTTGATTTCCTTTTCCGCCCCCAGCGGAACCACTTCGCCGCTTTGCAATACCCGCAGCAGCTTGGCCTGCAGGGAAAACGGCATGTCGCCCAGTTCGTCCAGCAGCAGGACCCCCTCGTGGGCCAGCTCAAACTTGCCCCGCTGCCGCCGCACGGCACCGGTAAACGCCCCTTTGGTGTATCCGAACAATTCGCTTTCGAGGAGAGATTCGGGCAGGGCCGCGCAATTAATCTTGATAAAGGGTTTTTTTGCCCGCGGCGAGTGCCGGTATAACGCCTGGGCAACCACTTCCTTACCCACCCCGCTTTCACCGGTAATAACAACATTCAAACCGGCGGGCGCGACGCGTTTGACGAGATCTTTTATTTTCCGGATATCTTTGCTATTACCAATTAACGGGGTTGACATGGGTTTCTCCCTTTTTATTTTAATGCATGCGTCATTGCCGATGTGAAACAAGCCTGTCACCGGATTCTCTGATGCGCGAGTCAAGGAGCAAACAGCAAGAATCCTGCCATACGAATCGGCAGACAATTTATCAATCGGTAATATTTTATACTGCAATTTCCTTGCCACATATACACATCATAGCCCCGCAGAGATGGCATTTTATAATATATTAATATTACGATATTTATTATATTTATTCATCTCCATGATTATCATCAGAGGATAAACTTATCCATACAGTCAACTTCGTTGACAGTTTACACACATACGATTGTAATTTGAATTACGCAAATACGGGCACCCTGCCCGCCGGAACATCAAAACAGATCTTTGCGATTTATAGTGAAACTGGGCATATCCCCCTTTAATCCGGGAGCCCAGACAACCAGATGGAGGGAAAATGGCGCAAATGAAGGAACGTCATCGTTTTTCAGACTGGGTCTATTGGAATTGTTTTGCCGCACTGCCGGCTCTGACAGCCGTTGTCGGTGTGGCCAGGGTGTCTGTTTCCGGACTTATCTTTCTGATATTGGCGGCCGCAGTGGCGGTGGGACTGATCTATCGTTTTTTCTGCACCCACTGCCCCCATTACGCCCGAAATGACAGCCGGCTGCACTGCATGTTTTTCTGGGGAACCCCAAAGCTTTTCACGGCCCGCTCCGGTCCGCTGAGCGTGCTGTCAAAGGCGGTTGCCTGGGGGGCGCCGAGCATCCTGTTTCTCCTGCCCGTTTACTGGCTGATCGCGCAACCCGCCCTTATGATCATCTACCTGCTCTCCGCCGGCATTTTTCTGGCCACGCTCCAGAGAACGGAATGCGGGCGCTGCACATACCGCCGCTGCCCGGCCAACCGGGTGCCGGACGCCTGAATCGATAAAACGCATTGCCGCCCGCCCGGCTTTTTTCCACGCCGGCAACAACCACTTTTTATATCACCCGGACGGCCAGCGATCCGGCGCCCGCACGGCCACGACCCGGCCCCGGGCACAGACAACCTCTTTTACACTGAGCGCAACAGCCACCACCACCTTACGGTCGGTGATTTCCACCACCCGCCCCCGCAAAACCATCTCCGCATCGATGGGCGTAGGCTTCAGATAATCCACATGCAGCGAAGCCGTGACAAACCGCAGGGCCGGCCGGGTCCCCATATCGCGGCCGGCCGCCCGATAGGCCGCCGCAGCGGCCGTAGCCGTGCTGTGACAATCGATCACCGAAGCAATCAGCCCTCCGTAGGCATATCCGGGCACCGACATAAAATACGGCTCCGGCATGAATCGACAGATCGTCTCGTCGCCATCCCAGTAGCTTTTAATCTGCAGGCCACGGGCATTGAGCCGTCCGCAGCCATAGCACTGGCTCGAATGGTCCTCGTAATAATCCTGGAATGCTTTTTGCGTCATGCGCCCCTTTCCTGCCAGAGAAATCCGCCATAAAGCTTTTGCGTATCTCTCGCCTTTTTGTTAGTATTTTTTATATGCCACATCCACATCATCCTTATAATATACAATCATCTGCTTCTTTAATTTATTTTAACGGAGATCGCCATGTCTTTTAGCCCCACGGAATTCCACACCTGGCTGAGCGATATTCGCCGGGATTTCCACCGCCACCCCGAGCTGGCACTTCAGGAAACACGCACCACCAGCCGGATCGTTGATATTCTTGACGAACTGGGCATCGCCGCCCAGCGGTTTGACGACATGACCGGCGCCGTCGGGCTTGTCACCGGCACCGGCCCGGGCAAAACCATCGCCCTGCGGGCCGACATTGACGCCCTGCCCATCACCGAGCTGAACACCGGGGGTTATCAGTCACAAAACACCGGGGTCATGCATGCCTGCGGGCACGACGCCCACACCACCATCATGCTGGGCGTGGCCAGAAAAATCATTGATACGGGCCTGATGGAGACGCTGCCCGGCGCCGTCAAATTTTTATTTCAGCCGGCCGAGGAGCGTGTCGCCGGCGCCGCCGCCATGATTGAACGGGGCGTCCTGGAATCGCCCCGGGTCGACCGGGTCATCGCCGCCCACGTCACCCCGCAGCTGGCAGCCGGCAAAATCGGTATCTTCAAAGACCTCGGCTTTGCCGCGGCCGACCGTTTCGTGCTGACCATTACCGGCAAAGGCGGCCACGGCGCCCGGCCCGAGGAATGCACCGATCCGATCCTGGCCGGCGCGCACTTTATCACCCAGGCGCAATCGATCGTCAGCCGCAATATCAAGGCACTGGATGCGGCCGTGATTACCGTGGGAAAATTCACCGCCGGCGTGGCCTCCAACGTGATTCCGGAAACCGCTGTTCTCGAAGGAACGGTGCGCTCACTTGATAAAGCCGTGCGGACGCTTCTGATCGGCCGGCTCACCGATCTGTCCGGCGGGCTGGAAAAAACCTTCGGGGTGACCACCGACTTCATCCTCCACGAAGGCGTCCCGGCGGGGTCAAACGATCCGGCCGTGTCTGCCGAGCTGTTCCAGGTGGCGGCAACCATCGTCGGCGAGGAAAATACGGCTTATATCCCGCCGGTCATGGGCGCCGAAGACTTCGCCTATTTTTCCCAGGCCCGGCCCGGCGCCATGATCCGGCTGGGCTGCGCCAACGCCGACAAGGGCATCGTGCATCCACTCCACTCGCCCCGTTTCGACGTAGACGAAAAGGTACTCGATATCGGCGTCGCTTTTTTTTATGAGGCGATCCGGCGCTACCTGTCCAAGGCTTCGGAGGAAAAGACGCGCTAACGGTTTCCGGCGGCGGGCCGCCCTCCAATGGCCGCCTCAAGGGCTTCCCGGATATCGGCCGGAATCGGACAGGCCCGCAGGCAGTCCGGGTTGGAGACATCCATGCAGATTCGTTTCTCATGGCCGTCAACCATCAGTACATTATCCCTGCCGTGGTAAATCCGATGGGCAAGATGCACGCATTTGTCGGATAGGGAATCAATTGTGGTGACAATCCGGATCTGCTGGAAATACCGCCCCGGCCGGTGATAACGGCAGGATGTTTCCGCCAGGCCAAACTGCATTCCCCGCTCCGCCCCAAGCGTGCCCAGATTCAGACCCAGCCGGTCAAAAAGCAGATGGCTGCCCGCATCAATCCATTCGTAGTAGCGGGGATAAAAAACGATTCCCAACGCATCCAGATCCCCCCACATAATTGTTCGTTCGCTCACGCTTTCCATCTTTTTATA
>CAZNZW010000001.1:57047-85891 GCA_964577615.1 uncultured Desulfobacterales bacterium | reverse complement strand
CATCCAGATCCCCCCACATAATTGTTCGTTCGCTCACGCTTTCCATCTTTTTATATTCCCCGTATAAGCGATGGCCAATACGCACCGGCCCGCCCGTCCGAAAACCGTCAAAAAAAACCGGTGTCGCCGATTAATATTGTAATTCAATTACATTTTATTACTCTAAACGCTTTCAATCCGATCTTAAGAATGAAATTTCAATATATAAAATATATTTTAATCTATTGAAATTATTGTCGATTATATCATTATTATTATACATCACAAGTATTGGCACACTAGTTGCTTGCATAGAAAGCCAGTGCCCGAGGATGTTCATTATTTACATAAAACATTTATACAGCGTGGTGACTATATGGAGTACCCATGGGATTCGGAAGAGGCCATATCACAGTGCCTGCAATGCGATAATTTTAATTTTGGGGATCGGGACGGGACCGGTCCGTTGACCTGTCGGGTTTTTACCCGTGGTATTCCCCACACCACCCTGATCAACGAAGAGCCCTGTGACCATCAAAAGCCGATCAAGGAGGACGACTGACCCGTCCGGCCCCGCCTGTTTTCTCCGCAGATTTAAATCGTCAGCGTCACATTCAACAACTCGAAGATATCCATCGGCTTCTTAACCCACAAAAAACGCAGCAACTGCACCGGTTCACCCGGTTCCAGCGATGCGGCAATCGATTTCGGGTGATCCATAAAACTCTGCATCACCTTGATATTGCGACGGTTCCCTTCATTTCTTTCTTCTGCCAGCGCCCGGGCAAGGATGCGCCGCCCCTGGCCAACGGGAGACGGTTTAAGACGGTCCAGACGCCGCATGAACGAATCATCCCGATAGACCACCCGTCCCCGGACAATTTTCATGGTGGGCAGCCCGACAATCAAGGCGATGACATTCGCCTGTTTGCCTTTGGCCGCTAAATCGGCCAGATCCACATTGGCCAGAGAAAGCGTTAATTGAAGACGGCCTATTTTTTCGGCCTGCAGGGTGAGGTCATCCAGATCCAGCCGTTTGCCCGCAGGATCGTAGGCATACGCCAGGGCGCCTTTCACCGTCACATCATTGTATCCCATTGCTTCCAGTTGCCGCCCCAGCGCTGCCCCCAGCAGACCATGGTGCACATTTAAGTGCAGCCCATTTATTTCCATCCTGGCCTTGAGCGGGGTCCCATGTTCCTGCTGGCGTACATCCAGATCAAGGTGATCGACCTGGATCGGCGCCTGATACCGGGCCAGTTTGATCCGGATGTTTTTAAAATGTGCCGTGGGCCGAATCACGCCGACGCGCACGGCATCATAGCTGATCTGCTCAACGGCAGGAGACTGTTCGACAAATTCGGCAACTTCGCCCTTAATCCGCTGGGCAGCCATATAACTCACGACGCCATAGACCAGCCCGCCCCCCAGCAGAATACCTGCCCCGATAAAGAAAAAAATCTTTTTCACTGCAGCCCGCTTTCATCCAGTCATGTAAAAAAGACAACCGACACATCCGACTGGTATTGACAAATTAAAATGGGTATCGCATAGCAGATAGCCATGTTCGGGTCAAAACCAAAAAAACAGCCCGGTCGATTCATTCGTCCCTTAATACCGTTTCAGGCGCTATAGATCAATGACAACTGACTGCCAGTCCTGCCATCCGGATTTTATCACGTTAAAACGCGGCCTCCAGCGGTTTCAATCCGAGCGCCTGGTCCAGACCTATGCCGATTTGACAGCAGATGCCCAATATACCGCCATCGGCGATTTCTTTTTCAGCCGGCTTTATGGCCCCGGGGGTTTTTCCTTCAGCGATACGAAAATTGAAAGCCTGCGGCAGGCCGTGGACGGCAAGATATACCGGCCGGTAACATTGGCGATGGATAAAGTTCTGGATCTGCGCGAGCTGTCCGATCACCTTGACAACCGGATGGCGGAAGAGATGCGCGCCTGCCACCTGGGGCCGGACCTGACTCCGGATCAGTACCAGACAATTTACCGGCGACTGGACAATTACGATCAGCGAATATACCAGATTGACCTGGCCGTCGACGCCACTCGAACCATTCATCAGCTGAGCCGAAAATGGATGGTCGCCGTCGCCCTTAAAACCGTGCACCTGGCAACCCACGCCCTGAACCTCGGCGATATCATGGATATCATCAACGAGGGATATGCGGCTTTTCGGCAGGTTCGCCGGATCGACCCCTTTCTTGAGGCCCTTTCCCGCCGGGAAAAAGCCTGGCATCGCCACCTCTGGGGGAAAAACGCTCCTTAGCGCCAGGCATTTCCGACCCGTCATCTCTCCCCGATACCCGCAGCACCCGCCGCCGCAATATATGGAAACACACCCGGTTACGGGCATGATTTCCGGTTGACACACCTGTTTCCATTCAGTATATGGCTCTGGTGTTGCGCCGTCGGCCCAACGCAAAAAAACCTATCCATTAATAATCACAGGAGGAATTTACATGGGAAAGTATCTGATGATTGTGAATGCCGGACCGGAAGACCCCAACCGGGCCACCGTCCCTTTTCTCACCGCCAAGGCACTGATTGAAAAAGGGCACGAGGTTTCCATCTGGCTCTACAATAACTCCGTCTACCTGATGAAAGAGGGGAGCTATGAATTTGTCCAGGCCCCCGGCCTCCCCCCCCTTGAAGATTTGATGCTTTTTCTGGCCACGACACACAGCACCCCGGTATACATTGGCGTATCGTGCGCCATCGGCAGGGGCCTGGTCGACGAACAGACCCACGAACCCCTTTGTAAATTTGCCTACGGTGAGCTGGCCAGCCCGCCCAAGCTGGCCGACCTCATCGTGGAAGCTGATCACGTGGTCGGCTTTTAAATCGCGGCATTTCTTGTAGAACGGCGCCTGCGGCAATTGTCACCTGCTGCAGCCACATCAGCCATCTCGATGTAACGGCCTGAGATGTAACGGCCTGATCTGATCATCCGGTTTTACCCACCGCGGGCAAAGCCGGATGACAGTCGGCATTAATTTTTCTCTGTCTCCCGTCCCTTTTGTCGACAGAAAACCGATCCAGACGCCCCTATCTCAACGCGGGAAAGCATGCTTTCCTCAGGCACTGTTATACCGATTACAGATGGATAATCGACGACATGATCCACCAAACCACCTGTCATTATCCGGATCACTCCCCGCCTTTTACGGATGTATGACCTGGTACTTCAGCACGACCCGCTTATCTTCCATCTGGCTCACGGACCGAATTCGCAGCGATAAATCCAGCTCATCGGAGAACAGGCCGATGCCCGTGCCGAAAACCTTTGGGGTGAGCGTGAGAACCAGTTCGTCAATCAGGTTTTCACGAGCGAAAAGCGTATTGATGGTACTGCCGCCGGTGAGAATGACCTGGCGGTAACCGTCTGCTTCCAGAGCGGCCAGAAGATCGGCCGGTTTCTGGTCGGTAAATACCAGGTCCCTGTCGGTGGAACAGCGATTTTTATTCCGGGTCAGAACAATATTCTTCCTTCCGGGCAATGGATGGCCGATCGTGTCATAGGTCCGGGAGCCCATAATCAGCACACCGGCCTTCCGGGTCATCTGGACAAACAGTTTCTTATCGGCCTGGCCGCTCCAATCGATGAACTCGCCCGTGTGACGGGCCGTCTTGCCATCGACCGTCAGAGCCATGAGCAGTGTAACTTTCATTTCCACATCCTTTGCGGGGCCTTGTCGTGCTGCCCAAAAAAAGCCCTGCCGATACCCGGCCATCGGGCCGGGTATCGGCAGGTATTGTTCCGCATCCGGCGCCGGCGGCCCGGACATTCCGCTCGACGCGTTATATCTTTCCCCCACGCCCGTCATCACAGGGATCATCCGCGCCATCGGCCCGGGAATGCTCCGCCGTGCCGGAAAGGGTACAGGTGGGATCATCGTCTTCGGCAGGCGGAGGTACAGCTGCCGGCCGGGCATCCGCCACCGGCACGTCTTCTACTTCTAAATCGGCCAGACGCTGTAGAGAACGATAGCGCGCCGCATATTCTTTCTCGAGACGGGCCGTGAGACGGGTAAATTCGTCGGGAAAGGTTTTTTTCAACGAATTGTACCGGATCTCGCCGGCCAGGAAGTGGTGCAGGCTGCCGTCGGGCGCTTTGGAATCCAGGATAAACGGATTCTTGCCCGCTTCCCGCAATTGCGGATTATAGCGGTACAGGGGCCAGTAGCCCGATTTGACGGCCAGGTCCATTTCGGTCTGGCTTTTACCCATACCGGCCATGATCCCGTGATTGATACAGGGCGCATACCCCAGAATCAGGGACGGGCCGTCGTAGCTTTCCGCCTCGATCATGGCTTTCATCATCTGCTGTTTGTTGGCCCCCATGGCGACGCTGGCCACATAAACGTAACCATAGCTCATGAACATGCCGCCCATATCCTTTTTGGCGGTTTTCTTGCCGGAAAAAGCAAATTTGGCCACGGATCCCGTGGGGGTCGCCTTGGAAGACTGGCCGCCGGTATTGGAATAGACTTCGGTATCAAAGATCATCACGTTGATATTTTCGCCCGAGGCCAGAATGTGATCAATTCCGCCGAAGGCGATATCATAGGCCGCGCCGTCACCGGCAAAGACCCAGTACGATTTCTTTGTAAACAGGTTCGCCCGGCTTAAAATATCCGCCAGCAGCGGGTTGTCTTTCAGGGCCGGGAGTAATTTTTTGAGCCGATCCCCATATGTCCGGGAAAGCGCCGCATCCTGCCTGTTTTCCAGCCAGCCGGCCAGCGCTTCCTTAAGGTCACCGGACAGTTCGGTGGCGAGGGCCTGTTGGACCTGATCGGCCAGTTTGTGGCGCTGCTGCAGGGCGCCGATGAACATGCCGTAGGTGAATTCGCCCGGGTCTTCAAACAGGGAGTTGCCCCAGGTGGGTCCAAAGCCGTCTTTATTGACACAGTAGGGAATCGATGGCGCCGAGCCGCCCCAGATGGAGCTGCAACCCGTGGCGTTGCCGATCACCATCCGCTCGCCAAACAGCTGGGTCAATAATTTGGCATAGGGCGTCTCGCCGCATCCGGCACAGGCTCCGGAGAACTCAAGCAACGGCTGGACAAACTGGCTGCCCTTTACCGATGTGCGCTTGATCAGGGTATCCCGCACCGGCACCGTCAGAGAAAATTCATGATTGGGCACCTGAACCGGGGTCTGGCTCTCCAGCGGTTTCATCACCAGGGCCGGCGTCTTGGCCGGGCAGATGTCGGCGCAGTTGCCGCACCCCAGGCAGTCAAGGGTATTGACCTGGATCCGGAACCGGTATGATTTCAGTTCCTTTCCCAGTGCTTTTTTGGCCGTAAAACCATCCGGCGCCTGCTCGAGTTCTTCTTCGGTTATCAAAACCGGCCGGATGGCGGCATGGGGGCAGACCATGGCGCACTGGTTACATTGAATACAGTTGTCGACGAGCCATTCGGGCACCCGGATCGCCACGCCCCGTTTTTCGTACTGGGTCGTGGCCACGGGAAAGACACCATCCCTGGAGAAGGCACTCACCGGCAGCTTGTCGCCCTGGGCGGCCAGGATCGGCTGCATTACCTCGGTGACCCATTCAGGAACATCGTCGGCGTGGGCGCTGGCCATCCCGGCGTCGGCCCAAGATTCGGGATACTCAATCCGGATCAAATGATCCAGGGTCCGATCCACAGCGGCAATATTCATATTGACGATCTTATCGCCCTTGCGGCCGAACATCTTTTTGATCTGCCCTTTCAGGTAGGCAAGAGCCTCGTCCACGGGAATGACATTGGCCAGTTTGAAAAAAGCCGTCTGCATAATCATATTGATACGGCCGCCCAGTCCCACTTCAGCGGCGATTTTAACCGCGTCAATATTGTAAAACTGGATTTTTTTCCGGGCAATGGTCTGCCGCATCTTCCCGGGCAGGTGCGTTTCCATCTCCGCCAGGGTCCAGGGCGAATTCAGCACGAACGTGCCGCCCGGCTTGATCCCCTCAAGTACATCGTAGGTGTCCACATATTTCTCCTTGTGGCAGGCGACATAATCGGCCGCATCAATACAATAGGTGGACTGGATAGGTGCCTGTCCGAACCGCAGGTGGGAGATGGTCACGCCGCCGGACTTTTTGGAATCGTAGGCAAAATACGCCTGGGCATACATATCGGTATTGTCGCCGATGATCTTGATGGCGCTTTTATTGGCGCCCACGGTGCCATCGGCGCCAAGCCCCCAGAATTTGCACTGAACCGTGCCCTTGGGCGAGGCGTCGTAGCCGCTGTCCACGGGCAGGGACGTCTGGGTGACATCATCTTCAATGCCGACGGTGAAGTGATTTTTCGGTGAATCCATCTGCATGTTGTCGTAAACAGATTTGACCATGCTGGGGGTAAATTCTTTGGATCCCAGACCATAGCGGCCACCCAGTACCACCGCCTGACGACCGGTCTCCATAAAACCCGTACAGACATCCTGGTAGAGCGGATCGCCAAGGGCGCCCGGTTCCTTGGTGCGGTCCAGCACCGTCACCCGGGTGGCCGTTTTCGGGATCGCCCCCAGGAGATGAGTGGCTGAAAAGGGCCGGAACAGGCGGACCTTGATCAGACCGATTTTTTCCCCGGATGCCACCAGATGATTGGCGGTCTCTTCGATGGTTTCACAGGAGGACCCCATGGAAATGATAACGTGCTCGGCCTCGGGGTGCCCCACGTAATCAAACAGATGGTAACGCCGGCCGGTCAGGTCGCCCACCTTCTGCATGTATGCACTGACAATGTCAGGGGTTTTCAGGTAATACGAATTGGCTGCTTCACGCCCCTGAAAATAGATATCCGGGTTCTGGGCCGTCCCCCTCAGTTCGGGGCGTTCGGGATTGACTCCCCGGGCGCGGAACGCTGCAACGGCATTCATATTCGTCAGGGCGGCCATGTCCGCAAAATCGATGAATTCGATCTTCTGGATTTCGTGGGACGTGCGAAAACCGTCAAAAAAATGAACAAACGGCACACTGGCTTCAATGGCCGACAGATGGGCCACCAGGGCCATATCCATCACCTCCTGAACCGAGTTGGACGCCAGCATGGCGAACCCGGTCTGACGGACGGCCATCACATCCTGGTGATCGCCAAAAATTGAAAGCGCATGGCCGGCAATGGCCCGGGCGGTCACATGGATAACAGCCGGCAGCAGTTCGCCGGCCATTTTATACATATTGGGAATCATCAGAAGCAGGCCCTGGGAAGCCGTGAAGGTCGTGGTCAAAGCCCCGGCGGCCAGTGCGCCATGCACCGAACCGGCGGCGCCGGCTTCGGACTGAAGCTGGCGGACCAGCATGGGCTGGTCAAAAATATTTTTAAGACCGGTGGCGGCCCATTCATCGCAGATTTCACCAATGGGGGATGATGGCGTGATCGGATAAATCGCGGCCACGTCACTCATGGCATAGGCCACATGGGCGGCGGCTGTGTTGCCGTCAACAGTTTTCATCAGTTTGGGCATAAGATTACTCCTTTATACATAATAGATTACAGATTTCAGAAAAATGATTTTTCAGCCTATCCAAATTGGCCCGGTTTGTAAATGAAAAAGGCGTCTTGCAGGAATGCCGCGGAGATGTCTTTTAATCCATCGACCGGATACCCGGCCGACCGTTTCCAAAAAGAATATATCGAAAAATATTACTGGGTGCGGTCAAAAATATCGTTAAAAATACGATCATCGGCACGGATACATTTTTTCGTTAAGCGTTTGTATTTTTCAAGGAGCTGCTTGCCGGCCAGGGTCAAATGCGTTCCCGATTTTCTGTCCGAGTGGACAATTTTCATTTTCAGATGCTTCTCCGTCGATTTAATTTTGCTCCAGACGCCCTTATACGACATTTTCATCGCCTTGGCCGCCTGGTTCAGCGAACCTGTCTTTTCTATTTTTTCCAGTATTTCCATGCGTCCCCTGCCGAAAATAATTTCATCGTCTTCATTTACTATCAAATACTGGGATCTGAGTTTAAGTTGGGTGACTGACTTCATAATTGCCATACCTGACGGGTTAAAGCGTTGGGCCCGATAGTGACCACGCCAAGAACAAAATTTCTGACTTGTAAATACATTGAATTTTCGATCAGCAGACTGTCTTTAACGCACGTCGCCCGGATCCGGACCCGGAAACTGACGGTGAACCGCTGGCTTCAAATAAATCACGCCAATGCCAGCGTATGAAACATCCTGCCATGACATGAAACCTATAGAGATGATCTTAAAAAATCAAGTCGCAGCGCCAATTGAGACAAACTCCGATCGTTTATTTTTAAATAACGCGGATCCTTGTTCCCGGATTGAAACTGATTGGCCCGCATAAAAGGTACCAGATTCGAAAAGTCGGTAACGCTTAAAAAAAACCCCGCCGTTCGCCTTTTTGATTGCAAAAACAATCCATTTACCTTATGTTAATTCTAACATAAGGTAAATGGCGGCATATGCATAATTTTGACACACTTTTAAAAGGTTCCGCTGAAGCCCACGGCCATTTGTGCCCGGGCCAGGTTGTTGGCGTACGCATGGCAATGCTTGGGTGCGATTTAATCGGACTGGACGACCCCGGCCATCTGCCACAGATTAAAAAATTAATCATTTATGTTGAAATTGACCGCTGCGCAACCGATGCCATCTCTTATGTCACCGGGGTTAAGCTGGGACGGCGGTCCTTGAAATTTATCGACAACGGGATCATGGCGGCAACATTTATCAATCTGGAAACGGGCCGGGCATTTCGGATCCGGTCGACGGAAAGATCCCGTGATCTGGCGGCAGCGTACGCGCCGGGCATCATGGATAAACATCAGCAGCAGCTTGAGGCCTACAGACAGATGCCCGCAGACCAGCTTTTTGACATTCAGGCGGTCGAAGTCAACATCCCCGTTCACGACATGCCCGGGCCTACCCGTTTCAAAGCCACCTGTGAAGCATGTGGCGCCACTGTGAGGGACAAAAAAGAAGTCTATCAAAACGGACGGATTTTATGCCGGTCCTGCGCTTTCGGGGCCTATTACCATCCGATAGATACGGAAATCCGCCAGTCCGCCGATCACGGCTGACTGAAACGGATCAGAAACAATCATATTTACAGCAAAGAGTGCACCATGTTGGATACAGACAACCGCCCAAGTGAAAAAGACTGTTTCCAGAAAATAAAGGTGGAAGATGCCGTCGGCCTGACCCTGGGCCATGACATTACAGAAGTACGCCCAGGCGCATACAAAGGCCCGGCCTTTCGCAGAGGTCACAAGGTGAGGGAAAGCGACCTGTGTCACTTGATGCGACTGGGAAAACGCCACCTGTATGTACTTGATCTGGCTGAAGACCAGGTCCATGAAGACGATGGTGTGGCAGAGCTGGCCCATGCGCTGGCCGGTCCGGGCGTCACCTTTGAAGCCAGACCCAGCGAAGGTAAAATCCAACTGACTGCCGCCTATGACGGGTTGCTGAAAGTCCGGATCGACCCGTTAACCGATTTTAACCTGATCCCGGATGTCATGTGCGCGTCCATCCATAACAACACACCGGTAAAAAAAAACCACCGGCTGGCGGGCACGCGGGTCGTTCCCCTGGTTATCCGCCGCGACGTGCTGGACCGGGCGATTTCTCTGGCGAAGACATTCTTTCCCATTTTTGCGGTTAAGGCATTCAATCCGCTGACTGCTCGACTGATTATTACGGGAAATGAAGTTTACGAGGGATTAATTGAGGACCGATTCGAGGCCGTTGTTTCCAAAAAGCTATCCGCTTACGGGACCCGTCTGGCCGAAATCGTGATTTTGCCCGACGACCGGGAAAAGATTGCCGCAACGGTACACCGGTTTTTTGAGCTGAACACCGATCTGGTAATCACCACGGGCGGCATGTCCGTAGACCCGGATGATGTTACCCGAGTCGGCATTCAGGCGGCCGGCGTCGATCCGATGTACTACGGCGCCGCTGTCCTCCCCGGAGCCATGTTTCTGCTGGCCTACCATGGAAAAACGCCCGTCGTGGGCATTCCTGCCTGCGGCCTCTACCATGAAACCACAATTTTTGATCTGATACTGCCACGGCTGCTGGCCGGTGAGCAGCCCGATGCCAGAGACCTGGCCCGGCTGGCCCATGGTGGCCTTTGTCTGGACTGCCCGACCTGCCGGTACCCGGATTGTTCCTTCGGCAAGGCCGGTTAAGCCGTTCCGGATTTTTCCTTTGCCACGCTAAAAAATTATTTTCTGCGCGTACCGGGCAACTTCTTTGTAAAATCCCATGGTGTCGCTTTTCTCAATCTGACTGAAAAACTCAGGCGCCCATTGTTTGAGATGATCCCTTAAAAAGTCCTGGTCGGTTTTCACCAGATCGTGCTCAGGCAAGGACCACAGCGCAGCCATAAATTCGAGCTCCACAGCAATGTGATCGGGCATCTCCTCGGTCTCAAACCCGTATTCGCCATAAAGCCGTCTCAACCGAAGCGTAGACGCCCCCATCAACGTCCCTTCAAGATAAAAGGATCCGTACGGTGGACAGGGAATCTGAGGCAGCGCGTTAATAAAGAGCCGGACATAGCTGTTCTGCAGCGCCGTGAGAGCGGAGTCATCCATCGTTTCCCACGGTGCCCCCCGGACCGGAATGGCCAGGTGCCGGATATCCGGCGCCGGCCACGTTTCCGGATAGGTAAACAGCCGGCACAACGCCCCGAGATTTTCTGCATTCATGGTCAACATGTTCATGCGTCCACTTTTTCGGCAATGGGAAACCGGTCGATGGCGAAAAGAACCACAAAACACATGAATGCGGTAACCCCCATAAAAATAACGATTTCCACGATACTCGGGAAATAATGCCATTTGGTGACAAACGTGGTACCCAGAGGGTCGAATTGCCCCGAAGCGATCGGCATGGACCACTCAACATGCTGTAAGCCAAACGGTTTGATCGTCAGCGAAATCTTGTCAAACGCCGCCGGCATCAGCAGGAAGCGATGGGACAGGACGCCGATAATCAGCAGGAGACAGCAGGCAATCATGGTTCCCGCCCCCTGCCTTATTCTCCGGTTCAAAAGCAGGATAACAGCCACCAGCGGCGCGAGTACTTCAAGGGCATGGGCCGCGCCATAATCGATAAAGGTAATCGACAGCGTACTGAGGGCCTCGGCCGCCCCATACCAGAAGTGGATAATAAAATCATTGTACATTAAAAAGAGATGTACAAAAAAAGCCGCCGCAATAATGGTGGCCATGCTGCGATAGGCCGCCTGATGTTCATCCCTGAAACCATAGGTGAGCAAAGAGACAATGAAAACCACCGCCGTGCCGCACGAAACAGCCACCGCGATAAAATCCGGCGCCAGCGCTGCCGTAAACCACCAATCGCGCCCGCCCTGGGTAGAGAAAATCCAAGCCGTTACTACATGGATGCCCATGGCGGCTACCAGTGAAAAGGGCGCCAGTCGTCTGGCCCACTTTTCGGAAAACGCCTGGGGATTATCGACTTTAACAGCTATTTTTTCCAGCGGGCCTTTCAGCTCCGGCAGCATGAGAATGTACAGGTACAGCAGCGACAGACCGGCATACAGATTCAAAACAATGACATCCCATACCAGAGGCGACTCAAAGTGCGGGTGGAGCAGCATGTTGTACAGCCGAAAAGGGCGACCGATATCGGGAAGAATGGAAATCATGGCAGCCGTGACATTGGCGAAGGCCGTCAGGGCGCCGAGCTTGGCAAAGGGTTTTAAACTTTTAACGCCGAAAAGATAGATCAGAGAACTCAACACCAGTCCGCCGGCCGCATTACCCACGAAAAAGGCCAGGCCGGACACGTAAAGCCCCCATGAGTACGAGTTCCGCATATGGGTGAGAACCAGCCCACTCTGATACTGATAGCCCCATGTTACGAAACCGGCAAACATGACGAGGCCCGTAATCAAAAAGCCGATTTTTTTTCGCTGACTCATTTTCAACTCTCCTTCCGTTTGGGGGGAAGATAAAAGACGGTCGGTTTCGTTCCCTTTTCAGCCATCAGGTTAAAGCCGTTTTTATCCCGGATCATTCTGGAAACATTGCTTTCCGGATCATCCAGGTCCCCGACATGCCTTGCCTTTCCAGGGCAGGCCCGGACACAGGCCGGATCGAGTCCTTTTTCAAGATAGTGGACGCAGAAATTGCATTTCTCCACGATGCCCTTGGGGCGGGACTGCATATACACCAGCCTTCCCTTGAGCCGGTAGTCATCCGGATACCCGTAGGTGTAGCCGTCCTGGTACTCATATTTTTTCATGGCCTTTTTGGGATCTTCCCAGTTGAATTGCCGTACGCCATACGGGCAGGCCGCCATGCAGTAACGGCAGCCGATACAACGTTCATAATCTACCAGGATCGTGCCGTCGTCGTGCCGGTAGGTCGCTCCCACCGGGCAGACTTTTTCACACGGGGCATTCTCACAGTGCTGGCAGTGAACCGGCAGGAAGTATTCCCGCCCTTTTTCCGGCGGCGACAGGTGGCGACTGCTTCCAGGCGTAAATACCCGGTTCCACCAGTTGCCCGGCGGCTGGGCGTTGTGCTGCTTGCAGGCCACCATGCAGGATCGGCAGCCGATACATTTCTCAAGGTCAATGACCATTCCGCGTTTCATATTTATACCCTCCTTACGTCAACCAGACATTCGTTCCAGGCCGTTGTTGGCGACCAGATTCCCGGAACAAAATAGATTTCATGGAGCGGTTTGATCCAGTGCATGGTCAGTGAATTGTACGATTCGTTTTTCAGATACCGGGCCCACCAGCCCTCTTCAAAAATGGCCGTCCCCCGGCGGCAGCCCGCATCGAGTATCGCATGGGCGAAGACTTTCCCCCGGTTATTAAATATTTGAACCATATCGCCATTCTTGATTCCCCTTGTTTCGGCATCGGCGGCATTGAGCAATACTTTGGGCCGATGGCCCTGAAGCTCATTCAGCCAGGCATTGTTGGAATGGGTCGAATGGACCCGATACAGAGAGTTTTTGGTGACAAAATGAAGTTTGTATTTATTCCGCGTTTCCGGGTCGACCTTATATTCGGTATCTGAAAAAGTTTCCTTATGAACCGGCAGCTGTTCACCCTCTTCCAGAAAAAGGTCTTCGTCTTTGTAAAATTCGATCCGGCCGCTCCGCAGAAATTTGGCGGTGGCTTTCAGAGGGGGCGGATAACTGCGCGGGGGAAAAGGCACCCGCTTATGGACCTGCTCGTAGAAGGGAATCTGCCGGTCTTCGGGGGCCGGGGAATGGAGGCGCACCGGCCCCTTCTTGAGCATATCAAGGGTGATGCCTTCTGTTTCCGCACCACCAGTCGCCAGCATGACCTCGATGATTTTCTGGGAAGCGGTATCCGTGTCCAGATCCGGATAGAATTCTTTTTCGTACGCGGGATTGAGCCGCTTGGCCAGTTCCCTGGCTACCCAGAATGCCGTTTTGCTTTCAAACATCGGTTTGATGGCCGGCTGCTGGAGTTGAAGATAGGGGTGCAGAATGGTGGCGGTTAATTCATAATTTTCATACCAGCTCGTGGCCGGAAAAACGACATCCGACCACTGACACGACGTTGTCATGGTAAAATCGAATGTGGCTACAAATTTGATGTCACCCGAAGCCGACCGTTTCTTTAGTTGATTGGCCATATTGTGCTGATCAAAGGGATTACCCCACCCCCCCACCATGGCCCTGATGCCCTTTTTGGGATACCGTTTTCCTTTACCCTGCAAAAAATAGAGAAACGGCACCCAGTTCAGCTTGCCGCCCTCGGGAAACCACCACTCTTTCAGGTTGAAGCGGATCCGATACTGACCGGCATAGGAAGAGATGCCACCGCCGCTGACACCGATGCTGCCCGTTAAAACGGGAAGCAGGGACAGGGCGCGGCCCTTGAGATCCCCATTGTACCACTGATAGTTGCTGGCACCGTAGATGATATGCAGTGGTTTTTTCGTTGCCGCTTCAATGGCGACCCGTTCGATCTGTTCGGCGGGAACCTCGGTAATGGTCGCCACCTTTTCGAGAGTATACGACTTCAGCGAATCTTTGAGTGCGCTGAAGACGGTATGAACATCCACCGGGTGCCCATCCGTCAATGTCACTTGATATTCCCCTTCCAGGCGGGCGTCAGAAGGATCGAGCCGTTCAGGGTTAAGGATCTTAAGGCCATTTTCGGTGTGTATGACAAAAAGCTCCCGGTATCCCGGTATTTTCATCTGTCCGGCATCGTCAGCCAGCGCCGGGACGTCTTTGGCGCGCAGCCGCTTGCCGGTATCCTTTCGCACCAGAATGGGCATATCGGTATAATCTTTTAGGAACTGCGCATCGTATAGCTTCCGGTCGATCATCACCTTGGCCATGCCCAGCCCCATGGCCGCATCGGTATCCGGTTTCAGGGCCACCCATTCGTCGGCCTTAGCGGCCGTGGAACAGAAATCCGGGTCAAAAACGACCAGTTTACCATTGGTTTTGGCTTCCACCAGATGGTGGGCATCGGGCAGACGGGTTTGAATCAGGTTGGAGCCAAAAACCATGGTATACCCGGCATTGGGCCATTCCAGTGATTCCAGCTCTTCCGTCTGGACACCGAAAGTCATGGGCCAGAACATGGGCAGATCTCCGTTTTGATCGTAGCCGTGATGCATGCTCCAGTGGGCCAGACCGGCCAGCCGCACAAAAGCGCCCTTGTGGACATAGCCCGTCCCCGGGACCTGCACTGTCAGCCCCACGGCCTCGGGACCGTATTTATCCATGATCTTTCTCAGTTTGTCCGCGGCATAATCCAGAGCCTCTTCCCAGCTGGCCTTGCGAAACTCGCCGCTGCCCCGCTCTCCGGTGCGGATCAGAGGATATTTGACCCGGTCCTTGCCATAAACGAGATTCATCATTGACAGGCCGCGGAGACAGCCCCGCGGATTATAGCTTTCTTCCGGGTAATCGGCACTCTGGATAATGGTGGAAATCCGACCGTCGGTCACGTGGACATTGTACCCGCAGGCTCCCGTGCAGTTCGGCGAGCAGGTGGATCGGGTGACCGTTTCGGTTCCTGCTTTTTCCGATGCTGCCGCCACGCCGGTAAACCTGAGAAATTTCAGGTTCAGCGATGCGGCGGCCCCTGATGCCAGACTCATTTTCAGAAAAGACCGTCTGTCAACCGCCATGAATATCCTCCTTACCTTATTTATGAATCATGTTAATTCGATGATCACGGGTCCGGGCAGCGGCGTGTTTCGGAAATACCGTTATCCCGAATCAATACTCCCGGGCAGAGAGACGATCCCAAACCAGCACAGGCATATAGACATATCCCGGTCTGTTATCCGTTTCGATGCCGACTCTGTTTCATGGAAAAAGCAGTCCCGTCCGCCCCTGCATAAATATCTCACATCGTGGTACATGTCAATATTTTTATGAATACGGAGCGACCCGACCCTCGGGGACGATGGTCAGTGGCAGTCAACATTAGATGTATGTTCAGCGCTGAAAAAGGGCAGGAGCGGCAGGGGCCATTAAACCATCACCCAAAAAGTACTTCCCGGGGCATCGGCGACCTGGCCATCACGGAAAGATGTGAACACCGAAACCGTCAACACATCAAAGACAGCACCGGCGTCCCGTTGTTGTCAGCTTGTCAGGCAATGGGCTTTGCGCCACCCTGCGGAGGATGATGACCCGGGCCCGTTTTTTTTGTCGCCATAAAAAGCAGCGCCGGGGAAAGGAGAAAATCGGACAAAAGGGCAAGTATAATGACGATGCCGGTAAACAGGCCAAACTTGACGCTGTGATTCAAGGTCGCCGCCAGAAGTACAAAAAAATTCATGGCCAGAACGATGGATGTGATCAAAAGGGCCCGGCCGGTCCCCAGAAAAGTTTCCCGGATGGCGATACCCGGATCGTTTGTCCCGGCATAGTACCGGCGAAAATTGTGCATGAAATGGATCGTATCATCGACGACCAGACCGATGGCGATACTGCCGATAAAAAGCGTATTGATGTCCAGCGTAAAACCGCACAGACTGATCAGGCCCATGACCATGAAAATCGGCAGCAGGTTGGGACACATGCTGAGCAGCCCCAGTTTGAGATCGCCAACCAGCAGCAGCATGAGGATGGTAATGACTACCAGGGCGACAACATAACTTCTGGCCATGCTGTGCAGGGCAGTGGGGATTGTCCGGCCCATGAGAGCCGCCAGTCCCGTGACGGTTACCGTTGCCATTCCACCAAGCTCTCCGGCAAACATTTTCTGCAGATGACGGACGAAACGGTCGTAGGCCACCGAATCCCCCCACCGGGTCTTGACAGTGATTCGGGTTTTACTGAACTGACTGTCGACGATCTTTTCAATATCCCCGGGCCGGCTGTTTTCAAACAAGAGCAGCTCCTGGGCGACCGTATCCGGGTCGCCGGGAATCGAATAGTAGGCCGGATCGTTTTCGTGCAGGGCCTGGTTGGTTTCCCGTAGGATATCGATGATGGAGATGACCTTGCCGACGGTAATGTCTGTTGTGTGAATCGATGCGATTTTTTCGGTCAGGCCGGCAATACGCTTTAATAATTCCGGATCGTGAATACCGTTTTCCCGGCCCGTGTCCACGACAATTTCAAAGGTGACCGCCCCGCCGATCTGCGCCTCGATATGCTCCAGGTCGGTCTTCACCGGATGCTGATCGGGGAAATAGCTCAGGATAAAACTCGAAAAATGCAGTTGAAAAATAAAGTAAACCGAAACGGCAAACAGGGCCAGACTGGTACCGGCAATTATATTCGGATGGCCGGTGGAAACGCGGCTGAAAAAAAGCAGGAACCGGTCCATCCGGTTGATCCGCGCCGCTGCCGCCGGTACCGGCTTTTCACGGATAGGCAGAATGGCCAGCAGGGACGGCAGCAGAGCAACGGTGTAGACAAAGGCCAGCGCCACGCCGGCGGAAGCAAAATAGCCCAGCTGGCCGATGGTGGCAATTTCAGCAGTGGTAAACGAAAGCAGCCCGGCCACGGTTGTAATGCTGGTCATGAGTATCGCCAGCCCCGAATGCCCCATGGCATGACAGATGGCCGCCTCTTTGTTGCCGCTGCGCTGGTATTCCTGGTAGAAGATAGCCAGGATATGAACCGCATCGGCGATACCGACAGAAACGATAAACGCCGGCAGAATGTTGGTCATGATGGACAGGGAGGTACCGGTCAGAGCCATGAGGCCGATGGTGGAAATCATGGCGGCATAGACGATGATAACCGGAATAAGGACGCCGGACAGCCGCCTGAAAAGGATAAAGAGAAAAGCAACGATGACCAGCAGCATGATTTTGACCAGCCGGACGGTATCCTGTCCCGTGATTTTGTTAAACGCGTCCACCACAACCGATCCGCCGGAAAAGGTAATCCTGAAATCATCGGCCTGGTAGCGGGCCATTACCCTGGCAACAGCGGCGTTGACAGCGGATTTTTCGGCGGCGCCGATATAGTGCCCGCCGGCATCTTTTCCAGGGGTACTGTCTTCAAAGCCGCTCAAATCGGGCGCGGCATCTGTTTCCGTCGCCGGCGTATCAGGCACCCGGGCAACCGTTTCCACAACCATCGCCGTACTTTTCCCGTTGGCCGACAAGACCAAATTACGGTAAAAGGGATTGGCCAGCGCCCGGCGGCGGGCAGCGGCAAGGTTTTTGAAATCCGGATCGTTGAACAACGCGTCGACGGAAAGTACATCCCCGTCGCCGTGGGTATCGCGGATATTGATCAGGCTGGTGATTTTATCGATATATGGGACCTGCGTTTCGAGATCCGCCTGGAATTTTTCAAGTTTTTCGAGGAACGCCCGGTCGAAGATATCCGGCGCCTCGATGAGAAGGACAACAATCTCCGAGCGCCCGAACTGGTCGCGAAACGCATTGTACGCCAGCAGACTGGGATCGTTGTCGCGGAGCATCGATTCGGTGGCCGTATCGATGGTAATCCGATGGGCTTCAAATCCGGTAAACGCAAAAAACGCAAAGAACAGCGCCAGCGTTTTTATCCGATGCCGATAGGAAAAGCGCGTCACGGCAATAAAGAGCTGTTCGATTTTTTCCCGAACTGCAATCATTTTGATTTCCATCGGGAGAGTACCCGGCGCATTATATAAAAGAGTCGTAAAACAGCACGATCGGCGCGGCGGCTATCCACCGATGGAAGACATCTGGCTGTTGACCCGCGCCCTCTCAGCATCGGTCAGATGGTGACGGGCCGGCTTCGACTGGACGGCGGCAAGAAATACCCGGGTGAGATCCTCATCGCTGCCGCCCTGCCGCAGAACCGGGCGCAGATCCTTTTGTTCGTCAGACATCAGGCAGGACCGCAGCTTTCCGCTGGCGCTCAGCCGGAGGCGGTTGCATGTGGCGCAGAAATGGTTGCTCATGGCACTGATAAATCCCACCTCACCGGCAGCGTCGGGAAGCCGGAACCGTTCGGCCGGCCCGTCATGCGTGTCTCTGGGCACCGGCAGCAGGGGGCCCAGTTCGGTCAGGCGGGTTTTAATATCGGCGGTGCGCAGATAATCCCCTTTGCGCATATTGGCCGTGCCGATGGGCATGTATTCGATAAAACGCACATGAAACGGATATGTGATGGAAAGCCGGGCCATGTCAACGAGTTCATCATCGTTGTATCCCTTCAGGGCCACGGCGTTGACTTTAATGGGGGCAAATCCGAGCTGATGGGCCTGCAGGATGGCCGACCAGACCCTGTCAAATCCATCGACGCCGGTAATTTTTTGATACTTCTCCGGATTTAAGGTGTCCAGGCTGATGTTGAGGCGGTGCACCCCGGCTTTCTTGAGCCGGGGAAGGTATCGGGCCAGCCGGAAGGCGTTGGTGGTCAGGGAAACATCGGTGATGCCGTCAATGCGCGTCAGTCTCGATAAAAATCCACACACCCCCTGGCGAACCAGCGGCTCCCCCCCGGTGATACGGACCTTGGTGATCCCCAGGCCAACGGCGATCCTGACAAGACGCAGGATCTCCTCATAGGAAAGCACATCGTCGTGAGACAGCTTGGGAATCAGACCATCCGGCTTACAGTAAATGCAGCGCAAATCGCACCGGTCGGTAATGGAAACCCGCAGGTAATTCAGGTGCCGGCGGTATCGATCGACCAGCCGGGGCGGCGGCGAGGACAATAAATCGGTTCCACTCATCAGGCAGGCTCCGGAATTTGGGTCTGTTTACAGATGGCCTCGACCAGCCCGTCAATCGTATAGGTCTCGGCTGTGATGTCAATGGCGATGCCGATATCGCTCGCCGTCCGGGTGGTTATCGGTCCGATACTCGCTGTCGTCACGTCGGCCAGCAGCGCCGCCATCCGGTCGGACGGCAGAAGGGCCGCAAAATTGCGGACCGTGGACGAGCTGGTAAAGGTGACCAGGTCGATCTCCCTTTTTTCCAGCCGGGCGATCAAGTCGCCGGCGTCGGCACCGGCATGACGGGTCTGATATGCGGTGACCTCATCGACAGTGGCCCCCATTTGCCGCAGGGCATCGGGCAGAACAGGCCGGGCCTCGGCTGCCCGGGGCAGCAACACGCGCCGACCGGCCATGTCTTCGTTTTCAAAGGCCGCCACTACCGATTCGGCCCGGTAGGTTTCGGGAATAATATCGCTCCTGAGTCCATAATGCCGCAGCCGCGCCGCTGTGGCCGGGCCGATCACCGCCGTGCGAACCTGGTGCAGACGGCGGACATCAAATCCCCGGCTGAACAATCGCCGGAAAAAGAAGTCAACCCCGTTGACACTGGTAAAAATCAGCCAGAGATATCGGTCGAGCGTGTCGATGGCGGCGTCCAACGGTGTCCAGTCGTCGGGAGAAACCACCTCAATGGTCGGGCACTCGATACAATCGGCCCCCAGCGCACCGAGTTTCCGCACCAGGGCACTGGCCTGCTGCCGGGCCCGGGTAATCAGAATCCGCTGCCCGAACAGGGGCCGCGCCTCAAACCATTTCAGCTGCTCTCTCAGGGAAACCACGCCCCCCACAACAATAATGGCCGGCGCCCGGAGGCCCGCCTGTTCAACCCGGGAAACGATGCTCTCGAGCGTGCCGGTGACGCTTTTCTGGATGGGTCGGGTTCCCCAGCGGATAACGCCTACCGGCGTGTCCGCCGGGCGGCCGTGGGTGAGCAGCTGATCCACAATCTTCGGCAGGTTGCGCACGCCCATGAGAAACACCACGGTGCCGATGCCTCTGGCCAGCGCGGCCCAGTCGATGAGGGACGTTTCCTTGGTGGGATCTTCGTGGCCGGTGACAAAGGCCACCGTAGCCGTAAAATCCCGGTGGGTCAGGGGAATGCCGGCATAGGCCGGCGCGGCGATGGCCGATGTCACGCCGGGAACAATCTCAAAATCGACCCCTTCCCGGGCAAGCAGGGCCGCTTCTTCTCCGCCGCGGCCAAAAATAAACGGGTCACCGCCCTTGAGCCGGGTGACGATCTTGCCGGCAGCGGCTTTTTCAACGATCAACGCGTTGATACCGTCCTGGGAAAGGGTATGATCGCCCCCTTTTTTACCGACATAGATACACTCGGCATCGGATGGCGCCTCAGACACCAGCGCCGGCGCGGCCAGATAATCATAGATCAATACCTGGGCCTGCCGGATACACTGGCGGCCCTTGACGGTAATCAGTCCCGGGTCGCCGGGGCCGGCCCCCACGAGATAAACTTTTCCTCTGGGATCAGTCATTGGCAAGTGCTTTCAATGTGTCGAGAATCTCCCGGGCACCCTGGCCGAGCAGCTGCTCAGCCAGACGGATCCCCATCTGTTCAGCCGTTTCCGGCGGGCCGGACATGGCGGCTTCAAACCGACGGTGCCCGTCCAGCCCGGCCACCATGCCGGTCATGTTGATTAAATTGTTTTCAACCCTGGCATATGCCGCAACGGGCGTCTGGCAGCTGCCGTCAAGGCGATTGAGGAACGCCCGTTCCGCCGTGATGGCCGTATGGGTATCCGGATCATTCAGAGCCGCGACCAGCGGCACCACGGGGGGATCATACCGGCGGGTTTCGATGCACAACGCCCCCTGCCCCACGGCCGGCAGCATCACGTCCAGGTTGAGATATTCAGTAATCCGGTGGGTCAGTTGCAGCCGTTTAACGCCGGCAGCCGCCAGAACGATGGCGTCATACGCTTTGGCATCCAGTTTTTTCAGCCGGGTGTCCAGGTTGCCGCGGATGGTCCGGATCTTGATGTCGGGCCGTGCGGCCCGCAACTGCGCCGCCCGCCGCAGGCTGCTGGTCCCGATTACAGCGCCCGGCGCCATTTCCTTGAATCCGCGACCGCTGTGGCTGATAAAAACGTCCTCGGGCGTTTCCCGGACAGGCACGGCGCCGATGCACAGATCTCCCGGAATCCGGGCCGGCATGTCTTTCATGCTGTGGACGGCCAGATCGATGCGCCCCTCGCGCAGCGCGTCTTCGATCTCGGTGACAAACAACCCCTTGCCGCCCACCCGCGCCAGGGGAACGTCGAGGATCTTATCGCCTTTGGTTTTGATAATCACCAGTTCAGTCGTGAGATCCGGATGCCGGTTCTCAAGGGCCTGCTGCACCCATCTGGCCTGCCACAGGGCCAGCTGGCTGCCCCGTGTACCAATGACCAATCGCGTTTTCATCAGTGGCCGCACCCCGCGCAACTGGCGGCGCTGCAGCTCCCGCAGGATGATGCGCCGGCCGACGAACGGGTCGTTTCTCCCCCACTGCTTTTACTGAGGAATCCGCAGGTGGACATGATCCGGTTGACCCGGGTATCCCGACAGTGCGGACAGGCATCCGGCTCACCGCCGCCGATGACCAGGTATTCGAAATCCCTGCGGCAGTTTTCACATCGATATTCGTATATGGGCATGACATGCTCCTTGAAAAGACATTTCACTTAATCTGATAAGATAATCCCGGCCGGGCAAAGATCAACCGGCTTTCGCGGCCGGCGACTGTTCCGTCTCGCTCGAGAGCCGCTCTTTTAAGCGCGCAAGCTCGGTCTGACAGTCCGGTCCGCCGGCAGCGGCTTTTTCAAAAGCGGCCACCGCTTCGTCAAGCCGCCCGGCCTTCTCGTACAACCGGCCAAGGCGGTAGTGGTAATCGCCGTTATCCGGATCGATCTCAACGCTGCGCTCGCAGAAAAGGGTCGCGATTTCGGTGTTTTCGTTACGCAGATCGTAAAGGTGCCCCAGTGTCGACAGCGCATCGGCGTCGGCATCGTTGAGGCGCACCGCCTGGGTAAAGGCGGCAACGGCTTCCGTTTCGGCATCCATTTCGAGATGGCAATGCCCCATCAAACGGTAGGCGCTGCCGGCGGTGGCATTCAACGCCAGGGATTTTTTAAAATAGGTGATGCCCTCTTCCGGCTGTTTCAACTGCAGATACACCTTGCCGATATGAAAAACCACTTCGAAAATATCCCCCCGCACGGCTTCCGCCTGAAAAAAATATTCCAGAGCGCGCTCGAGATTCCCGGTCAGGAGCATGACCAGCCCGTAATTGTATACCGCCATGATTTCTCCCGGTGCCAGACGGATCGCCGCCTCAAATTCGGTCAGGGCCCGGTCGTATTGTTTCAGGATGCCGTAACAGACGCCCAGGCTGTTTCTCAGATTGACATTCGCCGGATCCAGGCGCAGGGCGTTTGCAAACTCGGCGATGCTCCCTTCGATATCCCCTTCGGCATATAGCCGGTCACCGCTGATATTGAGGCTGACCGCGTCAAATTCAACTGTCGTGCCCGTGCCAAGAAAAGTGGCGTGGTCAAGGGCTTTGACGGCATTTTCAATAACATTTGTACGAGAAAAGTGGTCGGTCGGGTAAACGGCAATTCCGACCGAGAGCGGGGCATCAATGCGTTGATGCGCTTTTTCCCTGATTGTGCGGGCGATTTTCCGATAGGCCGCCGCATCCCCGTCGGGGATACACAACCCAAAGATCCCTTCGTAGAGAAGCCCCCACAAGCTGCCGCCGTCACCGGCAACATCGGCAATGATTTCCGCCAGGTCGGCAATGCCGTCTCTGTCTGCCGGCAGATCCGTTTTTTCCGGTAAATCCGGCACAGAAGAAACCGGTCCGGTGCCATCGATCTTGACGGCCAGCGCCCCAAAAATAAACGTTGCTCCCAGTTTTTCAGCGGTATCCACGATATATTCTCCGCCGGTTTTCAGTGCCGGAAAAGCCGACTGCAATGCCGTGGCCGTGGCATCCGGGGGCAGGTACCGGACACGCTGAGCGGGAACCACCGGCGTTTGCAGCAGAAATTCCCGGCTGGCATGGCAATCGGTTTTTAACTGACCCTGCGCCGGGTTTTCGGGCTTTGTTTGATTCAGGCTGACTGGGGTATTCATTTTTCCGCCTTTTTAAGTAATGCCGAAACGACCATGGCGATGGTGTCAAATTCGTCCTCCGGCAGGGTCCGCACATCCATCAGAAAAAGCCCGTCTTCGATCCGGCCGATGACCGGCGGACGGGATGCCCGCAGGGCCCGTTCGACGGACTGGACCGTACGGCCGTCGATCTGAATGGCCACGCAGCGGCTTTCCAGATTCTGGAGCGGCAGGGAGCCGCCACCCGCGCGGGAAATACCGGTTGTCACCTGTACGTGCAGACGGGGATCGGCGATTTTTTCGAGACACATGCTTAACTGGCGCGCCCGGCCGTCGATAACCTCAAGGGACATCGTCAGCATCTTCAGGGTGGGGATTGCCGACAGCGCCCGTTCAGGGTCCCGGTAGAGATGCAGGGTGCTTTCCAGGGCAGCCAGGGTCAGCTTGTCGATCCGCAGGGCCCGGGTAAGGGGGTTTTTCTTGATCTGTTCGATATACTTTTTCCGGCCCACAATAATACCGGCCTGGGGGCCGCCGAGGAGTTTGTCGCCGCTGAACGTGGCCAGGTCGACGCCGGCGGCCACTGTTTCCTGGACGGTGGGCTCCCTGGCCAGTCCATGGGCACTCAAATCGATGAAGGTACCGCTGCCCAGATCATCCATGACCGGCATGTGATGTTTTTTGCCCAGAGACACCAGGTCCGGCAGGGGCACATCGGCCGAAAAACCGACAATGGCGTAGTTGCTCTGATGGACCTTGAGCAGCAGGGCGCTGTTTTCCCCGATGGCACGCTCATAATCATTCGGATGGGTCCGGTTGGTGGTACCCACCTCTTTAAGGATGCAGCCGCTGCGGGCGATGATATCGGGTACGCGGAAGGAACCGCCGATTTCAACCAGTTCCCCCCGGGAAACGACCACCTCCCGGCCTTCGGCCACGGTGGCCAGGCACAAAAGAACCGCGCCGGCATTGTTGTTCACCACCATGGCGGCCTCGGCGCCGCTGATTTCGCAGAGAATATCTTCCACCGCCGTGTAACGGGATCCCCGGCGCCCGGCCGACAGATCGTATTCGAGATTGGAATAGCCTGCGGCCACGGCCGTCATATTGGCAATGGCCGCGTCGGCCAGAAGGGATCGGCCGAGATTGGTATGCACAATCACGCCGGTGGCATTGATCACCCGGCGCAGGTTCAGGGCCATGCGCCGACGGGCGGCGGCAACAATGCGCGTCAGGAGTGCCGGCTGGCTGAAAGAGACAGCATCGGCCGTCTCCGGGCTGTTTAAGATCGTCTGGCGACAGGCGTCCAGTTCGCTCCGCACCGCGCCGACCAGTACTGTTTTGGGGATACGATCGGCCTCGGCCCCATCGGCCAGGGCCAGTAGAAGGGCATCCACGCCGGGCAGGCGGCGCAGCTGCTGCTGTTGTTTTTCGGAAATTTCCATTCGGTTTTAATTCCCCATGGTTGAATCGGATTTTATATCATGTCCCATTGAAATATATCAATAAAATTTTGAATATTGCGACCGGGAATGAATATTTACGCTGAACCGGGGTCCATTTATCAGGCGGCATGCCGTTTTTTTTACGTTGCCTTCGTGTGGACGGGTATGGTAGGGAACACCTGTTTTCCGGCGGGAAAACCCTCCAGGATCAGGCCGCCCGCCCCCGATCCCCCGGCAATTGCCGGGTAGACGCGGCACATTATTTCGTAATCCTTAATCCCACATATTTTAGAGGAGGCGTTTGATGAATGAGGCAATTAAACCCATTTTAGCCGTTGGCACCGCAGTATGCATGGCATTCTCCTTCCTTCTGCTTTCGTGCGCGGCAGGACCGGATGCACAGCGACACGAAAACGCCTCGCTGGCGGCCACGCTGAAGTTACGCAATGTGTACACCCAGGGGCCCATCCGGGTCCAGATCGAGTTCAGCTTGAAAAATCTGTCGGACAAAAGCATGAGACTGCTGAAATGGGGAACTCCCTTTGAAGGAAGGTTCACCGACGACATGTTTGAGGTCGTGGTGAACGGAAAACCGGTGCCTTACACCGGTATGATGATCAAACGGGGCGCGCCGCGGGAAAGCGATTATATCACCATTGAAGCGCATGGTACGCTGACCACCCGGGTGGCGATTGAAGACGGGTATGCCCTGACAACCACGGGGCATTACACGGTCCGATACCGCCATGCCTTCATCACCGTCCGGGAAAACGGCACCGATACGGCGGCGGCGCTGCGCTGCGCGGGAATCGCGTTCGATCTGATCTGATAACCGATCAATTTTATCCATACAGGCGGATCGCTTCATATGATGCCGGCCTGAGAGTACATTGTCGAAGGAGAATATATATGTCACGCGTAAAGATACTTGTTTTTCTCATCCTGTCGGTTTTCATCCTTGTCCCGTCTGCGGGGGCAGCGGACACCCCGCCGCCGCTGTCCGCCGGCATCGACGTCCTCACCGTCGATGAAACCACCGGTATCGCCGTTCAAATAAAATTCACCCTGACCAACCATTCGACCCAGGCCATCGACATTCTGAAATGGGGCACGCCATTTGACGGCCGGTTCACCGCCGACTGTTTTGATGTCCGCCTGGACGACACGCCGGTGCCTTACCGGGGAATTCTGGTCAAACGGGGGGCGCCCCGGCCATCTGACTATATGACCGTAGCGGCCGGTGACACCATTTCAGCGACAATCGATCTGGCCAGCGGGTACACGATCTACCAGGCCGGCATCTATACCATCCGGTATCGCGCAGCCGCATTCAGCACGCGTGAAACAGCGGCCGGCGCCCAGGATGCGGTAACCACGGAAGCGGCCGCCGGCGCAGTACCGGCCGCCGTTCAGTCCGACACGGCTGAATTTGTCATCAATGCCGGCCGCGATGAACCGGTTGTCGCCAGCGTTCCGCTGGCCGCGTATGCCTGCTCCGCTGCACAGATGAATGTTATCCGGACGGCATTTACGGAAGCCAGAAAAATCGCCCAGGAAGCACAGGCCGCTCTTCACAATACTCCGGGAAGCCAGAGACCGGCTGCCCGGCGGTACATAGAATGGTTCGGTACCTATGCGAGTGGCAGGTACGGGGCGGTAACCGCGCATTTTGACCGGATTTACGATGCATTGATGAACAAAACAATAACCGCTTCCTGTGATAACTTCCCGGGCGTATTTGCCTACGTTCACCCAACCCAACCCTATCACATCTATTTTACCGATCTGTTCTGGTCAGCGCCTTACAATGGAACCGACTCAAAGGCGGGCACGTTTGTCCATGAGCTCTCTCATTTTCTGGTGGTCGCGGGAACCAGTGACAGCGTCAACGGGCAACCCATTTACGGCCAGACCGGATGCCGCAACCTGGCGCGTGTCAACCCCGATGAGGCGGTTAAACATGCCGACAGCCACGAATATTTTGCCGAAAACACTCCCCCGCTGCCCATGCAGTCGGCACCGCCCCCGCCGGACAACGGCGGGGGCAGCGATGATGATGATGACGGCGGCAGCGGCGGGTGCTTTATCCATACCCTGGGGAACTGATTCCCATACCCATCGCCGGACATCGGACACGCGGCCTGGACCGCGCGCCGCTGTCCGGTTTTGTCCCCGTTGCGCTCAGACCGGGCCTGCCCGGCTCACCGTCACCGGGCAGGCCGGCGGCGGCCTACATGCCGAACTTTCTCAGTGCCTCGATGATCCGGTCCTGATTTTTTTTCTCAATAATAAAGGCTTTCTGGTTGTGGGCCTTTTTTATTTTTTCGGCCAGGGCATCGATATTAACCGGTTTTTCAACAAAATCCATGGCGCCGGCTTTCATCGCCTCCACGCTTTTTTCAACCGTGGCATACCCCGTCAGCAGAATAATCTGGGTCTCCGGCGCGTTCGCCTTGATGGTTTTAATCGCTTCGATCCCGTCGATGCCCGGCATCAGGAAATCCATCACCACCGCGTCATAAGCGCCGGTCGCAATCTGCTTGAGCGCGTCGGCCGCTGAAGTGGATGTGGTAACCGTCATCTGCCGGGCCCGCATCCGCTCGGCCATCAATTCAAGAAATTCTTCTTCATCGTCGACGAGCAATACTTTTTTCGTCATGGTTCGCTCCCCGTTTGTCATTATATCATCTGACGGCCGCCAGACGGCCAACGTCCGCCCGCCGCCGGGTTTTTATTCCTGCCGGTTGTTGTCACCAATCGAACCCGTCACTGCGTTCACATCCGTCCCGGATGCCAGACCATCGGCACCGGCCAGTCTTTGCGGGACGTCCAGAGTCAACTGGTCCGCCGTGGTCTCCCAGTCGATCCGGACCTGAATGGCATCCGCCATCCGCCGGGTGGCCGCGTCGGGAAAAACGCGGAATCCGGCCGCGCTGAAGCCGGAAAAAACAATCCGCCAGACAGAATCATCCCGGGGGAGAATCGAGATCGTCAGATCCGCCCCGGCGCCAAAGTTCTCAAAAGTATATCCCAGCACCTGGTAGATAATGGCCTGGAGGAGAAAGGGACTGGTCCGGACAACCGGCGACGCTTTCCCCACGGCTGTGACCCGGACTTTTCCCGACCGGCTGAGGTAGCCGGCCAGGTGGACAACCAGATCGATCAGCTCCAGCAGGTCAACGGTGGCAACGGGCGTATCAACGCTGTGAGCCAGCCGGTTCATCTGCCGGATCGTGGCAAATCCCCGCTGAATCTCTTCGACGATGCTGCGCGTGCAGTTTGCCAGCATGTCCGGCGCCACGGGCGGTCCATCCGCGGCCATGTCCGACAAATCCTCCAGCAACCCGGCGGTTTCTGAGATAATCGCCATGATATTTTTCAGCTCATGGGAAATCGAAGCGTTGACCTTTCCCAAAAAAGCCAGGCTTTCATATGGGAAAAGATCCCTGACGTCACTCATCTCCCCTCCTTCACTCTGAGAACTCATCGCATGCCGTTGCCGCCGGCCGGGCCTTTCACTCCGGCGGCGTTTTCCCGGTCACCGTGACCAGGGTGGTGATCAGCGCATCGATCTGCACCGGCTTGGAAAGACAGACTGTCGGTGGATCTTCCTCGGAAAAGACGGCAGTAGATCCGTGGCCGGTAAGGAAAACAAATTTCAACCGGGAGTCGTGCCGGCTTAGCATCTTTTTCAATTCGAGGCCGCCGATATCCGGCATTTTAAGATCGAGAACCGCCACATCGAAACGGCCTCCCCGGCGCACAACCTCGATGGCCGGCCGGCCGGAAAAGAAGGCCTCGACCTTGAATCCCCGCAGCGTGAGGCGTCTGGCCAGCATCAATACAAATTTTTCTTCATCGTCAATCAGCAGTATCCGCATCGCACGCCTTTCCGGGGGTTACAGGCAGGGCGACCACAAAGGTCGTTCCCTGGCCGGGCTGACTCCTTACGGCAATATCGCCCTGGATTTTTTTCACCAGGCCCTGGGTGATGGACAGGCCCAGACCAGTGCCCTGTCCTTCTTTTTTGGTCGTAAAAAACGGCTCGAAAATATGCTTCCGGTTCTCTTCGGAAATACCACAGCCATT
>CAZNZW010000001.1:0-56947 GCA_964577615.1 uncultured Desulfobacterales bacterium | reverse complement strand
TAAAAAACGGCTCGAAAATATGCTTCCGGTTCTCTTCGGAAATACCACAGCCATTATCCCGAACATCGATATCAACGTGTCCGGCGCCGTTCATCCGCGCCCGGATGTCGAGCCGTCCCCCATCGCCCAGCGCCTGAATGGCGTTGGTCGTCAGGTTGAGAAGAATCTGCTGCAGCTTTCCCCGATCCGTCTGAATCGATGGCAGGTTATCCGGAATATCCACGCGAATCGTGATGTGCCGGGTTTCAGCTGCTTTTCGATGAAAACGGAGAATATCATCAACGGTCTGCTTTAAATCAACAGACGCCATCCGGACATCGGCGCGGCGGGTCAGGCCGAGCAGCTGCCGGGTTATGGCACTGCACCGGTTGACGGCGTCGATGATCGTATCCATATGGTCGGCCCATTCGCCGGCCTGCCCATCGCCCTGGCCGGCAGCCGGGTGCGATTGCTTGATCTCAAGTAAATCTTTCAGATAGCCGGCCGTTTCGTTGATCAACGCCAGCGGATTGTTAATTTCGTGCGCCACGCCGGCCGCCAGCTGGCCGATGGCTGCCAGCTGGCAGCTCTGCTCTGCCGCCGCCATGGTCCGGGCTTTTTGATGATCCGCCTGAAAAATTTTTTTGACCAGAAATGTGGATACCAGGACGACTGCAAAAACGATGACACCGATGCTGGCAAATAATATTCTGTTGATGCGGGTACGCAGATCGCTCCAGGCTTTCATTCTTCCGGTTTTTTGTTTCACCACCATGAGAACAAAGGGGGTCGACACGATTTCAGTATCGATACAGGCATGGCCAACAACGGCAGGGGGCCCATCCGGGGGATGAGAAGTCATGACTTTGGCCCCCCCGGAACAGGCAGGAACGGGGAAAGTGATATAACTGGATTTTTCTTTATACAGCCGGGAAGGAGATTGAATCAGACCTTCCCGGTTGACCAGAAAAATATCCATCTTGTCATCAGTCGCAAAAGAGGACAGAATGTGCCGCAGGCGCTCAGTTTCCAGCGTTGCCCGCAATATAAAAAAATGCCCCCCCTGACGCGCTAACTTGACCCCAACAACCATGTGGGGCATTTTTCGGTAACCTGAAAAAACGTCACTGACACAGGCATTGTCTTCCCGGCATTTGATAAACCACGGTTGCCGGCTGTAGTCTTTCCCCGTGAGATCAAAAGGGCCGGCATAGGCCACCTGCCGCCCCGTGTCGTCAATGACACTCAAATCCGTCAACCCGCCAAAACCCAGCTTTAAATTGCGCAGGACCGCTGTAAGGTGCCGGGGGAGAATTAATTCGTCATAGCCGATGGTGCCGGCCGTAAACCGCAGTGCCGCCAGACGCTCCTCAAAAAAATACCCAACGGCGCTTTGTGCGGCCGACGCCACCTGTTCCGTGCGCAGAAATGACGCTGTATCAACCGAGGTGTCAATCAGCCGGTAGTGGATAAAGGTGATGAGGACGAACGGCAGCAGCGCCGTAATCAAAAGAAACAGAATCGCCCCGCCCCAGATCCACAGGTAATTCCGAAACATATAGTACGGTTTCAGATGATCATTAATATTCAAATCAAAACCCGGCCAGATGGCCTTGACGGCACGGCGGATACGGCCGGGAAACCTTTGTTTGTCAGATGATGTCATATGAATGGCGACATTTATAAAAGGGCCGTTTGAGATCTGTAATTGTTACGCCAATATCGATGTGCGGCCACGTCATCACGCTGTTTTTTTATAAACAAGCCCGGTGCGTGTCAACCGATATACAGTCTGCCGGAAGAACCGGTATCCATTGTTTATGCATAATACAATTTTGTTGCATATTGCAACCTTTTTTTATTGACGGGACAAAATTCATGATATATACGAAAGACATGAAGGATATATGTTTCAGAATTAAACGACTTTCGGAGGGATAATGCGCAGAAAAGCGTTCGATATCGGTCGCCTATTCATCATGGTATTTTTGATTATTATGCGTTCCTCTGCGGTCTGTTTCGCCACGGAAACCATGAGCGGCGATGCCCTTTTAAAGCCATGGTGGTACTGGCCGGTTATTCTTTTCTTCTTCTGCCTGCTTCTTGGCGTTTTAGCGGTCATGGCCGGGGTCGGCGGGGGGGTATTATACGTCCCGCTGGTCAGCGGTTTTTTCCCATTTCACATTGATTTTGTCCGGGGGATCGGCTTGATGGTGGCGCTCGCAGGCGCGCTGGCCGCCGGGCCGGGACTGCTTCGCCGGAATCTGGCCAATCTGCGCCTTGCCCTGCCGGTCGCGCTGATCGCCTCCACCTGTTCCATCCTGGGCGCTCTGCTGGGATTATATTTATCCCGGCTGGATCCCAGTCTGGTGCAATCCTGCTTGGGGGCTACCATTATCGGCATCACCCTGTTGCTGCTGTTTTCAAAAAACACCGAGAAACCGGTCGTCACCAAACAGGATGCCATCGGCCTGGCGTTAGGACTCCAGGGTATCTACTGGGACGATGGTGCCCGGGAAAGCGTGGAATGGAAAACGCATCGAACCCTTTTGGGACTCATCTCGTTTATCTTTATCGGTCTGCTGGCCGGCATGTTCGGTTTGGGCGCCGGCTGGGCCAACGTTCCGGCACTGAACCTGCTAATGGGCGTTCCGCTCAAGGTATCTGTTGCCACCAGCAAGTTTCTACTGTCCATTACAGATACGTCTGCCGCATGGATCTATTTGAACCGGGGATGCGTCATTCCATTGATTGCCGTGCCATCCATTCTGGGCCTGATGATCGGATCCATTATCGGGGTCCGAATCCTGGCCGTGGCAAAACCAAAATTCATTCGTTACATGGTCATTATCGTGCTGCTCTTTGCCGGGTTAAAGGCGCTGGACAAAGGGTTGGGATTAGGCGTCCTGGGGTGATATGTTGCTTCAGGAGAGAAGAAGGAAAGGAGAAAAGCATGCCCATCAAACATCGACACTCGCTGCACCCTTCCAACGAACAGATCATCTATGCAAATCTGTTGCTCTTGGGGATGCTTGCTGGTATTGTTACGCTCATTATCACCTATACAATATATTTAACGGGTCTCCTGCCGTCGCATGTCGACATACAACTTATTTCCGAAAATTGGGGAAAGGGGGTTCACGAGTATCTTGAAGTTACCCACTCGCCTCATGGATGGGGCTGGATCGCATTGCTGGGGAAAGGAGATTATTTAAATTTCATCGGCTTTACGTTGTTGGGGACGCTGACCATTTTATGTTTTCTGATTCTGGCACGCGGATACTATCGAAAAAAAAACTGGGTATTTGCCATCATCAGCATTTTAGAAATCGCTGTTTTATCATTGGCGGCATCGGGGCTGATCGGCAGCGGCGGGCATTAACCCGCCAGGTTGCGCCTGCGCATTTCCGGAATCCTACCTTTTAATAATGTGGGCAGAAATGAAGAAAAACAAATTAAACCTGTTGCTGGTAGATGATGATTTAAAATTCCTGAATTCTGTTGCCGAACGGGCCAGGATCAAGGGATTCAACGTACTGACGGCAGAAAACGGCAAAGCCGCGATCGCCATTGCCAGAGACACAACCGTCCATGTCGCCGTGGTTGATTATCAGATGCCGGACATGGAAGGCCTGGTCGTGATTACCAGGCTTAAATCAATACTTCCAGACATTCACACGGTCCTCCTGACCGGCCATGGCGACGAAAAATTAAAAGAGGCCACCCGGGCCCTCAAATCGACATATTTTGGCAAAGAGGAGATGGGGCGCTTCTGGGCCTTTTTATCCAACCTGCCCCTGGGAAATATCCAGATCCTTCTGGTTGATGACAATGAGAAATTTGTCAGCACACTGGCCGAACGAATCCGGCTGAAAGGGTACGATCCCTTCATCGCCCTGAACGGCGGAGAGGCATTGGAAATAGCCCGGTCAAACAAGATCCAGATGGCTGTTGTGGATCATGACATGCCGGACATGACCGGACTGGTGACAATTACCAAGCTGAAAGAGATCGATCCCGGCATCCGCACCCTGCTCCTGACTGGACATGGAGATGATAAACTCAGGGAAGCCACGCAGGCCCTTAATTCACATTATTTTGAAAAAGAGGAGATGGGGCGCTTCTGGGGATTTATCCGTAAAACGATCAAGGGGCTGGAAAAGCACATGGCCGCGGCCGGCATGGCCACAGGCGGCGATATCAAAGATGCGCTGGACATTGAATCTTCCGGGAAAACCAGGAAATAGAATGCATTGAGACCGGTTGCCCCGGCACCGGGAAAGAGCATTTAACATGACACCACATGTAAAACAGGTGCTTCTCGTCGACGACGAGGAAAAGCTGCGCCAATCGATTGCCCGGCGATTGAAGATGCTCGGGTTCCACACATTTACGGCGGCCAGTGGTATGGGGGCCATCGATATTGCCATCAGCCACCCGATACACCTGGCCATTGTCGATCTGAAAATCCCGGACATGAACGGGCTGGTAACGATTACCAAACTCAAGGAAATCCAGCCGGAGCTGATCACCATCCTGCTCACCGGACATGGCAATGCCAAAGTCAGGCAGGCCACCGAGTCGCTTAACTCCCTCTACTTCGAAAAAGAGGAGATGCCCAGGTTCTGGCAATTTATCAAGCACGTTGATTCAGGCAACCGCTCTGAAAGAGCGCTAAACACGCTCCCGTCCCTGGCCGAAGTCGAACGGCGGCACATCGCCAGGGTCCTTGCGGCGGCAAACGGAAACAAAACCCAAACCGCGAAGATTTTAGGCATCAGCCGGGCAGCACTCTGGCGCAAATTAAAACGGATGGCAGCGTCCCCGGCAGCGCCTGCTCAAAACCGCCCTCCTGACTGATCACCGGCCGGACGGCATCCGGTCGTCGCACATTTACCCGCTGGTTCCGGCAATAATTTTCGCCGCCAAAAGTTCGGAAAGCCGTGCCTTGGCGGTTGCCAGCCGGTCTTCTCCGAAAACGGCGACGCCGTTTCGTCGAAGCCGGGCGGCTACCACGCCTTCGCCCGCTTTGGTGACGCCTGAAAAACAGCCGTTATAAATAAATGTGCTCCCGCATGACGGGCTGCCGTCGGCGAGGACGGCGATCCGAATCCGATATCTTTTGACATATGCCAGGGCCATATCGGCGGCCCGGATAAAAGCATCTGTGATTTTTTTCCCGGTTTTATCAACAACCTCGGCATGACCGTCGAGAACCGCCGCACCGCTTTCCCCGACAATTTCCGCCGGCGGCCGGGGAACACTCCCCCCGGCCGCCTGTTCCGGACAAAAAGAGATAATCCGGCCTTCCGCCCGCCACCCGGCCAGAACAGGGCTGGCCACCCGCCGGGCGGTGGCGTTGTAGCGCACCGGATGACCGAGCAGGCAGGCGCTGACGAGAACATATTCCATAAGCGGATAATCAGTTGAGAAAAACGGGTGCGGTGGTGGTTACTGACGGATCTCCCTGAGAAAGACCGTCAGATACCTGGCGCTCGATAATATGAGCGCCAGTCCCATGCAGATATAGACAACCGCCAGATACGGCTTTGGGATCGACGAATGCCTCAGTGTGATTCCCATCGCCACCATGAGCGCAATAATCAGATAGCTTCTGCCGGGAATAAAGGCAAAGACACAGGCTTTGTCGTCAAGAGACAGGAGCCGGGCCACATTCCTGTCGACAATTTTTACAAACCCGAACCGGCGGACAATCAAGGCCAGTCCAATCCCCATGCCGGCAGCGGTAAAAAAGCGGGCACCTGAAACCACCGACAGCCACGACAGGGCCATGGCCAGCAACATGATGCCGACACATACCCAGACAACCCCGGCCAGTGCGATTAACAACTGCCGGGAGACGACCGGTTTGTATTTGTCTAACCTGCCCATCAGTGCCGCTCTTTCTTCGATTCCCCGCCACTATCCGTTCTGTTTTTAACGCATCTGCGCGGCCGTGTAAAGAAACAACCCTGCCGGATTCAAAATTCACCTGGCAATGAACACACCCCCCGATATTCAGCGTTGCATGACGCAACAAATCACCCTGTTTTTGCAATATCTCATAACATTCCGATATTGTTTAATATAAAATTTTATCCAAAATAAACATTGCAAAAAGTAACAAAGTCCGGAAAAACGCGCCTGCTTGCCATCACATCATATTACTTATATTTTCAACATGTTAATATTATATACATGTTGGCATGCGTTTTGCGGTACATATAGACAAAATGACATTCATTCACCGTGAAAAATACAATCGTATCTATGCCTGAAAATGAATTCAGTCTGAAATTGAGTTAGAAGGCCTGATGCGTGAATGCGTCATTTTCGAATTGATCTTCCGCAGGGTACCAAGGGGATAAAAATGAAAAAAGTATTGTTAGCCATCGACGGCATATCGCCCAGCCAGAAAGCCTTTCAGTATGCAGTGGATTTCTGCAAACGCATTAAAGGCGAATTGAGTATATTCCAGATTATCCGGCCCCAGAGCTATCGGGGCTATAGAAAAAAGATGCACATCGCCAGAAAGTTCATTGAGGGATCCATGATGGCCGTTACTTTCGCCGAGGCGGGTGAGCATAAAACGGCTTTGGATATTGTGGATGAGACATCAAAATACATCAAGCATTTCATTCAGCAGTCAGAAGCGGAAGGAGTGCATTGTCATTTTGCGATAAAAGCCGGCATTCCGGAAAAAGAGATCAGCGAATATGTCAGCGGCCACAGGGATATTATCATGGCTATTTACGACGCCCCTGACGCGGATACCGATACGGATACCAGCAGTTCCGTTAAAAAACGCGCGCTTGGGAAACTTAAAAAGGATTTATCGGTGCCCTTGGTCACCGTCCATAATTAAATAATCACCCTGAAAATATCACCAGAGGAGATTAACAATGCCATCGCTATTAAACAAAATCAGGCAAAAATGGTTTAGAACCAGCGGAAAGATTGAAAGGTGTCATGAGGCCATTGCTTTTGCCGAGGCCGGCGAGACAGAGCACGCGAGATGCATAATGGACGAGCAGAAGAAAGGCCAGGCCTCTAAAAAATTACTGGTGATGGGTAGAGAAAGCGTTTTTTCACAGGAAATCATTGATTACGCCATTGAGATGGCACAGCGCATGTCCTACGATATTTTAGCGTTAAATACGGCCCCATTATCTTGTGACACATTTAAAATGCTGCATTTTTCTACCCGGGTCTGCGATAATTTCAAGCGCCAGTCTGAAGAAAATGCGGCTAAATTCAAAAAAGCGGCGCGTGAAAACAACATTTCCCTGGAACATGTCGTCCTGTTTGAGGAATCGGAAGCGGCGCTCAAGTCCATCGTCAGAAAAAACAAGGATATCGCTTTTGTGATTTCGGAGACCATAGAAGATCGCCCGGAAAGCAAAGCCGCCACGGGAAACCAGCTTCAACCCAACCTTTATGTCTATGCCATGGTTTGAATCAGGGCGGGTTGCTTTTAAACCAGCGGCTGTTATCTGCGACAATCCCGCAGATAAGCGGGATTATGCCCCACGCCCATTACAATATGCAACATGTTTATTTCCCATTGCATCACTCCATAACTATTGGTAAACACATCAGTATTATCTGTTTCCAGCAAACGTGTTGCATTATGCATCATATTCCCCGCCATTTTTCTCCATCCGTGCTTCCTGTAAGTTAAACAATTACTGAATGTTACAATTAAATACCAAAGTTGGCACGATTGATGATTGCCTTCATGTCAATAGAGAAAAGAACATAGTCATGTTTTTACTATATCTCGCAAAGGGGGAAATCCGATGGATGCGCATTTTGCTTTTGGATTGGTTATGGTTGCCTTTACACTATGGTTATGCTTTAAGTTCAGGAAAGACAAAAATGAGTAACCAACTGTAAATATATAATTTTAAATATAGTGATATGTAAAACAACAAGAAGGAACCGTTTGAATGACACCTGAAATGATTTTAACAATGATCGTACTTGTTTTCGTCATCGTTCTCTTTGTTTCTGAATGGGTGCGCGTGGACGTTGTCGGTATTATCATGATGGTTCTGCTTCCCCTTATCGGGCTGGTCACGCCGAAAGAAGCCTTTGTCGGCCTGAGCAGTAACGCCGTTGTCTCGATCATGGCGGTCATCATCATCGGGGCCGGCCTCGATAAAACAGGGGTAATGAACCGGGTGGCCGGTCCGATTGTCAAACTGGCCGGAGACAGCGAAAAAAAAGTCATTACACTGATATCCGGTACCGTCGGCCTGATCTCCAGCATTATGCAGAACATTGGCGCCGCCGCACTCTTTCTGCCCGCGGCACAGCGAATTGCCAAAAGAATGGGCGTTCCGGTCTCCCGCATCCTGATGCCGATGGGATTTTGTGCCATTATCGGCGGGACGATTACTCTCGTTGGCGCCAGTCCAACCATTTTGCTAAACGACCTCATGGTACTCGATGGTAAAAAGCTCGAACCTTTCGGCCTGTTTACCCAGACGCCCATCGGTATCTGCCTGCTTCTGGCCGCCATCATCTATTTTATCATTTTTGGTAAATTTGTTCTGCCGGCTGCCGAAGGCAAGGCCGACCGGGGCGTCACCGAAAGGCTGCTGAACGCCTATCGCGGCCTGCAGCATACCTTTGAAATCCACATCCCCGACACATACGAAAATCCAGAAACACTGGAAGAGCTGGGGCTTCGGCCAAAGTTCCTCGTCACCGTTGTGGGAGTCCGTTTCAACTCGGAAAACGAAAAATCCATGGTCCCCAAGAGTACTGACGTGATTACCGCGGGCGACGACATTGCAGTGATCGGGCAGGAAAAACTGGTCCGCATGATGGCCGACGAATACGGCTGGGAGATTAAAGACGGCCTGGACGTTTTTACCGAGAATCTTTCCACCGTTAATGCCGGCATGGCGGAAACAGTGGTTTCACCCCGGTCTGATCTGATCGGAAAAACCCTGAACCAGATTAATTTCAAGGAAATGTTCGGCCTCAACCCGGTGGCGCTTTTTACCGGCAATAAAATCATTTACAGCAACCTGGTCCGCATCCAGCTCCGTATGGGAGACACCCTGCTGCTGCAGGGACCCTGGGAAAAATTTCACATCCTTAAAAACCAGCCCCAACCCCGTGTGCTCACCTTTGTCACGCCGCTCGAAGGGGAGATCATGCGCCCGGAAAAAGCCAAGCTTGCCATGCTCTGGCTGGCACTGGCATTAATGCAGATTATTTTTTTTAAGATTCAGCTTTCGGTGGCCCTGATGTCCGGCGCCCTGGGCATGATCATTACCGGGGTTCTCTCGATCGACGAGGCGTATCGGGCGGTTGACTGGATGACGGTTTTTCTCCTGGCCGGCCTGATTCCCCTGGGCATGGCTTTTGAGAAGACCGGCACGGCCGCATTTATCGCCAAATTTGTCCTGGGCATGCTGGGCCATCCCTCGCCAATCATCCTGCTGGCAGCAATTGGCATCATGACCTCTTTCTTCACGCTGGTCATTTCCAACGTGGGCGCAACGGTCCTGCTGGTGCCCCTGTGCATGAACATGGCGGTTATGGCCGGAGGCGACCCCCGCATGGCGGCATTGGTCGTCGGGCTGTCAGCGTCCAACACCTTCGTGCTGCCCACCCACCAGGTCAATGCCCTCATCATGCGGCCCGGCGGGTATCGGACGATCGACTATGCCAAAGCCGGCGTTGTCATGACCCTTATTTTTCTTTCTGTGGAGTTGGCCATGCTCTATTTTTTTTATGGGATTCAATAACGCTGAGTGCTTCCCCCTCATATTACCATAAAACAGGTCGGCTGTTTATCTAATGAAAATAAGCATCAGAGGAAAAATTTTTCTCGCTTTTGGTCTTTTTATCAGCCTCAGCGCTCTGATATGGGCATTAAGCTATCGCAGTCAGAATATTCTCAACCAGAAAATCCAGGTCATTGAAAAAAAATATGACCTCTTAAATACGATCCTTGAAGCCCGTCGATATGAGAAAAACTTTTTTTTATCCTACGACGAAAAAAATATTTCAGAATCCCTCGGCTATATCAACCAGGCCGAGCGCCTGCTCCACGACATCATTAAAAACAAGACCACGCCCGCGCTGCCCGGCAATAACGGCCAGACGGTTTCAGAACTGGTGACATACAGGGAATCGCTTAAAAGCATTTTAAAATTACAAACAAACGGCTTTGCCGGTATTTCGCCGAAAACGATAGAAAAAGTTCGGGAACAGGGAAGGTCCCTCACCAGCGAATTAGAAAATGTTGTCGAAAAGGAAAGCCGATTTGTCCAGGATCTGATTGGAAAATCAAAAACAATCCACCTGGTCGCCCTGATCCCGGTCTTCCTTCTTTCTGTCTTGATTGCATTGTTTTTAATTTTCAGTGTTGATCGCCCATTGAAAACCATCGAAGATGCCATTGCCAAGATTGCCAAAGGCGATTTCAAAAATATCCCGGAGATCAAAACCGGAGATGAATTTGAATCTCTGGTGACCAGTCTGAACAACATGATCAGCGAATTGCGGAAAAGGAGCAGACAGCTGGCACGGGCGCAGAAAATGGCGTCGCTGGGAAAATTTACTTCAGGTGTCGCCCATGAGCTGAACAATCCGCTCAATAATATTTCTACATCGATTCAGATTCTCATTGAAGAAATCGAGGAAAATAATTTAGAATTCCAAAAAGAGCTGCTGGCAGGGGCCGAGCTGCAGGTGGAAAGAGGGAAGGAAATTGTCCGCTCACTTCTCGAATTTTCCAGAGAAACGAGATTATCCCTTGAAAAGGTGAACTTCAAGAATCTGGCCGCCAATGCTATCCGGCAGGTACAGTCTCAGCTGCCGGACAACATCCATATCAATCTCAATGTGCCGGACAACATACAGGCCAGCCTTGGCGTGGAACGAATTGAACGCGTATTGACCAACCTGATTGTCAATGCAGTGCATGCCATGGAAAATGGCGGACAGATAACCATCATCGCGAAGAATGAATATGCGAAAAACGGGTTTTCTTTTCAGGTAACAGATACCGGCCGGGGAATCGCGGAAAATATCATTGCAAAAGTTTTTGATCCGTTCTTTACCACAAAAGATCCCGGTAAGGGGTCCGGTCTGGGGCTGTCTATTGTTTATGGAATCATCAAGCAGCACAAGGGCCACATATCGGTTTCAAGCCGGATTGGGGAAGGAACGACCTTCACCTGTTTTCTGCCTTTTCACCCGTCCGGGCAACGGGATTCATAGGAAAGGATAATCGTGGAAAAAAACAGCTCGCTCATTCTCGTTGTTGAAGATGAGGAAATCGCACGCAAGAACCTGAGCCACATCCTGAAAAAAACCGGCTACGATGTCATCTCGGTAAACAATGGCGCCAGAGCAATAAAACTGCTCCATTCAAGAGTTTTTGACCTAGTCATCACTGACTTGAAAATGGAGAAAGTAGATGGCATTCAGGTTTTGCGGAAGACCAAGGCGCTTCAACCTTACACGGAAGTCATCATCATCACCGGATACGCAACGATTGAAACGTCGGTCCAGGCCATGCACGAGGGGGCATATTACTATATTGCCAAGCCATATAAAATCGGAGACGTTCGTCAGGTAACCAAAGAAGCACTTTTAAAACGAAAGCTGCGCCTTGAAAACACTAAACTCAAAAGCATACTTGAAAAACAGCTGAAAATTTCAGATATCATCGGCCAGAGCAAACCGATGAAGGAAATCCAGAAAACCATTCACCAGATTGCGCCGGCTGATATCAACGTCCTGATCCTCGGAGAAAGCGGTACCGGCAAGGAACTCGTCGCCCGGGCCATCCACCGGCTCAGCCGGCGCAGGGAGAAAAAAATCGTTACCTTCAACTGCGGGTCGTTCACCGAGGAGTTGATGGCCAACGAATTGTTCGGCCATGAAAAGGATGCCTTTACCGGCGCCACCAAAGCAAAAGCCGGCCTGATCAAAGTGGCCGATGGCGGCACTGTGTTTCTCGATGAAATCGGAGACATGCCAACGAGCATGCAGGTGAAACTACTGCGCGTTATTCAGGAAAAGGAAGTACTGCAGGTCGGCGCGGAGCAGCCGATACCGGTGGATGTACGGTTTATCTCGGCCACCCATCGCAACCTCAAGAAGGATGTGGAACAGGGAAATTTTCGCCAGGATCTGTTTTACCGGCTCAACGTGATTACCATCAAGCTGCCTTCTCTGGCCGAGCGGCCCGGCGACATTCCACTGCTGACCCATTATTTCCTGTCCCGGAAAAGCCGGGCCATGAACAAGAAGATTGAAAATATTTCGCCGGAATCGATGGATATGCTCTGCCGCTACGGCTGGCCCGGCAATATCAGAGAACTGGAAAATATCATTGAACGGGCCGTCGCGCTCTGCGATGGATCGGAAATACAGGTTGATCACCTGCCCGAATACATCAGTACTTTTTCCATCGAGACCTATCGCCGCCCGGATTCAGAAGCACCGACATTGGAAGAGATGGAAAAAAACTACATCGAATGGGTATTGAAAAAATGCGAGGGCAACAAAACCCGGGCCGCAAAAATCATGGGCATTGACCGGGTGTCGCTCTGGCGGAAGATGAAACGGTTCGGCATGGGCGTCGAATCGTAACGATACCCGCCAGACAGTCACTGTCCGCCGACACACATGGCGCCCATTTCCATTATCACATCCAGCCTCATGTATACCCCGGATCTGCACCAGGGCCATGCCTGCCACGGGCTGTTTTGCTACGTCACCCCTGCCCCGTCTCAGGCGTGGGACCGGACCCAATTGACAATCTGCGCGCTGCCCATGGCGCCCGACTGGCGTGCCACTTCCCGGCCGCCCCGGAACAGCACCATCGTCGGGATGCTCTGAATGCCGAAACGGGCGCCAAGATCGGGCACTGCCTCGGTATCGACCTTGGCCAGGCGCACTTGCGGTTCAAGCTGCCGGGCGGCTTCGACAAACTGAGGCGCCATCATCTTGCACGGCCCGCACCAGGGCGCCCAGAAATCCACCAGCACGGGAATATCGCTGCGGGAAATGAATTTATGGAACCGCGCCGCCGTCAATTCAACGGGATGCGCGCCAAAAAGCGCCTGATGACATTTGCCGCAATTGGGCTTTTCCGCCAGGCGGGCCGCAGGAATCCGGTTGACCGCGTCACAATGCGGGCAAACGAGGTGCAGGGTCTGATTCATGATGTCACGTTCCTTCCGTCAGTCCAGGATAAAGATTCAATATATCGCCATTTCCATCCCGCCGTCCGATCCAGGCAGACGATTTCCACCGGGATCGGGCGCGGGAAGATGACTGGCACAATAACAGTGGCGCCGGTTAATCGCCGGTATCGTACCGGACATCCAGTCTTCCGTCCGTCAGGTCCACGGACAGGGTGGCGCCGTCCCGCACATCACCGGCGATCAGGGCCCGGCCGATCCGGGTTTCCAGTTCCCGCTGGATATACCGGCGCAGCGGGCGCGCCCCGTAAACCGGATCGTATCCGGTTTCGGCAATGTAATGCCGGGCCGCGTCGCTGATCTCGATGTGGATCTGACGTTCCTTCAGGCGCCGGGCCAGATCCCCGATGAGGAGCGTCACAATCTGCTCGACCTCTGCCAGCGTCAGCGGTTTGAACAGAACAATATCATCCACCCGGTTGAGAAATTCCGGTCGAAAATGCTGCCGCAGCTCGTTCATGACCTGTTTTTTCACCGCCTCGCTCAACTGCCCGTCTTTATCGATCCCTTCGAGAAGACGCTGGGATCCGATATTACTCGTCAGAATAATGACGGTATTCTTGAAATCGATGGTCCGTCCCTGGCCGTCGGTCAGCCGGCCATCGTCAAATATCTGCAACAGGACATTGAAGACATCGTGGTGCGCTTTTTCGATCTCGTCAAAGAGGATCACGGCATAGGGCTTGCGCCGCACCGCTTCGGTCAGCTGACCGCCTTCCTCAAACCCCACATACCCGGGAGGTGCGCCGATCAATCGTGAAACGGTGTGTTTTTCCATGTATTCGCTCATGTCGATGCGGACAATATTGTCTTCACTGTCAAAGAGTGCCTCGGCAAGCGTTTTGGCCAGTTCGGTTTTACCGACACCGGTGGGTCCCAGGAAGAGGAAGGTGCCGATGGGACGCCGCGGGTCCTTGATGCCGGATCGGGCACGGATAACGGCGTCGGCAACCAGCTGGACGGCCTCGTCCTGGCCGATGACCCGTTCGTGAAGCACTTCGTCGAGACGCAGAATTTTCTGGCGCTCGCCTTCCATCAAGCGCGTCACCGGAACGCCGGTCCAGCGGGAAATGATTTCGGCGATTTCATCTTCGGTGACTTCTTCACGGAGCAGCCGCTCACCCACCTGTTTTTTCGCCAGCATTTCCTCTTCCGCCGCCAGGCGCCGCTCAAGATCAGGCAGTTTGCCATGCCGCAATTCCGCGGCGCGATTCAGATCGTAATCGCGCTCGGCCACCTCAATCTCATGTCGGACAGTCTCAAGCTCCTCCCGGATGACCTGGACTTTTTTAATGGCCAGTTTTTCCGACTCCCACTGGGCCCGTTTGGCGTCGCCTTCGGAACGCAGCTCGGCCAGCTCCTTCTGGATGGCTTTCAGCCGATCCTTGCTGGACCGGTCCCGTTCTTTCTTCAGGGCCGCCTCTTCGATTTCAAGCTGCATGATCCGGCGGGAGACTTCGTCCAGGTCCGTGGGCATGGAATCGATTTCCGTCCGGATCATGGCACAGGCCTCGTCGATCAGATCGATGGCCTTGTCGGGCAGAAAGCGGTCGGTGATATACCGGTTCGACAGCATGGCAGCGGTCACCAGGGCGCCATCCTGAATCTTGACGCCATGATGAACTTCATACCGCTCCTTCAGTCCGCGCAGAATCGAGATGGTATCTTCCACCGATGGTTCGGAAACAACCACCGGCTGAAACCGCCGTTCCAGGGCCTTGTCTTTTTCAATATACTGGCGGTATTCATCCAAAGTGGTGGCGCCGATGCAGTGCAGTTCGCCCCGGGCCAGCATCGGCTTGAGCATATTTCCGGCATCCATGGCACCCTCGGATTTTCCGGCCCCGACGATGGTGTGCAGCTCGTCGATAAAAAGCAGAATCTGCCCGTCGGACTCCCGGATTTCCTGGAGGACCGCCTTGAGGCGCTCTTCAAATTCACCCCGGTACTTGGCGCCGGCCACCAGCGCACCGATATCCAGGGAAAAGATGGTTTTGTCTTTCAACCCCTCGGGCACGTCCTGGCGGACGATCCGATGGGCCAGCCCTTCCACGATGGCGGTTTTCCCCACGCCGGGATCGCCGATCAGGACCGGGTTGTTCTTCGTTTTGCGCGAAAGAATACGAACAATCCGCCGGATTTCGCTGTCCCGCCCGACGACCGGGTCAAGCCGGCCGGAACGCGCTTCCTCCACCAGATCACGGCCGTATTTCTTCAGGGCCTCATACGTGCCTTCCGGATCGGCGCTGGTAACCCGTTGATGGCCCCGGATCGCCGTCAGGGTTTCGAGCAGCAGGTCCCGGGTCACATTGAACTGCCGTAAAATCCGCCCGGCCGGCGTCTGATCGCCTTCATCGATAAAGGCCAGCAGGATGTGCTCAACCGACACATATTCGTCTTTGAGATTTTTGGCCTCTTTCTGTGCCTGGCTGAGCAGCCGGTTCAGCTGCTGGGTGATGTATACTTTTCCCGGTTCGGTTCCCGGCCCGCTGATACGGGGTTTTTTCTCCAGCGCCTGGGTGAGCTGGGCCACAACGGCATCCACCGGCGCCTCCATCCGCTGCAGCAGACGCGGGGCCAGCCCGTCCGGCTGCTCCATGAGCGCCAGCAGCAGATGCACCCCGTCAACTTCCTGATGGTTGAAGTCAAGGGCCTTGGCCTGGGCGGCCTGGAGGGCCTGCTGGCATTTAACGGTAAAATTATTCATATTCATTCGGATTCTCCTCCGTCAGATTAATTGATTTATATATTGTTCAGATATCATGACACCGGCGCTCCATTTCGCGGATCCGCGCTTCAAGCGCATGGATCCGATCAAGCAGATCCAGCACAACCCCGATCCCCGAGTAGTTGATGCCCAGTTCGTTCCGCAGGCGAATAATTTTCTGAACCAGGGGAATCACTTCCCGCTGAAACAGCCAGGATTCCTCCCGGCCGCCGCTGTTGACCGGATCAATAAGCCCGAGAGATACAAACCGGTCGACCAGATCCGGATGGATCCGGCAGTGAACGGCGACTTCACGGATTCTCAGGTAAGGATACCCGGATCCGGTGCAGTTGACCAGAACGGGAAGGTTGGCGTGGGGTTTCATATCCGTCATTTTACTCCTGTATCATCATGCTGTACGGGTTTTGTCGACCCTTCCAAAATGATTTATCGTGGATTAAACGTCGATACCTTCTTCATCTCTTCAAACAGGGCACGTTCCTTTTCGGACATCTTTTTGGGCACTTTTATCTGGATGACACAATACAGGTCACCGGCCGTTCCCCTGGTGCCGGGCATTCCCCTGGCCCGCAGCCGCAGTTTCTGACCGCTCTGGATACCGGCCGGAATTTTTAAAGTGACCGGTTCCGTCGGGGTATCGATTTCGATCTCGGCCCCCAGGGCCGCCTCCCAGGGCGTAATCGCAATATCGGTATATAAATCCCGGCCTTCAAGCCGAAAACGGGGGTGGGGATCGATCTCAACCTTGAGCAGGAGATCCCCCCGGCCGCCATCACCCATTCCCTGGCCGCCCTGCCCCGCCAGCCGGATTTTCTGCCCCGGCAGAACGCCCGGCGGAATTTTGACATCGTAACGTTTTTCGCGGGCCGAAGGCGTGCCATCAGCCGCCGTCGCCATCGTCTGGAGCGTGATGCTCTTAACGCCGCCACGGACGGCCTCTTCCAGGGGAATCCGCAATACGGCTTCGTGATCGCTGCCCCGACGGTTTATGGAAAAGGTCTGTCCACCGCCGGCCGACTGCGGCTGGCGCATCCGCCCGCCGAACAATGCTTCGAAAAAATCACTGTAATCCCCGCCGCTCGATTCCCAGAAAAAGGTCTCCGCCTGCCCCGGGTTGCCCGAAGCAAAGCCGGAAGGACCGCCCGCCCCGGGTGGCGGCCTGAAATGATCACCCGGCTGCCAGCCGCTGCCAACCTGGTCATACTTTTTCCGCTTCTCCGGGTCCTTGAGAACCTCATAGGCCTCGTTGATCTCCTTGAACCGGTCTTCCGCACCCGCTTCTTTATTCAGATCGGGATGACACTTGCGTGCCAGTTTCCGGTAGGCCCGCTGAATTTCCGTCCGGGATGCATCACGGGAGACCCCGAGAATTTTATAATAATCTTTAAATTGAACGGCCATAATTTCCTTTGCAGTGCCGCCTGGCGGCGTTACTCTCTCCGCCATACGGCATCTTAAGCGTTACCACATAAAAGGGGTTATATAAAATACCGGTCCGCCCGCCGGATGCCGCTGCATTTCAATCAATTATCCGGCAGCCGGCGGGGACGGGCGCTGCCTCCCCGTTCAGGCGCATACGCCGGGTCCTTTCAGTCATGCGCCGTAAACTCGGCGTCCACGATATCGTCATCATCGCCGGCCGCACTCCCTGGACCAGCGGCACTTTGGCGTGCGCCGGGTGACGGCCCGTTTGCCGCCGCGCCGACCATGCCCAGCGCCTGCTGCAGATCGCTGGCCATCTCAATGTATCGCTGCTTTTCGGTATTCTCGTTTTTCACCGCTGACCGGGCATCGGCAATCAAGGCCTCGCAGCGGGATTTCTCGTGAACCGGCACCTTGTCTCCCAGATCGTTCATCAGCCGTTCCAGCTGATAGGCCAGGCTGTCCGTCTGGTTGCGGGCATCGATCGTTTCACGCCGCTGCCTGTCTCCGGACGCGTGCGCTTCGGCCGCCTTTATCATCCGGTCCACCTCGCCCTTATCCAGGTTGGTCGATTCGGTTATGGTTACCGTCTGTGATTTTCCAGTGGCCTCATCCCTGGCCGTGACATTGAGAATCCCGTTGGCGTCAATATCAAATGTAACCTTTACCTGAGCCATGCCACGCGGCGCCGGCGAAATTCCCTCCAGACGGAACCGGCCAAGAACGCGATTATCTGCAGCCATTTCCCGCTCGCCCTGAAGGACCACGATATCCACCGCCGTCTGGTTATCGTCCGCCGTGGAAAAAATTTCGTCCCGGCGGCAGGGAATGGTACTGTTGCGGTCGATCAGCCGGGTCATTACCCCGCCGAGGGTCTCGACACCCAGAGACAGCGGCGTCACGTCAAGCAGCACCACATCTTCCATCTCTCCCTTCACCACCGCGGCCTGAATCGCGGCACCCATGGCCACGACTTCATCGGGATTAACGCTCATATTGGGCGCTTTGCCCCCGATCAGTTTCCTGACCAGATTCTGCACCGCGGGGACACGGGTGGAGCCGCCCACCAGGATCAATTCGTCAATATCGCCGGCCGTCAGCTTGGCATCGGCCAGGGCCTGTTCAATCGGTTTCAAACAGCGCTGAACCAGATCATGGATCAGATCCTCGAACGTGGCCTGCGTAATTTTCTGGGTCAGATGTTTCGGACCGGTTGCATCCGCCGTGATAAAGGGCAGGCTGATCTCTGTTTCAACTGCCGAGGAAAGTTCGCATTTGGCTTTTTCCGCAGCTTCGTACAACCGCTGCAGGGCCTGGCGGTCCTGGCGCAGATCAACACCGTTCGATTTTTTGAATTCGTCGGCCACCCAGTCGACAATCCGTTTGTCAAAGTCGTCGCCCCCCAGGTGAGTGTCGCCGGACGTGGACCGGACTTCACAGACCCCGTCACCCACATCAAGGATCGACACATCAAACGTGCCGCCGCCCAGATCGAAAACCAGCACGGTTTCGTTGGTTTTTTTCTCCAGCCCGTATGCCAGGGCCGCGGCGGTCGGCTCGTTGATGATTCGCAATACCTTGAGGCCGGCAATCTCGCCAGCGGTCTTGGTGGCCTGCCGCTGGGCATCATTAAAATAGGCCGGTACGGTAATGACCACTTCGGTTACCTTTTCGCCCAGATAGGCCGCCGCATCCGCCGCCAGTTTACGCAGCACCTGGGCCGATACCTCCTCAGGGGCGATCTGTCTGCCCCGTACGTCAAACCGAAGCGCATCGCTGGCCCCTTTGACAACCTGATAGGACACAATTTTCGATTCTTCGTCCACTTCCCCCCACCGTCGCCCGATAAACCGTTTGGCCGAATATACCGTTGATTCCGGATTCATTACCGCCTGACGCTGGGCAATCCGCCCGACCAAGCGCTGACCATCTTCGGTATACGCCACCACCGAGGGCGTCGTCCGGGCGCCTTCGCTGTTCGGAATGACGGTTGCCTTGTCGCCTTCCCACACGGCAGCCACCGAATTGGTTGTTCCCAGATCAATTCCTATTGCTTTACCCATATTTTTCTCCTTTGGTTTTGTATTTTGCAGAATATAATGCGGCCAAACGATGTGTCAATATAATTCATATTACTTTTTTAAAATATTTTTATAAAGTAACATTTCAATTCCACTGAACATTCAAGAAAAAGCACCGATGATTATCGAGTATCATTACCTGTTTACCTGCAGACAAAATATATATTATTTGTTTTATTTCACATATATAAGAATCACACCAGCCATTCTTGGCGATATATCCATTTGACATATATAGTATTATTACATATTAATAATGATATAATTTTATTTTCAGAGGATATGTATTTATGTCCGGAAACCCTATCGACAAGAAAAAGACCTCGTTGCTCCTGAAAAATGCTTCCGGCTTGACGGCACGCCAATCGGTTCGGGTGACGTTTCGGCTGTCGTCAGAATTTATCGAGGCCCTGCGTATCCTTTCCGCCCAGCTGGGAATCAAGCAGAAGTCTCTCTTTGATCATCTGCTGGAGGATGTCGATGCCCTGCAGGCCGTTGCCCGTGCAAAGCAGCCAGTGAAAGCCGAAGACAGAAAGGCACGCGTTCAGAAAACCTTTGTCGTCAGTAAAAAATCCCTTTTGTCGCTGGCGTTCGTCTCCAGGGAGCTGGCCACGCCCAGAGACGATCTGGTCGAACTGGCGATTCAGCGGCTGCTGCCCGTCCTTTTAACGGAACGCCAGCAGCAGAAAAAACGTGAGGAAGCATTCCTGGAAATTACCGCTCATTTTGAACAATCACTTGGATTGTTAAAAAACATTAAAACAACGGTGGGTGCCGAAGATCCGCTTTTCAAAAATCTTGCAGCAGCAATTGAATCATACCGGAACGCATACGATAATATGAGACGCGTCGTTGAAAAGGGGAAAAAAATAACCGACCTGTCTCTGGAAAGATTCCGGTTGTAACACCCGCCGTTCAGGGATTTCCAGTTTGTTTTCCTGTACCCGGACACGTAACGGAGAAACCATTGAGAGTTGCCGCAATCGGGCCTTTTGCCCCGTATCGGGGGAAATCCCGCGCGCCGACCCTCCCGGCCAGCCATCTTTCATCCAGAAATAAAACCGCCACCTGATCGGGGACCCGGCCTGACCAGGAGACAGCCTGCCGATCAACGGCATGTATCAGACACCTGCCCACCATCTTTTACCCCCGCCCGTAAAAACCGTCCGCAGTGACTTTGTTTGGCAGGGTATTTGCATTCTTTTTAGAAGGTTCTGGCAGGGATCAGCCCTGTTCTTTTCACGGGTACTGTTTATATAACGGGCAAACATGGAAGACATCATCCCTGACTAAACAACCCAAAACAACAATGCGTTAAAAATGAGAAGGAGGATGTATTAATGATGAAAACAATCAAGAATGTAATGGGGGTTTTGCTGCTGGCCGGCCTGCTGGTGTCAACTGGCTGTACCCACCGGATCAGTCCGGAAGCGGCCAGCAATACCGCGGTCAAAAGCAATCAGGAAGTCAGTGCGCTGCAAAATCAGCTCAAGCAGAAAAATCAGGAAATCGCGGCCCTCGCAAGCAAAAACCAGAGCAAAGACATGTTGCTCGAAAAATACAAAGCCAAATTAGATGACAAGTCCAAGGCGGCCTTGGAAGCAGACATGAAATCCAAATCAGTCGTCACCGCTGGCAGCGCGGCAGCGGGCGCCATGCTGCTCCCCCCCCAGGCCAAAACCGGAGAGTGCTACGCACGGGTTTTTATTCCGCCGACATTTAAAACCATGACCGAAAAGGTCCTCAAACGCGCGCCTTCCGAGCGCCTGGAAATCGAGCCCGCCACATATGGCATGGCCGAAAAAAGAATCCTCGTTAAAGAAGCGTCTGAACGACTGGAGCTTGTCCCGGCGCAATATGGCTGGGCCGAGGAAAAGGTCCTTGTTAAAGAAGCCTCAACGAGAATCGAGAAGGTCCCGGCCAAATACGAGTGGAAAACGGAAAAAATCCTGGTGAAACCGGCATACTCCATGTGGAAGAAGGGCCGGGGGCCGATTGAAAAAATCGGCAATGCCACCGGAGAAATCATGTGTCTGGTCGAAGTTCCGGCTGTCTATAAAACCGTAAAAAAGAAAGTCATGGTATCCCCGCCAACCGTGCGGACGATTAATATTCCGGCCGAGTACAAAACGGTGAAGAAAAAGGTTATGATTAAACCGCCGACAACCCATAAGGTTGTGATCCCGGCTGTTTACAAAACCGTCAAGGTAAAAACACTGGTCACCGCGCCCAAGGAACGCCGCATTACGATTCCGCCTGAATATCAGACGGTAACCAAAACGGAAAAAGTCACCGAGGGCCACATGGAATGGCGGCGGATTCTGTGTGAAACCAATACATCGGCTGATCTGGTCGCCAAAGTTCAGCGGGCCCTGAAAAATGCCGGTCAGAATCCGGGAGAAATCGATGGCGTTTTCGGCTGGAGAACCATCAATGCCATGAAGGCTTATCAGAAGAAAAAAGGCCTGGCCGTTGGCGCATTAACGTACGAAACCATTAAAAGCCTGGGTGTTCGTTTCTAGAACAACATCCTGTTAAAACCACCAAGGCCCCGTTCGGCAAATCCTGCCGGACGGGGCCTTTCAATTGATACCATTTCCCTTTATTTTATTACCAGCCCGTCAACCAAACGTGCCCATGCTTGCCCCATTTATCGCCTATAACGTGGACAGGTATCCGCCATCAATGGTAAGCATCTGTCCGGTGATGTAAGCCGCTGCCGCGCTGCACAAAAAAACCGTTGCCCCGATCAGATCCTGGACGTGGCCGAACCGGTGCATGGGAATTTTCGCCTGCATGTCTTCGGCCCAGGCGGTGTTCTGAAAAAAAACGTCGGTCATCTCGGTACGGAAATACCCGGGCGCAATGGCATTGACACGGATATTCCTTCCCGCCCATTCCGCCGCCAGGGCCCGGGTCATTCCGAGCAATCCGCTTTTGCTGCTGGTATAGGGCACGGCCGTCGGCACGCCGACGCTCGACGTCAGCGAACAGAGATTAACGATGGCCCCGCCACTGGATGGCATCGCCCGGGCCGCGGCCTGGGCGCAGAAAAATGCCCCTTTCAGATTGGTATCGACAATGGTATCCCACAGCTCCGGGGTAACCTCCAGTGAATCACAGACGCTTTCATGTCCGGCGTTATTGATCAGGATATCCAGTCCCTGCAGCTGCCGGGCGCAGGCATCCATCTGCCGGCCGATGGCCTCACTGTCGGTAACATCCATCTGCCGGACAATGGCCGATCCCCCCAGGGATTCGATTTCTTTCATCGTTGCGTCGAGCGTTTCCGTTTTCCGGCCGGTCAGGGCAACGGTCGCACCGGCATGGGCCAGCCCCAGAGCCAGGGCCCGGCCGATTCCCCGGGACGCGCCGGTCACCAGTGCCTTTTTACCCTTTAGATGAAAAACGGGAAAAACAATTTCAGGTTCCATGCGATGGATTCCCTTCAGTTCAGGTTTGCCCGCACACCGGGCGGGACCCCCTTGCGGTAAGGATTGGCAGTAAATACTTCCTTCAACGCCCGGCCGAGGTTTTCAAAAATCAGACGCCAGGCCGTATCGGCCGGGACCCGTTCCTTGATATGAACCATGATACTGCCCCCCAGTCCCCAGGACAGGCCATCAATAAAATCATCGAGATCTTCGGAGAAAAGCCCCCCCAAAACGGTTCGGCCGATGATCAGTTGCCGCCGGATCTCACTGGTGGTGGCGGCAAAGGGCACAAAACGGGTAAATTTTCGGCCTTCCACGCTGACGCCCACGGAAATCGGCTGCTGTTTCAGATCTTCCGGGCACTGAATGCTGCTGCCGGCGCCGTTTATTCCCTGCCCCATCATCCGCTGGGTTAAAATTTCGCGGAGCGCCCGGCCAATGACCATTCCCGTGTCTTCCAGCAGGACATGACTGGAGCTTAAGATCTTGGAGCGGAAAACGATTTTTAGGGATATCCCGGCCTGGCCGGCCAGCAGGGCCAGCAGCTCATGAAAGCCATCAAGGGCATCAGTGTCTCGGTATTGAGCAATGGGCGCCCCCTTATACTGGAAAAACACCGGAGGGGATTGCCGGCTGAAATCAACATTCACCGACAATTGACTCTCGGCAGTATGGCGGATGATTTCAGCCTTGTGGCCGGACCCGGAGGCAATCGTAATGTCACCATTCTGGATATCCGTCTCCACCGCATCGTTAAATTCAACCGGTGGCGGTGGCGGTGAAAACATCCGGTATAAAGCCACGCCAATGCCCCGGAAAACCGCCTCCCAAGTATGATGGGGATCCTCGAAGCTGACAATCATTATTTCGATTTTCATCTCCAGTCCCCGGGCCAGGCCGGTGAGCAGGTCGACCAGTCCCCGGCCGGAAGATAATTGTTCGCATCGCATCGCCAGGAACCACTCCCGGTCCACCTGGGCCCCGGAACGGATATCCAGCGTACCGGACGCGTCCGGAGAAATCAGGATTTCCGCGCTGCCGTCATCCATCATTCCCAGCGTGGCCGCTTCGGGCGCCACCGGGGGAAACGCCCGGATACGCGCGCCGAGCCGGTGTCCCAGGGCCTGCCAGTCCGTGCCGGGCCAGGACAGATCAATGGCACAGCCCATGCGCCAGGCAATGTGTTCCACCATATGGCTGATAAAATCATTGGGCGTTATAATCCGTTTGGCCTGAACATTTCCAAAAGCCAGTTTTAATTGATCGCGTTCATTTTTCATTTTGATTTCAGGAATAATTCCAGTCCTACGAGTTGATCGAGAAGCCAGACAGCTGCAAAGGCGATCACGATGTAAACCACGGAAACAGCGGCCAGATCCGGAGAAATGACGCTGCGGATTGAGTTGTAAATCGATACCGGCAATGTGACAATACGGGCATCGGTCAAAAAAAGGCTGACAAGAAATTCGTTAAAGGCCAGGATAAACATGAGCAGGGCTCCGGTGATAACCCCCGGCATGACGGCCGGCAGAGTCACCGTCAGAAAAGCCTGCAACGGCGGTGCGCCGCAATTGGCCGCCGCATTCTCCAGGTCATCATCCAGGGCATTGACCGTGGCGCTGACCGCCCACATCATAAACGGCAGGTTGATGCAGCACAGGCCGATGCCCACCGGCCACAACTGCCCCAGAATGCGTACCTGGCCGAAAACGATCATCATGCCCAGACCGGAAACAACCAGCGGGATTGTAAACGGCAGCAGGAAATAGACCTGCAGCGCCGTTCGGAACCGGATCCGGAACCGCGCCAGCGCCAGGGCGGCGAGAGTACCGGCCGGAATACTGATAATCGTACAGATCACGGATACATACAGGGTCCGCAAAAAAGCATCCTTGAAATTTTCAAGGAGCCAGAGCCGGGCATACCATTTCAGTGAAAAACCGGCCGGGGGGAACTGGACAATATCACCGGAGGTAAAGGACGCCCCGAGAATAATGATCGTGGGCAGGCTCAACGCGATGAGGTTGAACCCGACCACGGACCAGAGAACAATATTTTTTCCCCGGGCCCCGGTCACGGCGTTTTTCCCGTGGCTGCCAGCGTGCCGGTGCCGGCCAGCCAGAAAACAACGGTAACAATCACACTGCCCAGGGTGACAAGAATCATGGACAACGCCGCGCCCAGACCTGGATTGGACAACTGAAAAAACCCGTCGTAAATCAGATTGGCGATAAAATCCGTCGTGCCGCCGCCAAGAATTTCCGGCATGGCAAAATCGGTCAGGGTCAGGGTAAAAACGACAATTCCGGCCCCGATCAGGCCCGGCCGGGCCAGGGGAAGCACCACATGCCGGAACGTCTGTATCCAGTTGGCCCCCAGGCTCTCTGAGGCCAGCTCGATATCCTCGCTGATGGACGTCACGGCGGGCGCCAGCAGCAGCACGGCAAAGGGCAGCATGTACTGGACCAGCCCCAGGATAACGGCCGGGTAGTTGTAAATCAGCTTAACTGACGGCAACCCCAGGGCAGCCAGCAGATTATTGAGCAGGCCCTCTTTGCCGAGAATAATCAACCAGCCATAGGCCCTTACCACCTGGCCGATAAAAAACGGGAGAAAAAGGCTGATGAGGAGCCATTTCCGGGTCAGGGCCGCCCGGGTGCGCACCATCACGTAAGCATAGGGAAACGCCAGCGACATGGTAATCAGGGTCACGATCACCGACGCCCCCAGGCTGCGAAGCATCACGGTTCTGTAGGTCGCACTTTTCAGGGCCGTCCGGTAGTTGATCAGGCTGAATGCGTCTTTCAGCCGGTAGGTGGAAAGATCAAGCGCGTGGAGGCTGTAGTCGCAGATATAAACCAGCCCGAGCACAAGCACAAAGACCAGAAGGATGGCCGGGACAAGTAAAAGATAGCCGGTCAGCGACGCCCACCGCCGGGGCCAGAGCGCCGCCACGGACTCGGCCCGGTCGAGTATGCGCCAGGTCAGTGGATATCGAAATGAATGGTGGTCAGATGTGGTCATTTAAAAAGAAGCCGCGACCGGTATTTTTAAAAGCCGGACGCGGCGCCGATTATCCTTGAAAGATTTCGTTGAACTTGGCAAACCATTTGGGCTGGTTTTCGACCAGCACCCTGGACGGAATACGGATCAGGTTTTTGAAATCATCCGGTTTCGTCGGATAGGCCACGTCGCCTTTAAGATCGGCCGGCGGGTCGATCCCCGGATAAACCGGCGGCAACCCGAGCAGGCCGCACCACTTCTTCTGGGCGTCTTTGGTCAACGCGAAATTGACAAACTGTTTGGCCCAGTATTCTTCATTGGCCGGCAGGCCTTTGGGCACCCATAGCCCGTCGGTATCCACCTTGCATCCTTCTTCGGGCACGGTCCAGGCCACGTTGATGCCCTTCTGTTTGGCGGCCCGGGCATTCACGCTGATGGTGCAGGCCACATCGATCTCGCCGTTCTGGAACCAGTTGGTAAAATCAGCATCTTCTCCCAGCAGCGGCTTGTTTTCCTTGAGTTTGCGGTAGAAAGCGTATCCGGCATCCATGTGATCGGGGATATCCTCGATCCGGCCGCCGCCGGCAATGACGGCCACCGGGGTAAACCCGATCCCGTCATCGTACAGTGCCACCCGGCCCTTAAACTTGGGGTCAATCAGCACCTTCCACGACTTCGGCGGCCCGTCGGGAAACGCTTCCGGCCGGTACGCACAGACGTAAACATAGGCATAGGTGTTGACCAGCGGATAGCCCTTGAGGCCGATCGGTTTGGCCACGGGCAGCAGCCCCTTGAGATTGGACAGATCGCTGAGGTCAACGGTGACACCGCGCACCGCCGAGATGGTGGCATTGGTCGTGGTATCCCAGTTGACATGGATTGGTGGAATCCGCTTCTGATCCACCGCCGCCCAGATTTTGGGTTTGATTTCATTATCCTCGGTAAAATCCATGCGGATATTGATACCGGTGGCGGCCGTAAAGCCATCCGCCACACCGGCCTTGAGCGCATCACCCCAGGCGCCGCCCCAGGCACGCACGATAATTTCCTTCGGTTTTTTCGGCGCCGCGGCCAGGGCCATACCCGGCATCATCGCGCTGCCGACCAGTGCCGCCGTTCCCGCCAGAAACTGACGTCGATTTATTTCCGGTGCCGACCTGTTTTCTTTTCTCATACCTCTCTCCTTTTGAAGTTTTCTTCGGTTTAATGCGGCTGCGCCGCAGCTTTTGGATAAACCAGCAGATCCGATGCGTTCCAGCCGATCCTGACCGGTGCGTCTTTCCGATGCAACTGGTGCCGGGCGGGATCGTGGTCAAAAATAAAAATCACGGCGCCTCCGAGATCGGGGCACCGGACCTGGTAGACCATCCGGTCGCCTTCGAAAATCGGCTGATCGATCACACCGTTAAAAACGTTATCAAAGCGGTCCGGCGCCCGCCCGGATGGAAAAATCCGTACCTGTTCGGCGCGCACGGCGCATTCGACGGCTGCGCCGGAAGCCAGCGTATCGGCCACGGTCCGCCCCCTGAGAGAGCTGCCGTTAATGCGGACAGTCACGCCGGTGCCATCGACAGCGGTCACCTCACCGATCAGCAGCGACGTCAGCCCGATAAAACCGGCCACAAACCGGTTGACCGGCTCCCGGTAAAGTCCGACCGGATCGGCGTCCTGCTGGATCACGCCATCGGACATGACGATAATTTCATCAGACATGACCAGCGCTTCCCGCTGGTCATGGGTCACATTAATGGTGGTCACCCCCAGTTCCTGCTGGATCCGCCGGAATTCCAGCTGCATCTCTTCGCGCAGCTTCTTGTCCAGCGCGGACAGGGGTTCATCGAGGAGCAGCAGGTCCGGGTTAAAGGAGAGCGCCCGGGCAATGGCCACGCGCTGCTGCTGCCCGCCGGACAGTTCATGAATGCGCCGGTCGCCCATGCCGGCCAGCTGAACAAGGGTGAGGTACTTCGCCACCCGGTCCGGAATGGCGGCAGGGTCAAAGCGCCGCATTTTGAGCGGATAGGCGATATTTTCGGCAGCGGTCATGTGGGGAAAGAGCGCCAGCTTCTGAAAAACCATCCCGATGGACCGCTGGTGGGGCGGCACGGCCGATACCGGCTGTCCCTGGATAAAGATCTCCCCTTCAGTCGGTGCGTCGAAACCGGCAATCATCCGCAAAAGGGTCGTCTTTCCGCACCCGCTGGGACCGAGAATCGTTAAGACCGACCCTTTGGGCAGGAAAAAATTCACATCCTTGACCGCTTGCACATCTCCAAAAAACCTGGACACATGACGAAGTTCAACAACCGGAGGCGACACTGTCACGATTTTATTCTATCCCCTGTCCCGTATGTCGGCCGCCGAATCCGGACCCGGATCCGAATACCGGCCGCTTCATCGCCGACATATTAATAAAAAGGAGCATTAATTTACAGATCAATCCGCAGGATTGTCAAGGTCCGGCCCGGGTGCTGTGCCGGCCATCACTTTCTTTCTCATTTCCGATACGGCCAGCGCATGGCCGTCAAACCCCTCGTAGACGGCCAGGTTATGGGCATGGCCGGCCAGCAGATCATAGGCGCCGGACGTCACATAGCCGATCCCGGTTGTTTTGAGGAAATCATGCACGCCCAGGGGGGAATGCAGGCGGGCCGCGCCGGAAGTGGGCAGCACCGCATTGGGCCCCAGCACGTAGTTGCCCAGCGAAATCGCCGTATGCCGGCCAAGAAGAATCTCCCCCGCATTGACAATCCGGCCGACGTGCCGGAAGGGCTCTTCGCTGTGGATCATCAAATGTTCGGGGGCGTAGTCATTAATAAAACGGATACAGGCCGTTTCATCTTCGGCCAGGACTATCCCGCCAATGGGACCGCCGAGAACGGTCTGCGAAAAGGACCGGCGCGTCTCGCCCAGCGATTCCCAGTACACCGGGACTGCTGCTGCCGCCGCGTCGGCCACGGCAGCGGACGGGGTGACAAGAAAGGCGGACGAATCGGGGCCATGCTCGGATTCGATGATCAGATCCAGGGCGGCCAGGCGGCCGTCGGCGGTGGCGTCGGCAAAAACAATCGACTCACTCGGCCCGGCCGGCGGGCCCGGATCAATGTCATCGGCCAGCTGCCGTTTGGCGGCGACCACCCACGGGCTGCCCGGCCCGACAATTTTATCGGCCCGGGGGATGGTTTCGGTGCCAAAGGCCGCCGCCGCCACGGCCTGGGCGCCGCCGCATTTGTAAATGGCCTCAACGCCGGCAATCCGGGCCGCCACCAGCGTGGCATCATCCACCGTGCCATCCGGCCCCGGTGGCGTGAGAATATACACGCTGGCCACACCGGCCACCACGGCAGGTATCGCTGTCATCAGCACCACGCTGGGAAAAGCGCCCTTGCCCCGGGGCACATAGCAGGCCACCGAGGGGATGGATGTGGTTTTTTCGCCGCAGAACACACCGGGGCGGATTTCATTCATCCGCATGGGTTCCGGCATCTGCGCTTCGTGAAAGATGCGGATGCTCTCCGCGGCAAAGCGGATCGATTCGACCAGATCGGCATCGACAGTGGCAAAGGCCCGGTCAAAGTCCTCCGGCCTGGCACCGATGGTATCAGTGGTCAGCGTCACGTGGTCAAAATCCCGGGCGCATTCAACCAGTGCCCGATCGCCTTTTTCCCGGACCGCACCGATAATCGGCTTCACCGCGCTGAGATACCGGTCCAGATCGCTTTCCGTGCGCTTGAAAAGCGCCGCCCGCTCCGCCGGGGAAAGATTTTTTAAATGGTGACGCCGAACCGATCCGTCCATGTAAACCTCCTGTTGAAATATACATACACCTGATAAAAAAACATCTGCTCGATATGACCGGAAAAAACCGATTTGTCAATCATCACCGCCTCTAAATTTTTCATCATCCCGCCGCCACGTCCGGTTTCGTCCGGGAAATGCCCGCTTCTACGGGACTTCTCAGACTGGCGATGTCTGTTATTGGCCGGCAAAGTATGTTATTGTTACGGGCAGAAAACAAATATTACAAATTCCAGGTGAAAATGAAAATTGACATCCGTCTTGATGGATCGATCGAGAAAGAAGAAGTAATCGCCCTGTACAGAGCCAACCAGTGGTCATCCGCCGAAAAACCGGAGCCGCTCATGGCGGCCCTGCGCAACTCCCATACCCTGGTCACCGCCCGGATTAACGGCCGGCTCGTCGGCATCGGCAATGCGATTTCCGACGGCCACCTGGTGGTTTACTACCCGCATATGCTGGTCGACCCGCGTTACCAGGGCCGGGGGGTGGGCCGGAAAATGATGGCGGCCATGCAGCGCCGATATGCGGATTTTCACCAGCAGATGCTGACCGCAGACATTGACGCCGTCGATTTTTACAAAAGCGTGGGATTTGAGCGGGCCGGGAAAACCGAGCCCATGTGGATTTATGCGGGAAATGATCACTGAACCGGTCACGAACCCCGCAGCCGCTGGGCGGATCCGGATGTTCCCACGCCCGGCCGCCGAAAGGACACCTTAGCCGGTGGTCTCCCCTGCCGATCTGAAACAATGGCACGTCGTCGATCTGACGCACCCGCTGGCCCCGGACATGCCCGTCTGGCCCGGCGATCCGCCCTTTGAACAGGCGCCGTGGACCACCTATGAAAAAACCGGCTACCTTTCCCACCGATTCTCCATTGGAGACCATGGCGGCACCCACTGGGGTACGCCCAACACAGTCATCTCCGGCGGCCGCAGCGCCGATCAGTTCAGCGCTGATGACCTGGTACTGCCCGCCGCTGTCATCGATATCCGCGTCCAGGCGGCAGCAAATGCCGACCATCGCCTGTCCGTTGCCGATATCACCGCCTGGGAAAGAATAAACGGCCGGATCTCCGCCGGCAGTCTGGTGATACTCTTTACAGGATGGCAGGACCGCTGGAAAAACCCCCGGAAATTTCTGGGGCCGGGCGGGACGGCGGGTTGTCACTGGCCCGGGTTTGCAGCGGCGACAGTCGATTTTCTTGTTCATACCCGGAAGATTCGAGGTCTGGGCACCGACACCCACGGCGCGGATCCGGGTACCGACAAAAATCTCAGCGCCAGCCGGGCCCTGTATCATGCGGACGGGATCATACTGGAGTGTCTGACCCGCCTGGATCAGCTGCCGGCCACCGGCGCGACAGTGGTTATCGGCGGGCTGCCCCTGACCGGAAGCACCGGCAGCCCGGCAAGGGTTTTCGCTTTCCTGCCCCCGCCCTGAGCCGGCGTTTCAGCGCGCCCGCTTCCCGGCCGGCCACCTATCCTCCCAGATACGCCTTCTTGACTTCAGGATCAGCCAGCAGTTCTTCGGATTTTCCGGACAGGGCCAGATGCCCGTTTTCCAGCACATACCCCCGCTGGGCAAACTTCAGGGCCAGGCGGGCGTTCTGCTCCACCAGCAAAATCGTCGTTCCTTCCCGGTTGATCTCCTTGAGGGCTTCGAAAACATTCATCATCAGCAGCGGCGCCAGGCCCATGGAAGGTTCGTCGAGGAGCATGATTTTCCGGCCGCTCATGAACGCCCGGCCGATGGCAAGCATCTGCTGCTCACCGCCGCTGAGCGTCCCTGCCTTCTGCGTGGCCCGTTCTTCCAGCCGCGGAAAAATCGAAAAGACCCGTTTGATATCTTTCTGGATCTGCGCCGTGTCCTTGCGGGCAAAGCAGGCCAGCTTTAGGTTTTCCATGACGGTCAGGTTACCGAACAGCCGCCGGCCTTCGGGCACATGGGAAATACCGAGCTGGCTGACCACCTTGTCCGGCGGAAAAGCCAGCAGATCCTGCCCGTTAAACGTCATCCGGGTTTCGGGCCCCACGGGGACCATGCGGGAAATCGCCCGCAGGGTCGTACTTTTGCCCGCGCCGTTGGCGCCGATAATCGTGATAATCTCGCCTTCTTCGATGTCAAAGTCAATGCCGTGCAGGGCACGGATTTTCCCATAATCCACGTATAGATTTTGAATGGACAGCATCACGCCTCGATTGCATCTTTGCCCAGGTACGCTTCGATCACCTTGGGGTTATTCTGGATTTCATCGGGCGATCCCTCTGCGATCACTTCGCCGAAAACCAGACACTGAATCCGCTCACACAATTCCATGACAAACTTCAACCGGTGTTCGATCAAAAAAATAGCCAGATCAAAGGTCGAATGAATATCCCGAATGATCGACATGATCTGCACCAGTTCTTCGGGCGTCATCCCCACCGTCGGTTCATCAAGAAAGAGCACTTTGGGTTCGATGGCCAGCGCCCGGGCCATTTCCACCCGGCGCTGAGCGCCATAGGGCAGGTTTACCACCAGCTGGTCGGCCAGGTGATCCACCCCCAGTAGGGCCAGCAGCTCCATGGCCCGAACCTCGCCGGCGGCTTCCTCCCGGCGCCTTCGGGAAGTGTTGAGAAAAGCGCCCCACAGGCCATAGGTCAGCTGGGAATACCGGGCCAGTCTGACATGTTCCAGCACGGTCATGTGGCGCCACAGCCGCAGGTCCTGAAAGGTTCGGCCGATCCCCCGGGCGGCGATCCTGTGCGGATACATCCCCAGAATCGATTCGCCGTTGAGGGTAATCTGCCCCTCGGTCGGGGTATAGATGCCGGTGATCAGGTTGAAAATCGTCGTTTTGCCTGCGCCGTTGGGGCCGATCAACCCCCGTATTTCCCCCGGCTCAATGGCCAGATTGAAGTCGTGCACGGCGCGGAGGCCGCTGAAATAATGGGTCATCCCCTCCACCTGCAAAAGCGCCATCTCACATCTCCTTATCGTCTGCACTGCGGGGCTGCAACATCTTGTAGATATTGAATTCCCTGAATGCAATCAAACCCGTCGGCCGGTAGATCATCACCAGAATCAGCAGCAGGGGAATCACGATCCACTTAAAAATCTCCAGGGGCCGCAGGGCCTCACCCAGCAGACCGATGGAGACCGCACCGACGATGGACCCGACCACGGAATTGAGGCCACCGAAATAGACCATGGCCAGCACTTCGGCCAGTTTCTGAATACCGAACATGGCCGGATTGATATACCGCAGTACGTGGGCCAGCAGGCCGCCGGCCATCCCTGCCCAGAAAGCGGCAAACATAAAGGCCGCCATCTTGGTCTTGCGGGTATTGACGGTCATGGCTTCAGCGGCGGACTCTTCATCCCGCACGGCATTGAGCGCCTTGCCCATGGTCGATCGCACAAAATTATTGATCGCCCAGATACCGATGACCACCACGATAAAAATCACCGGCAACGTGGCCCAGTTGGGCTGTCCGGCGATTCCCCGGGCCCCGCCCAGCGATTGAATGTTTTCAAACAGGCTTTTGATGATAAAAAGAAAGGCCAGGCTGATGATGGCCAGATAATCCCCGCGGGTTTTAAATGACGGAATCGCAATGATCAGCGCCCCCAGGGCGGCCACCAGCCCGCCAAAAATCAGGGCTGCGGGAAAACTCACCCAGGCCCAGGAAAGACTGATCTTCGCCGCGCCAAACACCTTGTCGTCCACAAAAAGTCCCACGGTGAACAGTGATGACATATAGGCGCCAATGGCCATGAATCCCGGATGAGAGCAGGAAAATTCGCCCATATAACCGTTGATGATATTCAGGCTCAAGGTGAATAGAACGGCAATCAGGGTGATTTTTAAAATGATCAGCCGATATTCGTTCATCCCGCCCCAGAAATGAAAGATGGCGTACAGCAGCCCCAGGTGAACCAGGGCGGAAAAAAGGATGGAAAACCGCTGCAGAGCGTCCGCCATGCGGTTGGTCAAAGGGGCAGTCAGCCGCGCCACAAGGCTGAGCGGTATAAGGTAAATCGCGGCAAAGTAAATCAGGGCCATCGGAATCTGCGCCAGAATGCCGGCATGAAACACGGCGCCTTTAAAGATGACATTGCCCATATCGGCCACCGCTTTGACGATGGTTACCGTACCGAATAGAATCGGCATTTTAGGCAGCCCCAGAAATGCAGCCAGGGGACGCCCCACAGCAATTTCCACCAGTACGCAGGCCAGAAACCCCAGCAGAAACCCCAGCAGGGGCGTCGATGCGAAAAAACGGCCAATCCCTTTGCGACGGACCGGCGAAGCCGTTGCAGAATCAGTTAATGTTTGCGCCATACTGAAATCGTCCTATCGTTTATTTTCTGAATATCACACCCAGTTTAGAGCCGCAGCTTTGCGCTGTACGGTTCACCAAACAACCCGTGGGGACGAAAGATAAGGATCAGCAATACAATGGAATAGGCGATCAGGTCCCGGAAGTTGGAACCGATATTGAGCTGAAAGAGACGGTTGACGACCTGGATGGCCGGCACCGTCATGATTTCGATAAACCCCAGCAGGAAGCCGGCCAGGCAGGCCCCCATGATCGATCCCCGTCCGCCGAGGATGGCGGCCACAAAAGCCTTCCACCCCAGGCTGACGCCCATGAACGGGTCCAGTACGGGGTAAGCCAGGCCAAACAGAATTCCCGCCGCCGCCGCCAGGGCCGACCCGATGGCAAAGGTCATGGCGGCAATGGTGTTCAGCGGCACGCCGACCAGCGGCACCACCACGTAATCGTAGGCCATGGCCCGCATGGCCATACCCCATTTGGACCGGGTGACAAAGAGATGCAGCGCCAGCATCAGGGACAGAGAGACCAGCACAATCATGATCTTTTTATTGGTGACGTAAACCCCCCCGATATTGTAGGTGACTGATTTGATCAACTGGGGAAATTTAACCCGCTGCCCGCCCAGAAAAATAATATTGGATGTCTCCAGAATAATCCCGATCATGATGCCGGTAATGGCCGCCGACGCCCGGGGCGCATCCCGAAGGGGCCGGTACCCCACCCGCTCGACAATAAGGCCGACAAAGGCGGTTAAAAACATCGAGACCAGAATGGTGATGACCAATACCAGCCAGCCGGGAAGGATCGCGGCCGCGCCGGTGCCGAACACGGCCAGCAGCAGGGTGGCGACCCCCAGGCCGATGTAGGCGCCCACCATGAAAATATCTCCATGGGCGAAATTGAACAGCATCAGGATGCTGTAAACCATCGAGTACCCCATGGCGATGAGGGCGTAAAAACTCCCCCATTGCAGGGCGTTGACCAGATTCTGCATTAAGAAGGTAAAAGACATGCCGATGCTCCCGGATAATGGGAAAGGGGACCGGCAATACGGCCCGCGCCCCCTTTTTTATCTCCCGGATATAATGAGAAACAGATCCCGACAGGATCCGGTTTTCTGTGGATTATTTGGGACAGACCGATTTGTGGAATGCAAACTCGCCGGCATCGTTGATTTTGACAACCACGGCACATTTTTTCGGATCGCCGTCCGCCGTAAAGGTCATCTCTCCGGTGATGCCCGGGAAGTGCTTGATGGCGGCCAGGGCATCTTTCACCTTGGTCCGATCGGCTTTAATGTCGCCGGACAGACCGCCGGTATCCTTGATGGCCTGAATCATCAACCCCAGGGAATCCCACGTCAGGGCCGCGACATCGTCGGGGGTCTTGCCGTAGGTGGCCTTGTATTCATCGATGAAGGCCTTTGTCGCGCCCTTGGCGCCCGCGGCGGCATAATGCGTAGAGAAGTAATACCCCTTGCAATCGTCACCGCACAGCCCCATCAGGTCCCCGCCGCCCCAGGAATCCGAACCGAGAATCGGCTTGGTCCAGCCCATCTCCTTGGCCGCACGGATAATCAGCGGAACTTCAGAGTAGTATTGCGGCGTGAACAGCACATCGGCGCCGGAGGCGACGATATTGGTCATCTGGGCGGAAAAATCCTTGTCTCCGGTGGTAAAGGATTCAAAGGCGACAACCGACCCGGCGCCATGGATTTTTTCAAATGCCTCTTTGAAAAATTCCGCCAGTCCTTTTGGATAATCCGCCGCGATATCATAAAGCACGGCGGCTTTTTTGGCGCCCAGTTCATCGGTGGCGAAATTGGCAATCACCGGTCCCTGAAACGGGTCAAGGAAACAGCCGCGAAAAACATAGGCCCGGTCCAGCGTGGTATTGGGATTGGTGGACCAGGGGCTGATCATGGGCGTGGCCAGGTTGTTGGCAATCTCGCCGGCCGGCACGGCCTGACTGGAGGACTGCGGCCCGACGATTCCCAGAACGCCTTCACTGGTAATCAGCTTCGTTGTGGCCTTGACTGCGGATTCAGCCTTATATTCGTTGTCTTCAAAGACAAATTTGAGCGCCATCACCTGGCCGCCCACCTTGACACTGGCATTTTTTTTGAGGTACATCTCGGCGGCATTCTTGGACGACGCACCCACATCGGGATTGTCGCCGGTGAGGGGGATATTAAATCCAATTAAAATTGCCGGGGTCTCGCCCCAGGCGCATGGGGACACGATCAATCCAAAAATCACACCCAACGCAATCAAGATTAATCCTTTTCGCATGAGTTCCTCCTTTTTGGTTTTATAACACCCTTGGTTATCACTTCATATTGCCGCAGAACGCAGCCTTTTTTACGAATTTCAGACACGGAGTGCCATGCATATCAGAAAAAACCGATAACATCAATTGAATTAAAACTGCGCCCATCCAAACCAGCGCCGGTACCGGCAGCGGCCGGTAAAATCGCCGCCGGTTTACCCCCGTCGAATCTCCACCTTGTCTGCCAGATACTGTTTGACCTTTCCGATGGGGACTTCCCTGCGATGGAAGATTCCCGCGGCCAGCGCCGCCTCGGCGTCCGTTTGTGTAAAAACGTCCTCGAAGTGTTCAACGCATCCGGCACCGGATGACGCGATAACCGGAATGGAAACCGCCGCTTTGACGGCATGGATCAGTTCCAGATCAAACCCGGCATTGGTGCCATCCCGGTCAATACAATTGAGCAGGATTTCCCCGGCGCCCAGTTTTTCGCAGACCCGGGCCAGCGTCACCGCATCGATGGGGCGTCCTTCCCGCCCCCCCTTGATGGTGCACTGATACCAGCAGAAACGCTGGCCGCCGGGCCCCGGAACCGCTGTTTCAATCACCACATGCTCGATCCCCGCCGGAGAATCCACATAGACCCGCCGGGGATCGATGGAGATGACCACGGCCTGATTCCCGTACACCCGCGAGATCTGCTCGATGGCGCTTTTCCCGGTGGCCTGACCGGATGCCAGATAGGCTTCGGCAATGCGCACGGCGTCACTGCCGATGGAAATTTTATCTGCGCCGGCGCGAAAGTAGGCGGCCGCGACCTCCAGGGCCGTATAAACCCGGCCGTTTTTATCGGTAAAATCCCGGATGCCCCCACCGATGGTCAGGGGGACAAAAACCCGGCGCGACGTCTGTCGCAGGACCTCAAGCATGGGCATATCCTGGAGCGGAAAATCCCGGAACCCGGTAATATTGAGAAAGGTAATCTCATCCGCGCCGTCCTGATAATAGCGGGCGGCCAGCGCCACCGGCTGCCCCATGTTGCGAACCTGCCCGTCTTCCCGGACATCGTATTGATCGCCCTTGGTCACCACGAGATCGCCCCGGTCGTTGTCACGCACATCGAGACAGGCAATGATCCGCTTTGCCAGGGTTGTCCGTGCCGGCACGGCGGGAGGTGCCGCCGCATCCCGGCCCGGCCGGATAAAATTTTCGAGCAGCGCCATGCCGGGCCGGCCGCTTTTTTCCGGATGAAACTGCGTGGCCGTTATCTGTCCTGTGCGGATGCTGCTGACGAATTCACAACCATAATCAGTTGTTGATAAAACAACGGCCGCATCATCAGGAACAATATGATAAGAATGCACAAAGTAAAATTTTTCGTTTCCCGAAAAACCGGCAAGCACGCCGCCCGGCCGCCTGATTTTCAATCCATTCCATCCAATATGCGGGACGGCCCGGTTGATATCAAACCGTCTGACACGGCCCGGAATCAGTCCCAGCCCCGGCACGTCCGGCGCTTCTTCGCTGCGGTCCATCAGCGCCTGCAACCCCAGACAGATACCGAGGAAAGGCCGATCGGCGGCCAGGTACGCTTTCAATGGCTCGACATATCCTTTTTGCAGAAGGATCCGCATCATGTTGCCGAACGCCCCCACACCCGGGAAAACGAGTTTCTCGGCGGCAAGAATGTCCCCGGGCCGGGCAACGATTCGGACGGATTCACCGAGATGTTCCAGCGCGTTGATCACGCTGCGGACATTGCCGGCTCCGTAGTCAAGCAAGGTTATCATAATAACAAATTCGTCCTTTTATTTAAAAAGTCCACTCGGGCACGAAATCCCCGGAACGGCATGCGCTGCTGCATCACCCATCCACAAATTCGAGTTGATGGTTTACATAGAACCCGGCAGGATCGTCACGAATAAATAATGTTTAATGTCAAGGGCGGAAACCGCAAAACGCCGGGCCGGGGCAGCAGGTACTGCCCGGTGACCCGGAGCCAGTTCAGGTCGGGCTTTATATCCCGTAATTTCCCGTCGGCCGGCGGCTGGCCGTGCTCGGTGTTGGCATAGATAACCTGGAAGATGCAGATCCCGTACCGGCGCCATCGTTCGACCACATATTTTTTGCCAAACGTGGATGGCCGGATATTATTGGCGGCGGCGACCTGATCGATCTCCGCCTTGGTCATTTTCAGCAATACGGTCCTGACGATACCGCGCTCGGATATCCGTGTCAGGGAACGGGATTCGCTGCTGCTGACATAGATCGTCGACAGACAGGGCGTCTTGCGCAGATATTCGGCAGCGACAACCGCCGCGGTCCGCCGGCCACCGGCCATCACGGGCAGCCCGTAATATTCAAAGAATTTTTTCTGGACATCTTCGGCGTAGTCATCCCCCCGCTCGTAGAGTTCCTTGGAAATATACCGGAGCCGGGTGGCCATGGCCTCGGCAGCTTCGGCAATCGGCCAGTCCACCCGCACGTGGAAATGGGTCAGGCCATAACGACTGCCGGTCTGGCTGGAAGGGGTTCGCTGGATCAAAAGCGCATAGTCCACGGGAAGCAGGGTATGGACAAAATCAAAAAACCGGGCCGAGTCCAGATACTTCTGATACCGGTCAAACCTTCCCTGCAGGGGGAGGCTTTTTGACCGCAGCAGGTTGGCTTTGGTGGTTTTATTAATGTCAAGAAAATGGATGTATTTTTTATAGTTCGCCGGTAATGCATCTTCTTGAAAAATGACCAGAAACGCATTATGGCACTCATATTCCACATCGGGAATCCGGGCCCGCGGCTTCAGCTCGCGTTTTTCAACAAATGGGTACTTCTGCTTTCTCTTCAGGAAATTATGATAAGAATCGACCAGGGCGTATTGCACCAGATGCTGATCACACTCATCCCGCAGCAGTTCATAATACGAACGCCGCAGCCGGTTGGTCATACTCAGCTGTTCACGATATCCCCAATAAGACATAACCTTCTATCGCCCGATTCGACCGTCAGTCATCAAGTACCTGTCACAGAATCCACACCCGTATCCACATTCGCCGATCAGCGGCCGGCACGCTTAACTGTTCTTAATAGCAGCCACATATCACCGGCCGATATCCAGGTCAATGCCTATTGTGGTGATTCATTCTGTCGACAGCCGCATAAATCCGTTCTCTGAAGTAACAGGCTATTAAAACCACTGCCAGGCAGATCCCGACCAAAACGGCCAGAGTGACATAATTGCCTTCGTACAGCGAGGCCCCCTGCAGGCTGAGCATCAACGTCCCGGGCATGCGGCCCACTGCGGCAATGACAAAAAACGCCTTGAGCGGCAGCATCGTCATCCCCAGAAAAAGGCAAAGGTAGTCCTTGGGAAAGCCAGGAAAAACAAAAAAAGCCACAAGCACCAGCACCCCCTGGTGTTTCACATAGGTATCGAAACGCTTCAGCTTGTCGTCGGGGATCCATCTGCGGACAAACCGCCGCCCCAGAAACCGTCCGATGAGGAAGTTGACCAGCGACCCCAGGGCCAGAGCGAGACTGGACAGGACAAACCCGTTGAACGTTCCAAAGAGATATCCGCCGATAACGCCGGTGGCTTCACCGGGAATCGGCGCCAGAATCACCTGAAGAAACTGCAGGCAGACAAATACCACCGGCGCCAGGGTGCCGAACCGGCTGATCACGGCTTGAATCTTCTCCCGGCTGGACAGCGATGCATAGATCCGGGTCGCCCCGTCCCACAAATGCGCATGATAGATGCCGATCAAAACCAGCAGGACCGCGCCCAGGCCGTACAGCACGATCCGTCCCCGACGCCGATGTTTTGGTATTGTCATGATATTGCGCGCAAAAAACCGCAATTAATCAGCATGCGACGTCTGCGCATCAAGCAGGGCCACCACCGCCGGCAACGGCCGCCCTTCCAAAAGGGTCAGGAAGGCCCCGCCGCCGGTGGAGATATAGGAGATGTCGTCGGCCCGGCCCGACTGGTGCACCGCGCCGCCCGTATCGCCGCCACCGACAATCGTCAGGGCGTCGCTGTCGGCCAGGGCATTAACGATGGCTGCCGTTCCTTTGGCAAACGGCGCCCATTCGAACGCCCCCATGGGGCCGTTCCAGACAACCGTGCCGGCCGCGGCCAGTGCGTCGGCATAGCGGGCCGTCGTGGCCGGACCAATGTCCAGCGCCATCTGATCCGCGGGCATTTTCCCGACGGGCACCACCGTTACCGGGGCATCGGCCGCCAGCCGGGGCGCCGCCACCACATCCACGGGCAGAAAGAAATCGATATTTTTCCCGGCCGCGGTTTTCATCATCCCGGCCGCTGTTTCAAAAAGATCCGGTTCGACTTTCGAGCGGCCCATGTCCAGGCCGGTGCTTTGTAAAAAGGTGTTGGCCATGGCTCCGCCGATAAAAATCATATCCACGCGGCCCATCATATTGTTCAGGGCGGCCAGTTTGCTCGATACCTTGGCCCCGCCCACCACAGCGGCCAGCGGCCGTCGGGGCAGGGTCATGGCCTGAGCAAAATAATCGAGTTCCTTTTTCAATAAAAACCCGGCCACGCACACCGCCACATGGCGGGTAACGGCCACAACCGACGCATTGGCCCGGTGGCAGACGGCAAAGGCGTCATTCACATACACCTCACACAGCGCCGCCAGCCCCCGGGAAAAGGCATCATCGTTTTTCTGCTCTCCGGCATGAAACCGCAGATTTTCCAGCATGACCACGTCTCCGGGCGCCATGTCACGGGTCGTCTTTTCCGCTTCATCCCCGATACAGTCAGCCGCCAGCACCACTTTTCTGCCGAGCATTTTTTCGAGACACGCGGCGGCCGGGGCCAGGCTGAATGCCGGCACCACTTTCCCCCCGGGCCGTCCCAGGTGAGACGCCACAATCAGTCTGGCATTCCGGGCCAGCAGATATTCAAGGGTCGGCAGCGACCGCCGAATCCGCGCATCATCCGTCACGTGTCCGTCGCCATCCAGAGGAACATTAAAATCCACCCGAACCAGCACACGACGCCCGCCCAGAGCAATATCTTTGATGGTTTTCATCTTTTTTTCTCCCTCACCCTTGGGTATTCTTTTTCTGCCGGGACAAAGTCTTGCGCAGGGACCAGCGTTTCAACACGCCACGCAGGCCCGTATCCGGGTCCCGCGAGACCATTTCCATTTTCAGCTCCATCCCCTCCGGCCCGGCCATGGCCCGGCGCAGGCAATCCGTTTTCCGGGCGCACGCCAGACATTCGGCGGGGCTTTCCCTGAGCCCGCTGTCTCCCATGGGAAAAACCTGGTCCATCCGGCCGAAACATTCCGGAAGTGCCGCATCATGCTTTTCTCTTTCCTGTCTGTCCATTGCCAGTCCTGATATTGCCGGTTCCAATATTTTCCCGGTAAAATGCGCACCGGCCGCCGATCCGTTTACGGGGGCATCTCGTCCAGTTCCCGCGTAAACCGGCGGATATGCCCTTCATCGGCAAAACTGTAATAACACTTATCGCCCACAATCAGATGCTCGTGCAGCGTAATATCCATTACCCGGCAGGCGGCCATCAGGCGCCGGGTAATCGCCAGGTCCGGGGCAGATGGCCGCGGGTCTCCCGATGGATGATTGTGCGCCAGAATCAGCGCGGCGGCATGATGGTCGATGGCGGCCCGAACCACTTCCCGGGGATAAACGGAACTGGCCGTGAGCGTCCCCTCAAACAGAATTTTACCGGCAATCACCCGATTCCTGGCATCGAGAAAAACGGCCATGAAACATTCCGTGGACCGGCCGCCCAGCTTACCACCCAAGTAATCAAACAGATCCCGGGAATTTTTCAGCGCCATCCCCTCGACCAGTCGCTTTTCGAGGTATCGATCCAGAACCGCCTTTACCAGACGCAGGGCGAGCGTATTTTTGGTCCCCAGCCCCTCGATATCGGTCAGTTCCCGTGCGGATGCTTCCAGAACGCCCCGAAAAGTTTTGAAGCGCGCCATGGCCGCCTTGGCCGCCGGCTTGCAATCCTTGCGGGGCGTCGACAGGGTAAGCAGCAGCTCGACGACCTCATAGTCGAGAAAGCCGTCCAGGCCGTCTTTTAAAAACCGGTTCCGCAGCCGGGACCGGTGGCCCGCGTCAGAGTTGTATTTCGGATCTTTTTCCATGTGACGGCTCTGCTCCTGCCGGCTGACGTCCCGGTCCGATCGCCAGGGTGACGGTTCCCGCAGCAGAAGTGATTCGCCGGTTAAACGTCATCCAGCTCGTGTTTCAGCTCCCGGGTCATCAACGCATACAGGCCCTCCCCTGGCGGCAGACCATCGTAGAGCACCCGGTAAACCGTCTGGCAGATCGGCATATCCACATCCAGTTGACGGGACAGCTGGTACACCGACCGGGCCGTCTTCACCCCTTCGGCCACCATCTGCATATCGGCAAGGATATCCGCCAGTTTTTCTCCCCGCCCGATCCGCTGGCCCACCGTGTGGTTCCGGCTCTGGTCGCTGGTACAGGTCAAAATCAGGTCACCGATACCGGCCAGGCCGGTAAACGTCCGGGGCCGGGCCCCCATGCGGATCCCCAACCGCCGAATTTCGGTTTGTCCGCGGGTAATCAGCGCCGCACGGGTATTGTGGCCAAGGTTGAGGCCATCGATCACGCCGGCGGCCAGGGCAATCACATTCTTGACCGCGCCGCCCAGTTCCACGCCGACAACATCATCCATCGTGTACACCCGGAAAAACGGGGTTGCGAATGCCCGTTGAATAAATGCAGCGGTCTCGGGATGCCGGGATGCCGCCGTCACGGCCGTCGGAATCTCCCCGGCCACTTCGCGGGCAAAACTCGGACCGGAAAGCACCCCCGTTCGATCCGCACCGAGCGTCGGCACCACCGCCTGCAGCACGCCGTTCATGGTCAGGAGGGTATCGTTTTCAATGCCCTTGGAGGCCGTTACGACAACCGTATCCGCAGAAAGGGACTGCCCCCATTGCCGGGCCGTTGTCCGCATCACATGGGACGGCACGACCACCAGGACCAGTGCCTTGCCGGCAACCGCCCGGGTCAGATCGCTGGTGGGGCGGATATTGTCAGACAGCGTCACGCCGGGAAGAAACATCCGGTTTTCCCGATGATCCTGAATCTGCGTCCTGACCTCCGGTTCGTACACCCACAGATCCACGGCATGATTCTTTTTACCCAGCAGATCGGCCAGAGCCGTTCCCCAGCTGCCACCGCCGATAACGCCAATTTTTAAGCAGGTCCCCTCCGGCTTTGCCATCGGAATCCTCCGGTTACTTATCCTTTTCGGCAAGGCACACAGCGCTGACAATACGTTCTTCGTCCGCCAGCCCCATGAGCTTGACCCCTTGCGTGTTCCGGCTGATCACGCTGACCCCGTGAATCGGCATCCGGATAATCTTGCCGCTGTCGGTCATCAGCATCAGGTCGTCATCCTCGCCAACGAGGACAATAGACACCACCTTGCCGTTGCGGTCGCTGGTTTTGATGGTAATAACGCCTTTGCCGCCGCGCTTTTGGATCGGATATTCGTCGATGGAGGTTCGCTTGCCATAGCCATTTTCGGTGACCGTAAACAGGGTTTGCCCATAGCTCAATACTTCCATGGCCACCAGGCGGTCTTCGGTGTCCAGGCGCATGCCCCGCACGCCCTGGGACACGCGTCCCTGGGTGCGGATGTCCGACTCGTGAAACCGGATCGATTTCCCGTTGGCGGCGCCAAGAAAAATGTTAAACGACCCATCGGTGATTCTCACCGCGATCAGCTCATCGCCATCGACCAGTCGCAGCGCAATAATGCCCCCGGCCCGGGGTCGGCTGTATTCCATCAGGTCGGTTTTTTTGACCAGCCCGTTTCTGGTGGCCATGATGATATTGTATCCGGGGGTAAACTCCTTGACGGCCAGTACGGCTGTCAGCTTTTCATCCGGATTGAAATTGAGCAGATTGACCACGGCCTTGCCCCGGCTCATGCGGCCGGCCTGGGGAATTTCGTAGACCTTGCACCAATACACATTTCCCTGATTGGTAAAAAAGAGAAACGTATGATGGGTGGAGGCAATGAACAGCCGGTCGACAAAGTCTTCTTCCTTGGTCGCCATCCCGGTTTTGCCTTTGCCGCCCCGCCGCTGACTGCGATACAGGGTAATGGGCGCCCGCTTGATATAGCCGCTGTTGGAAATCGTCACCACCATGTCTTCTTCGACGATCATGTCTTCCAGGGTGATTTCCCTGGTTTCCGCCACGATCTCGGTGCGGCGTTCATCCCCATAGGCATCGCGCATCTCGCCGAGCTCATCCTTGATGATGTTGAGCACCAGGCGCTCGCTGGCCAGAATTTCCTTGTAGTGGGCAATATCTTTGAGGAGCTGAACATACTCTTCAATGATCTTTTCCCGCTCCAGTCCGGTGAGCCGCTGCAGGCGCATATCGAGAATCGCCTGGGCCTGGATAGCGCTTAGAGAAAACCGGGCGATCAGGCCTTCCTTGGCTTCCTTGGGCGTTTTGGATGCCCGGATTAAAGCCACCACTTCATCAAGATGATCCAGGGCGATCTTTAATCCTTCCAGGATATGGGCACGATCTTCGGCCTTGCGCAGCTCATAGCGCGTACGGCGCAGAACAATCTCTTTGCGATGGGCGATAAAGTGCGACAGGATATCCTTGAGCGTCATCAGCTCGGGGCGGTTTTTCACCACGGCCAGAAAGATAATCCCGAAGCTGATCGCCATCCGCGTATGCTTGTACAATTGATTGACAATCACCTGGGCGAACTGGTCCTTTTTCAGACCGATGGCAATCCGCATCCCGTCGCGGTCCGATTCATCCCGGACATAACGCACCCCTTCAATCTGTTTGTGACGGACCAGCTCGGCAATCTTGGCCACAAGCGTCGCTTTATTGACCATGTAGGGAAGCTCGTTGACCACGATGGTCTCCCGGCTGGTGCGTTTGTCTTTCTCCACCATGACCCGCGCCCGCAGCCGGATCACTCCCCGGCCGGTGCGATACGCATCGTATATCCCCTGCGTGCCGTAGATAATCCCGCCCGAGGGGAAATCAGGCCCGGGAACCCGCTGGATCAATTCTTCCATGTCAATGTCCGGATGATCGATCAGGGCGGACACGGCATCGATCACCTCTCCGATATTGTGGGGCGGGATATTGGTGGCCATGCCGACGGCAATCCCCGACGAGCCGTTGATCAGCAGCGCCGGCACCTTGGCCGGCAGCACCGCCGGCTCGGTCATGGAGTCGTCATAGTTGGCTATGAAATCGACGGTTTCCTTGTCGAGATCTTCGAGCATTTCATGGGCCAGCCGCATCATTCGGACTTCGGTATACCGCATGGCCGCCGGCGGATCGCCGTCAATGGAGCCGAAGTTTCCCTGGCCGTTGACAAACGGGTACCGCAGAGAAAAATCCTGCGCCATCCGGACGATGGTATCGTAAACGGCCGTATCCCCGTGGGGGTGGTATTTACCAATGACATCACCCACAACCCGCGCCGATTTTTTGTAGGGCTTGTTCCAGTCGTTTTTCAGCTCACGCATGGCGAAAAGGATGCGGCGGTGGACCGGTTTGAGCCCGTCGCGCACATCCGGCAGGGCCCGTCCGATAATCACACTCATGGCGTAATCGAGATACGAACGTCTCATCTCTCGTTCGATACTGACTTCCGGTGTATGTTCCTTTTCCATTTCCATATTAAAAACGCCTTCTTTTAGATAAATCGCAAAAACAGCAATGGCGGCACAACGATATCAGAAAATACCCGGCCGGATATGCCGCCGTCATCCGTCCTGCCGCCGGGTAAAGCCAGTGGGCGGACGGGATTTCCGTCTCAGCCGCCCATACATCGAAACCTGATTTTACCGTCGGTTGTCAAATGGGGCATCTGGCGGATGCCGCCACACGTGAGTCAGGCCACAATTGTTCCCGCCAGCAGCAGCAGAATAACTTCATAAATAAACAACACCGTCATACTGCCGAAAAGCGCATAGACAATACCGCCGCCGACAATGACCGGCACGCCGAAAAATATCAGAGTTCCGATTTTTCGTGGAGTATCCATCGGTTTCCCCTTTATCCTTTTATCCTTGATTCATGCGGGTTGATTACCGTTCCATCACCATGGCCAGCCCCATCCCGCCACCGATACACATGGTCACCAGCCCGGTATTGTAATTGCGGCGCTGCATCTGATACATGCCGGTAACCACCTGACGGGTACCGGTGCAGCCAATGGGATGGCCCAGGGAAATACCGCTGCCCAGCTCATTGGGGCGCTCCGTGGGAATATCCAGTTCCCGCATGCACCCGATCGCCTGGGAGGCAAACGCCTCGTTGAGTTCGATCAGGTCGATATCCGCCAGGGTCATGCCGGTTGTTTTCAGCACCTTGCGCACGGCGGGCACCGGTCCCAGTCCCATGTAGGCCGGATCCACGCCGCCACCGGCAAACGCCTTGACCTTGACAATGGGGTCCAGCCCAAGCGCTTTTGCCTTATCAGCCGACATGAGCAATACCGCTGCCGCGGCATCGTTGATCCCGGAGGCATTGCCCGCCGTGACCGTTCCGTCTTTTTTAAAGGCCGGCCGCAACCGGCTCATCTTTTCCATATCGGTATCCATGGGGCGCTCATCCGTATCAAACACCATTTCTTTCCTGCGGACCTTGACGGTAATCGGCGTGATTTCAGATGAAAAGGTGCCATCGGCAATCGCCTGGCGGGCCCGCTGGTGGCTCAGAACGCTGAGTTCATCCTGCGCGGTTCGGCTGATATCGTAAAGGGCGGCAATATTTTCCGCCGTCAGGCCCATGTGATACCCGTAAAATATCTCGTACAACCCGTCGAACACCATCAGGTCATAAATATCGCCCACGCCGGTCAATTCCATGCGGTGGCCCCAGCGGGCCTTGGGCAGGGCCATGGGCACCTGGCTCATGTTTTCCTGTCCCCCGGCCAGCACCACTTCCGCCTGGCCCGATATAATGGCCGCCGCTCCCATGGCAATCGATTTCAATCCGGATCCGCAGACTTTATTGATCGTCACCGCCGGCGTTTCCTTGCAGAGTCCGGCCCGGATCATCGCCTGACGGGCCGGATTCTGCCCCTGCGCCGCCTGGAGGACATTGCCCATGATCACTTCGTCGATCGTTATCGGTACCGCATCCGCGTCCCAGTTGCCGTATTTTTCTTCCAGTTCAATGGCCCCCCGGTTTTTCAGCTTTTCCGGGGCATTGCCGATCACCGTTTCTCCCACAACCGGGCGCAGACCCGCCCGGACCAGCACGTCCCGTATGACTGCCGCGCCCATTTCCACCACCGGTACAGTTTTCAGGCCGCCGCCAAAATTGCCGATGGCTGTCCGGGTACCACTTACAATCACTACCTCCCGCATAACGATCATCCTCCTGAAGCTGCCAATCCGCTCTTATCGGTTAACAAAATTATTACCATATAATAAATCGGGTCAAAATAGCACGGACGCCCATATCGGGTCAATGATATTGCCGGCGGAAATACCGAAACAGCTTTCCTTACGCTTTTTAACCCGATTATCGCGTCTTCCTATATGCCTCCGGCGGACCACTTAAAAACTCCGGGCCGAATACCCGGGTGTCGGGAAACACTCGCTTCAACCGTCAAAAGACGCCTTGAAAACGAATCTGCGGGTGATTATCATGTCACCGAGGAGATAAACATGGAAAAACTGCCCGATCCAAAAGAGATCGAAAAAGATATCAGCAAGTTTTTGTCTGAAAAATACGGCGGCGCGGTCCGGATGATCACCCCTGTCGTGCTGCCCCACAGCCGGACAGCCGGCAAAGAAAAAAAACCCGCGGCCAGCCGTCTGGCGCACTTTGATCTGACACCCGAAGCTCTCATCGGCTACCTGGACCGCTACATCATCAAGCAGGACCGGGCCAAAGAGGTTCTGGCCACCAAAATCTGCACCCATTTCAACCGCATCAAACGGTTACTTTCCACACCGGAAACAACCCCGGACATGGTGGGGGGTATCAAAAACAACGTGCTGATGATCGGCCCCACCGGTGTGGGCAAGACATACATGATCAAGCTGATTGCCCAAAAAATCGGCGTTCCCTTTGTCAAGGGAGATGCAACTAAATTCAGTGAAACCGGCTATGTCGGCGGCGACGTGGAAGATCTGGTGCGCGACCTGGTGCGAGCGGCCGACGATAATATCGAGATGGCCCAATACGGCATCATCTACATCGACGAAATCGACAAGATCGCCGGCAACCGCGACCGTATCGGCGCCGATGTGTCCCGAACCGGCGTCCAGCGGGCCCTGTTAAAACCCATGGAAGAAACCGAGGTGGATTTAAAAGTTCCCCATGATCCGGTCTCCATGTTTCAGGAAATCGAACATTTACGCAAAACCGGCAACCGCGAAAAACGAGCGGTCAACACCCGCAACATCCTCTTCATCATGAGCGGGGCTTTCTCTGATTTACCGGAAATCATTGAAAGAAGGCTCACAACGCAGGGAATCGGCTTCGGCGCCCGCCTGAAAGAGACGGATGATCATACCGACATCCTGGTCAAAACAAAGGCGGAAGACCTGATCAAATATGGATTCGAATCTGAATTCATCGGGCGCCTGCCCGTACGGGCAGTTTTTGAGCATTTGACCGAAACAGATCTTTATCAAATCCTGAAAAACCCCAACAATCCGATTATATTAGGAAAAAAACTTGATTTTGCCGCCTACGATATTGACGTCAAATTCGATGACCGTGCGCTGACAGCCCTGGCCCACCAGGCATTTGGCGAAAATACCGGTGCCCGGGGCCTGGTCAGTGCCGTTGAGAACGCCCTGCTCACTTTCGAGCGACGACTGCCGACGACATCACTGGCCCGTTTTCCGGTGACGCCGGCCATATTGGATGATCCGGGGCATTTTTTTGAACAGATAGGGGACGTTTCGGGAAACAAACAGCGCCAGGCTGATTTTGACCGCTTGGCCGACAAAGAACGTCAAATGATCAGAAAATATATCCGCTTCAACCGGGACCGGCTTTCCAGCCAGGTCAATTTTACACTGACGGAATCCCGGATCAATCTGGCGGCCGATATTTATACCCGGTCGCCCATGGACATCGACCATATTTTTGTCAGAATGCGGGCCTGTTACGATGACGCCATGGAGATCGAATCGGATTTTCAGAAACAGCATGACATCCATATCGTCCTGGAAAACGACGCAGTGGATCTGATCATGGAAAACCTGGCCGGCGGAACGGCGGCCAGGGACGATTTTCAGAAACAGTTCACCGAGGATTTTGCGCTTGGCTTCAGGCTTATCCGGGAAAAAACGGGAAAAGACCGGTTTTTAATTTCACGCCAGGCCATGCTTGAACCTGAAGCATTCATCAATCAACTGATCAGGGAAGAGCTGACGGCGTCCCCGGCGCCGGACGATACCGTCGACTGACAATCGGGCCCGGATGGCTATTCAGGGGAAATCACCGCCGGGCGGGTCGCATCGAAGATCTTCCCCACTTTTAATTTTAAATCACCGGCCAGGTGTGGTACGAAGACATCTGGAATCTGCTGCGCATGCCCCGCGCATGTGACGGGCAAAGCCGCCCGTATTCGGCAGCTGTTTTATTGTTTTAACCAAGCCAGGGGTGTAAAAAAACCTATGATCGGTATCTCAAAACTATACTGCGGCACGGTAGAGCCTTCGGATGCCCTGCGTTATGGACGCCTGTCGGGCCAGCTGCCTTCCCATCTGCTCCAGTTTTCAAAAGACAAACGCCCGGTGGTGGTCTGGAATATCACCCGCCGCTGCAACCTGAAATGCGTTCACTGCTATGCGCACGCCAAAAACATTCCCTTCGAAAACGAGCTGACCACGCAGGAAGGCAAGGCGCTTTTGGACGATCTGGCCGCCTTTGGCGTGCCGGTGGTGCTTTTTTCCGGCGGAGAACCGCTGATGCGTGAGGATCTGCCCGAACTCGCCGCCTATGCCATCGAAAAAAAGATGCGGGCCGTCATCTCCACCAACGGCACCCTCATTGATGCAGATACCGCCCGCACCCTCAAGGCGATTGGCCTGTCCTACGTGGGCATCAGCCTCGATGGTCTGGAACCGGTCAACGACCGTTTCCGGGCGGTCAAGGGGGCCTTTAAAAAGGCCATGGAAGGGATCGAAAACTGCCAGGCCGCCGGCATCAAGGTGGGCCTGCGTTTTACCATCAACCGGTTCAACAGGGACGAAATTCCCAAGATATTTGACCTGATCGAGGAGAAGAATATCCCCCGGGCCTGCTTTTACCATCTCGTTTACGCGGGACGCGGCACCAAGCTGATTGAAGACGACCTGAGCCTCGAAGATTCCCGCCGCGCCGTTGACCTGATCATGGACCGCACCCGGGCCCTGTGCGACGCCGGTAAACCCAGGGAAATTCTCACCGTCGACAACCATTCCGACGGCCCATACATTTACCTGCGGCTCCTCAAGGAAGACCCTGAACGCGCCGCAGCCGTCTATGAGCTGCTCAAGATGAATGAAGGCAACAACTCGGGCCGGGGCATCGGCTGCGTCAGCTGGGACGGTGAAGTTTATGCCGATCAGTTCTGGCGCCATTACAGTTTCGGCAATGTGCGCCACCGGCCGTTTTCCGAAATATGGTCCGACACATCCGAACCGCTGATGAAGCGCCTCAAAGACAAAAAGAAATATGTCACCGGCCGTTGCGCCACCTGCCGCTGGCTGGACGTATGCGGCGGTAATTTCCGGGTGCGGGCCGAAGCGGCAACCAACGATCTCTGGGCGCCGGACCCGGCCTGTTACCTCACCGACGAAGAAATCGCCCCATCGGCATAAAGGAGACCGCCATGCCTTTTCCCACCCAGCGCCCCCGGCGTCTGCGACGCACCGACGCCCTTCGCCGGCTGGTGCGCGAAACCGTTTTAACGCCCGACGACATGATCCTCCCGCTTTTTGCCATTGGCGGGAAAAAGGTCAAGACCCCCATAGCGGCCATGCCGGGCCAGTTCCAGCTCTCCCCGGACATGCTGGCCCAGACGGCCCGGGAAGCGGCGGAACTGGGGATTCCCGCCGTCATCCTTTTCGGGATTCCCGATGACAAAGACGCCGTGGGCAGCGAGGCGTACGCCGCCGACGGCATCGTCCAGCGGGCCGTGCGGGCGGTCAAGGAAGCGGTACCGGACCTTCTCGTCATCACCGACGTCTGCTTGTGTGAATATACCGATCACGGCCACTGCGGCATTGTTTCCGGCGAAACAATCGAAAACGATGCCACCCTGGAACTGCTGGCAAAAACCGCCGTGTCCCATGTGGCGGCCGGCGCCGACATGGTCGCCCCGTCGGATATGATGGACGGCCGGGTCGCGGCCATCCGATGCGCCCTGGACGACAGCGGATCTGCCGATACGCCCATCATGGCCTATGCCGCCAAATACTGTTCTTCCTATTACGGCCCCTTTCGCAGCGCGGTCGATTCGGCGCCCCGGTTCGGCGACCGCCGCACCTACCAGATGGATCCGGCCAATGCCGACGAAGCCATGCGCGAGGTGGCCCTGGACATTGCCGAAGGCGCTGATATCATCATGGTTAAACCGGCCCTGGCGTTTCTCGACATCATCTGCCGGGTTCGGCAGGCCATCGACCTGCCCGTGGCGGCATACAACGTCAGCGGCGAGTTTTCCATGATCAAGGCCGCCGAACAACTGGGCTGGATCGACGGCCGGCGGGTCATGCTCGAAACCCTGACCGCCATCAAACGGGCCGGCGCGGACATGATTCTGACCTATTTTGCCATGGATGCGGCCCGGGCGCTAAACGACCACACGACCTGACGGATACAACAATGGACTGTTCTTCACATACGCCCCGACATCCCCACGCCGCTCCCTCGGACGCGGATAAACCCAGGACGGCCGCGCTCCGGCTGGTGGCCTGGGAAACCACGCGCAATTGCAACCTGGCCTGCGTGCACTGCCGGGCCTCGGCGACCTGCGGCCCCTACGACGGCGAGCTTGATACCCCGGCCGCCCTGCGCCTGCTCGATGAAATCGCCGAAGTCGCCCGGCCGATCATCATCCTCACCGGCGGCGAGCCGCTGCTGCGACCGGATATCTTCGATCTGGCCAGGCACGGAGACGGGCTGGGCCTGCGCATGGTCATGGCCTGCAACGGCACCTTCATCGACCCGGCCACCGCCGGTAAAATGAAAGATGCCGGCATCCAGAGAATCAGCGTCAGCCTCGACGGTGCAACAGCCGACGTCCACGACCGGTTCCGCGGGGTCCCCGGCGCATTCGACGGGGCGCTGCAGGGCCTGAAAAACGCCCGGGCGGCCGGCATCGAATTTCAGATTAACACGACCATTACCCAGGCCAATTTAAAGGAAATCCCCAGGATCCTCGCCCTGGCCGAAAAGCTCGGCGCCGTGGCCCATCATATTTTCCTGCTCGTCCCCACGGGCCGGGGCAAATACATCCTCGACAAAGCCATTAACGCGGCCGAATACGAAGAAACGCTCAACTGGTTTTATGATCAGCGGGAGCGAACACCGCTGCAGCTTAAAGCGACCTGCGCCCCGCACTACTACCGTATCCTGCGTCAGCGCGCCCGCCAAGAGGGCAAAACGGTCAGTTTCCAGAGCCACGGGCTGGACGCGGTCACCCGCGGATGCCTGGGGGGGATCGGGTTCTGCTTTGTCTCTCATACCGGTATTGTCCAGCCCTGCGGATTTCTGGATTTAAATTGCGGCGATGTCACCCGGACCTGTTTTGGCGACATCTGGCGCGATGCCGAAATTTTTCAAAATCTTCGCAATTACGACAAATTGTCGGGTAAATGCGGCCCCTGCGAATATAAGCGAGTCTGTGGGGGATGCCGGGCCCGGGCCTATGAGGCAACCGGTGATTACATGGCTGAAGAGCCGCTGTGCGATTATACGCCGGCTAAAAAATAAAATGCACACCCGGAACACGTGAAGGAGTCTCTATGAAAAAAATTTACACCCTCATTCTGACAATATTTTTGATCCTGACCGGCACCGCGCCGGCAACCCTGGCCGAGGTTGAGTGGCATCCGGGTAAAACCCTTGCCATTGGAGAAACGCCCATTGATACGGCTGTTTCGGCCAACAGCAAGTGGATTTTTGTGCTGACCGATACGGGCAAAATACATATTTACAGCGCCAGTGGCTCTCTGAACGACACCATTGACGTTGGCCGGGATATCGACAGCCTCCAAACCGGCAAAAAAGAGGACATACTCTACCTCCAGAGCAAAAAGAAAAAAACAGTCGATATTATTATGCTTGATTTCATCCGTCACTTCGACCTGACCGGCTCTCCGGAAAAAGGACCGGCAGATGCACCGGTGACCATCGTTGAATTTTCGGATTTTCAATGCCCCTACTGCAGCCGGCTGGTCGGCACGCTGGACGATATCCTGAAAAAAAATCCCAAAACAGTCCGGCTGGTATTCAAGCATTTCCCCCTGTCGAGTCATCGCTATTCGGTCAAAGCCGCCATGGCGGCCATGGTCGCCAAAACCGAGCAGAAATTCTGGCCGTTTCACGATGCTTTGTTTAAAAATCACAGCAAACTCAACGATCAGAAAATCGATGAGATTGTAAAAGAACTCAAACTGGACCCGGCGGCCTTTGATAAAAAGATGAAGGACCCGACCATCCTCAACCAGATCCGGCAGGATTACAAACAGGGGCTCAATGCCGGCGTCAGCGGGACTCCGACCCTGTACATCAACGGTAAACCCGTTCGGGACCGCTCAGCCGGCGGCATTCAAAAAATGATCGACGAGGCACTGAAAAATAAAAAACAAAAATCCTGACCCCGTATCCGAAAAAAACCAGGGCGACACGATGCCGGATGGTGATCATCAGCAGCTGAGCAGGGAAGTGACGATTGTCAATGCGCTGGGCCTGCATGCGCGCCCGGCCGCCCGGATTGCCGCCATTGCCGGCCGCACCCACCGGCGGGTGTGGCTGGCGATCCCCGAAGACGAGGTAAACGCCAAAAGCACCATGGACATTCTGATGCTCAATCGCCCCCGGGGAAGCAAAGTGACGATCCGGATTGAGGACATTGCCGATCGTCATATTTTAACCGCCATTGCCAGACTGATCCATAGCGGATTTGGAGAACCCGAATAAAATGACCCTTGACCCCATCCGGGAAACCGACCTGAAAAAGGAAGAACGGATCTATAGCGGGATCGGTGTATCTCCCGGTATCTGCATCGGCAAGGCCTATCTGGTCGACACCGGCGGTGTGGAGGTGATTAAAAAATACCGCATCCACGACGAGGGGCTGGTTGCCGAGACCAACCGCTTTAAAAGCGCCGTTAAGGAAACCGGCGAAGAGCTGCAGTCCCTGATCGATTTATCAAAAGATAAATTCAACGGTCACACGCCGATCCTCGAAACCCACCAGGCGCTTTTGAAAGACCGGATGCTTTATCGCCGAACGCTGGACACCATCGAAAAGGAAAAAATAAACGCCGAATGGGCGTTAAAAAAAGTCACCGGCACACTTAAATCGATGTTCCAGCAGCTGGACGACCCCTATCTGCGGGAGCGGGCCGCAGACGTCGCCCAGGTATCCGACCGAATACTGCGCAATCTGGTGGGGCTTGATACCATCAATATTTCCGAAATTGACAAGCGGGTCATCCTTGTTGCCGAAGAGCTCTCACCCGCGGAAACCAGCGAAATCAACCTGGAACGGATCAAGGGATTCATCACGGACCGGGGGGGGATGACCTCACATACCGGCATTATCGCCCGGACGCTCGGGCTCCCCACGGTGCTCGGCATGAACAGGGCCACCCGGGTTATCGAAAATGACGACCTGCTGATCGTCGATGGTCTCGAGGGCCTGGTGATCGTCCACCCCACCGAGCAGACCATTCTGGCATATGAAGAACGCGGGTACCGCTACGAGCAGTTCAAGGCGAAAATTACCCGCGACAGCTTCTGTCAGGCCCGGACCCTGGATGGCATTGACATCAAAATCATGGGGAATATCGAATTGCCGGAAGAAGTGGCGGCGGTTGACAGTCATGGCGGTGACGGTATCGGCCTGTACCGCACGGAGTTTCAGTATATGAACCGGCCGGGATTCCCCAGCGAAGATGAATTGTTCGAAAAGTACCGGGGCGTGGTGGAAGTCATGGCCGGCAAACCGGTGACGATCCGAACCCTGGATACCAATGGCGACAAGGCAATCAACAGCCACGTGACACCCGTGGAGCCCAATCCGGCCATGGGGCTGCGGGGCATTCGCTTCTGCCTCCAGCGTCCCCAGGTTTTCGCCACGCAGCTCAGGGCCATTTTGCGCGCCGCCGTCCACGGAGAAGTTCGGCTGCTGCTCCCCATGATCTCAAGCTGCGGTGAAATCGAAGCGACCCGGCAACTGCTGGCCAAGGCCGCGGATGACCTGGCCGCCCAGGGGGTCCCATACAACGCGGACATCAAAATCGGCATCATGGTTGAGGTGCCCGCCACCGTGATGATGGCGGATATCATCGCCGAAAAAGTCGATTTTTTCAGCATCGGGACCAATGACCTGATCCAGTATGCCCTGGCCGTGGATCGGGGGAACCCGGAAGTGGCCCACCTTTATCACCCGCTGCACCCCGCCGTTCTGCGAATGCTTAAACAGGTGGCCGATGTAGCTGTGGATAAAAATATCAAGGTATATATGTGCGGAGAGATGGCGGCGGACCTGACCTACGTACCGATCCTTCTGGGCCTGGGTCTGGATGAACTCAGCATGAGTCCGCAGGCCATTCCCACGGTCAAATGTTTTATTCGGACGCTCAACTGCGAAGAAGCCAAAGCGTTCCTCAAGGAGGCGTTGCGGGTCCACTCCGCCGACGGTATCCGTCAGATGGTTTATCATCGCTTCGGCGACCGCATGGCCCAGATGATGGTAACCCCCCGACAACCCAACAAACCCGACTAACCCAATTAACCCAATAAACTCAAACAGCCCAACGAACGCCAATGCCCAAAGAACCGATCAAAATAATCGCCAATAACCGCAAAGCCCGGTTTAACTATTTTATTGAAGACCAGTTTGAAGCCGGCATGGTCCTCAAGGGGACCGAGGTCAAGGCGCTGCGCATGGGCCGATGCAACCTGACAGATGCCTACGCCAGAATTGAAAACGGCGAGGTCTTTCTGCACCAGATGCATATCGGCGAGTACCCCTTTGCCTATTACGGCAACCACAAACCACTGCGTCGCCGCAAACTTCTCATGCACAAAAGAGAGATCCACCGGCTTTTCGGAAAGGTCAATGAAAAAGGCCTGTCGCTGATCCCGCTCAAAGTATATTTCAAAAACGGCAAAGCCAAGGTCACCCTGGGGCTGGCCCGGGGAAAACGGAAATACGATAAACGCGAAACAATCCGCAACCGAACCGAAAAACGGGATCTGGCCCGTCAACGCCGCCACTACGGCGTTAAATAGGCGCCGCCCCGCTCCCCCTTTTTCCGCCTTGACATATCCGGCGGCAACCCTTAATTTACGGCAGAAACACTGTTCTTTCATATACCCATTTCTTCGGTATATCCTAAAAATGGGGGCGAAACGGCTTCGACGGGGATAACGAAGCATCGGCTGCATACCG